>JAEETA010000065.1 GCA_016286555.1 Lachnospiraceae bacterium | reverse complement strand
ACGCAGCCGTAGTGGACTACGGCGAGGCTTTCTGACAAAGTAATCGGGAAACCAGACAAGCACGAAGGAAATTTATTCTGTAACAGGTCCGTAACATCAAAGGTCTTGATGTTTTAATTCTTACGCTTTTCGACGTTGTCTCATTGTTCAGTTATCAAGGAACACTGTATCAAAAACGTTTTCCGCTCCGTGCGGTCAACGTGACAATGATAGCACGCTGATATACCCTTGTCAAGCAGGTTTTTAATTTTTTAATTATTATTTTTTTCTCAGCTCCCAAAACGCGACAGCGCTGGCTGCAGCGACGTTCAGAGAGTCCACACCCGGCTGCATCGGGATCTTCACCGCCACGTCCGTCTGCTCAAGCGTTTCCTGCGAAAGGCCGTATCCTTCGCAGCCGAGAAAAAGTGCCAGCTTCTCCTGTTTTTCAAGCACTTCATCCTCTATGGAGAGAGCATTCGGAGTCAAAGCCATAGCCGCAGTAAAAAAACCCTGCTCTTTCAAAAACGGAACCATTTTCTCCTGCCATGGATAAACCGGGCCCTCGAGGTACGTCCAGGGAATCTGAAACACGGTCCCCATGCTGACCCGAAGCGCCCTGCGATACAAAGGATCTGCGCAGCCCGGCGTAAGGAGCAGCGCATCCACGTTGAGAGCCGCTGCAGAGCGAAAGATCGCGCCGACGTTCGTCGGGTTCGTCACTTCCTCCAGCACCGCCACTCTCCTCTTATCTTTTACGACAGAAAGGGGCGACGGGGGCTTTTTTCTTTGCATTAATGATAAAACGCCGCGCATCATCGGATAACCCGTAAGCTGTTTTAATATCTCCGGCTCGGCGATATAAAGAGGGATCTCAGGGAAACGGTCGATGAGCTCTTTGGCCTCTCCCGCCGCCTGCTTCGGTTCCATTAAAAAGGAAAGCGGTACAAAGCCCGCTTCCATCGCCCGCCGGATCACATGTACGCTCTCCGCCAGAAACCACCCCGGCTCGGGTTCATTGACCCGCCGCAGCTCTACCTCAGAATACCGCGCATAGGCGTCCATTTCCGGGATCTGAAGAGTTTTTACCTCCATCAGGCGGCCCCGTTCATCGATGCCAGCTTCTTCGCCTGATCCGCTGCGATGCACGCGTCCAGGATCTCCTGAATGTCGCCGTTCAAAATCTTATCCAGTTTATACAGAGTCAGGCCGATCCTGTGGTCGGTAACCCGCCCCTGCGGGAAGTTATAGGTGCGGATCTTCTCCGAACGGTCACCGGTCCCGATCTGGCTCCGGCGGTCCGCGCTTTCCGCATCACGCTGTTTCTGCAGCTCCAGGTCATAAAGCTTGGCGCGCAGCAGCGCAAAGGCCTTCTCCTTGTTCTGGAGCTGGCTTTTTTCGGTCTGGCTGTAGATCACGATCCCGGTCGGATAATGCGTCAGCCGCACTGCCGAGTCCGTTGTGTTGACGCACTGCCCGCCGTTGCCGGAGGCGCGCATCACATCAATGCGGATGTCCTTTTCGTTGATCTCCACTTCCACCTCTTCGGCTTCCGGCATGACCGCTACGGAAACCGTGCTGGTGTGGATCCGGCCCTGCGATTCGGTTTCCGGCACACGCTGCACGCGATGCACGCCCGATTCGTATTTTAATACGGAATAAGCGCCGCTGCCGCTCACCATGAAGTTCACGGATTTCATGCCGCCGATGCCGATCTCATCCACTTCGAGAAGCTCCACCTTCCACCGTCTGGACTCCGCATAGTGCACATACATCCTGTAGATCTCCGCTGCAAAAAGAGCCGCTTCATCCCCGCCGGCGCCGGCGCGGATCTCCACGATCACGTTTTTGTCATCATTCGGGTCCTTCGGAAGGAGCAGGAGCTTGAGGCGGTTTTCCAGTTCCTCAACCTTCGACTTTGCTTCCGCAAGCTCTTCCCGCGCCATCTCCTTCATCTCCTCATCGCTTTCTTCGTCGATCAGGGCAAGGGCGTCTTCAATGGCCTGGTTATTCTTTTTATACTCGCGATATGCCTCCACGATGGGAGCCAGCTCGCTCTGCTCCTTCATCAGCTTCTGGAAGCGGGCGCCATCGTTCGCCACCTCCGGTTCCGATAAAAGATGCATCAGTTCTTCATATTTTTTGATAAGGTCTTCCAACTGATCAAACATGTTTTCTCCCTTTTACAACTCTGTCTTTACCCGCCAGATCCCGGATCACGCGTACCTCCTGGAAACCGGCCTGTTCCATAAGTTCCGTAACTTCTTTTCCCTGATCGCACCCGATCTCGAATAAAAGGATGCCGCCGGGCTTCAGGAAATTCCCCGCCTCCGGGATGATCCGGCGGTAAAAATCCAGTCCGTCCTCTCCCCCGTCCAGCGCGATCCCGGGCTCATAATCCCGAACCTCCGGTTCAAGGCTCAGGATCTCTTCCGTTCTTATATAAGGCGGGTTGCAGGTGATCACGTCATATTCCCCGCGGATCGCGGTGAAGAGGTCGCTCACCACCCATTCCACCTGAACGCCGTTTTGCTTCGCATTTTCTTTTGCCATGGCGATCGCAGGCTTCGAGATATCGGAAGCCGTCACCGCCGCCTCCTTCAGGCGGTTCTTCACGGTGATCGCGATGCAGCCGCTGCCGGTGCAAAGGTCTAAAAGCGCGCCGTCCTTCGGGAGGAAACGCACCGCCTCTTCCGCCAGCGTTTCGGTATCCTGCCGCGGGATCAGTACATTTTCATTAACAGAAAACGTCAGGTCCATAAAATCCTGCGTTCCCAGAATGTACTGCAAAGGCACCCGCTGCACCCGTTCCTTCAGCGCGTTCTGGAGATGCTCTCCTTCTTCCTGCGTCAGCGTCTCATCCTCTTTGAGATAAAAATCACTGCGGTTCATGCCGGTCGCATACGACAAAAGATACCAGGCGTCCACGTTCGGATCCGGCACCTTCGCCTCCGTGAGAAGTCCGGCCGTTGCCGTCAGGGCTTCACGATAAGTCAACTTCAACCTCCTTACCATGTACAAGGCCCCTGCGCTTTGCGGCTTAAAAACGCCGAAAACAAAAAAACAAAATAAACATGCAGGTCCCTGCGCATAAAGAAAAGGTTGAAGCATCCGCCTCAACCCTTCCGTCATGGTTCCCGGAACTATTTCGCGCCCATTCCGTACTTCTTGTTGAACTTCTCGATACGGCCGCGCGCCTGGCTGGCTTTCTGCTGGCCGGTATAGAAGGGATGGCACTTCGAACAGATTTCCACATGAAGCTCCTGCTTTGTAGAACCTGTAACAAACGTATTTCCGCAGTTGCAGGTCACTGTTGCCTGATAATAATCCGGATGGATTCCTTCTCTCATCTTTATCTCACCTCACATGATCAAATACTCTTGTTCATTGTCTTTCAATGCTCACAACTTGTTCATATTATCATAGGCTTTTTTGATTTGCAAGCATTTTTTCTAAAAAAATCTTTCTATATATAAGGGGTTAATGTTTCCCCAAAGACTTTTGAATCATATTGATAAATTCGCCGTTATCCTTGGTTTTGGTAAAGAGACGGATCACCTCTTCTATGGTATTGTCCTCGGATCTGGCGCCCGCCATCTCCCGACGAATGAGATCCACAGCTTCCCGTTCTTCCTTACTGAGAAGCAAATCGTCTCTTCTGGTGCTGGACTTGGAGATATCGATGGCCGGGAACACGCGTCGTTCCGACAGTTTCCGATCAAGCACCAATTCCATGTTACCGGTACCCTTAAACTCCTCGAATACCACATCGTCCATCTTACTTCCGGTCTCAACAAGAGCCGTTGCAAGGATGGTCAAGCTTCCGCCGCCACGCATGTTACGGGCAGCACCGAAGAAACGCTTCGGCATATGAAGTGCAGCCGGATCCAAACCACCGGATAAGGTACGTCCGCTTGGTGCAACGGTCAAGTTGTACGCACGAGCCAGACGGGTAATGGAATCCAGAAGAATCATAACATCCTGTCCATGCTCTACCAAACGCTTCGCACGTTCGATAACCATCTCGGATACACGCTTATGATGCTCCGGCAACTCATCGAAGGTAGAATAAATAACTTCTACATTCTCACCCTCAATGGCTTCCTTCATATCGGTAACTTCCTCCGGACGCTCATCGATTAAGAGGATAATCAGATGCATCTCCGGATGACCAATCTTAACAGACTTGGCAATCTGCTTCAGTAAGGTGGTCTTACCTGCCTTCGGCTGTGCAACGATCATACCACGCTGTCCCTTACCGATTGGGGAAAGCATATCAACGATACGTACGGAAACACCACATCCCGGACGCTCCAAACGAATTCGCTCATTCGGGAAAATCGGAGTCAAATCTTCGAAGTTAGGACGACGGGCTGCTGCTTCCGGAGCATAGCCGTTGATATTCTCGATAAAAAGAAGCGCACCAAACTTATCGTTCGGGTTGTTCTTGCGGGTCTTACCGCAGATGATATCACCGGTCTTCAGATTGAACTTACGGATCTGTGACGGAGAAACATAGACATCATGCTCACCCGGCATATAGTTCTCGCAACGAATGAAACCGTATCCGTCCTGCAATACCTCTAAGATACCATTGGCATCCTTCGCATCATCGTAATGCATCACCGGCTTCTCTTCGCCTTCCGGACGCTCCGGACGTTCACCACGCTCGCTTCGCTCCCCTCTCTCCGGACGGGATGCAGACTGTGGACGCTTCGGCTTCTCTTCCTTTGCTTCCTTCGCTTCCTTTTCAGCTTTATTCTTCGCATCAATCACATCCTGCGCAAGCATTGCTTCCACAAGTTCTTCTTTTTTCAATCGGGATACACCCTTCAGACCACGTGCCTTTGCTAAGTCACGCAATACGCCAACTGCTAAACTTTCGTATTTTTCTCTCATGAAATCTCCTTATAAAAATAAAATATAATGACGTGTTCTCGTCAAAAAAGTTCTCATACCTAGTGGGAAATAATTGATAAATAATCAAGAAACAAAATTGATTTGCTTTAGATGTTACACAGTATAAACGCTTTTCTTCTCTCTTGCAAGCACTTTTTAATCATGCTACACTTGATACGCGTAAAAAGAAGGGAGATTTTCAACATGACCAATGACGAACAGGCGATTTTGCTCCACAAAGAGTGGAACGGCAAAATCGAAACCATTGCAAAATCCAAAGTAAACTCCAGAGAAGACTTAGCTCTTGCTTATACCCCGGGCGTTGCAGCTCCATGCAGAATCATCGCCGAGGACAAATCCCAGGTTTACAACTACACCTTGAAGGCCAATACCGTTGCCGTTGTTTCTGACGGTAGTGCAGTTCTCGGTCTTGGTAATATCGGACCGGAAGCCGCTATGCCGGTTATGGAAGGTAAGGCCGTTCTTTTCAAGGAATTCGGTAACGTCAATGCATTCCCGATTTGCCTTGATACCCAGGATACGGAAGAGATTATTCGTACCGTTGCCAATATTGCCCCAACCTTTGGCGGCATTAACTTAGAGGACATCTCCGCTCCCCGTTGTTTCGAGATTGAGCGTCGTCTCAAAGAGATGTTGGATATTCCGGTATTCCATGATGACCAGCATGGTACCGCAATCGTCGTACTTGCTGCATTGATTAATGCACTTCGCGTTACCGGCAAGAACAAAGACGACGTACGTATTGTATTGAACGGACCAGGGTCCGCAGGACTTGCAATCGCCAAATTGCTCTTACGTTACGGATTCAAGGATTTGATTCTTTGTGACTTCTACGGTATCCTCCGCAAGGATCACGAAGCGTTGAACTGGGCCCAGGAAGAAATGCTTCCGGTCACCAACCCACGTCATGTGGAAGGTACCCTTGCTGATGCACTTGTCGGCGCTGATGTCTTTATCGGTGTTTCCAAGCCGGGTATCTTAACGGAAGATATGGTTCGCACCATGAACTCCGATGCCATCATTTTTGCCATGGCCAATCCGACTCCGGAGATCATGCCGGACGTTGCCAAGGCAGCCGGTGCCCGCATTGTAGGAACCGGACGTAGCGATTTCCCGAACCAGATCAACAACGTGGTTGCTTTCCCGGGTATCTTCCGCGGTGCCTTAGAAGGACATGCGAAGCAGATCACGGAAGAGATGAAGTTAGCAGCTGCCAATGCCATTGCAGACTTGGTTCCTGCCGACAAGCTTGCGGATGATTTCATTATGCCGGAAGCCTTCGACCCTAGAGTTGCAGATGCCGTAGCTGCTGCAGTGAAGGCACACATTAAATAATGAATAAGGAAGGTTACAGCCATGGCTGAATCAAACATTATCTACAAAATTATGGTGCTTAATCTCCTATCCAAGGTGAATTTCCCATTAAGCACCAAGCAGGTTACCGACTTCTTCTTGGAGCGCAAGTACACCGATTACTTCACCATCCAGCAGACCATCAGCGACTTGGTGGAAGCCCAGATGATTGATATGAGTACTTCGGTAAACAGCACCCAGTACACCATCAACGAAGAAGGTGAGCGCACCTTAGAGCTCTTCCCGGACCGCATCACGCCGGCCATCGAAGAAGACATGAAGAACTACTTCGCCGAGAACTCTCTCACCATGAAGAAGAACAACTCCGTAACCGCAGACTACTACGACGCCACCGGCGGCGGCTACTTAGTCCACTGCCGTGTCTCCGAAGAAGGCCACAACGTAGTCGACATCAACCTCCATGTAACCTCCAAGGAACAGGCCGAGGCCATCGTCGTCAACTGGAAGGCCAAGTACGAAGACGTCTACATGGCCCTCATGGACCTACTGGTACAATAACCCCAAACCGCCTCTTATTCTTGAGGCGGTTTTTTTATGCCCGCCCCTCTCCACCTTCGGTGGCCGGCCCGCCCCTGGCGCCTGCCTATGCCACAGACCTTGCACCAGTTCACAAAGGCAATTGCTTTTCTTGCACCCAGGCTTTTCTCACCCCGTTGGTGTCTCTTTCACTGGTTTTGCACTTCTTCAGCGTGTGTGTCGACCAAACGGACAGTTTTCTGTTTCTATTATCCAACGCCTCTATACATCCCCATCGCACATCGTGCCGTTCGGCAAGTGCAGCTACGACATCTGTTGTTGCGGATTGGCAACGCAAATGAAGCGCGTCCATGCTAATATCATTTGCTACGGCGGCGTCCATGCCGCCTTATGCCAATCCGCTTAACAACATGATTGTCTGCTGCACATAAGCCTCACTTAAGGATGTGCGAGAGGATGCATAGAGTGTTGGATATAAGGGAAGTATAGTCGCTGTCCGTTTTTGGACACACATGCGCCAAAGAAGTGCAAAGAATTGAAAAGACACCAATAATAAAGGGAGAAAAAACCGGTGCTTAGAAAATCATTATCTGCAGTGAGGGAAAAGGGACGGGCAGACCCACCCGGCGGCGGCCAGGAAGCAAGGAGGACAGGGGAGTGGGGAAGAAGGGGGACAAAAAAGACGCCCCGGAGGGCGTCCTTCTTATTCTTCTTCGCGGCGGTGGCTCTTCTCGAGGTTTCCGAACTTGGTGTACTGCGGTAACCAAGCCAGCTCGGTGGTGCCGACAGGGCCGTTACGTTGTTTTGCGATGATGATTTCGGAGATGTTCTTGCGGTCGGTGTCCTTGTTGTAGTAGTCATCACGGTAGATGAACATTACTACGTCCGCATCCTGCTCGATGGCTCCGGAGTCACGGAGATCGGACATCATCGGGCGCTTGTCATCTCGCTGCTCTACGCCTCGGTTCAACTGGGATAAGGCGATAACCGGAACGTTAAGCTCACGGGCCAATCCCTTCAAGGCACGGGAAATATCAGATACTTCCTGCTGACGGGAAACGGACTTGCCGCTACCACTCATCAACTGTAAGTAGTCGATGATGATGAGGTCAAGACCCTGTTCCTGCTTGAACTTACGGCACTTGCTTCGCATCTCGGAGATGCTGATACCAGGGGTATCGTCGATGATAAGCGGAGAACCGGCGATGATGTTGGCACCTTCTACCAGTTCCTGCCACTCGAAATCCTGTAAGTTACCGGTACGGAGCTTCTGTGCATCGACTCTGGACTCTAGGGAGAAGAGACGGTTAACCAGCTGCTCCTTACTCATTTCCAGAGAGAAAATAGCGGTGCATTTGTTCTCGTGGAAAGCAACGTGCTGTGCAATATTCAGAACGAAC
>JAEETA010000064.1 GCA_016286555.1 Lachnospiraceae bacterium | reverse complement strand
TTCAATCCTCCGTAATGTCTTCAGATGAGCATCACGGATTTGGAATCTTTCAGGGATGCATTACTATTTAATTATCAAGGAACATCCTCCCCTTAGGAAGGAACGGAGAAGGAGGGATTTGAACCCTCGCGCCGCTATTAACGACCTGCACCCTTTCCAGGGGTGTCTCTTCAACCACTTGAGTACTTCTCCAAATGCTTGACTTACGTTACCGATATGTAATTTCCGAATCCACACTTCCGCAGGATTCCAGCGGAGAGAGTGGGATTCGAACCCACGCGCCCTTTCGGACAAACGGTTTTCAAGACCGCCTCGTTATGACCGCTTCGATATCTCTCCAGAGCAGATCTTTTCAAAGCTGCCACCTCACAGCGGCAACGATTATTCTAGCAAATCAGATATACAAAGTCAAACCTTTTTTTCAAAATTTGCATGAAAATTGTCTACAACATGGAAAAAGCCCCCGGGTGCGCTCTCCCGGGGGCTTCTGTTTTGTATAAGCAGATCAGATTTCTCCGCCGATCTCGATGCCTGCATGGTGGCACTGGTCGATGAACTCGGGAGATGCGGTGAAGCCGTTCAGCACCTGCTCTCTGGTCCAGCCCAGATTCTCCAGGCGGTTCAGCCAATCATTGAAGCCTCCCTCGTCCGCGTCACGGTTAAAGATTGCATGATATAAATCACGGATGTAGTCTCCGTTATCGCGGTTCAGATTGGAATACTCCTCGCCGTTCAGGAAGGTATTTACCATAACGCGGGCAGTGACATTCGGAGTATGCTCGGACATATGATTTACCCAGAAGTCCACCTCATCCTGTGCGGGAACCCGTCCAAAGACAGTGTTATACAGGCTGACCACCATCACCTTTACCGGTGCGTCCACAGTACATCCTGCGATGGTGCAATGATCCGTCTGGATGGTGCCCAGGAGGGGAACATTTGCAAGGCCCATACCGGGATTGACATCGTAGGTTTCACACAGATTGAAAAACTCGGGGCTGGTAAGGAATCCTTGCGCTACCATCTCTCTGGAGTAGCCTTCGTCCATGAGGAAGGTCCAACCGTTCTTCCCATCCTTATCTGCGATTCTGTTAAACAGTCCTTTATAGAGGTAGTCCAGGAAGTGCGAATTACACATATTGCGGTCGATGAACTCGGGGCTGAAGATAAATCCTGCGGCTGCCTGACCTGCCGTGATGGAGCCATCCACAATCTGCGCGGTCCAGCCGTCTACCTCCTCCTGCTCCGGTGCACGATCCAAGAAGACGTGATACAGACGGGTTACGAAACTGCTGACGGTGCCGTCATCAATCCAGTCATCGTCAGGATCAGGAGTAGGGTCAGGCGTAGGGTCAGGCGTAGGATCAGGAGTAGGGTCAGGGTTCGGGTCAGGAGTCGGATCCGGAGTAGGATCAGGAGTAGGAGCCGGCTGCCGCGCACTGATGGTCACGGAAACCTTCTGAGCTGCCGTGTCATTATGATTCCCATCACCGAAGACCTTATACCAGACATAATAAGTGCCTGCAGCAGTTGCAGTAGGAACGGAGGTGGTCCAGCCGGATGTGGGTGCAACTGTTGCATTCGTATTCACAGCATACTTCAGATCCCCGCCGGACGCGGCACCCGCATTCACCAGTGCCAGTACGGAACCGTTCTCCACCAGGCCGGTCCTGGCCGTGGGTGCGGTAGTAACGGAGGATTCTGCCTTCCGAACCGTTACGGTAGCCACATTCGATGCCACTGCGGACAGCGCGTCCGCATCCGTCACCACACAGTAATAATATTCTGTTGTTTCCGCATTCTTCCCTGTGGGAACCGTGTAGCCCGCAGTCGTTGCTCCATTGATTGCCGTACCGCCTTCATTGCTGTTCGTTGTGTTGGAATACCACTGATAAGTCAGAGTATGCCCTGCCCCTACTGTGGCCGTTACGGACAGCGCGTTCCCGCCGGCATAGCCATAGGTCAGGTTCAGATCAGATGGCTGAGCTGTGATCTCAGGGAGAGCCGGAATAGTAACCTGAACCGGAGTACTTGCGTAATCCGTTTCTTTCTCCCCATTCACATCCTCCGCCAGGATATAGGCATGATACTCCGTGCCGCAGGTCTTGTCTGCATATCCATCCGGCAGGGTAAATGTTCCGGTGCCGGAGGTACCCACTTCCCCGGTCACATTCAATTTCATATAGGTATATCCGCTTGTGGACGCTGTCCCAGCAGTCCATGTACTGTCCGTAAGTAGCACGGACACCAGGTTTGCTTCCGATGTTGCGCTGGTATCCGTAATGGTATAAGGCACCGTGATGGTGTTTCCGTTTCTTGCAACCCTGCTTCCACCCGCTACGGCAATGGACAGTCCGCTGTCCACCAGTGTCAGCTTATACTCCGCACCGGCTGTACCGGAAGTCCCTGAGATCAAAGATGAGAAAAGAACAGATGGGAGACTCAAATTAAAAACGGGACTCGCTCCCAATAAACTCCACGCAAAGACGGAGTAGCTGCCCAATCCGCCGGTGGTATTCACATGCCCGGCTTGTCGGGGACCATCGTAAGCATCGTCGGTATCCGGCGACCGCAGCCACCACCAGTTGCATCCCATCTTCACCCTGTTCGTTGCACCCTCATATGTGTTCGAATATCCATAGCTTGTCCTTGAGGCTTCCTTTGCGTCCAGCAGGAAAATCTTCTCCCCGGACAGTCGTGCATACCCGAGATATGACCGGCCAACACCATCGTTTCCGGATGCCGCAGCTTTAGTGCTTCCTGCTATTGCAGTGCTTTCCACAGCTGTGAAGTTTCCTTGCTTTGTAAGGAAGCTATCGCCATTCAAGCCGCTCTTTATATCGCTGTACGCCCATTCATTGGCCTTTTGTGCCCCGGTGTTTGGGTTCCCGTCAACATCAAACTCCGGTGCATAGAGTGAGCTGTCACAATCCAGTAGCAGACTCCCACCGCTCACGCCAAAGTCGGCTGAATTTTTATCCAAAACCCGATATTTGGTGGCATTCGTGCCGTCGTACTTCCCATAATACACATAGCTCCCACTCCAGGCAGAACTGGTGTCTGCAGGCGCTATCGGATTTACGATTGCTCCCGTCCCAAGCCCCGTGATGGTCTTCTCAGTGTCCGCCTTTACAGTCAGCGTAAGCTGTGGCAGCGGCACCGCCCCCAGCACCATGGCAAAAACGAGCACTCCCGCCATAATGGTTTTCAGCATGGGCTTCTTTGATCTCTTCATTTCTTCCCTCTCCTTCTCAACTTTGTATATCCGTTGTTAAAAAATTTTAACTCAATTCCCCACTAAGTCAAAGCCATTTAAAGCGTATTGCCATTATACTTCTTTAGAAGTATAATATTACTACTTCCACAGAAGTAGTTTGTATATCGAGGTGATGATATGATTCTATATCACGGTTCAAGTGTGATCGTCGAGAAACCTCTCTTCGGTTACGGCAAAGAACATAATGATTACGGACAGGGATTCTATTGTACCGAAGATATTGCGTTAGCCAACGAGTGGGCCTGCTCAGGTATGCTCGGAGGTTTTACCAATGTATATGAACTGGATGCAGAGGATCTGTCGACGCTGGTTCTGGATGAGCAGAATATCATATCCTGGATCACTCTGCTGATCCATAACAGGATTGTCCGGTACGGTTCTCCCATAGAAAAGCAGGGGGCAGAATATCTCACCGCCCGGTTCCTGCCCGACATTTCCGGATATGACCTGATCGAAGGGTATCGCGCCGACGATTCCTACTTTACCTATGCCAGAGCTTTTCTCGCCAACACCATCTCCATCGGGCAGCTAGCGATGGCCATGATACTCGGTACCCTGGGCAGACAGGTCTGTCTTAAGAGCAAAAAGAGCTTTGATGCCATCTCCTTCCGGGAAGCCATAGATGTCGACGGGAGCATCTACTATCCGAAGCGAATGGAACGGGATAAGCAGGCCAGAGATAACTATTATCATCTGCTGGAGCAAGTCGACAGAAACGGGATTTTTATCAGAGATATCATAGCAAAGGAGATGACCATCGATGAGCTACGCATATCATGAATATTACGTGCAGGATGCCATGAGCAACCTCGGGGAGATGACCGAATATGCCTATCACGGGTGCAACAGTGAAGTAGACAAAGCATTCCGATATTTCATTATCAGCGGTTATGCGGATCGTTTTCAGGCAGGCGACCCTCAGGTAGTCAGCGGTATGTCCGGGACGGAATTATACCTTAATGTACTGGAAAAATGCGGCATCAAAACGCCGAAAACAGTTACCGGGCTGATACGATATGATGCGGACGCCTATTACTGGGCCGGCTATATCACTGCATATTATCAGTGGAAAATGAATCTTTCCTTTGGCACCATATTCAGCGTCCTGACAGCAACCGACCTGATCAATATGTATCCTGCACTTCATACTGCATCCGAGGACAGAGCCATCCTTTCCATTGACGAACTGTATCATAAAAAGGCTATGGTCTCCCGCCTGCAGATGTATCGTAAACTCATCGGGCTTACCCAGTCCGAGCTGTCCGATGCCTCCGGAGTGAACCTTCGCACTCTGCAGCAATATGAAATCGGCGGAAAAGACATCGGCAAAGCCTCTGCCGGCAGTGTCCTCGCACTGTCGAAAGCGCTGCACTGCCGTCCGGAAGATATCATAACGGTTAGATAAACACAATGCCCCCGGGTACGCTCTCCCGGGGGCTTCTGTTTCTTATGAGTAGATCAGATCTCTCCTCCGATCTCGATGCCCGCATGGTGGCATTGGTCGATGAACTCGGGGGATCCGGTGAAGCCGTTCAGGACCATCTCTCTGGTCCAGCCCAGATTCTCCAGGCGGTTCAGCCAGTCGTTAAATCCACCTTCATCCGCATCGCGGCCGAAGATCGCATGATAGAGGTCGCGGATATAGTCTCCGTTATCCCGGTTCAGATTTCTGTACTCCTCGCCGTTCAGGAAGGTATTTACCATAACCCGGGCAGTAACACCCGGCGTATGAGCAGACATGTGCCCTACCCAGAAAGCCACCTCTTCCTCATCGGGAACACGTCCGAAGACCGTATCATAAAGGCCCAGCACCAGGACTCTCACGGGGGCTTCCACGCCACAGCCGGGGATGGTGCAGTGTGCGGTCTGGATGGTGCCGAGAAGGGGGACGTTGGAGAGACCCGTTCCTCCGTTCACACCGTAGCCCTCACAGAGATTGTAGAATTCAGGGCTGGTAAGGAACCCCTGGGCCACCATTTCCCTGGAATAGCCTTCATCCATGAGCAGGGTCCAGCCGCTCTTCCCATCCTCATCCGCAGGTCTGTTAAAGAGGCCCAGGTAAAGGTACTCCAGGAAGTGGGAGTTGCACATATTTCGATTGATAAATTCGGGGCTGAAAATAAATCCTGCAGCCACCTCTCCCGCAGTCTTCTGTCCGAAGATGATCTGTGCGGACCAGCCGTCCACCTCATCCTGCTCCGGGGCACGCTCCAGAAAGACCTCATAGAGCCTGGTCACGAAGCTGCTCACCGTCTCCAGATCCGGGATGGGATCCGGTGTCGGCGTGGGATCAGGGGTGGGTGTGGGATCCGGCGTAGGCGTCGGTGTCGGATCCGGGTCATCGTCCGGATCATCATCGGGGTCCGGTGTCGGATCGGGATTCGGGTCTGGATCAGGCTGCGGTCTGGAAATCGTCACCCGGATCTTCGCCTCAGCGGAATCCTCATACAGTGCATTTCCGAAGACCTTATACCATACATAGTAGGTTCCGGGATTAGTTTCCGTGGGAATCGCGGTGGCATAGGCCGAGGTTGCGGAAGACGCATTCCCCAGGGCATACTTCATGGTTCCTACCGTGGTGGAACCGGCATTTACCAGTGGCTGCGCGGTACCGTCATACACCCGGGATGCGGCCGTGGGCGGTGTGATAGCTCCGGCAGGAATGGAAAATTTCCGCACCGTCACGGTGGCAGATCCGTACAGATCTGCGTGATGGTATGCCGTTACCTTGTAATATACCGTCAGGGTTCCTACCGTAGTAATGGTAGGACTCTCCGTCAGTTCATAGGTTCCCGCTTCGGTGCCGAATCGGACGGTAGCACCGCTTTCGGGAGATGTCACGGCCAAAGCAATGCCATGGGGCTGACCGTCATAGGTTACACTCACATTTGGCGCATCCACCAGGATCTGCATGGGCGGGATTTCCGTAGGCTCAGTGGCATAATCCGTTTCATAGGCCCCGTTCTCGTCCTCTGCCAGGAAGTAGATATGGAAATCCTCTCCCC
This sequence comes from Lachnospiraceae bacterium, assembly GCA_016286555.1. Taxonomy (GTDB): domain Bacteria; phylum Bacillota; class Clostridia; order Lachnospirales; family Lachnospiraceae; genus AC2028. The sequence goes on along the minus strand of JAEETA010000064.1, from coordinate 1,932 downwards.
AGGCACCGGTGATATTGTCATCCAGATGGAAGGTTCCGCTGCCGGTAATGGGCAGTGTCTCGCCCGCAACAGGGAGCTTCAGATATTGCAGCACTCTGGCTCCTGCGCTCCATCCGGAATCGGAGTTCCAGGTACCATCCGTCACCAGAATGGAGACTCTGGTGGCATTCCCTGCATCTGCGCCGCCGATGGTATAGGGCACGGTGATATCATTTCCCATACCGGTCACTGCACAGCCTGCGGGTACGGAGATGGTCATCCGCGCATTTCCGTTGGCATCTCTGTCCGGCACTGTCAGCTTGTATTCCGCACCGGCCGCTCCGGCAGTCCCGGAGATCAGAGAGGTAAAAATTTGGGAAGCACGACCCACATTAAAAGCAGGGCTCACGCCAAAGCAGTCACCGGATACGTGGCCATGACGCAACTGCTTGTCCACATTCACAAAACAGGCATTGTTGGAATAGGAAGCATGGGGAGAACGAAGCCAGAGGCTCAAGTTCTCAGCGCCGCTTTTGATGCGGCTATTGGCCTCATCCGACGTATCAAAATACCCGTAGGAGCTTCTGGTAACTTCCTTCGTATCTAAAAGGAATACCCGGTCTCCTGCCAGAGGGCAAAAAGCAGCTGCAGCATATCCGGACCCGTCACTTTCGGACACCGCTTCCTTGGTACTGGCAGCGATGGCTGCCTGCTCGGAAGAGGTAAGGTTCCCGCTCTTCGTCAGGAAGGAAGCACCATTCAGTCCGATCTTAATAGGACTGTTCGCCCAGACATTGGAATTTCTGGGAGCTGAATCAAAATAGGCTGAATACAGCAGGCTGTCGCAATCCAGCAGCATACTTCCGCCGTTTATACCAAACTCTGCGGATGCCGGATCCAGCACCCGATATCTGGTGGGATTCGTGCCATCATATTTTCCATAGTACACATAGGAGCCGTTCCAGGTATGGGAGTAGTGGCCCGGAACCACAGGGTTCGAAATGGCACCCGCGCCCAAACCGGTGATGGTCTTCTCAGCATCACCCTGCGCGGCCTTTTCCACCGGCGCAGCCTTTGCCATTAGCGCCGCTCCCGGAATCGGGAACACGCCCAGAGCCAGAGCGGTGGCCAGCACTATCGTCATGCAGTTTTTCAGCAGATTTTTCGTTCTGTTTCGCACGGGATCCCTCTTCGTTTTCGATAGGTTTATTTCCACCCAGTTTCCATTATTCTGTGATAGTAACAGTCTTCGTGGCCACTGTCAATCGCAACAGTATACAAAAATACAAGTTCTGAAATCCGTTTCTGTATATGGAAAGAGACTGCGGCATTGCTACCGCAGTCTCTGACAGATTTCTTATCTGATTATTTATCTGACTTCAGATCTCAGATCCGATCTCGATGCCCGCATGGTGGCACTGATCGATAAACTCGGGAGATCCGGTAAAGCCGTTGAGCACCCGTTCTCTGGTCCAGCCCAGGTTCTCGAGACGGTTCAGCCAGTCGTTAAAGCCTTCCTCGTCCGCATCGCGGTTAAAGATCGCGTGGTACAGGTCACGGATGTAGTCTCCGTTATCCCGGTTGAGGTTACTGTACTCCTCGCCGTTCAGGAAGGTATTTACCATAACGCGGGCAGAGACGCCGGGAGTGTGGTTGGACATGTGGGTTACCCAGAAGTCCACCTCATCCTGCGCGGGTACACGGCCAAAGACCGTATCATACAGGCTGACAACCATCACCTTTACAGGCGCGTCGTTGGGGCATCCTGCAATGGTGCAGTGTGCGGTCTGGATGGTTCCCAGAGCGGGCACATTTGCCAGGCCGGTGCCGGGATTGACCTCGTAGCTTTCGCAGAGGTTGAAGAACTCGGGGCTGGTGAGGAACCCCTGTGCCACCATCTCTCTGGAGTAGCCTTCATCCAGCAGGAAGGTCCAGCCGTGCTTTCCATCCTCG
>JAEETA010000063.1 GCA_016286555.1 Lachnospiraceae bacterium | reverse complement strand
CGTCCCGGAGAGACCATCCCCGTGGACGGTATCGTGCTGGAGGGAAACAGTGCCGTAAACGAAGCGGCCCTGACGGGAGAGAGCATTCCCGTGGACAAGGAGCCGGGCTCCGAAGTGACCTCCGCTACCTTAAACCAGTCCGGCTTCCTGAAATGTGAGGCCACCCGGGTGGGAGAGGATACCACCCTTGCAAAGATCATTTCCATGGTCAGCGACGCCGCTGCCACCAAGGCTCCCGTGGCCAGGCTGGCAGACCGGATCTCCGGCATCTTCGTGCCGGCTGTCATCGGTATCGCCATCGTCACCTTTGTGATCTGGCTCCTGCTGGGAGCGGAGATCGGTTACGCCCTTGCCAGAGGCATCACCGTTCTGGTGGTGAGCTGTCCCTGCGCCCTGGGCCTGGCTACTCCCGTATCCATCATGGTGGGGAACGGCGTGGGTGCCCGGAACGGCATTTTGTTTAAGACTGCAGAGAGCCTGCAGGAGACCGGGAGCATCCGAATCATCGCTTTGGACAAGACCGGTACCGTGACGGAAGGGACTCCCAAAGTAACGGATCTGATCCCTGCGGATGGGGTCACGGAGGAGGAGCTCCTTCGGAAGGCAGCAGCCCTGGAGCGCCCCAGCGAGCATCCCTTGGCGGGAGCGGTACTGCGGTATGCGGAAGCGCAGGGCATTACCCCGGAACCTGTGGAGAATTTCCTGGCAAAGCCCGGCAACGGACTGCAGGCTACTTTGAATGGTCGGAAGATCATCGGCGGCAATGCTGCCTTTGCAGAGTCCTTTGCTCCTCTGCCCATGGGGCTTTTGCAGGAGAGTAAGCGCCTTTCCGGCGAAGGGAAAACGCCCCTCTTTTTCCTGGAGAATGACACGCCTGTCGGTTTGATCGCAGTGGCGGATACATTGCGGGACGACAGCACGGAAGCCATTCGCCAGTTGCAGGAGCAGGGGATCACCGTCGTAATGCTCACCGGAGACAATGAACGCACCGCAGCGGCCATCGGCGCGCAGGCAGGTGTGGACCGGGTGATCGCAGGGGTCCTGCCCGACGGCAAGGAAGCAGTGATCCGGGAACTGAGCGAGTCCGGAAAAGTTGCCATGGTGGGTGACGGCATCAACGATGCTCCCGCCCTGACGAAAGCGGATCTGGGCATCGCCGTGGGAGCGGGCACCGATGTGGCCATCGATGCGGCGGATGTGGTGCTGATGAAGAGCAGGATGGCGGATGTGCCTGCGGCCGTGCGCCTCAGCCGTGCCACCTATCGGAACATCCTGGAGAATCTTTTCTGGGCCCTCATCTACAACACGCTGCTGATCCCTGCAGCTGCGGGTCTGTACACCCGTTTCGGCGTTACCATGAATCCCATGCTGGGAGCAGCGGCCATGAGCCTTTCCAGCTTCTGTGTGGTGAGCAACGCTCTGCGACTGAATCTGGTGAAGGTCTATGATCCTTCCCGGGACCGGAATCCCTACAAGGAAACTCCGGACGAAAAACGAATTGAGAAACCTTTCGAGAAACCTTTGGAAAATAAGGGAGGAAGTAGTACAATGGAGAAAACGATTGAAATCAAGGGTATGATGTGCGCACATTGCGAGGCCTCCGTGAAGAAGGCTCTGGAGAGCCTGGAAGGCGTGGAATCCGCAGCAGTCAGCCATGAGAAGGGCACTGCCGTGGTCACTTTGGGGTGCGATGTCGCGGATGATATCCTGAAAAAAGCGGTGGAAGAGAAGGATTACGAAGTAACCGGAATTCACTGATTTCCTGTGCACTTGCCCACCGTATATTGATTGGGAGGCGACATGGAACAATACAGCAACAGTCTGGTGATGGCGGGACTGTCCCGTTATCTGCTGATCTATGAGATCGACCTGGAGAAGGATTGGATCTCCTGCATCTACAAAGGGGACGAACAGGGAAGCTTCGGCATGAAGGAGGAGATGAAATACTCCGAGTTCATGGAAAGCTACATCCCCGAGCGTGTGGATACCGAATACCAGGATCAGCAGACAACCTACGGCAGCCCTGATTTTCTGCGGGATAATTTAACGCCCGGCAAGGTGCTGAGCACCACTTATACCAACAAATACGGGAAGTGGAGACAGACGGAGTGGTTCCCTTGCGAGTTCGCAGGCGGTGTCCCCGTCAAGGTCTTTTTCGCATTCCGCAAGGTGGAGGATGACAGAGCATCCACTTATCGTCTGCGTCAGGAAGCCGAGCGTGAGCGCGGCCTTTTGGAGATGGCGCTTCGTGAGGCCAATGCGGCCAACCAGGCCAAGGCCCTCTTCCTGAAAAACATGTCCCACGATTTCCGGACTCCCATGAATACGGTTATGGGATACACCCAGCTGGCCCTGACCCAGGCTCAGCCCGGCAGTGAACTGGAGGGATATCTCCAGGGCATCATGTCCGCCAGCAACGAACTGGTGCGGATGATGGACAATCTGTTGGATATCACCCGGATCCGCAGCGGCCGGGAACACATCGTGGAGAGTGAGGAGAGCCTGAAGTCCATCGTTGGCGAGCTCCGGGCGGAATTTACTCCCATGTGCAAGGAGCGGAAGCAGAAATTCCGGGTCAAGATGGAGACCCCCGACAGGATCCTCCTGTGCGATCGTGCGCGGATGCTGCAGATCATGATGGTGATCCTGACCAACGCATCCATCTATTCCGACGAGAAGACAGAGATCACCCTGACGGTACAGGAACAGCGCACTCCCTTAAGCAGCTATGTGACGCTGGAGTTCATGGTAGAGGATCAGGGTATCGGCATCGACAAGGAATTTGCCAGAAAGATCTTCCAGCCCTTTGCCAGAGAGTACAGTTCTGCGGAGAGCGGCATCCCCGGCAGCGGTCTGGGCCTGGCCCTGGCCAAGGAACTGCTGGAGATGATGGGAGGAAAGATCTTCTTTACCAGTGAAAAAGGCGTGGGAAGCGTGTTCCATGTGGTGGTGGATTTCCACCTCTCCGACCAGGATCCCATCCGGCGGAAGACCGAGAACGAGAAGAGCCTGCGGCAGCAGGAAAATGCCCTCCACGGAATGTTCGAGGGCAGGCGCTTCCTGATCGTGGACGATCAGATGCAGTGCCTGGAGGATATGAGCCGCATTCTGCACAAGTACGGTGCGAATGTGGAAGCGGCAGCCAACGGTATCGTGGGTGCCGAGATGGTAAAACGGAGCAATCCTTTTTACTACAATGCGGTGCTGATGGATGTGAAGATGACAGGCCTGGACGGCTTCGGTGCCGCCCGCAGGATCCGCAACCTGGGAGACCCGGATCTGGCCGGTGTACCCATCATCGCCGTGGGCGTGGACGCCTATTCCGTGGACCGTGAAAAACTCCATGCGGTGGGAATCGACGCTTATATCACAAAGCCCGTGAAGGAATCGGAACTGGTGAGAAAACTGCAGGATGTCAGTCTGTAAGACAGCAAGATGAACGGGGGCGAAAGTCCTCGTGGAATACGGGGGAGTTATGGCAGCAACCGAAGTTGAAAAAGGAACAGTGATCGCCAAGGTGGGTTATCCCTTGACCCACATCCGTCTGGTGCTGGCAGGTACCGTGGAGGTCACCTATCCCGGGGGAAAATTCGTCCTGAAAAAAGGCGATGTCCTGGGGATCTGCGAGGTGTGCAACGAGGTCCATTTCCTGGGCTATACCGCTCTGGAAAAGGTCACCTATATGGAGTACCCGCTCCGGACCCTGGATCAGATCAAGGACATCTTAAAGGAACAGCCGGAGCTGGCCAGAGTATGTCTCATGAGCCTGTTCCGCCAGAATTCCTTCCTGCTGGAGCAGTGCTCCAATTCCGAAGTCCGCTGCAGCGAGCTGTACCGTAACCTGGTGAAGGATATGGGAACCTATACCTCTCTGTCTACCCAGATGCGGCAAAAGGTGGCTACCGTCAAAGGGTATGAGGAGTGCACCTCCTATCTGGTGGAGGAGGCCCCCGACCTGTGGCTGGCGGATTATTACGGCGGCCTGATCAAGGTGTATTCCGGCGGCCTGGCACCTCACCTGGTGGCAGAGCCCAATGTGTCTCTGGGTATGATCCGAAAGGGCAGCCTGGACTGCCGCAAGGCCTTCCAGATCCTGGAGGGACATGAGCAGTACAGACAGCAGATGGCGGCGGTATATTTTTCCGACGACGGAGAGGACCTCTTCGGCGGGATTTCCGGACTGTACTATCATATCGATCAGAGTTCCACCGAGGCGAAGGATCTCTATGAGGAACTGCTTCGCATCGTCGAGCAGTATTCCGAAGTGACGGATCTGTCACTTCCTGTCCACAAGGACCGCATCGCGGACCTCACCAGCAATGTGAAGAAGACGGATCCGGAGCAGGAGGAAGAGAACACTGCCGATGCCCCCATGGAGCTGGTGAACTCTCTGAACGAGATCCTGATCTACGCCGGTGCCGACTGGGAGGAAGCGGATTCCTTCCGCAGACACATCGGCACCTTGCGCAAGCTCAAGGACATCGACGCCATGGACGACGACACTGCGAAGCTCCGCAGGGCCATCACCCAGGAGTTCTACAGCCTCTACACCGTACTTTTCATCAAGGCAGTGAAGGATCCCAATCCTCCGCTTCCCGTGAAGATGTTCCTGTACTTCGGTTATTGTGATGAGGAACTGGCGGGTGCGGAAAACTGCCAGATCCTGGCAAAACTGGCACGGAGTATGAAGGCCGACGGCAGCGCCGGTGTTTACACCCTCTACGACTGGCTGGTAGCCATCTACGACGGCAGGAAAAATCCCAGCCGCGACGAGTTCGAGGACGATTACAACGACTATCTCCACAAGCAGCAGGTGGCGGGCAACATCACGCCCCAGGAACTGCAGCAGCTGGCTTCCAATCCCATGAGCCGTGTGGGCTACGAGATGAAGAATCTCTTCCCCATGGTCAACCGTATGACCTTCGGAAGGATCACCACCTTCTGTCCCATTTTTGCAAAGCAGAACGTGTTAAAGGACCTGGAGTCCACCTATGTTACCGCCAAGACGCTGGGAGCTGCCATCGAGAAGATTCGCACCATCGACTTCTCCGCTTTTTACCGCGAGAGTTTGGACAAGGAAAACATCGATGTCATGTCCAAGGAGCCCATCCATCTGGAGTATCTGCCCGATATCATCCTGATGCCCAACGTGGGCGTCCGCGGTGTCATGTGGCAGGAGATCGAAGGCAAGGTCCGGAACAGTCCGGCCCGGATGTGCGTCTCCGTTTTCCATATGGAGGACCTGCAAAATACCATGATCCGTCTCGCCGGCGAGTTTCGCTGGGAGATGTGCAAGCGTGTACAGGGAGCGAGATGGAACGACGTCACCGACCGCAGCCTGACCAGCGAGTATTTCGATTATGTGCAGTTCTACCGCAAGAACAAGGATCTGAGCAACGAGGCCAAGGAGAAGGTAAAGAACAGCCTGCAGCGGGCAAAGAATTCCTTCAAGGAAATGTTTGTCCGGGATTATCTGATCTGGGTGCTGTTCGAGTCCACCGGTTCCCCGAGACTGAACAAGGTCTCCAAGACGATCCTCTTTACCTACTGTCCGTTCCGCAAGGAGATCTGCGACAAGCTTATGGTGAACCCGCTCTATCAGGAGCCCATCGAGCGCTATCGCTTCAAGGAGGCTCAGCGTCTCCACAGACTGGACACCCTGTCCAAGAAGATTATCAACATGGGCAGAGATGTGCCTCAGACATTGAAAAACGAAATACTGTACGCCCAGGGAACTCCGCCGCTTCATTAAGAAAGTGACAGACGTGTCATAGCATAGGGAATATGAGACGTAAAAAGGAGGATGTATATGGAAAAAGTAGTGCAGTTTTTGAAAGAAGCAGGAACGTATTACCTGGCTACCGTGGACGGTGACCAGCCCAGAGTCAGACCCTTCGGAACGGCTCACGTGTTTGAGGGAAAGCTCTACATCCAGACCGGCAAGTCCAAGGATGTATCCAAGCAGCTTCACGCCAATCCTAAGGCGGAGATCTGCGCTTTCAAGGATGGCGACTGGCTCCGGGTATCCGGAAAGCTCATCGAGGACGACCGCAGAGAAGCAAGACAGTCCATGCTGGACGCTTATCCTTCCCTGCAGGGCATGTATTCCGCAGACGACGGCAATACGGAAGTTCTGTATTTCGAAGATGCTACGGCAACCTTCTATTCCTTTACCAAGGCGCCCGAAGTGATCAAATTCTGATGTAAGGGGATGAATCGGCTTGAAATCTTTACGCAAAATCAGAGAAAACATCAGGGCATATGTTTATGATTCCAGCGTGGATGTGAGAGACAGAGCCTTTATCGTGTTCTCTATCGCGGTGTTGGCCGCCCTGTATGCGGCAATCCCCTGCGGACTCATCATGCGGGAACCGCCCATGGCCACCATTTCCACCGTCGTGGGAGCTGTGGTGTTTTCCGTTTACGTATGGGATGTCTACCGGAAGAAAAAGATCCAGCGGGCCAGGAAAGTCATTTCCTACCTGCTGGTTTTCGGCTTTCTGCCTTTGATGTTTTTCACCAACGGCGGGGTTGGTGGCGGAACGCCGGTGTGGCTCCTGCTGGGAACCCTTTACATCGTTATCATTCTGGACGGCAGGCAGAAGGCACTGATGCTGATCCTGAACAGTATCGTTACGCTGGGTACCTGGATCCTGGCTTACTATGTGCCGGATCTGGTGACGGAGTACGACAGATGGCAGAACTATTTTGATACCGCTGCCGCGCTGTTCATTGTGGGCTGGATCGTCTATTTCATCCTTTCCTTCCAGAACAATCTGGTCTGGACGGAGGAGAAGCAGAAAAACTTAAAGCGTCTGTTTGAACAGACTGCGGTGGCACTGGTCAGCGCAATAGATGCGAAGGACGAGTATACCCACGGTCACTCTGCCCGTGTGGCGGAGTACTCCAGAAAGATTGCAGAGCAAAGCGGCATGAGCGAAGAAGAATGCGATGAGATTTACTATGTAGCTTTGCTCCACGATGTAGGAAAGATCGGTATCCCCGAGGCCATCATCAACAAGGAAGGCAAACTCACTCCGGAAGAATACGAAGTGATCAAGCAGCACCCCGTCCTGGGCGGTCAGATCCTCCACAGCATCAGCGAATATCCCAAGCTGGGCATCGGTGCCCTGTACCATCATGAGCGCTATGATGGCAAGGGCTATCCCGAAAAACTCAAAGGCGAGGACATCCCGGAGATCGCCCGGATCATTTCCGTGGCCGACGCCTATGACGCCATGACCTCCAAACGAAGCTACCGGGATCCCATCCCTCAGCAGAGCGTGCGGGAGGAGATCGTGAAGGGGGCCGGCACCCAGTTTGACCCGAAATATGCGAAGGTCATGCAGCACCTGATCGATCTGGATACCGAGTACGACATGAAGGAGAAAGAAGAGATCAAGGAGCTGTCCGGCAGGGACGAAATGGAGAGCGAGACCATGCGGGATTATGTGTCCGAAGGCCTCCTTCTGACACCTCAGATCCGCAAGAGCAGTTTTAAGTGCGAACCTTTGAGCAAGGCAGAAGGTCCTGCCGTTCCCGCCATGATCATCTTTGACTCCCTGGACGGTCGTTTCCATGACACCACCAGAGAGATGGAGGAGCTGAACTATTACGAGTTCGCGGAAATTCATTTTGACGGAACCTACGTGGTCTCCGGTGCCCGAAAGGTACAGATGGAGGAGTGGCCCAGCACCAGAGTGCAGACGACTCCCGGCAACCAGGCAATCAAAACCTACGATGTGGAGGCTGTTAAATCCCGTGATCATGTGATGATCACCCTGGATGACGGCGCGACGGTCCGCCGGTTTATCATTGCACTTCCCGACAGCTCACGGTATGCTTATGCCGGTGCTACCGGAGATAATGTGCATTTCTACAATGTGACCATGGAACCTCAGGGAGAGGCTGTGGGACCGGATTATATCCCCAGGATCGCAGAACTGGTGAGCTATCTGGACGGCCCCGAGGGAGATGTTCCCAGCGTGCAGGTGGACGGTTACCGCACCGATGCAACCGAGGGTATCCCCATCACCAACGGCATGCGGATCTCTTTCCACACCAAGAGTCTTCCCACTGCCAGACTGGTATGGCACTGTGCCTTTGTGGATATTTTTACCGCTGAGAATCGGAAGGTGAACGGCCCCGGCTATGTGGAGTATTCTCTCATCCGCCTGGACGGCGAGAACTGGGAATCCGGCGAGGGCGTGGACAACAAGATGATCGTGAGCCTGCTGGATGACTTCTGTGGCTGGAATGCATGGAAGGATGCCAACAAGGAAGGCTACGACTGTACCGTCTCCATCCGGAAGGAAGGCAACCGCATCGTGACCACCACGGAGAATAAGGGCATCAGTATCAAAAATATCACTACTATCGAGAACCTGACGGGTGAATTGTATGTGGCACTGACAGGTGACCAGTGCGCCATCACGAACATCAGGATCATGCGCTGAGGCTCGTAAATCAGGGAGAACAGAATGAGGAAGTATTGGAAGAGGATCGCTTTACTGGTGGCCCTGACGGCCTGTCTGGGAATGCTCTCGGGCTGCGGCAAGAGCGCCGAAAAGATCGTAAAGCGCGCCGCGACGGACTATATGAAGGAAAAATACGCCATCACCCCGGATGTGACGGACGTGGTCCTGAAAAGCTCCGGTGACGGCGGTACCGTTACCATGGAAGCGTAGGGACGGCTCTTCGATGTGGAGATCTCCATGTCGGATCCTTCCGCCAACGGCGATAATTTCAT
>JAEETA010000025.1 GCA_016286555.1 Lachnospiraceae bacterium | reverse complement strand
TGCTGTATTACATTTCCGCCCACTACGCACTTCAAATAAATTTTGCTACCATTCCCTGAGTTGCTATATAAGTTTCTGTCGATAGTTAGTGTTCCGCTAGAATTATTTAGTCGACCGGATCCATTAATCGAAAAATCACTCTTTACATGCGTAACAGAAGAAGAAGAACCTGAAGAAAAAACTCCCCCCGTTTGTTCGTATGTTCCATCAACTATTATTTCCCCTCCATTATTTGAAATACTGCCAGAGGACTGAACATTTCCATTTACGATTAGTTTTCCGCCACTGCGAATAATTGGTGAGGAAGCAAAAGAGGCGTCCAAATTATCCATGAGCATAAAGTCGCCATTGATTGTAAGAGTACACCCGGTTATTTCTCCTAATCCATGGCTTTTCATAACTCCTTTGGGAAGTTGTGGAGTAAAATCTGAACATAGTTTATAACGAATAGAAAGATATTCGGTAACCACTACATCGGTGTTTTCTATAGTTAAACTGCGAATAGAATCCTTCTCTTGCAAAGAAAGGATCTGCTTACTAGATCCACATAACGAAATCGCTCCAAGGTAACGAAAGCCAGTGGAACCTGTCTTTTTTTGTATGACATCTCCCTTCACTAAATAACTAACAAAATTGTTGTAAGATCCAACCGGGCCATCAGTATCGTAAATCAAATCGCCGTCTATATGTACTGTCCCACTTTGCAACGCATTATCACTGGACCAACCAGTTCCACCCGTTTCAATAAAAAGCATATCCCCGGTAATAGATATCGAAGGGCTACCATAAAGATATAATTTGCCAGCTCTTTGTGTGTAATCGCCGTAAATATATACGGTTCCACCACTGGTATAAATGGTTCCGGAGCATACACAGGAACCATTTACTGTCAATACGCCACCTGTTCCAAGTGTAATACTAGCCGATGTAGTGAAATTATCGGTAACGGTAAGCTTGTGTCCGTTCAGTTCGATCACATTATATCCGGCTAATTGAGCATTCGTATAAGTCGCATCTGCAGTTAAGGATAATCTGATTATGTCGGCTTTTGCTTGTATTTTGCCAATCCAAAGTCCGAGAACAGATATCAGTACCAATGCGCACATCAATGTTTTTTTCGGTATTCCCGTTTTCATATCTTCCCCTTTCTTACGACCCTAGTTAACTAAGTATATTTCATATTTTCTAAGTGTTTTTCTGCGTCACCTCCCATACCCTTTAGGATCTTTATCAATCCATAGCCGAATCGGAAAATAATAATCACGTTTGACATTCACAAGATGTCACCTTTGCGCAGATTATATCAGACAATAAGGCCGGTGACAATCAGTGAATGTCAAAGGGGCTAGAGCATGTTTATCAACAAAACAAGTGATGGGAAAAATAATCTCTGCGGAGAAAATGTTGCAAATTTCCGCAAGAAAATGAAAATCTCTCAACGAGAACTTGCCGATCGGCTTCAATTGGCCGGATTGGATATCGATAAAAACGCCATTCAACGAATTGAATGTGGAAAGAGGTTCGTCACCGATATCGAGTTGGTAGTCTTGGCAGAGGTGTTACAATGCAGTTTGGAGCAATTGACTCAATGACTTAAGCGCTCTCACCCGCAAGGGTGGGAGCGTTTCCTTTTGCGCAGGAACCACTGTTTTCATGGCCCGATTTTTCTGATAGAATAAAAGGTCGGGAAGGATGGGCCTTCCCGGCGTGGCTGTTCCCGGTGCGACGGCAAGAGGAGGTGCGTATGATCACAGTTTCCTTGTGTATGATCGTAAAGAACGAAGAAGCGGTCCTGGCCAGATGTCTGGATTCCGTGGCGGATCTGGTGGACGAGATCGTGATCGTGGATACCGGCTCCACGGACTCCACCAAGGAGATCGCGGCCCGGTACGGTGCGAAGCTCTACGACTTTACCTGGATCGGAGATTTCTCCGCTGCCAGAAATTTCGCATTTTCCAAATGCACGCAGGAGTACATCTACTCTGCAGATGCGGACGAAGTACTGGAGGGCGATAACCGGGAGAAATTCCGTCAGCTGAAGGAAATGCTTCTGCCGGAGATCGACCTGGTGCAGATGTTCTACGGCAATCAGTTGGAGAACGGTGCCGTTTACAATTTTGACTGCGAGTACCGCCCCAAGCTTTTTAAGCGTCTGCGTCCCTTTGTATGGGAGGGACCGGTCCATGAACAGGTGCGGTTAACCCCTGTGATTTATGACAGTGATGTCGTTATTTCTCATCGACCGCTGCACAATCACGGCGGAAGAGACCTGGCCATTTTTGCAAAGCAGATCGAACTGGGGAATCAGCTTTCGGATCGGCTCATGGAGATGTATGCGAGAGAACTGTTCCTGGTGGGAACCCCGGAGGACTTTGCCACGGCGGAGCCTGCTTTCCTGGCCATCACGAAGGATCCCAACGCGGATTCCTCCGCATTGACCTATGCCCATCTGGTGCTGTGCAAAAGCGCTCGCCTGAAGGGCGATGATCTGCTGTTTTTCAAATATGTGACAAAGCTCATGGCGGAGGATGCCCCCTCGGAGCTGTGCATCGAGCTGGGGAATTTCTATATGGGCAAGGGGGACCACGAGGAAGCAGCCATGTGGTTCTACAACGCAGCCTTTGAGACCACACCGGTCCTGCGTCTGGCAGCTGCCGGCGCGGATGCGGCGGAGGGGATGAAGGCCTGCTACGGAGCCATGGGAATGCCCGAGGCTGCGGAGAATTTTGTAAACGAGATCGAGAAGCGTTCGGCCGCGCTTCAGGGAAAATAAAACGAAAGGCCTGAGGAGAGATTATGTGGGAAGAAAATGTACGGCGGGTGGTTCCCTATGTGGCAGGTGAACAGCCCAAAGACAAAAATGTGATCAAGCTCAACACCAACGAATGTCCCTATCCCCCCGCACCCGGGGTGGAGCAGGCGGCGAAGGAGATGGATATCGATTCTTTACGCCTCTACCCGGATACGGAGAGCACCGCGCTCACGGAGGCCCTGGCAAGCTATTACGGCGTGGATTCCGACCAGGTCTTTGTGGGTGTGGGCAGCGATGACGTGCTGAGCATGTGTTTCCTGACCTTCTTTGACGGAAAAGAGCCGGTGCTCTTCCCGGACATCACTTATTCCTTCTACGATGTCTGGGCAAAGCTTTACCGCATCCCCTTCCGCACCGTTCCCCTGAAGGAGGACTGGACCCTGGATGTAGAAGGTTTCAAGGCGCCCAACGGTGGCATCATTTTCCCCAATCCCAATGCTCCCACCGCGGTGTACGAGGACCTCTCCGTGGTGGAGGAGATCCTGCAGGCAAACCCGGAATCCGCGGTCATCGTGGATGAGGCCTATATTGATTTCGGCGGGCAGAGCGCATTGCCCCTTTTGAAAAAATACAGCAACCTGCTGGTGGTGCAGACCTTCTCCAAATCCAGATCCATGGCAGGCCTTCGCATCGGCTTTTGCATCGGCTCCAAAGAGATGATCAAGTGCCTGAACGATGTGAAGTTCTCGGTGAATTCCTACACCATGAACATGCCTTCTCAGACCCTGGGCGTCATTGCGGTGAAGGACGATGCCTACTTCCGGGAGACCACCGGCAAGATCATCCGCACCAGAGAGCGTGTGAAAGAGGAACTGGCAGCCATCGGGTTTACCTTTACGGATTCCAAGACTAATTTCCTCTTTGCCTCCCACCGCAGCGTTCCTGCCAAGGAGATCTTCACTTATCTCCGGGAGCGGAACATCTATGTGCGGTTCTGGGACAAACCCAGGATAAGCAACCGCCTGCGCATCACCATCGGCACCGATGAGCAGATGAACACCCTCATCGAAACCCTGAAGGGGATGCCAGGAATCTGCTGAGAAACCTTGGGAATGACCTCGCCGGACGGGCCGTGCTCCACGCTGCGGCTGAGCGTCTGCAAATCTATAGAAATGACATCAATGTCGGAAAGGTAGTTTTATTTTATTATGTTTGTACGTTATCTGATCCTGTTTCTTACCGCCATGGTCCCTCTCATTGAGTTGAGAGGCGCCCTTCCCGCCCTCTATGTGATGAAGGGGTTTTATCCCGAAACCAATCTGCTGTTGGGCTATGTGATCATCGCCATCGGCAATATGCTCCCGGTGCCCTTCATCTTTTTCTTCGCACGCAAGGTGCTGGAGTGGGGCAAGGATAAACCTGTCATCGGCAAGTTCTTTACCTTCTGCCTCGAGAAGGGACACAAGGGTGGTGAGAAGCTGCAGGCAAAGGCAGGCAGAGGCCTCTTTTTGGCACTACTGCTCTTCGTGGGAATCCCCATTCCCGGCACCGGCGCATGGACCGGCACTTTGGCAGCCAGCCTGCTGGACATGAAGTTTAAGGACAGCGTTCTGGCCGTGGTCTGCGGCGTTGCACTGGCGGGTGCCATTATCGGCCTTTGCTGCACCGTCTTTGGCCTGGGCGCATGGTTTGGCATTCCCGCAGCGTAAGACCGGGAGGTAGTTGCCATGGAAGCTTATACCGATTTTGCCCGTGTCTACGATGAACTCATGGACGACACCCCTTACGGGGAATGGTGCGACCGCATCGTAGCGGATATGGAAAAATACGGCATATCAAAACCCGACCGTTCCGCAACGGATCCGCTGGAAGCGGAGCGGAACCTGGTGCTGGATCTGGCCTGCGGTACCGGCACCCTCACCCGGATGCTTTACGACCGGGGCTATGACATGATCGGTGTGGATTACTCCGAAGAGATGCTCATGCAGGCCCGGGAAAAACAGGAGCGGGACGGCACCGAGATCCTCTATCTGCAGCAGGACATGCGGGAGCTGGATCTGTACTGCACCATTGGCACCGTGGTCTGCGTCTGCGATTCCCTGAATTACCTTCTGGAGGAGGAGGACCTGGGACAGACTTTTTCCCTGGTCCACAATTTTCTCTACCCCGGAGGGCTCTTTTTGTTTGACTGCAACACGGACTATAAGTACCGTGAGGTCATCGGCGATACCGTCATTGCGGAAAATCGCGACGACTGCAGCTTCATCTGGGAGAATGCCTACGATCCGGAAAGCGGCATCAACGAGTACGATCTGACGATCTTTGTAAATACCGAAGGAGAGACTTTCCGCAGATTCTGCGAGACCCATTATCAGAAAGGGTATGACGCGGAATTTCTGAAAGAACTGCTGTCGGGAAATGGCTTTGAACTGCTCCGGATCATCGATTCGGATACGGGGGAAGCCCCCGGTCCCGAGACGGAGCGGATCTACGTGGCGGCCCGCTGCATCAAGGAGTAACAAAAACTGCAGTTCATCTGCAGCGGTAGGAGAATAGAATGAGTGACATGATGATCAGTGCGGTGGCGGCAGGAGCCACCATTCGCGCTTTTGCCTGTACCACCAGAGAAATGACGGAGGAGTGCAGACGGATCCACAACTGCAGCCCGGTGATGACCGCCGCCATGGGAAGACTCATGAGCGCCGGCGCCATGATGGGCAGCATGATGAAGGGTGAGAAGGATCGTCTGACCCTGCAGATTTCCGGAGACGGCCCTGCGGGCACCTTGACGGTGACTGCGGATGCCAAAGGAAATGTGAAGGCCACCGCCGATGAATGCGGTGTGGTGATCCCTGCAAAACCCAACGGAAAGCTGGATGTGTCCGGTGCTATCGGTGCGGGAACCCTTACCGTGATCCGGGACCTGGGACTGAAGGAGCCTTACAACGGCACCGTTCCTCTTCAGACCGGCGAGATCGCGGAGGACCTGACCTACTATTACGCGGCCTCCGAGCAGATTCCCAGCGCCGTGGGGCTGGGCGTTCTCATGAACAAAGAAAACACGGTGTCCAGAGCGGGAGGCTTTATCGTGCAGCTCCTGCCCTTTGCACCGGATGACGTGCTGGAGCACCTGGAGGAGAATCTGAAAAAGATCCCTTCCGTCACGGAAATGCTCAGTGTGGTGGAGACTCCGGAGTACTTGCTGGAGCGGGTGCTGGAGGGCTTCGACATCGAGGTGACGGAGCACAGAGAATGCCGGTACCGTTGCGACTGCAGCAGACCCCGTCTGGAGAAAGTCCTCATCAGTCTGGGGGAGCAGGAACTGGAAAATCTGATCAGAGAGCAGCACGGCGCAGAGATCAATTGTCATTTCTGCGGCAGTAAATATGCTTTTTCCGAGGAGGAACTGAAAACCCTCCTGGAAGCGAGCAGACAGAAGAGCAGATAAGCCGGCATGCGAAGCGCTGAGAACCGGGGCATGAAAGCAACCGGGAAACGCAGCGGCAGACAGCGGAAAACACAGGGAATCAAATCAGATCCGGAAACGGGATCCGAAAAGGAGAGCGGGATGAATCATTACACGAAAGAGGAAGTGCTGAAGCTCATCGAAGAGCAGGATGTGGAATTTATCAGATTGCAGTTCACCGATTACCGGGGCAATCTGAAAAACATTGCCGTCACCTCCAGACAGCTCCAGGAGGTGCTGGAAAACGGTGCAAAATTCGATGCGTCCATCGTGGACCGCTTCCCCAACAGCGAAGGACTGGAGCGCTGGCTGGAGCCGGATTTCAATACCTTTGAGATCTTCCCCTGGAGACCCCAGCAGGGCAAGGTGGCGAGACTCCTTTGCGATACCCTGTTGGAGGACGGCACCCCTTCCGACGGCAATCCCCGTATGGCGTTGAAAAAAGTGATCGACCGTGCGGCAAAAATGGGATACCGCTTCTTCATCAGCCCGGATCTGGAGTTTTTCCTCTTCGATACCGATGAGCAGGGCGGCCCCACCACTACCACCGGAGAGCGTGCGGGATACTTTGATGTAGGTCCTCTGGACTGCGGAGAGAACGCCAGAAGAGACATTGTCATGAGCCTGGAGGATATGGGCATCAATGTGAATTCCTCCCATCATGAGGCAGCCCCTGCCCAGCACGAGATCGACCTGAGCAGAACGGATGCCCTGGAGGCTGCGGACAATATTCAGACCGCCAGACTGGCAGTCCGGACCCTGGCAAAACGCCACGGACTCCACGGAACCTTTATGCCCAAGCCCCTTTTCGGAGAAAACGGCTCCGGCCTGCATCTCCACATCTACGTGGAAAAGAAGGGCAAGGACATCTTCTACAACCCCGAGGATGATTATCATCTGTCCGCCGAGGCCTATGGCTTTATCGCAGGTCTCACGGAGCACCTGGAGGGCGCCAGTGCCTTCACCAATCCTCTGGTGAATTCCTACAAGCGCCTGGTGGATGGCTTCGACGCACCGGTGTACATCGCCTGGAGCGCTGTGAACCGTAATCAGATGATCCGGGTCAGTGTAAATGCCAAGGAAGGGGAGAGCCGCCTGGAGCTCCGCAGCCCCGACGGATCCGCCAATCCCTACCTGATGCTGGCAGCAGTCCTTTCCGCAGGACTGGACGGCATTGAGAAAAATCTCCAGGCGCCCCATCCCATTGATGACAATATCCGGGAAATGACTCCCGACGAGCGGATGCTCCTGGGGATCCGCAAGCTTCCCGAGACCCTCATCGAAGCATTGGAAGCCCTGGAAAAGGATCCTCTCTTCCGGGAGGTCATGGGAAATACCATCATCAGCAGATATCTCACCATCAAGC
Organism: Lachnospiraceae bacterium; assembly: GCA_016286555.1. Taxonomy (GTDB): domain Bacteria; phylum Bacillota; class Clostridia; order Lachnospirales; family Lachnospiraceae; genus AC2028. The sequence goes on along the minus strand of JAEETA010000025.1, from coordinate 29,927 downwards.
ACCGGGAGTGGGACGAGTACCGTATCCAGGTCAGTGAGTGGGAGCTGAAGGAATATCTGAACAGATACTAAGTAAGGAGTGCCCGAACAGGGAAGGAGGTGGGGCGGATGGAAAATATCATCATTGCCCTGCCGAAGGAAGAGGACGGCAGGAGCCTGCGCAGCATTCTGGTGCGCAGCGGCTTTTCCGTGCTCAGTGTCTGTACCACCGCATCCCAGGTGCTGGCTGCAGCGGACGACCTGGACCGGGGCATCGTGATCTGCAGCGTGAAACTGGTGGACATGCCCTGTACCGAACTAAGGGAACTCCTGGATCCGTCAGTGGAAATGCTGGTGCTGGCTTCCAGACGACAGATCGCGGAAGGCACCTTAAGCGGTATGGTCTGCCTCTCCATGCCTCTGCAGACGGAGGATCTGATCGATTCCGTTCATATGCTTTGGACGGGATTGCAGGAGCGGCGCGGGCGCAGAAAGAGTGACACAGGCGGAAAAAAGGAACAGCTCCTGCGGGATGCCAAGGCACTTCTCATGGAGCGTAATCACATGTCCGAGGAGGAAGCCCACAGGTATCTCCAGAGGACCAGCATGGTCAGCGGATGCTCCATCGCGGAGACGGCGAAGAAGGTGCTGACCCTGATGAACTGACACTTATGTCGGAAAGGGGAATCATGAAATTCACGAAAATGGAAGGTTGCGGTAACGATTACATTTATGTGGATACCGCGAAGGAACAGCTCCCTGCATCACAGAAGGAAAAAGAAGACCTCATCATCCGCCTCTCCGACAGACATTTCGGCATCGGAGGAGATGGGGTGATCCTTATCAATCCCTGTGAAGACGGGGACTTTGAGATGGAGATGTACAACGCCGACGGAAGCCGGGGAAAAATGTGCGGAAACGGCATCCGCTGCGTGGGCAAATTCGTTTACGACAAGGGCCTGACCGATAAGGAAGCGATCAATGTGGTCAGCGCAGGCGTGCCTCACATTTTAAAGCTCATCTGCAAGGATGCTCCCGGTTATCCCAACGGGAAGATGGTGGAGAAGGTCCGGGTAGATATGGGTGCTCCCATCTTAGAGCCCGAGAAGATCCCCGTGATCCCCCGAGACAGAACCGCCCATCAGGCGGTGGCCATGCCTGTTCTGGTGGAAGGAAAGGAATATGACATGACCTGTGTTTCCATGGGAAATCCCCACAGCGTCATTTTCCTGGGAGAGGAGGATCCTGCCCTGGAGGAGCTTGATCTGGAGCATATGGGTCCTCACTTTGAGCATCATGTGATCTTCCCGGAGCGTGTGAATACCGAGTTCGTCCGTGTCATCGACAGAAAGCACGTGGAGATGCGGGTCTGGGAGCGTGGCTCCGGCGAAACCCTGGCCTGCGGTACCGGTGCCTGCGCCGTGGCTGTGGCCTGCGTCCTGAACGGCCTCACGGAAAACGAGATCACCGTATCCCTGCGGGGCGGCGACCTGGAGATCAAATGGGACAGGGATCTGGGTACCGTCTTTATGACGGGACCTGCCACCACCGTTTTCGAGGGGGAAGTGGAGATCTGAGATTGTAACATTTGATAAGTTTTGCGGACTGAATGATACGATTTTTCCATACCGACTGTGATATGATACCTGCAAGTGACGGAAAGCCCGTCGTTTGCAGGTATTTTTCCATACAAAAAAAGGAGCCTCTATGAATCTGAAGACCGCATTTGAACCGTATTTTAAGGTGGGTGCAGCCATCTCCGGCCACAATCTCCGCACGCCCGCACATTTGAAACTCCTCTCGGAGCAGTTTGGCAGCTTTACCGCGGAAAATGATATGAAGCCCATGTATTTCCTGGATCAGGACACGAACAAATCCGATCCGGAAAAATACGACCGAGCTCCGGCTCTCACTTTTGACAGAGCCATTCCCTATCTGGAGTATGCCAAGGCATCCGGCATGAAAATGCGTGGCCATACCCTGGTATGGCACAACCAGACCCCCAAGTGGTTTTTCCGTCAGGGCTACAACGAGAACCTCCCCTATGCGGACCGTGAGACCATGCTTGCCCGCCTGGAGAGCTATATTCACGGTGTCCTGAATTTTGTCCAGACCACTTACCCCGGTATCATCTATGCCTGGGATGTGGTGAACGAGGCCATTGACGACGGAGATTTCAGAAAGTCTCTCTGGACGAAGACCGTGGGAACGGACTTTGTGGAGCAGGCCTTTACCTTTGCCAGAAAATACGCAGCCCCCGGCGTGTCCCTTTTTTACAACGATTATGAGACGGCCCAGGTGTGGAAGCGGGATCTGATCATTGAGAAGATCCTGAAGCCCCTGATGGAGAAAAAACTGGTGGACGGCATGGGCATGCAGTCTCATCTGTTGATGGATCATCCCGACTTAAACGACTACCGCACCGCTCTGGAAATGTACGGTGCCCTGGGACTGGAGGTGCAGATCACCGAGCTGGACATGCATTGCAATGACGACTCCGAAGCCTCCATGCAGGCTCTTGCAGAGCGCTATGCGGACTTTTTCCGGATCTATGTGGAAGCAAAGAAATCCGGCAAGGCAGGCATCACCTCCGTCACCTTCTGGAACCTGCGGGACGAGGACAGCTGGTTGCCCGGTTTTCGGAGAGAGCCCAGCTTCCCGCTGCTCTTCCATAAGCAGTGCGAGGCAAAGCAGGCGTACTATGAGGTGCTGAAGGTGGCAGTCGCCCCTGAGAAAATCGACAAGTGGGAGCCCCACTGGCCTGCAGAGGATTTCGAGACAGCCCCCAAGCCTCAGGGAGAGAAGAAAATCTTCCGTCAGAACATCTGGGAAGACGGGGAGTATGATTACCCCGCCGCTTACGGCTTTGTGCCCAACCTCTTTGCATATCTGCACAATGACAACGAAAAACATGACTGCATGGTGATCGTTCCCGGCGGCGGCTATTGTATGACGGTGCCCCACGAGGGCGAGCTGGCGGCCAATGTGTTCTACCGCCACGGCATGAATGTCTTCGTCCTGTCCTACACCACCGACATCACCATGTCCGTTCCGTTAAAGCAGCAGCCCCTGAAGGATATTTCCCGCACCGTCCGCGGTTTGCGGAAACACGGTGAGGAGTATGGCATCGACGGGAAAAAGCTCTTCATCTGCGGCTTCTCCGCAGGCGGACATGTCTGCGGCAGCCTGGCGGTACACTTTGATGAGATGCCCGAGGAGAATCCTCTCTATAAGGGGATTTCCGACAGACCCGACGGCGTCATCCTGTCCTACCCCGTACTGACCAGTGGCAAGTACACCCACGCAGATTCCATCCGGGCTTTGCTGGGAAATGATCCGGATCCCGCAGAACTGGACTATTTCTGCCTGGAAAAGCATGTGAAGGAAAATACCCCTCCCTGCTTCCTGTGGCAGACCAGAGGCGATGACCTGGTGCCGGTACAGAACACCTATCTTTTCGCAGAGGCACTGCTGGAGAAAAACATTCCCTTCGCTCATCATGTGTTCCCCGCAGGAGGCCACGGCCTCTCCGTAGCAAGCAGGGAGCAGTTCGCGGGCTGGTCCGGCGGTGATTATACCATGGAACAATGCATGCGTGCGGCCTTTTCCGTGAAGGATGGCAAGGGCGTGAACGTGTCCGAGCAGCGGAAGGCGGAGATCGTTGACCAGTTTTTTGGTGGCCACGAGGAGCCCGTCTACGGCGTGGACTGGAGCCTTCTGGAGGATGTGGGCAAATGGACGGACCTGGCCTGGGCCTGGATCCGCCGCATCACGGGAGACTTGTAAAAAAGCGGGCATAAAAATGCGAAACTGCAACGGAGCAGAGAGTGATCTCTGCTCCGTTTTTGAATATCATCGGAAACGATCCGCCTGATTTGGATATTTTTTACGAAATTCATCCACTAGAATTAGTACAATTATCTCGCTCGACACAAAATGTAGTAAATTTGTCTAAAAAAATATTAAAAATTTAGAATTTTTTGTCTACAATATTCTAAAAAACTGAAAATAATGGTACAATATCTTCAAAACAAGTCCCGGAAACGCGAGGTGTCCATATGTTTAAGAAGGAAATGATCGCTATGCTTTTGGCAGGAGGACAGGGAAGCCGTCTCGGCGTACTGACTTCCAAAGTGGCAAAGCCTGCCGTGGCATTCGGCGGAAAATACAGGATCATCGACTTTCCCCTCTCGAACTGTATCAATTCCGGAGTGGATACGGTGGGTGTCCTGACACAGTACCGCCCTCTGCGGCTGAATACACATATCGGCATCGGTATTCCCTGGGATCTGGACCGGAACATCGGCGGCGTCAGCGTGCTGCCGCCCTATGAGAAGAGTGCCAACAGCGAATGGTATACCGGCACTGCAAATGCCATTTACCAGAACCTGGAGTATATGGAGAGCTTCCATCCCGATTATGTGCTGATCCTTTCCGGTGACCACATTTACAAGATGGATTACGAAGTGATGCTGGATTTCCACAAGAGCAAGGGTGCGGAGGTGACCATCGCCGTCATGCCCGTTCCCATGGAGGAGGCATCCCGCTTCGGTATCATGATCGCCGATGACAACAAGCGCATCAACGATTTTGAGGAAAAGCCCGCCCATCCCCGCAGCAATCTGGCCAGCATGGGCATTTACATCTTCAACTGGGAGACCCTGAAGAACGCCCTCCTGGAGAATAAGGAGCAGGCAAATCTGGATTTCGGTAAGCATGTGATCCCTTACTGCAAGGAGAAGGGTTCCCCTCTGTACGCATACGAATTCAACGGCTACTGGAAGGACGTGGGAACTCTGAATTCCTATTGGGAAGCCAATATGGAGCTCATCGACATCGTTCCCGAGTTCAACCTTTACGAGGAGTACTGGAAGATCTTTACCAACAGCGAGATCCAGCCCCCTCAGTATTTTGCACCGGATTCCGTGGTGGAGCGCTGCATCATCGGTGAGGGCAGCGAGGTCTACGGACAGGTGTACAATTCCGTCCTGGGCTGCAATGTCACCATCGGCCCCGGCGCCATCGTCCGGGATTCCATCATCATGAACGAGACCACAGTGGGTGCGGGATCCGAGATCTACAAGGGCATCGTTGCCGAGAACGTAAAGATTGGCTCCGGCGTGAAGCTGGGCGTGGGGGACGAGACGGAGAACGACACCGCACCGGGAATCTACAACCACGGTCTGGTCACCGTGGGTGAGAAGAGCATCATCCCCGACAATGTCAGCGTCGGCAAAAATACCGTGGTCTACGGTGTCACGACGCCGGAGGATTTTGAAAATGCCTATCTGCCCAGCGGCAGGACCCTGATCAAGACGGACGACTGACCCTGTTCTCACCCGAGGGACAGAGAAAAACGGTAAATCCGGAGGTAACTTATGAGAGCGATCGGAATCATTTTGGCAGGCGGAAACAATCATCGTATGGGCCAGCTTTCTCAGAAGAGGGCCGTATGTGCCATGCCCATCGCGGGGAGCTATCGCAGCATTGATTTCACATTGAGCAATATGTCCAATTCCCACATTCAGAAGGTGGCGGTCTTTACCCAGTTTAACGCCGGGAGCCTGAACACCCATCTGAACTCTTCCAAGTGGTGGGATTTTGGTCGTAAGCAGGGCGGACTCTATGTCATGACTCCTGCCATGACCAATGACAACAGCAGCTGGTATCGCGGAACCGCAGATTCCCTCTACCAGAACCTGTCCTTCCTGAAGAGCAGTCACGAGCCCTATGTGGTCATCGCATCCGGCGACTGTGTCTACAAGATGGACTTTAACAAGATCCTGGAATACCACATCGAGAAAAAGGCGGACATCACCGTGGTCTGCAGAGATATGCCGGAGAATGCGGACCTCAGCAGGTACGGCACCGTCTCCATGAACGAGGACTCCCGGATCATCGATCTGGAGGAGAAGCCCTTAAAGCCCAAGACCAATACCATTTCCTGCGGTATCTATGTGATCCGCCGCCGTATGCTCATCGAGATGGTGGAAAAATGCGCCGAGGAGGATCGTTACGATTTCGTTCGGGACATTCTGATCCGCTACAAGGACGTGAAGCGCATCTACGGGTACAAGATCACGGATTACTGGGAAAATATCGCATCCATCGAGGATTTCTTCCGCACCAATATGGACTTTTTGAAGCCCGAGGTCAGAAGTTATTTCTTCAAAGAGTACCCGAATATTTATTCAAAGGTTGACGATTTGCCTCCGGCAAAGTACAATCCAGGTGCAAGGATTCGTAACAGCCTCATTTCCAGCGGATGTATCGTGAACGGGGTTGTTGAGGATTCTGTGGTATTTAAGGCCAGTTACATAGGGAACAATTGTGTGATCCGAAATTGCATTATTTTGAATGATGTATACATCGGAGACAACACCACCATCGAGAACTGTATCGTCGAGAGTCACAGCACCATCCGTGGCGGCTCCTACTACCAGAGTGATGACGGTATCAGGATCGTTGTGGAACGGAACGAACGTTACGTTCTGTGAGTGAAGGTCCGCCCCCGTGAAATCAGCCATGAGGAAGCGGGTATTATCCTGCATAGGAGGGTAATACCGGGTTCCGAATGAATGTCGGGCTCAATTTACAGCGAGGGGGACAAAAACTATGCAGATCACAGACGTACGTGTAAGGAAGCTGACCGCAGAAGGAAAATTGCGTGCTGTAGCGTCCATCACTCTGGACGATGAATTCGTGGTGCATGACATCAAGATCATCGAGGGAGAGAAGGGACTCTTCATCGCTATGCCCAGCAAGAAAACGGGCGACGGTGAATACCGCGATATCGCGCATCCCATCCAGAGCAGCACTCGTGAGAGGATTCAGACCACCGTTCTGAAGGCTTACGAAGAAGCTTCCGAGACTGAAGAGTAAGAAGTTTGGTCTCATACAAAAAGGAGAAAACCTCCGTGAGGTAACCTTACGGAGGGCTTTTTCTATGTCAAAATTTTTTCCGCCGGAGGATCCCATGTTTCGCAGGCTGTTTCAGAAGCTGATTAAACCGAAAAAGGAAGAACACATGATCATGATCGCAGGCCTGGGGAATCCGGGCAAAGAATACGAACACACCAGACATAACGTGGGATTTGACACCCTGGACCGCATTGCGGATCAACTGGGGGTAAGTTCCTTCAGCACCAAGCTCCGGGCCAAGGTGGGCACCGGCGTATATCAGGGAGAGAAGATCCTCCTGGTAAAGCCCCAGACCTACATGAACCTCAGCGGTGAGAGCATCGGCGCCCTGGCGGCCTACTACCGCATCGAGCCGGAGAGGATCATTGTCATCTCCGATGACATCGCCCTGCCCGTGGGAAATATCCGGGTGCGGAAAAAGGGCAGTGCCGGCGGCCACAACGGCCTGAAAAACATCATCCAGTGCCTGGGGACGGATGCCTTTGCAAGAGTCCGCGTCGGCGTGGGAGACTGCGGCAAGGGAGACCTGGTGGGCCATGTGCTGGGCCGGCCCGATGCCGGAGACCGGAAGCTCCTGGAGGAGGCCATGGATCTGGCCCGGGATGCAGCCCTTTGCATCATCGAAAAAGGTCCCGACGAAGCCATGAACCTGTACAACCGAAAAGGCGGATCACAGAATGAAAGCACTACTGCAGCCCCTTGAGCGGCTGACCGATTACAACAAAATGCGTGAGATCATCGGCGGGAAGAGCCTGGTGAATCCCATGGGGACCATCGGCCTTACCGGTTGTGTGGATGCGCAGAAACTCCATCTCATTGCGGGGCTTTCCGACTGCAGAGGCTGTAATGTCATCGTTGCGGCGGACGAGCTCCGGGCCAGAGAGATCCTGGAGGAGTACCGCTTTTATGACAGAGATGTCTGTTTTTTCCCGGGAAAGGACCTGATCTTCTACCAGGCGGACATCCACGGCTCCCAGCTCACCGGTGAGCGCGTACGTACCTTCCGCAGTGTGATTGAGAAGGAACGGGTGACGGTGATCACCTATTACGCAGCACTGATGACACTCCAGAGCGATGCCGCCCCGGAGCTTTTTGACGTGGAGATCAAACAGGGAGATACCCTGGATCCCGGAGAACTGGCGGCAAAGCTGGTGGACCTGGGCTACACCCGGGTACCCCAGGCGGAGGAGCCGGGACAGTTTGCCCGCAGAGGTGATATCATCGATGTCTACGACCTGACCAGGGAGAACCCTTACCGTATCGAGCTCTGGGGAGACGAGGTGGACTCCGTCCGCATTTTCGATCCCTACACCCAGCGTTCCATCGATACCCTGAAGAGCATCCGCATTTTTCCTGCTACGGAATTCGTCCTGAGCCGTGAGGATTTCGAGGACGGGATCCTGAAGATCTGCGAGGAGAGCAAGGTTCAGGAGAAAAAACTGCGGGAGGCATTTCAGACAGAAGAAGCGCACCGCCTCTCCGGCATTACGAGAAAGCTTAGGGAGGATGCCCTGGAATTCCACAGCCAGGTGGGCATCGACAGCTACATTCGCTATTTCTTCCCGGAGGAGGATCTCATGACCTTCCCGGAGTGGCTCCGCAGAAGACGTGGCGAGGATGTGTGTTTCTATGTGGAAGATCCTGCAAGGTGCAAGGAGAGCGCAGAGGCAGTGCTGACAGAGTTCCGGGAGAGCTTTTCCTCCCGCCTGTCCAAAGGCTACCTCCTTCCGGGTCAGATGGATCTGTTAAAAACCGGCGAAGCCGTGGCAGCCGCCATGGAGCATTGTCCCGTGGTGTGCATGAGTACCCTGGCTACCGGAGACGGGTATTTTGCTCCCGCCTACCGCATCGCTCTGGATACCCACAACGCGCCCTCCTATCAGGGCAGCTTCGAGCGCCTGGCAGAGGATCTGAAGAAATACGAAAAGAAAAAATATAAGGTACTGATCCTCACCGCTTCCCGCACCAGAGGTGCCAGGATGGCGGAGGATCTGCGGGACCTGGGAGTGCCATGCGCCTACTCTGAGCGGGAGGACAGAGACTTCGTCCCCGGGGAAGTGCTGATCTCCTACGGCGACGCGGCAGCGGGCTTCGAATATCCCCAGCTGCAGTTTTTGATGCTCACCGACAACGACATTTTCGGCATGCGCCGGAAAAAGAAGACCCGCAGGCACAGTACCTACAAGGGCAGCAACATTTCCTCCCTGGAAGATCTCCATCCCGGAGATTACGTGGTCCACGAGACCTACGGTCTGGGTCGCTATACCGGCATCGAGAAGATCGAGTCCGGCAACATGATCCGGGACTATGTGAAGCTGGAATACCGGGAGGGCGGCATCGTCTATACCCTGGCAACGGAGCTGGATGCCCTGCAAAAATACGCTTCCGCGGACACGGACAAGCCTCCGAAGCTGAACCGTCTGGGCACCAAGGAGTGGGAGCGCACCAAGACCAAAACAAAAGCCGCAGTGGCGGAAGTGGCCAGAGACCTGGTGGAGCTTTACGCCAAGCGGGAAGTGGCCAAGGGCTACACCTACAGCCCCGACACCCCCTGGCAGCAGGAGTTTGAGGAAACCTTCCCCTATGAGGAGACGGAGGATCAGCTCACCGCCATCCGGGAGACCAAGGCCGACATGGAGAGCGACCGCACCATGGACCGCCTCATCTGCGGTGATGTGGGATTCGGCAAGACGGAGATTGCCCTGCGGGCAGCCTTCAAGGCCGTTCAGGAAAACAAGCAGGTGGCTTACCTGGTGCCTACCACCATTCTGGCCCAGCAGCATTTCGCCACCTTTATCCAGAGAATGCACGAGTATCCCGTGCGGGTGGAACTCCTGAGCAGATTCCGCACCGCAAAGGAAGTGCGGGACGTCATCGCAGGACTGAAGTCCGGCGCCGTGGACATCGTCATCGGCACCCACAGACTGCTGAGCAAGGATGTGGAGTTCAAGGATCTGGGCCTTTTGGTCATCGACGAGGAGCAGCGCTTCGGCGTGGCTCATAAGGAGAAGATCAAAAAACTCCGGGAAAACATCGATGTCCTGACCTTAAGCGCTACCCCCATTCCCAGAACCCTGCACATGAGTCTGGTGGGGATCCGGGACATGAGCCTGCTGGAAGAACCTCCGGAGGACCGTCTTCCCATCCAGACCTTTGTCTGCGAGCAGGACGACGAGCTGGTACGGGAAGCCATCACCAGAGAGCTGGCCCGGGGCGGACAGGTGTACTACCTCTTTAACAGAGTGAACATGATCGCCGATATGGCGGCAAAAATACAGCAGATGGTTCCCAATGCCACCGTGGCTTACGCTCACGGACAGATGAGCGAACGGGAGCTGGAGGACGTGATGGTGGACTTTGTGGACGGCTCCATCGATGTGCTGGTGTGTACCACCATCATCGAGACCGGCATGGACATTCCCAATGCCAACACCCTCATCATCCATGAATCCGACCGTATGGGTCTGTCCCAGCTCTATCAGCTCAGAGGCCGTGTGGGCAGATCCAACCGCATCGCCTACGCCTTCCTGATGTATCACAGGGACAAGATCCTGACGGAGGTGGCGGAGAAGCGACTGGAAGCCATCAGAGAGTTTACGGACCTGGGCAGCGGCTACCGCATCGCCATGCGGGATCTGGAGATCCGCGGCGCGGGAAACCTCCTGGGAAAGACCCAGCACGGTCACATGGAGGCCGTGGGCTACGATCTGTATTGCAAAATGCTGAATGCGGAGGTCACCAGGCTCAAAGGCGGCGAGCCCCCCGAGGACTTCGGTACCGTCATCAACCTGGATGTGGATGCCTTCCTGCCGCAGAAGTACATTATCAACGAAGAACAAAAACTGGATCTGTACAAACGCATTGCTTCCGTGGAAACGGCGGATGATCTGGACGCCCTCCGGGAGGAACTGACGGACCGCTTTGGCAGCCTCCCCGCTCCTGCGGGAAATCTGCTGCGGATCGCCCTCATGCGCAGACGCGCCCACCTGGTGGACCTGACGGAGGTCAAGGGCGGCGGCGGAGAGATCACCTTCACCTTCCGCAAGGATGCGAAAGTCCTGACGGACGCCATCCCGAAGCTGGTGCAGAGCAGAGGCGGTGCCCTTAGCTTTAACGCGGCCACCGTTCCTCCTTCCTTCTCCTATCGCTACCCCCGGGAAGCCATGGCGGAAAAGGACGCAGAACTCCTCATGGACCTGACGGAGGACCTTCTGGAGGACATGCAGATCCTCAAAGGAAACTAAGTATTGTAAAAATACCCAAAAATCGGAAACGATTTTTGGGTATTTCGTTTCTTGAAAGAGATGGGCCCGGTATTCTATAATGGAAACTGGAAAACGAAAACAAGTTTCTACAAGAAACTAGTGCGGCAAAGAAGAGCCGCGCTTTGCAACGAGACACCTATCTGTTTCGGAAAGGAGGAACCATGAGTTCTAGAAGAGAAGAATTGCAGGAAGTTATTTTGGAAGGCACCATCGCCGTGTATCGCGAAAAAGGCATCCACTTTACCATGGATGACCTGGCAAGGCACCTGGGCATGAGCAAGAAGACCATCTACACCGTATTTCGCGAGAAGGATGAGCTCCTGCTGACCCTGGTAGATTACATGTTCAACTCCATCAAGAAAAGCGAGCAGAAGATTCTGGAGGATCCTTCCCTTTCCACCATCGACAAGATCCACAAGATCCTGGGCGTGATCCCTGACGGTTACAAGAACATTGATTTCAGAGAGCTTTCCATCCTGAGGGATCGATTCCCCAAGATCTACGAGCAGTTGCAGAACCGTCTGGAGACCGACTGGGAAGGCACCATAGCACTGCTGGAGCAGGGCATGGAGGAGGGCGTGATCCGCAAGTTCCCCATTCCCATTCTGAAAATGATGCTTGAGGCATCTCTGGAGCAGTTCTTCCAGAGAGATATCCTGAAAGCAAATAATCTCACCTATCGGGAAGGCCTGGAAGAAGTAGTAAACATTCTGGTAAACGGAATCACCGTTTAATTAAACGATTTCGCGAGGTTAGGATCCATGAGAGAACTGTTGCACCTGAACGACGGATGGCTTTTTACGGAAAGCTTTGATGCGGCTCTGAAGCAGCCGGACTACCCGGAAGACCGGTTAACCCCCGTGCGTCTTCCCCATACGGTGAAGGAGACGCCCTTCAACTATTTCGATGCCTCCGCCTATCAGATGCTCAGCGGCTATCGAAGACATCTGTACGCAGAACCCTCCTGGGAGGGAAAATGCGTGCTCCTTACCTTCCACGGTGCAGCCCACAGGGCCGTAGTCTACGTGAACAGCCGTAAGGTTGCCACCCACGAATGCGGCTACACCGCCTTTACCGTGGATATTGGGGAAGCACTTCATTACGGCGATGACAACATCATCTCCGTGGAGCTGGACAGCAGAGAGAATCTGAACATCCCGCCCTTCGGTTACGTGGTTGATTATATGACCTACGGCGGTATCTATCGGGAAGTGACCCTGGAGATCTGCGAAAAAGCCCGGATCGAGGATGTGTTCCTGCAGACAGCGGGAGATGTGAAGACTCCCCGCCTGCGTTCCCTTATCACCCTGTCCCCGGAGGCGGCGGAAGGCTGTATCCTTCGGCAGTACCTGTGCACGGAGAACGATCGGACAGAACTTCGTCTTGACACTGATGTCAGAAAAGAAGGCCGCCTGACCACCCTGGAAGTGCCCCTTCCCAAGGTTCGTCTCTGGAGCCCCGAGGAGCCTGCCCTGTACACCGTGGTGACGGAGCTTTACTGCGGCGATGAGCTCGTTGACTGTTCGGAGATCCTCTACGGCTTCCGTTTCATCGAAATGCTGGAAACGGAGATGCGCGTCAACGGCAAGCCCATCAAGATCCGCGGCCTGAACCGCCATCAGAGCTACCCTTACGTGGGCTATGCAATGCCCGCATCCATGCAGCGGCTGGATGCCCGGATCCTGAAAAAAGAGCTGGGCGTCAATGCGGTACGCACCTCTCATTACCCTCAGTCCCACGCATTCCTGGAAGAGTGCGACCGCCTGGGCCTTCTGGTCTTTACCGAGATTCCCGGCTGGCAGCACATCGGCGATGCCGACTGGAAGGACAGAGCCGTGGAAAATACGGAGGAAATGATCCTCCAGTACCGGAACCACCCCTCTATTTTCCTCTGGGGTGTCCGGATCAACGAGTCCAAGGACGATGACGAATTCTACCGCAGGACCAATGAAGTGGCGCATCGCCTCGATCCCACCCGCCCCACCGGCGGCGTGCGGGCTCATAAGAAGAGCAGCCTCCTGGAGGATGTGTATACCTACAATGACTTTGTTCATGACGGTAAGGCGCCGGGCTGCGAACCCAAGCGGAAAGTCACTTCCGACCGTACCAAGCCCTACCTCATCTCGGAGTACAACGGTCACATGTATCCCTGCAAAAATTTCGACTGGGAAGAGCACCGCAGAGAGCATGCCATCCGTCATGCCAACGTGCTGAATGCCGTATCGGAGCAGACGGACATTCTTGGATCCTTTGGATGGTGCATGTTTGATTACAACACCCACAAGGATTTCGGCAGCGGCGACCGAATCTGCTATCACGGCGTCATGGACATGTTCCGCAATCCCAAGCTGGCCGCATGCATCTACGCCTGTGAGGGATCGGAGGAACCCGTTCTGGAGATTTCCTCCACCATGGACATCGGCGAGCACCCCGGCTGTAACCGGGGCGAGACCTGGATCTTCTCCAACGCGGACAGCGTCCGTATGTATAAAAACGACCGGCTGCTGAAGGAGTATCATCCCGGAGATTCTCCGTATACCTTCCTGAAGCACGGTCCCATCCTCATTGACGATTTTGTTGGAGACATCATCCGGGAAACGGAAGGCTGGTCGAAGGAAAAAGCCGACATGGTGAAGTATATCCTGAACCAGACCGCCTTAAAGGGCGTGGGGAATCTCCCCGGAAAAGTCTTCCGCACGGCGGCAAAGCTCATGCTCTTCCACGGCTTAAAGCCGTCGGATGCCGTGCCCCTCTTCCAGAAATATGTGGGGGACTGGGGCGGCACCGCCACCGTTTACCGCTTCGAAGCCGTGAAGGACGGTCAGGTGGTGAAGACCCTGACCAAGGCACCTGCCACAAGACTCCGGCTGGAAGCCCGGGAGGACCACTCCATTTTGAAGGAAGACGACACCTACGATGTGGCTGCCGTCCGCATCCGGATGAAGGATGAATATGACAACACCGTCGTTTATTACCAGGAGCCTGTCTTCCTGGAGACGGAAGGTCCCATCCGGATCATCGGTCCCTCCGTGATCTCCCTCAAGGGAGGCATGGGAGGAACTTACGTAAAAACCACAGGTGAGTCCGGAGATGCCGCCCTGATCCTGCGTACGGAATCGGGGAGCAAGGTCCGGATCCGCTTTGATGTGAGAGTATCTTAAGGAGGAGTTGCAATTGGAAAGATCGAAAGTGATCTTCGGCAATGAGATGCCGGAGAAAGTGGTCCGCAAAGCGGAGCGCTCCAAACAAAAATACATCCGGAAGTTCGGTGATGACTCCGGCGCGGATTACCCGGTAGCCATCGACGAAAACCCCTACATCGGCAAGAGCCTGGGGGTACAGAACGTCCTGGTGGGAAAGCCCGAAACCAACGCCCACTATGTCCCCGGTACCACCCCTTCCGGCACCTTTGACACGGAAAAGGGCATCATCGTGGGAAACATCCGCATGGGCTTCGGCCACTACCGCATTTCCATGGCCATCGCCTCCGCGGCCCACTCCATGGGGTTCATCCCTTACTGGATGGACTTAAACTCCTACGGGGAGACCACCTGCACCAAGGTCATCGGCGCCCAGAATGATCTATACAGCTTAGGTTCCCGTCTCTCCAAAAATCCCATCTTTAACCGCCTGGTGTGGGAACCCATGAATTACGAAGGCTTCCGTGCCTTAAGCTACAATGCGGCGGATCAGAAAAATGCCGAGCTCATGGCTCCCGTTTTCCGGAATGTCCCCAAGGACATCCCCCTGGTGGGCACCCATGTATGGCCTGCCCAGGCAGCCCTTCACGCCGGCATGAAATATGTGGTAAATGCCATTCCCGACAACTGGCCCATGGCCTTGCATTTTGCGGAAGGGGCCGTCCATACGGTGCAGTGCCGCAACGCCTACCTGGGCTACCGCATCTGCAACGGCATGGACAAGGAGCGTGTCTGTAAGCCCATGCCGGAGGAGAGCCTGGCATACACCGGCCACTACATCGATCATGAGCTGGTGACGGGCATCGAAGCGGACTGCGCAGCAAGGAAAGCTCGGAAGGATTCCGGCGCGCCCATGCGGTTCCTTCTCACCATCGGCGGCGCCGGGGCACAGAAGGAGATCTTCGCAGCCATCATCCGGGATCTGCTTCCGAAGATCCGGGAAGGCAGGGCAGCCCTGTATGTGAATGTGGGCGATTACCGCAATGTCTGGGACGCACTGCTCTCCGAGATCCCGGAGATGAAGGCCCTTTCCACGGAGCATATGGGAGACTGGGCGGACACGGAGAGATTCGCCGCGGATGCCCTGAATCCTGACACAAATGTCACCGGCATCCACGGCTTCTGGCATCAGAATATTTTTGAAGCGGTGTATTGCACCAACCTTTTGATGCGCAGCGCGGACGTGCTGGTGACCAAGCCCAGCGAGCTGGCATTTTACCCCATCCCGAAGCTCTTCATCCGCAGAGTCGGAAAGCACGAGATGTGGGGTGCCATCCACGCGGCGGAAATGGGAGACGGCACCCTGGAGTGCAGAGACATCCCTCACACGCTGCAGATGGTGGATCTGTTCCTGAACAGTCCTTCTCTTTTGCCGGACATGTGCGACAACATTGTGGCAAACAAGGCGCAGGGGCTCTACGACGGGGCATATCGGGTAGTAGAGATCGCCATGGGACTGAAAAAAGCTCGTTAAGATATAACATCGGGTAGATAACGGAGGAAAACGAAATGAGTGAAAAGAAACAACTGTCCGTAAAAGAAAAAGCGGCCTATGGCCTGGGCGCCGTCGGAAAGGATATGGTGTACATGCTCAGTGCCAGCTACATCCTGTACTACTACCAGGATATCCTGGGGGTCAGCGCTGTGGCCATGGGTATCATCCTGCTGGTGGCCCGGATCTTTGACGCCTTTAATGATCCCATCATGGGCGTCATCGTCGCCAAGACCAAGACCAAATGGGGCAAATTCCGCCCCTGGCTCATGATCGGTACCCTGACCAACGCAGTGATCCTGTTCCTTATGTTTGCAGCGCCCACGGACCTGTCCGGCAGCGGCCTGGTGGCATACGCTGCTGTGTTCTACATCCTCTGGGGCGTGACCTACACCATGATGGACATCCCCTACTGGTCCATGATCCCTGCCTTCACCAAGGGCGGTAAGGAGAGAGAGGGGCTCACCACCCTGGCCAGATCCTGCGCAGGTGTGGGCTCCGCCATCGTGACCATCTTTACCATGCTGGCCGTGCAGGGCCTGGGCAGAGCGTTTGCCCCTGCCGATGCAGGCGCTTACCTCATCGAGCGCACCGGCTTCAAGTGGTTCTCCCTGGTCATCGCCATTCTCTTTATCGCATTTACCGTGGTCACCTGCCTGGTGGTGAAGGAGAACTCCTCCGTGGATATGAAGACCGCCTCCGTGGGAGACATGTTCAAGGCACTGGTGCAGAACGATCAGGCCATGGCCATCGTCCTGACCATCGTGCTGGTGAACACCGCCATGTACATCACCTCCAACCTGCTGATCTACTTCTTCAAGTATGATCTGGGCGGCGTGGCATGGTACGGCAATTACACCGTCTTCAACATGGTGGGCGGCGCCGTGCAGATCCTCTCCATGATGGCGCTCTATCCCCTCATGAGAAAAGCATTCAACAACATCCAGATCTTCTACATCGGTCTGGGCATGTCCGTGCTCGGCTACCTGGTGCTGCTCCTCCTGTCCACCTTAGGTCTGAACAGCCTGGTGCTCCTCCTGATCCCCGGCGTCCTCATTATGGCTGCCAGCGGTATGAACAATGTCCTGATCACCGTCTTCCTGGCAAACACCGTGGACTACGGTGATCTGAAAAATCACAGACGTGACGAGAGTGTCATTTTCTCCATGCAGACCTTCGTGGTGAAGCTGGCTTCCGGTGTGGCAGCCTTCATCGCTTCCCTGGCACTTCAGGCCTTCCACCTCAGCGCGGAAGCTACCACCGAGGCGGAGCAGGCCATGGATCTGTCCCTGAATGTGGCACAGGCTTCCAAGACCGGCCTTCGCATGGTCATGACCCTGATCCCCATCGCAGGACTCATCCTGGCATTCTTCTGGTTCCGCAAGAAGTACATCTTAACGGATGAGAAGATCGAGGAGATCTCGAAACAGCTCAAAGGCGAAGCTTGATCCTGCCCGCATCTGCGGCAAAATATGATAAAATAAAAACAGGCCGGTCGGTACAGTGCCGATGGGCCTGTTTCTTGTAGCGCAGCAGGTTTTTCAACGCACATTACGGAGAGGGACACTATGATCTACATCATCGAGAAGGACCGTTTCATTCTGGAGACCGCAAATACCACCTACGCCTTCCGGATCCTGCCAACGGGGCAGCCGGAGCACCTCTACTACGGACGGAAGCTCCACTTCCCCTTGAACGGGAAGGAACCCACGGCGGAGGCTCTGGACAGCCTGACGGAGAAGCACGCCTTCCAGCCCGGGAACTGCATCCAGTACGATCCGGAGCATCCGCAGTACACCCTGGAGGAGATCCGGCTGGAACTGTCTGCGGGAGGCAAGGGAGACTTCCGGGATCCCTTTGTGGAGATCGTTCATGCAGACGGCAGCAGGACTTCGGACTTCGTCTTCCTGGGAGCGGAGAAGCGCACCGGAAAGGAAGCCTTTCGCACCTTGCCCGGCTCCGTGGATGACGCGGATGTGACCGAGCACCTGGTGGTATATTTCGAGGATCGTTCCTACAAGCTGAAGCTGGAGCTTCACTACTACGTCTACGAGGACTGTGATGTCATCACCCGCAGCGCCCGTCTCATCAATGAAAGCGATGAGACCGTGCATATCCTGCGCCTCATGAGCACCCAGCTGGACTTTGATATGCCGGGCTATGTCTTTACCACCTTCCACGGTTCCTGGGCCCGGGAAATGCAGCGGGATGACAAACTCATCTCCGCTGGACGGCTGGTGAACCAGAGCAATTTCGGTTCCTCCTCCAGCAGGGCAAATCCCTTTGTCATGCTTTCCGGTCCCCACACCACGGAGGATGCGGGAGATTGCTACGGCATCAATCTGATCTACAGCGGCAATCACTACGAGTCCGTGGAGGTGAATGCCTACGGCAAGACCCATTTCCTGGCAGGGATCAACCCTCAGGGCTTTGACTGGCAGCTGGCGCCGGGAGAGGATTTCGAGGCGCCCGAGGCGGTCATGACCTGTTCTCATGAAGGCTTTAACGGTATGAGCGTCCGGATGCATCATTTCGTTCGGGAGCACATCGTGCGCGGGGAATGGAAATACAAGACCCGTCCGGTACTGCTGAATTCCTGGGAGGCCGCTTATTTCGACATCGATGAAAACAAACTCCTGCGTCTGGCGAAAGCCGGCAAGGATGTGGGCATCGAGCTCTTTGTCATGGACGACGGCTGGTTCGGAAAGCGGGATGCGGACAATTCCTCCCTGGGCGACTGGGACGTGAATAAGAAAAAACTTCCCGGAGGTCTGGACGGCCTGTGCAAGAAGATCCGTGCCAACGGACTGGACTTCGGCATCTGGGTGGAGCCGGAGATGGTGAATACGGACAGTGACCTGTACCGTGCACATCCCGACTGGACCCTGGAGATCCCGGAGAAGCCTCATTCCGAGGGACGGAACCAGCGAATCCTGGATCTCACCAGAACCGAGGTGCAGGACTTTATCATCGACAAAATGACGGAGGTCTTTTCCTCCGCGGAGATCACCTATGTGAAGTGGGACATGAACAGACCCTTCTCCGACTGCTATTCCCGGGCCCTTCCACCGGAGCGACAGGGTGAGGTGGCACACCGCTATATGATCGGTCTTTACCGCGTGATGAAGACTCTGACGGAGCGCTTCCCCCACATCCTTTTCGAAGGCTGCGCAGCAGGCGGCAACCGCTTCGACCTGGGAATCCTGTGTTACTTCCCTCAGATCTGGGCCAGTGACGATACGGATGCTCTGTGCCGTGCGTCCATCCAGACGGGCTACAGCTACGGCTATCCCATGTCGGTGGTGACGGCCCATGTCTCTGCCTGCCCCAACCATCAGACCCTTCGCACCACGCCCCTGGAGACCCGCTTTAATGTGGCGGCCTTCGGTGTCTGCGGTTTTGAGTGCAATTTCGTGGATATGAAAAAAGAGGAGCTCCTGGCGGTGAAGGCACAGATCGCACTCTACAAGGAGTGGCGGGATGTGCTGCAGTGGGGCACTTTCTATCGCGGAAGGAGTTTTGCCGGCATGCAGCAGGGAAATCTGGCCTGCGCGGGCAATGCGCCCATCGGCGGGGATGCCGGCAATCTGACGGAGTGGACCTGCGTCTCCCACGATCAGCGGAGGGCTGTGGGCTTCCTGATGCAGAAGCTGGCAGTGCCCAACAGCACTTTCCATACTTATTTTGCAAGAGGCCTGCGGGAGGACCAGATCTACCGTTTCAGCAACCGGAAGTTAAAGATCGATATCCGAAACTTCGGCGACCTGATCAATACCGCGTCCCCCATCCATGTGAAGCAGGACAGCCTGCTGATGGATATTGCGGCACACTTTGTAAAGATGGACGGAGAGACGGAGGATGTGCTGGTCAGCGGAGATTCCCTCATGTACGGCGGCGTGCACCTGAAGCAGTCCTTCGGCGGCACCGGATACAACGAGGAGGTCCGTTACTTCCAGGATTTCGGCTCCCGGATCTATTTCATGGAAGCGCAGAATCAGAACGGTTCGAAGAGCGAATAAAGAAACGGATCAAACAACAGACAGATAAACAGGACGAAAAAACGCCCCGGCAGTGTGATCACTGTCGGGGTGTTTACATTTCTATGATGTTGCTGTGTCAGAGATATTCATCCTCCTCAGCCTCTTCGTCGCTGTAGGGATCATCGGGATCCGGATCGGCGTCGGGTTCGTCGGAATCGTCTACATCGATGACGTCCTCCAGGTCGTAGACGGGTTCGTCGCCCGCATCCTCTGTGGGTGCTTCTTCAGCAGCTACTTCAGTTGCGCCTTCCTCGGCGGTTTCCACTGCTGATTCGTCGTCTGTGGGTTCGGAATCCTCAGCAGCTTTGGACGGTCTTGGTTTTGTGCTCAGAATGGAATCCGCTTCCTCGGGATCCAGTTCCAGGATCTCGGTGGGACCGTTTTCACCGGGAGCGGGAGGAACAGGTGCTTCCTCGCCGGGCAGCAGGTGAACGACTCTGTTACGGCCGTGTTCCTTCGCATAGTAGAGGAGTTCGTCCGCTTTTTTCACCAGATCGTCAAAGCTCTGGGTGCCGTCCCAAAGGGTGACACCGAAGCTCATGGTCACATCGATGGTCAGATCATCGGACCGGATCAGGAGATCCTCCACATCTTTGCGAAGCTTCTCCAGAGCTGCCCGTGCTTCCTCCAGATCACTGTTGTAGAAGACCAGGAGGAACTCCTCGCCGCCCCATCTGGCCACGAAGCCGCTGTCCTTCACATGCTCTGTCAGGCAGTCCGCCACGCTCCGGAGCACCAGGTCGCCCATGTCATGTCCGTAGGTGTCATTGACTTTCTTGAAGAAGTCGATATCGCCGATGGACAGGGAAAGGGGAATGCCCTTGGAACGGGAGGAGACCATCAGCTTCTTCATCTTCCGGTCTGCGCTGCGGCGGTTTGCGATGCGGGTCAGAGGATCCATCTCCATGATATCCCGCAGGGATCTGTGCATTTCCACAATGGCGGTTGCAATCTCCCCCAGCTCGTCCCCGCGTTTCTCTACGGAAGGATCCATGACAGCGTCCGGATTTTCCTTTGTCGCATCACTGAGGAAGAGGTGGATACTCTGCACTGCCTTACCCAGCTTTCCGGTGAAGTGGGAGATCAGCAACAGGATCACCAGCATCAGCACCAGGTCGATGACGATCATGGGACGGAAGGTGCGCCATACATCAGCGTTGACTTCGATGGTGGGCTTGCCAACGGCCAGCATACCGGAGACGGAGTCGTCGGAATTTCTGAGGGGCAGGTAGTAACAGCAATAGTCGGTTCCCTCGATGAGGGCGTTGTGATAATAGGCGGGTTTACCGGTATTGAACACATCGTTCAGGATGGGGGTGGAGGCGCCGGAGCCGGTGTAGCGGACATCGGATTTATCCCGCAGGGTGGTGAGGACTCTGGTGTCCTTGTAGAAAAGGGTGATGTCCAGGCCGGTGGCTTCGTGCATCCGGTCCACCAGATCGTAGCGCAGGGTGATGTCCTCATCTCCTTTGAACACAAGAAGGGCGCCGGGTGCTGCTTCATTCTCCGTAGTGTAGAGGTCCCCGGGATAGTCCTGCTCCAGGAAGAGTTCCAGGGTGAGGGCCACGTTCTGGAGTTCGTTTTGGATCTGCCGGTACATGGCATTCTGCATCATGAAATATCCCATAAACAGGATGAAGAGTCCGAAGATGAGCAGCGGGACCAGGATGATGGCGTATAAGGTATAGGCGATCTTGCCTTTGCTTTTTTTCTGCATATGATCTCCGTTCCGGAGCGCGGTGGGAAACGCTCCTAAAGTAGGATCCGTATATGGCCCATTATAGCGCGTTTTTGGGGAAAATGGAATTGCATGCTTACTTTATAAAAATACATTTGACAAATCCACTTTAGTGGAATAAAATCATCAGAAAAGCCAATGACGGCCAAATTTGGGTCTATTTGGCTTTTTTGTTTATCGCGCAGCAGGAGCGCGAGGTCTTACAAAATATGTTTTAAAAATTCGGAATGCGCCTGCCCGTATTCCAAAAGAGTCGCCGATTATCGGCGCAGGAGGAGATTATGAAGAAGAAAGTTTTGTCCTTGCTCCTGGCAGGTGCCATGGCTCTTTCCCTGTGCGCCTGCGGCAGCAGCCAGGCTCCCGCGAGCACCGCTGCTGACAACGGAACCGCAGCAACCGAGGCTACACCCGCTGCCGGAGACGGTAAGCTGACCGGTACCCTGAACATGGGTGTCATCGGCCCCCTGACCGGTGCTGCAGCAATTTACGGTACCTGTGTTGCCAATTCCGCTCAGATCGCTGTTGAGGAGATCAATGCTATCAGCGGAGACTTCCAGATCGCTCTGAACTCTCAGGATGACGAGCATGACGCTGAGAAGTCCGTAAACGCTTACCACAACCTGATGGACTGGAACGTTCAGATGATCGTTGGTTGCGTTACCACCACCCCTTGTATCGCAGTCAGTGCAGAAGCTAACTCCGACAGAGTCTTCATGCTGACTCCCTCCGCTTCCGGTACTGCCGTAACCGAGGGCAAAGACAATGTATTCCAGCTGTGCTTCTCCGATCCTAACCAGGGATCCGCTTCCGCACAGTACATTTCCGACAAGAAGATGGGAACCAAGATTGCCGTGATCTACAACAACGGTGACGCTTACTCCACCGGCATCTATCAGACCTTCGCAGCAAAGGCTGCAGAACTGGGACTGGAGATCGTTTCCACCACCACCTTCCCTGATGACAATGCTACCGATTTCTCCGTTCAGCTGAAGGAGGCAAAGGACGCAGGTGCAGATCTGATCTTCCTGCCCATCTACTACACTCCTGCCAGCCTGATCCTGCAGCAGGCATCCACCATGGGCTACGCTCCCACCTTCTTCGGTGTGGACGGCATGGACGGAATCCTGACTCTGGAAGGCTTCGACACCTCCCTGGCTGAGGGCGTTATCCTGCTGACTCCTTTCGTTGCTGACGCTAAGGACGATGCAACCGTGAACTTTGTTACCAAGTACCAGGAGAAGTACGGTGAGATCCCCAACCAGTTCGGTGCGGATGCTTACGACTGTGTCAATGTTATCTACGCTGCTCTGCAGAAGTATGCAGCTGCAAACGGCGGCTTTGATGTGACCGGTGTCAGCTACTCCGAGCTGTGCGAGATCCTGATCTCCGTATTTACCGGCGGAGACTTCTCCGTTGACGGTCTGACCGGTGAGGCTATGACCTGGAACGCAGCCGGTGAGGTCAACAAGGCTCCTAAGGGCATGATCATCCAGAACGGCGCTTACGTCAGCCTGGACTAAGCCTTTTTGGTTTTACTTTGCTTTGATATAGTGATAAACTGCAATGGGGCGGTCATCCGATCGCCCTTTTGCAGGTTTTATATTATTTAGGGGGAATCCAATGCTCACGTATTTGATCAACGGACTCAGCCTGGGGAGTGTGTATGCCATCATAGCCCTGGGTTACACAATGGTTTATGGTATTGCGAAGATGCTGAATTTTGCTCACGGTGATGTGATCATGATCGGCGGATATGTTGCCTTCTGTTCCACCAGTTATCTGGGACTGGGGCCCATTCCCTCGACCCTGTTCGCAGTGGTGGTCTGCACCGTCCTGGGCATCGTTGTGGAGCGTCTGGCCTACAAGCCTCTTCGCAATGCTACAAGCCTTGCCGTGCTCATCACGGCCATCGGTGTCTCCTATTTCCTGCAAAATGCGGCGCTCCTGATCTGGAGTTCCAATCCCAAGTCCTTCCCCAATCTGGTGGGAAGCATCCCCAATGTCGTCATCGGCGAGCTGGTGATCCCTTCCACCGCCATCGTTACCGTCATTGCGAACCTGCTCATCATGCTGGCCCTGACCATGTTCACGGGACGCACGAAAATGGGTAAAGCCATGCGCGCCGTTTCCGAGGATAAGGGTGCTGCTCAGCTCATGGGCATTAACGTCAATCGCACCATTTCCGTTACCTTTGCCATCGGTTCCGGTCTGGCAGCCATCGCAGGTGTGCTCCTTTGCAGTGCCTATCCTACCTTGATGCCCACCACCGGTTCCATGCCCGGCATCAAGGCATTTACCGCAGCTGTCTTCGGCGGCATCGGTTCCATTCCCGGCGCTATGCTGGGCGGTATCCTGCTGGGCGTCATCGAGATCTTTGCCAAGGCCTACATCTCCACACAGCTCTCCGATGCCATCGTTTTTGCAGTGCTGATCGTGGTGCTGCTGGTGAAGCCCACCGGTCTTCTTGGCAAGAAGGTCAGCGAGAAAGTGTAAGGGGGGCGCGCAGATGAAACTGTTATCGAAACTGACCAAAAACGGTTATCAAAATTACATCATTGTGATCCTGTTCTTTGCCGTATTCCAGATCCTGAGTTCCACGGGACATATCTCCAACTCCCTTAAAGGGCAGCTGGTGCCCATCGTGGTCTATGTGATCATGGCACTTTCCCTGAACCTTGTGGTTGGTATCTCCGGCGAGCTGAGTCTGGGACATGCGGGCTTTATGAGCGTGGGCGCCTTCACCGGCATCATCGTATCCGCTACCCTGCAAAACAGCATTCCCAACGGCAGCATCCGTCTGGTCTTTGCTATCGTCATCGGTGCCGTTTTTGCCGGTGTCATCGGATTTCTCATCAGCGTTCCCGTGCTGCGCTTAAACGGTGACTACCTGGCCATCGTGACCCTGGCTTTTGGTGAGATCATCAAGAACCTGCTGAACATCACCTACGTGGGACTGGATTCCAAGGGACTGCATCTGTCCACCAAGGACATCGCTTCCATGAACATGAAGCCTGACGGCATCACCATTCTGAACGGCCCCATGGGTGCTCTCGGAACCGTGAAGATTTCCACCTTCTTCAGCGGTATCGTGTTGCTGCTCCTGGTGCTCATCGTGATCCAGAACCTGGTGGCCAGCCGCTGCGGCCGCGCCATCATGGCACTGAGAGACAACCGCATCGCAGGTGAGGCCTGCGGCCTTTCCGCAACCAAATACAAAATGATCGCCTTCGTCACCTCCGCAGCCATTGCGGGTTCCGCCGGCGCGCTGTACGGACTGAACTATTCCACCCTGGTACCGAAGAAATTCGATTTCAACACCTCCATTCTGATCCTGGTGTTCGTGGTGCTGGGTGGCATCGGAAACATGACGGGCTCCATCATTGCGGCAGCACTGCTGACCGTCCTGCCCGAGATGCTCCGTACCTTCCGTGACTATCGTATGCTGGTCTATGCCATCGTGCTGATCCTGGTCATGATCGTCACCAACAACGAGAAGGCCAGAGACGCCTTGACGGGGCTGCTCCGACGATTCCGAAAAAAATCGGTAAAGGAGGGCACGGCAAATGAGTAAGCGTGAAGAAGTAAAGCTGGTCAATGTCCCCAGCCCCAATTTTATCCCCGAGCGTGATATGGGAAAGCCCCTGGTGCTGGAAGCATCCCACCTGGGCATCGATTTCGGCGGTCTGCGTGCCGTGGATGAGTTCAACATCGCCATCGGCGCCACCGAGATCTGCGGTCTCATCGGCCCCAACGGTGCCGGCAAGACCACCATTTTCAACCTGCTGACCAAGGTGTACGAGCCCACCAGAGGCATGATCCTGCTGGACGGCAAGGACACCCACAATATGAAGCCCGCACAGGTGTGCGAGGCCGGCATTGCCAGAACCTTCCAGAACATCCGCCTCTTCGACAAGCTGACGGTGGAAGAAAACGTGAAGATCGGCATGCACAACCACATTCATTACGGCACCGCTACCGGCGTGTTTCGTCTGCCGAAATACTGGTCCGAGGAGCGCAGAGCACATGAGTATGCTCTGGAACTTCTGAACATCTTCGGTATGGCAGACCTGGCGGGAGAGCAGGCGGGATCCCTTCCCTACGGCGCACAGCGTCGTCTGGAGATCGTCCGCGCCCTGGCTACTCAGCCCAAGCTCCTGCTGCTGGACGAGCCCGCAGCCGGCATGAACCCTTCCGAGACCGAGGATCTGATGAACAACATCCGCAAGATCCGGGATGATTTCCAGATCGCCATCATGCTCATCGAGCACGATATGAAGCTGGTCATGGGCATCTGCGAGAGTATCGTGGTGCTGAACTTCGGCAAGATCATTGCCAAGGGCACGCCCTCCCAGATCCAGAACGATCCCAAGGTGATCGAGGCTTACCTCGGCACCCGCAAGGAAGAGCAGTAACACCGGGGGAAAAACTATGTCGACTATGTTAAAAGTAAGTGACCTGAAAGTGCATTACGGCAGCATCCAGGCCATCAAAGGCATCTCCTTCGAGGTAAACGAGGGGGAGATCGTTACCATGATCGGTGCCAACGGCGCCGGCAAATCCACCACCATGAACACGGTGGCAGGACTTTTGAAGCCCACGGAAGGCAGCATTGAATTTCTGGGAAAATCCCTTATCGGCATCGCCCCTCATAAGGTGGTGAACGAAGGAATGGCCCTCTGTCCCGAGGGACGCCGGATCTTCCAGCACCTTACCGTACTGGAGAACCTGGAGATGGGCGCCTACACCCGCACCAAGGAAGAGGCGGACGAGACCCTGCAGAAGGTCTACGACCTGTTCCCCAGACTGAAGGAGCGTTATAAGCAGATCGCCGGAACTCTTTCCGGCGGCGAGCAGCAGATGCTTGCGATGGGCAGAGGACTGATGTCCGATCCGAGACTGTTAATGCTGGATGAGCCGTCGATGGGTCTGGCGCCGATTCTGGTCGATCAGATCTTCGAGATCATTCATAACCTTAACAAAGCCGGAACAACGATCCTTCTCGTGGAACAGAATGCTCAGATGGCGCTTTCGATCGCCACCCGTGCCTATGTTCTGGAGACCGGAAGGATCACGCTGGAGGGACCGGCATCAGAGTTGATGGACAACGAAGAAGTCCGGAAGGCATATCTGGGAGACTAGCCTAATTCGGTTTACTGCAAACAGCACTAGAAAACAGTTATCCCGGTCAGAAATGTTTCTACGTTTCTGGCCGGTTTTTTATCCACGTTCAATAACAGTTTACTGCATAAGTTCAATCGTAACGCCGCTTACTGGATGTTGAATGTAGAGAGCCTCTGTGATATACTTTTTGC
The DNA here is from genome assembly GCA_016286555.1 of Lachnospiraceae bacterium. GTDB lineage: Bacteria > Bacillota > Clostridia > Lachnospirales > Lachnospiraceae > AC2028. The sequence continues at coordinate 2,981 of JAEETA010000025.1, read as the reverse complement.
ATACATTTAAAGTGGGAGAGTAGGAATATTTGGGAAGGAATAACATGAAAGAAATACTCTATGAAAGCACGCGCGGCGGAGAAAGAAACATCACGGCATCACAGGCTGTTCTGACAGGCCTTGCCAAGGATGGCGGTCTGTATGTGCCGATGACGATGCCGGCACTTCCGGAAGACTTCTTCGAGAGAATGAAAGACGCGCCGTATCAGGATGTGGCTTATGAGATCCTTCGTCTGTTTTTGAGCGATTACACTGATCAGGAACTGCGCGACTGTGTCGATCTGGCCTATGACAGCAAGTTTGACACGCCGGAGATCGTGCCGGTGAACAGAGTGGGAGAAAACACATATTTTCTGGAGCTGTTTCACGGCGCGACGATCGCCTTTAAAGATATGGCTCTCTCGATTTTGCCTCATCTGCTGACACGCGCCGCGAAGAAAAATAACGTGCAGGAGGATGTTGTCATCCTGACAGCTACTTCCGGCGATACAGGCAAGGCTGCTATGGCCGGCTTTGCCGGTGTCCCGGGGACAAGGATCATCGTTTTCTATCCTAAGGGCGGTGTCTCGATCGTCCAAGAAAGGCAGATGATCACACAGACCGGCGATAACACGGCGGTCGTGGCCATTCACGGCAATTTTGACAATGCCCAGACAGGCGTAAAGAAGATGTTTGAAGACAGGGATCTTGCTGCGCGTCTTAAAGAGGCCGGGTATGTCTTTTCATCAGCGAATTCGATCAATGTCGGAAGGCTGGTTCCCCAGGTCGCCTACTATGTATACGGCTATACGCGGCTGGTGCAAAAGGGCGTGCTGAAAGCCGGAGAACTCATGGATGTCGTAGTTCCTACGGGTAATTTCGGAAATATTCTGGCTGCTCACTACGCCAAGCAGATCGGCACACCGATCGACCGTCTTGTCTGTGCTTCCAACAAGAACAAGGTCCTGTTTGATTTCTTCCAGACAGGAAATTATGATAAGAACAGAGAGTTTTATCTGACGAGCTCACCGTCGATGGACATCCTGATTTCAAGTAATCTGGAGCGTCTGATCTTTGAAGTGACAGGAAGAGATGCGGAGAAAACAGCTGATTTGATGAATCAGCTGAAATCAGGAGGACAATACCAGATCACAGAAGAGATGCGTGCTTATATCGCTGATTTCGAATCCGGTTTTGCCAATGAAGATCAGGTGATGGAAACGATCGGCAGGGTCTTTAAAGATGAGCATTATCTGATGGATACCCACACAGCTGTTGCGGCGAAGGTCAGTGCCGACTATGAGAAGAGAAGGGATAACAAACGTCCTATACTGCTGGCATCAACCGCTTCCCCGTTCAAGTTCGCCAAGAGCGTCATGAGTGCGGTCGATCCCAAGTACGCCGATGAAGACGATTTTAAGCTTTTGGATCAGATGTGTGCGCTGACAGGACAGCCGAGACCGGCAGCGATGAGAGATATCGAGAACGCGCCGATCTTGCATAAACGTGAGTGCGATATCAGTCAGATGGAGCAGACTGTCTGCGAGATTCTCGGCCTTTGATTTTGTATATAAGAACTATATTTAGAATTAGGAGATAAGATAATGAGATTAACCGTGTTTATGATTGTGGACATTGTGATTGCGTTGTTCGGTGTCTATACACTGGTCTCATGGTTTCAGATGAAGAAGACCGGCAAAGTCAGTCAGAGAATCATGCAGCGCAATGGTCTTGTAGGACGTCCGTGCCGAGACAAGCAGGAGTTCTTTGATATGGTTTACAGACCGACACTGCTCTTCGGGCTTTCAGCTGTGGCTGTCGGGGGCATCGATCTGCTCTGCGAGCTCCTTCAGGTCGGAAGTGTTGTCAGTTTGATTCTGACGCTTGCTTTTCTTGTTGTGGCGCTGTGGTATTCCAAACAGGTGAGCAACGCAATCAGGAAAAACTATTTGTAAGATTTAGCCTGGGATGTTCGACGATCCCGTATTTTGAACCTACATTACTTTAAAAGGGAGCCTTATATCTCCGGTTGGCTGTCAGGCCTCAAGCTATCAGTGGAAGGCAAAAGATCGGATGCGGGCACCCACCTGGCAGACGGCTAGGAGTCAACAAGCGGGAAACGGCATCACCGGGCTTTAGTAAAAAAGTTAAAATGCGTGGATCCTTAAAGGGATCGGAGGCAAGTATGAATATCATCATTGTAGGCTGCGGCAAGGTTGGAAGAGAATTAGCGGCACAGCTTTCAAAAGACAATAACGATGTGACAGTCGTGGATATCAATCCGGATCTGGTTCGGAATGTATCCACGCTTTATGATGTTATGGGCGTAACCGGAAACGGGACCAGTTTTGAGGTTCTCGCCCAGGCCGGTGTCGATCATGCGGATGTGCTGATCGCTGTCACGCGCAGCGATGAAGTCAATCTTTTGTGTTGTGTGATCGCCCGTAAAGCGACCAAGTGTTTTACGATCGCACGCGTTTCTAATCCGGTTTATTCACGTGAGTACAAGTACCTGAGCAAGGAGCTTGGAATCTCCATGATCTACAATCCGGCATACGGAGCGGCCAGAGAGATCGCCAGCCTTTTCCGCTTCCCGTCCGCGCTGGATATTTTTACTTTTGCAAAGAACAAGGCGGATCTTGTTCGTTTCAGAGTACCGATCAATTCGCCCTTAAAGGGCACAGCGCTGAAGAACATCCCGTCTATGATTGCCGACAAGCTGCTTATCTGCATCGCAGAGCGCGATAAGAAAATCATCATTCCCGATGGTGACTATGTCATTTCTGCAGGGGATATCCTGTCTGTCGTCACCTATCCGGAGCAGATGGATGCTGTATTTGCAAATCTCGGCCTGCGCACTGATCACATCAAAAACGTATTGATCGTCGGCGGCAGCAAGATTACCTACCCGCTGGTTCATATGCTGACAGATCAGAACATGAAGGTAACCATTATCGAGAAGAATCCCCAGAGAGCGGAAGAACTGGCTGAATTGCTGCCGG
>JAEETA010000006.1 GCA_016286555.1 Lachnospiraceae bacterium | reverse complement strand
AGCTCTACACAGATACCTTCCTGCTCCTGAAGAACAATCGCATCGAAAGCATCAAGGCTTCCAGAAACACCACCTAAAAAAGTTCAAACAGGATAAAACGGCAGAGACCGGAGAAGGTAGCGGTTACAGCACTTCATCCAGCGCCTTATCATAAATGGTATCGTCCGTGACATCCTCATCATCGATGCTCTTGCAGGCCAGCTTCAGGCGCAGGGTCACCGGCTTGTCATCCACCTTGCGGATGGAGCCAACGGCATCCAGAATTTCTTCTGCCAGTCGCTGCATGTTCTGCACCTCTCCCCAGGGCACCAACACGCCGAAGAAGGATTCCTGGAGCCTAGCCACAGTACAGGTTCCCCCTGCAACATCGGTCAGGCGCTCGGAGATCATTTTCAGCAGCATCTCCGCCACTTCTTCATCATAGGATTCCCGGATGCGGTCATGAGCTTCATTGTTCAGAAGGATCAGGCCGTATTCTTTTCCGTCTGCCTGATGTTTCTTCCCGTAGGCTTCCAGCTGATCCAGGAATGCCCGCTCGTTCAGCAGGCCGGACACCTTGTCCGTGCGAAGGGCCATCTGCTTCTGGTTCATCTTACGGCGTTCGGATCCCAGATCCTCGAAGCGTCCCAGGATTCCCGTGATCCTGCCTTCATCGTAGAGCGCCATTCTGGTGCAGACCACATCCCGAACGGTACCGTCCACCACCACACGGGTGGGCTGGTCCTGATGCTTGGTGCCGTCGGTCAGGATCTCCTGCTCCAGGAGCGTCACTTCGTCCTGGTCCACCAGCCATCCCATTTCCTCTTCCATCTTCCCGAGGATCTGTGATTCATCTTCGATCCCGAAATACTCCCGGAAGGATCTGCTGACGCCGCGGAATCTGCGATTCTCATCCTTCCAGAAGAACATGAGCCTGGATTTCCAGAGAACGCTTTCCCAGATTTCGGAGTATTCCTGCACATGGGCTCCCTGCGCCGTTCCGGCTGCGGTGTCTTTTTCTGTTTCGACATTCACCTCCGAATGCAGGTAAGGCTTCATGCAGAACAGATATTCCGCATTGTTGATAGAAGGGATCCGCATGATCACGATCTCTTCTTTCTTGTAGCGTCCGTCCTTTTGTTTGAATCCGAAAACATCCGCTATATACCCGTTTTCCGACGCATCGATCCGCTGCTGCAGCGTGGAATCATCCACGAAACGGGCATAGCGCTCCCTGTCCGCAGGGAACAGCACCTCATCAATGAGGTATTGCTGATCCTCCTGCAGTCCCCTTACGCGGGTATCCTTCCCCCAGGTATACTTAAAGCTTCCCAGCAGCGGAGTCACAGAGTCTTCCGCAGGTTTCACCCAAAGCACCATCTCGAAGAGGTGGTTCAGTTCTCCCAGCTTGGTATCCAGTCGCTCCACCGTGGACCTGGAAACATCCTTGGTCAGATTCACCAGAGATCCCCTGATCAGCGTATGTCCCTGGTTCCTGGCGATCACCTGGCCGGTAAAGCACAGATACTGTCCGTTTCCGGTATAGTAGAAGGTCTCCTGCTTTCCGGATGCCCTCAGCTGATCTGCATACTTCCGGTACTCGATCAGAAGCGGAGAATTGGTATGATAGATCCTCCGGTCGATTTCCTTCAGGTCCAGGTCCAGATCTTCTTCCTTGAGGATCTGCTTCCTGTAAGCCCTGTTCATAAACAGCGTGCGGATATTTTCACCGTCATCCTCCAGGATCTCCAGCGGCGTATCCGTATCCCGGATCTCAAATCCCGCAGTTTGGTAGAACTGCCGCCAGGACCTCTGCTCAAAGGCAATGTGCTTTTCTTCCATATGAGCAATGGTATCCTCGATGGGTTCCGGTTTTCCGTAATAATATCCCTGGATCATGCCGCAGCCAATGTCCCGCAGGAACTGGAGCTGTGCCTCAGTCTCCACACCCTCTGCCAGGGTTTTCATGCCCACATCCTTGGCCATCATCACCGTTGCACGCATGATGTGCTTGGATTTCTCGGTGAAAGGCATCAGGAAGCGCATATCCATCTTCAGGGTATCAAAATGATAATCCTTCAACATGGTCAGAGAGGAATAGCCGCTGCCGAAATCATCCATCCAGATCTCATATCCTGCTTCTCTGAACTTTGAGATCACTTCCGTCATCAATCCCTCATCCGAAGCGATCATACTCTCGGTGATCTCAATGTGCAGGTAGTCTCTGGGCACATCGTATTTTTCCACCGCATTTTCAACGATCGCGGGCATATCGCAGAGGACGAAGTCAAGCCGTGAAAAATTCACGGATACAGGCACCACGGGAAGGTGCGCTTCCAGGCGGTCATGAATATAGCTGCAAACCTTGTCCACCACGTAAGCGTCCAGCTTGTGGATCAGATGATTGTTCTCCAGCGTCTCGATAAACTGATCAGGAGGCAAAAATCCGATCCTGGGATCGATCCAGCGGGTCAGGGACTCCATACTGCAGAGTTCCCCGGTGAGAGCACGGATCACGGGCTGATAATAGACCTTGATCCATTCCTTCTCCAGTGCTTCATCCACCTTGCGGATGATATATTCCCTGGTCCTCACCTGCTTATCCAGCTGGAAGGAATACTCCATGATATCGACTTTCAGATCATTTTTGATGAAATCGCAGGTCATTTTGGCCATGGAGAGTGCTTCCTCAGGGTCACGGATCTCTCCGGCTGAGAAATCATAAATACCGTACTTACTGATGAGATTGTAATGATCACGGTAGGCGTCGTCGAACCTGCGCTTCACATCCTCCAGACCCGCCTTGATCCCATGAGCTTTATCAAACAGTGCAAAATGATCGTCCGCAAGTCTGGTAATGCTTGCCTCAGGGAAGGCCTGTAAAAGCAGTGCGCCCATTTCCATCAGGCATTCATCGCCCTTGTCCTTTCCGTGTTCAATATTGAAGAGCTTGAAATTCAGCAGGTTGATGTAAGCCATTCCATAAGAGCCGTACTCCTCCGGGGAGCATTCTGCCAGCCGGGAGGTGACACTTTTCACAAAGGAAGACTTCGTAAACAGCCCTGTAATGGTGTCAAAGTCCAGGGTGGTTTCTTCGATTCTGTGCAGGAACAGCCAGGCATAGATCAGACGTCCCTCGATCTCATCTTCAAAAAGGCTCCAGTGACTGACCACACGGATATTCACACCGGATTTGGTGGTGATGGAAAAAAACATATATCCGCAGCGCTGCTGCTTCTCCCTGACCTGGGTCAGGAAATCCGTAATGACCTCTTCCCGCTGGATCGGATTGATCAGACCGTCATAATTCCAGTGCACATATTCCGCAAAATCCTGCGGGTCCGAGCATTCAAAGATCCGTACGATACTGTCATTGACAAAAATGAAATCCCGCTGATCGTTCTCCCGGAAGATCACGGAACCGGCATTGAAAAGATTACCGAAGTTCGGAACCAGCCGTTTCATGTGTGCGGGATCATTTACTTTATACCCCATAACTGTCCCCCGTTTCCCTACTTTTCTTTCTGCATTCTCAAAATCGGAACATAAACTCATGCACACATCTATTCTACCTTAATTTTCTGAATTTTTGCCTAGTTTAGGGAAATTTAACAAACAATTTAGCAAATCAAAAAGTTTCACGCCCCCTCTCCGGAAAAAAAGACCTTCCCCCCCTCGGGAGAAGATCTTTTTTCTTCAGCATTCTTCTCTCTTCTGTGAAATCGCCTTGGAAAGCGCTTCGTAGAAGACATCATAGGATTTGATATCCGTTGCGGAAAAAGGGATCACAGGGATGCCCAGCTTCTCCTCGATGGCCTTTGCATCAATGCTCTTGCCCTGATCCTTAGCCACATCTGCCATGCAAGCCTTCCGCCGGACTACGCCAGCTTCCAGCTTACCGCCTGTTTTCTTCCGGCAATGAAGTTCCGATAAATGCCTCCCTGCCGCATGAGTTCTTCATGGGTTCCCTTTTGGGCGATCCTGCCCTTGTCCACCACCAGGATCTGGTCCGCGTTCCGCACGGTCTTCAATCTGTGAGCGATCATGATGATGGTCTTCTGCTTTGTCAGGTTCTCAATGGCCTCCGTCAGCTCCTTCTCATTCTCCGGATCCACATTGGCGGTGGCTTCGTCCAGAATGATGATGGGCGCATCTTTCATGATGGCTCTGGCGATGGCGATCCTTTGCTTCTCACCACCGGAGAGACTGGCGCCGCCCTCTCCGATCATGGTGTCATATCCGTCCGGCAGTGCCATGATAAAGTCATGGCAGGCAGCCTTCTTCGCCGCCTCCATCACTTCCTCCATGGTCGCCTCGGGCCTGCCGAAGCGGATGTTGTTGGCGATGGTGTCTTCAAAAAGATAAACCCTCTGGAACACGAAGCTGAAATTCTCCATGAGAGAGTCAAAGCTGTAATCCTTCACATTTCTGCCACCCAGCGTCACTTCGCCCTCCTGTACATCCCAGAAACGGGCGATGAGAGATGTGATGGTGGTTTTGCCGCCGCCGGAAGGGCCAACAATGGCAGTGGTGGTATTTTCTTTGATGTCCAGCGTCACATCGTCGATGATCTTCCGGTTCTCGTACGCGAAACTCACGTGCTCCAGATGGATGTCTCTGTGCTCCGGAACGATATTCTCACCCGCGATGTCCATTTGCTTGATATCCAGGATCTCATTGGCCAGATCCACGCCCTTGCCGATGACCTTCAGCAGCGCCGTAAAGGTCCCTGCCATATCCAGGGATTCAAAGACCATGAAGGAACAAAGCAGCATGGTGATGGTGTAGACCAGATCCATGGAGCCCTCCAGGTAGAAAAACAGGGACGCGCAGGCAATCACCACACCGATGAGCTTTACGATGAGGTTCTGCACACCCACTGCGGGAATGGCCGCCAGCTCTGCGGCGATGTCTGCCTTTTTCTTCCGCTCGATGGCCTTCCCCATCCGGGATCTGTTCCGGGCGAACATATTGTAATTCCGGATCTCCGCAATGCCCTGAATATACTCCAGGATCACGCCTACCATATCCCGGTCGGCGCTGAGTTTTTCATCTGCCACCTGCGCAACACATTTGTTGGTCCAACGATTGACCAGCAGGAAGATCCCGATCCCCGCCAGGGAGATCAGACCGATCCTGAGGTCAAACACGAACATAAAGAAGGTGATGACCACCGTGGTAATGCCGCCCTGGAGCACCATCATGATAGCCCGGGTAGCGATGTCCCCAACCTGCTCCATGGTGTTGGTAGTTACGGAAGTAATATGTCCCAGGCTGGTATCGTTAAAATATCCCATGGGCAGGTAACGCAGATGTTCTCCGATCTCGATGCGCTTTAAGGCACAGGTGTCATATCCCGCCTCCGTCTGCAGCATGGAGGAAAATCGGTTGATGACCATCTTGCCGATGGTGCTCAGGAGCATCAGGCCGATCACCGTGAGAAGATCACCGGAGGTGATGGTTCCGGACAGCGCAGCCCGGATAGCACAGAAGGCCGCCGGGATCTTCATTGCCGTGAACATGGCTTCCAGAACCCCCAGACCTACAGATTGGTACAGCTTGGTCCGATTCTTTTGATTGCAAAAATCAAAGAACTTCTTCACCATCTTAAGCATATGCCACCTCCTTTCCGGAAACGGGCGCCGGATCCGTATCCTCGTCCTTCGCCATGGTGTGGGCCTCCCACATCTTGCGGTACAGCGGGCATTTCTCCAGGAGCTCCTCCTGCGTTCCGGAGGCCTCCACATTTCCGTCATTGATGACATAGATCCGATCCGCATCCACGATGGTGGAGAGCCGGTGCGCGATGACAATGAGGGTCCTGCCCTGCACCAGTTTCGCAACACTGCTCTGTACCAGAGCTTCGTTCTCGGGATCGGTGTAGGCGGTAGCTTCGTCCAGGATCACCACGGGAGCATCCTTCAGCATGGCTCTGGCGATACAGATCCGCTGCCGCTCTCCTCCCGACAGATGCCCTCCGGCACCGCCGACGATGGTGTCATATCCGCGTTCCAGCCCCTTGATGAACTCGTGGCATCCCGTGGCTTTCGCAGCTTCTATCACCTCCCGATCCGTTGCACCGGGTCTGCCCAGTCGGATATTCTCCATGACAGACAGATCAAAGAGGTAATTGTCCTGGGCCACATAAGCGATCTGACTCATATACTCCGTCAGCGGGATCTGCCGGATGTCCACACCACCGTAGGTAATGGTGCCGGAGTCCACATCCCAGAGGGAGTCAATGAGTCTCGCAATGGTACTTTTTCCGGAGCCGGAGGGGCCTACAATGGCCACCACATCTCCCTGCCTGATCTCCATATCCACGCCATGGAGCACCTCTTTTTCCTTGTAGGTAAAATGCACATCCCGCAGCACGATGTCGGAACCCTGCGGACGGATGGTCATCTTCTCCGGGCGCTCCATGTCCTTCCGCTCCAGGATCTCGATGACCTCACCGAAGATGGCTCCCATCTTCATCAGGTCATCCGTGTAGGAAAAAGCCACCACCAGAGGAGTGATGAGTCCTGCGGACAGGATGATGCCGGTGACAAATCCCACGGGGGAAAGAGCACCGTTTTTCACCAGCATTAGCCCCACAGGCAGGACTCCCAGGAACGTTGCGGGGAGGAAGGTCATGGTCCCGGCCTGGGCCCAGATACATCTGCGCATCCAGTCGATGAACACATCCGCCCCTTCTCTGGCAGCCTTCACGAACTTCTCATAGGAGCTGCCGGTCTTTCCGAAGGCCTTGATCACCTCGATACCGTTGATGTATTCGACGGCCGTGTCATTTAATTTCTTCGTTTTCTGTACCGAAAGTTCGAAGCCGCCCTTGCTCAGGATCATCATGATGGTGAGACAAATGAGGCCGATGCCGGCCCCCACCAGATTCGCCAGAGCCAGCCGCCAGTCGATGATCAGGAGATAGATAAACATGATCACGGGGAGCAGGATGTTCGCCGTAAACTCCGGAACGATGTGCGCCAGCGTGGTCTCCATGGAATCGACCCGCTCAACGATAATGTTCTTGTAGCTTCCACTGTTGTCGTCCAATACGGAGCCCAACGGGATCCGCGAGAGCTTTTCACAGAGCTGCTCCCGGATCCCGCCCAGCACCGTAAAGGTTGCCACATGGGAAAGGGCTGTGGAAACGGAATGCAGGGTCATGCGGATCACCCAGAACAGGGCCATCAGAAAGATATAGTGCAGATACACGTTCCAGTCTCTCGTTCCCGCCAGGAGCTCCTCCACGATCCTTGCAATGATCAGATAGGGTACAAAGGAAGCCGCCACACCCAGCATGGCCAGCACCACACTTCCGCCGAAAAACATGCGCTTTCTTCCGGCGAATTCCAGCACCCAGGACAACAGACTTCGTTTTTTCGTGCTTCTTGTTTCGTTCATTCTCCTCTCCTCCTCATATCGCCCCGTTGCCGGGACATGTCACTGTTTAGCCCGTGGGCGCTTCCGCCGCGGGATGATTCCTGACAAATCTCCGGATCCCGCTGTAGGTGGTTTCGCTCAGGCCGTGTTCCATTTTGCAGGCGTCTTCTCTGGCCGTGGCTTCATCCACGCCGGCCACCACCTGCAGAAAGCCGATCAGAGTGGAATACTTTTCAAAGATCCCTTCGGCTATCTCCGCACCCTTCTCCGTAAAATCGATGATGCCGTTTTTCTCCATGACGATGATGCCCTTCTTTCGAAGTTTCGTCATGGCCGTGGAGACACTGGCTCTGGAAAAACCCATCTCCCGGGCGATGTCGATGGAGTGAACGATGCCGTTCCTGCGTTTCAGGATGTAGATCGTCTTGATATAATCCTCCGCTGATTCATTCATAAAAACCTCATTTCAAAACAGACAACAAAACACAATGATGCGATATGGTTAGACATATCTAACCATATGGTAAAAAAAGAGACAGTCCTCCCGTCAGGGCTCCCGGGTCTCAATGGAGGTCACGGTGTAATCCAGTTTCTCCACCGTCTGCCGGAGCATGTCATCTCCCGGATCAAGAGCACATTTCACCACCGCTTTGCCATGCTTTCCGTAGACCTTCGCACTGACGCCCTCCAGGGAATTCAGCGCATTGTGAACCCTGGTATAGCAGTGCTCACAATGCATTCCCTCGATTCGCAATGTCTTGATACAGGTCACGCTATCCAACTTTTTTTCTTTGGACTTTACATCGCTCCCGCCACCGCCGCAGCAGGATCCCTCGCCCTTAAAATGCGCGATGGACCCCTTCACGGCCAGTGCAAGAATGCAGGCCAAAATGATGCCTAAAATCAGATTCACGCTTTCACCTTCTACCTTTCTGTCTCCGGTTTGGGTCTCCCAAACCGGGTACCGCAAAATCAATCGTCAGATTTATTTTTCGGTACTTATTCTCGGTTCTTCAGTACCTCTGCCGGCACCACTTTATCCAGCTTTCTCGTCAGCAACAGGCTGATGATCTCATAGCTGCACATGATCCCCGCAAAGATGATCACATAATAATACCAGGCAAACCGCAACGGCACGGGGCATGCCACATTGCTCACAAAGGTCGGGAAGAGGGCATCCATTATGACCTTTGCCACCGGGATGCCGATGAGAGCACCCAGGATCACGATGAAGCGATTGCCGCTGAGGTAGAGTTTTTTCAGTTCCCGCTTCCGATAGCCGAAGATCTTTACCAGCGAGATGCCGAAGGCGGCCCGATCGATCATCACCGCCATCATCAGGTACATCACGATACAGAAGATGATGGAGGACGCGGTTGTCATCATGATGACCATGGGCGCCATGAGCTTTACAAAAATGTCGGAGGCTACCTCAATGTCATGCTTCCGGGTGATGGAATAGAGCCTGCCCTCCTCGATATCCAGGGCCCGGTCCGAGAGGATCACGTTGTAGTAGTCCTCATCCTCGCCGAAGAGCTCACGCATGCTGGCGATGTCCATAAAGACTGTGAGGCCCACGGAATAGGGCACCACATCCGCCACGGTAAAGGCATAGTCCACACCTTCCGACCGATCGGAAAAGACCACCTTGTCTCCCACATCCGCACCGTACCGGTCCCGGATCCCTTCGCTGGCCACCACCATATTCTTTCCTTTGACCGGCGTTACATCATAGTAGGGATTGTCATCATCGATGCCGATGACAGTGATGTCAAGATTGTAACCGTTCTTTTCCTTGGAAAGGGTGTAGACAAAACAGGGCTCTCCTCCTGCCGGCGGCTCTTTGGTGGGATACTTGTAGGAATACATGTACTCATAATGGGTATCCGCGCTGTTCATGGTGCCGATCCCACGGCAGAGCACGTAGCAGTCCAGTCCCATCATCAGGATCAGCAGACAGATCACCATGCCGAAGACGACCGTAAACGCGGTTCTGCGCTCCTTCAGGATCTGACGGATCCGGAAGCGGTTCAGATAGTTCCAGCCGCTCAGATCCACATTTTTGATGCCGGTCGTCTTCTGCTCATTCCGGATCAGGGAAAGGGCCGTACGGGAAAGGCGCTTATTTATCACCAGCGTGTTCACGATGACCGATACCACCGGCGGCATGATGACAGAGTAGATGATGAGGTACGCCGGGAATACCTTGGTAAACACAGGCATGGAGTAATAGGCATAGCAATCTGCCATCTGCCACTCACAGCCGTACCTGCTAAAGCCAAGAGCCGCACCAACGATACCACCCAGGAAGGACACTGGCGTGGGCAGGGTGATATAGTGTCCCAACAGATCCCGCTTCTTCACACCCAGGGCGTAGAGCGTACCGATGACACTGCTTTCCCGCTGGATCTGATGGATCACAAATACGGAGAGAACGTAGGTAAAGAGCACGATGAGGATCACGCCCGCCACCAGACCTGCCAGTTTGTTGATGACCACATCTCCTGCGCCGCCACCGATGCGGATGTTTTCATCCTTCAGCACGAAGGAGGTGATGTTGTCGGGACTCTCGGAGAAGAACCGGTCGATCATCTCCCTGCTCTGCTCCTGCAGGTCCTTCACTCCGTCATACAGTTCATCGCATCCGTCTGCCAGCTCGACGGTTCCGTCATGCAATTCCCCAGCCCCTTCAGCAGTTGCTTCCAGGCCTTCTCCAAGGGCGGACATGCCTTCACCAAATGCAGACAACTGTCCCGAAAGACCGGGCATCATGGGAGCCATTGGTGCCAGAGCGCCGGAAAGTGCTTCCGCACCATCCGCAAGGGCATCTTCCCCTGTGCAGAGGTCATTCAATGCATCCTGCAACTCTCCTGCTCCGTCACGAAGCTCGTGGCTTCCGTCCCGGAGCTCCTCAGTGCCTTCCACGAGATCGTCGATCCCGTCCAGGATCTCATCCTTCTTGCCGTAAGTGTCTGCCAGCATCTCCTGATAGTAGGGATCCTCCACCGTCCGATAATCGAAGGGGAAGTCCCGGATCATATCCTTCAGCTCGTCGGCAGACATGGCATCGTTCAAACGGAACGCATAGGTCAGATCCTCCGTTACTGCGCTGCCGCTTTCCCGGAGCCTCGCATACCCCTCCTCTGTCACAAAGCAGGTGCCAAAAATACTGCTGTCGATTGCAGTATCCGAGAACTTCCGCAGGGGTGCGTCATAGTCTGCGGTGGTGCCGATGCCGGTGACGGTAAAGGTCTGCCCGGAGATGGTTACGGTGCTTCCCTCCTGCAGATCATGCTTCCTTGCGAAGTTTTTTTCGACGACGATCTCATCCGCCTTTGCCGCTTCTCTTCCTGAATCCAGCGTCAGCGTATCAATGGCCACTCTGGTACGGAACACGCGGAGTACGGACCCGTCTTCTACAGTTGCATCAAAGCTGAAATGCTCTTCGATGGTGACACCCTTGTCGGAAATCTCCGAAAGCTGCGCATCCGTCAGGGGGTGGAACACCGTGATCTGTCCATCCTCCACACGGGTCGCTTCCTGATTGGCCGCTGTCCCCTGAATGATGGTCTCCGCAGCATCCACAAGGGCGATGATGATGTACATGCAAAAGACGATCATGGCAAATAACGCCAGGTAGCGGAAGAAATTCTCCCGGATCTCTCTGGGGATCCTTTTTCTGAGTATCCTTTTCATCACAGGTCCTCCAGCTCGCAGGCAGGCACTCTGGTCTCGTTCAGATACTCTTTCTTCACCAGGCCGTCTTTCAGATAGATGACCTTGTGGACCATGTTTTTGATGGAATTGTTGTGGGTGACGATGAGCATCGTCGTTCCGTATTTTTGATTGATCTGTTCGAGAAGGACGAGGATATCTCTGGAAGTAGAGGAATCGAGTGCTCCCGTGGGCTCATCGCAGAGCAGGAGCTTCGGATTTTTGATCAGCGCTCTTGCGATGGCGCATCTTTGCTGCTGTCCGCCGGAGAGCTGGGAGGGCATTTTGTTCTGATGCTCCGTGAGTCCCAGGGTGTCCATCAGTTCCTCCATGTTCAGGGGTTCCGCGGTGAGATACTCACACACCTGGATGTTCTCCTTCACGGTGAGATTCGGCACCAGATTGTAGAACTGGAAGATGAATCCCAGATTGTCTCTCCTGTAGTTGGCAAGTGCATCTCCCTGAAGGCCATAGACCTCGATTCCATCCACTTTGATGGAACCGCTGTCCATGGTATCCAGGCCGCCGATGCAGTTTAAAAGCGTGGATTTTCCGGATCCCGAGGTGCCCTGGATGACACACATCTGGCCCTTTTCCACGCCGGTATTCACTCCCTTCAGGACCTGGACGAAGCTGCCGTCCGATCCGTAGCTCTTCTTAACGTTTGAAAGTTCAAGGTACATTCTTCCCGCCTCCGGCATTACAGTTTTTGCGGGGACAGCTTCCCGCCATGGGGCAGCCGATGCAGTGTCTTCCCTTTTTCCTCTCTCTGTAGATATAGAGGCAGGCTGCGCAGAGCGCTGCGGCCAGGATCAGTATGACAATGATGTCGGATGTTGTAAGTCCCATAGCGGTTTGTGTCTCCATGAATATCAAATGAAAATTCTTAACTCAGTGCATAGTCCGCTGCCATCTTCTTGTGATTGCTGCGGATGATGAAGGCGATGATGCCTGCAAAGCACAGGATTGCCACCAGGCCGCCCACAAAGCCGGCGCCCAGGGAACCCGTAACGATCAGGGTGCCTACCTGATAGACCAGGTAACCTACGGTGAATCCGGTAGCCAGCTGGAGGCCGATGGCACCCCAGAGCCACTTTGCGGACTTCATTTCGGAATTCATTGCGCCCAGTGCTGCGAAGCAGGGAGGGGTATAAAGGTTGAACATCAGGTATGCCAGTGCTGCCACCTTGGTGATGCCCATGACAGCTGCCACAGCGTTGCCCTCACCCACAAGCTCCAGCTCCTCGGTATCGATGAAGTTGGTGATGGCGAAGCAGGTAGCAATGGTACCCACCACATTCTCCTTTGCGATGAAGCCGGTGATAGCTGCAGCTGCCAGCTGCCAGGATGCAAAGCCCACAATAGGGATCAGCAGCACTGCGAAAGGACCTGCAACGGATGCCAGGATGGAGGTGTCTTCCATGCCCTCTTCCACCACTTCGAAGTGAGGGGTGAAGGACTGCATGATCTGTACTACGGTGTTGCAAACCAGGATGATGGTTCCTGCCTTGATGATGTAGGCCTTACCGCGCTCCAGCATGCTCTTGAGTGCAAAGCCCAGGCTGGGAACCTTGTACTCAGGCAGCTCGATGATGAAGAAGCTCTTGCGGTATTTTGCACCGGTGATGGCCTTGATGAGCAACGCGCCCAGCAGCACCAGAACGATGCCCAGAACGTAGCAGACGAAGCTCACCCAGGTGGATTCCGGGAAAAACGCGCCGGCAAACAGTGCGATTACGGGAAGCTTAGCGCCGCAGGGCATGAAGGTTGCCAGCATTGCGGTGCTTCTGCGCTCACGCTCGTTCTTGATGGTGCGGCATGCCATGATGGCAGGGATACCGCAGCCGGTGCCGATGATCATGGGGATCACGGACTTTCCGGACAGGCCCACCTTCTTAAAGATGGGATCCAGCACGACAGTGGCTCTCGCCATGTAACCGCAATCCTCCAGCAGTGCGATGAGGAAGTACATGACCATGACCAGAGGCAGGAAGCCTACCACGGCTCCCACGCCGCCGATAACGCCGTCAATGAGCAGTGCATACAGCAGCGGATTTGCATCCCCCAACTGCTCTCCCGCCCACTCCTGGAAGGTCTCGATCCATCCAACCAGGATATCGGCCAGCCAGGTACCAACGGTGGTCTGACTGATATAGAATACCACAAACATGATGGCTGCGAAGATCAAAATACCAGCGATGGGATTGGTCACCACCTTATCGATGGCGTCGCCCTTGGTGCGCTCCTTGGTGAGGGTCTTTCTGACCTCCACATCTTTCACGATGGCATTGACAAAATCAAAACGCTTCCGATCGGCAGTTTCCACAGCTTCCTTGCTGGAAAGATCCACATTGCCCTGGTGGTAGGGAGCCTTCTGGCCCTTCCCCTCCAGAGCCGCTGCAGCTTTGACTGCTTCACGGATGCCCTGCTCGGAGGTGGATACGGTGTTGATGACAGGGCAGCCCAGTTTCTCGGAAAGCTTTGCTGCGTCGATCTTGTTGCCCTTCTTATCATTCACGTCGCTCTTGTTCAAAGCCACCACAACGGGGATTCCCAGCTCCAAAAGCTGCGATGTGAAAAACAAGCTTCTGCTGAGGTTCGTCGCATCCACAATATTGATGATTGCGTCGGGATGCTCATTTTTCACATAACTGCTGGTGATGCTCTCCTCGGATGTGAAGGGAGACATGGAGTAGGCGCCGGGCAGATCCACTGCGATCAGCTCCTTGCCGGTATCATTGTACTTTTCCTTGATACGGCTTTCCTTTCTGTCCACGGTCACACCGGCCCAGTTGCCGATCTTCTCGTTTCTGCCCGTCAGCGCATTGTACATTGTAGTCTTGCCGCTGTTAGGGTTTCCTGTCAGTGCAATTCTCATTTTTCCTTTCCTCTTTTCCCCTTTTTTACTTTTCGACCTGGATGGACGCTGCCAGCTCCGGATCGATGTTATATCTTGCATCCTTGATGGATACCACAAGATTCTTTTTACGGTCTACAACGGTGATGCTCTCTCCGCTGTAGCAGCCCAGAGAAAAGAGGAAGCTTTCGATCTCCTCATCTCCGCCGGTGTCAATTTTGGTGATCACATAATCAGTGCCCAGCTCCGCTTCGTTCAGATTCATTCTGTTCATCCTTTCAACCTTTCCGGTTAGCCAAGGCTAACACCGAGTCAAAAAATATGGTCGGAACCGATCCGACGCCACTTACCTTTGTTAGTTTTCCCTAACCAAGTCACATTATAGTTAGGCTCTCCTAACTTGTCAAGAAATTTTGTGATATTTTTGTCAGAGATTTCCCGAACAGAAAAAAAACTGCAGCCGGGGAATCCGACTGCAGTTCTTGGATACACGATTTTTTATGCTTTCATGGCCTTCTGCTTTTCAAAGAAGGCATCGATCTCTCCCACGATCTTGTCCTTGGGGAGGGATTTTAAGAGGTATCCCGCAGGCTTCAGGGCGATGACGCTCTTGACGCTCTCCACATCGTCTCTTCCCGTAAGGAAAATGACGGGGATATCGCCACAGTCCACATCGGTCCGGAGCATCTCCAGAAACTTCGGTCCGGAGCAGGCGGGCATCTCGTAATCCAGCAGGATCAGATCCGGCCGCTGCTTGGACAGGAAGGTAATGGCATTCAGCGCGGAGTTTACCGGCGTCACGCGATATTTGTCCTTCAGCCAGGACTTGATGGTGGAAAGCATGGTACCGGAGTCGTCCACCACCAGAATATGCTTGCGCATCTCCAGGTTTGCACCCTTGTCCACCTCACGCAGGATCTCCGTGACCAGCTCACCCACATCCACGGGGCGGCGGAACACGCCCGTCACCTGATCCCGGAACACATTCTCCTTCAGCTCGGTAATGATATCGTCATAACCGATCAGGAAGAATTCGCAGTCCTTCTCAAAGCAGAGATCTTTCAGGTAGATCATTCCCTGCTGATCCAGATCATCCTTGTCCCCGATGTAGAGATACACCAGCCGTCCCAGCTTCGGCTTTGCCGCTTCCAGGCTGCTTACATCCGTGAGGGAAAAGTCACAGGATACACCCTTCTCCTCCAGCTTTTTCATGATGGACTTCACGATAAAGGTTTCACGGTAGGAAACAAACAGTACTCTATTTTCTGCCATATCATCCCTCTCCGCGGATCAGATCCAGACATCCGTCCCGATTCAGCTCCGCCATTTGTGCTTTCAACTTCTCATAGGTTTCCAGAAACTCTTCCGGCAGGTGATACTCTTCAAAGGAATCCAGCAGTTCCTTTGCGGTGTCCATATCAAAAGCTTCCAGGAGCTCCGCCATCTCGCCGAGATAATCCTCCAGCTCTTCCTTCGAAAGCTCCGGTCTCTCATCCAGCGCAGGATCCACTTTAACCGAGAAGACTTCATCCAGCCTGTCGTAGAACCATTGATACTGCTCCAGGATCCCTGCCGTCCGTTCCTGAATGGGCTCTTCGTCCTGCTCTCTTCCTGCGGTCTCCAGTTCCTGCGCCTCTGCGGACAGAGCGAAGGCACCGATGAGTCTTGCGGAAGATTTCAAGGCATGTACCTGGATCGTATAGTTCTCGTAATCCGCCTCGTCAAAGGCCTTCCTGATCATCTCGATCCGCGCTTTTGCCGTGTCGCGGAAGTTTCTGCAGATCAGGAGATAAGCATCCTCACCGCCTGCGGTCTCTACGCCTCTCTCTGCATCGATCCCGCTGATCCCGGCGATCTTTTCCAGGTCCGGATTTCTGCCGGCGCTTTCCGCACTCGCTGGCTCGCTGCCCTCTCCTTCCGGCGCTTCCTCGTCCACAAAGATGATCTTCTCATCCGGCAGATAGCTCTGGATCATTGCTTCCAGCTTTGCGCCGTCCAGCGGCTTTGAGAGGTAATTGTCATAGCCCAGGCTCAGGTACTCTTCTCTCGCACCCTTCACGGCATGTGCGGTGAGAACGATGATGGGGGTCTCCGCATTCAGAGGACACTCCGCCTTGATGTTCTGCATGGTCTCCTCGCCGTTCATCTCCGGCATCATGGAATCCAGCAGGATCATATCGTACTGGGTCTCCTTCGCCTTCTCGATGGCTTCCCGTCCGCTCTGGGCGGTATCTGTCTGAATCCGGATCCGCTTTAAGAGGCTCAGGGCGACGATGATGTTCATCTCCACATCGTCCACCAGAAGGATCTTCGCATCCGGCGCATGGAACCGCTCCACATCCGTGTGGGCGGCCTCAAGGCTTTCCGATCTGTCACGGTAGTCTCCGATGACCTCGGGACGTACCACCGGCTGGCTGATGACGAAGCTGAAGCAGGAACCCTTTCCGTAGGTACTGGTAACCTCCAGTCTGCTTCCCATCTTCTCCAGCAGATTATTCGTGATGCTCATGCCGAGGCCGGTACCCTCGATTTTTCTGTTACGCTGCTCATCAAACCGCTCATAAGGCGAGAAGAGCTTCTCCAGATCCTCGGGCTTGATCCCGATGCCCGTGTCGCTGACACTCACCTTCAGCAGGATGGAACCGGCATCGCTTTCTTCGTAGTCCACCGCGAAGGAGACCTTGCCGTGCTCGGTGTACTTTACCGCGTTGTTCAGGATATTGATGATGATCTGCTCGATGCGGACCTCATCTCCGTAAAGACCGTTGGGAATCTCCGGATTTACCTTCACTTCCAGTTCCAGGTGCTTTGCTTCCGCCTTGGGTGCGATCATATTCACGATCCCCGCCACCAGGGTAGACAGCTCATACTCTCCGAAGACCAGCTCCAGCTTGCCGGATTCGATCTTCGAGAAGTCCAGGATATCATTGATCAGTGCCAGCAGCGTCTTGCCCGCGCTGTGAATATCCCGGGCATAGCCTCTGATATTCGGCTCATTGGATTCCCGCATGATCATGGTATCCATGCCGATGATGGCATTGATGGGGGTGCGGATCTCATGGGACATATTCGCCAGGAATTCCGACTTCGTCCGGTTCGCATCCTCCTCCATATGAAGAGCGCGCTCCAGAGCTTCCGCCTTCTCGCTCTCCAGCTGATTGACCACCAGCTCGTGGCGTCCCTTATCCTTCCGCTTCTGGGACATCAATGCGCCCTGCACGATGGAGGTCACGATAAAAGCAATGAACGCAAAGAGCAGGAGGTAGAAATACACCAGGAAGCCGGTCATCTCGTAGATTTCTTTTTCCTTGAAAAAAATGTACGTCTGGCTGGAAAGTTCTCTGCCCTTATCATCCAGCACCTTGATGATAAAGTCATGATTCCCGTATGGGATATCGATGTAGGTCACCGGTGCCAGCTTACTGGAAAGCACGGTGGTCTTCTCCTCATCCACACCGCTCAGGTAATAACTGACATAAGGGTCAGCCGATGTGAAATTGTTGATCTCCAGATCCAGCTCGATACGTTCGATTCCCTTGGGGATGTTGACGGTTCCGATCTCGGTCACATCCTCATAAACGCCGTCCCGCTTGATGGAGGTGATCTTGGTCTTGAACTCATCTACCCGCATCTCGTAATTGTTGAGATCCAGCATGTAGACACCGCTGGTGCCGCAGAAATAGAGATGCTCATCGTCCGTCACAAAATTCCAGGCGTTGCTGGTGATACTGCCCGGCAGGCCTGCCTTCGTATCCAGCAGCGTATAGGACTCCATCTTCTTCTCCGCCATCAGGGTATTGTAATTGCAGATGTAGATACCGGCACCGCCCAGGACAAAGAGCTCTCCGGCCTTGTTCATGACAATATCGTAATTGTTGAAATAGGGCATTGCCAGTTCCGTGACGGTATAATCCGGCTCCATATAACACAGACCGCTGCCGGTCAGGACGAAATAGCCGTCGCCCCGTTCGTCCTTCACAATCCTTAAGACCACACCGGAGGAAAGGCCGTCCTCACTGGTGATATAACGATCCAGCTTCATATCCTTCAGCACAGCGATACCGTCTCCATCCGTGCCGCACAGGACCGAATGATCCTCCGCTTCCAGGAAGTTGAGGATGGATCCGCCACGCAGGTCCACGCCCAGTTCCAGTCTGGCCAGAGATTTGTGCTCCTTCATAAAGTTCATGCAGGAAGATCCGGAAGAAACGACAGTACCGTCGGAAAGTACATAGACCACGCGGATTGCATTGTCCGTCTTTCTCGGATTGATGTACTCCTGTACGGTGCCGTCCTTCAGGATCTCCATCAGTCCCATATCATAGGTGGCTACCAGAAGGGATCCGTAGGGAGTGATAGCCAGGGAGCGGACACGGATGCCGTCAAAGAAATCCGTCTCCTCATTCTTGATGCTCTCTCCGTCCGCCAGATCCAGGATCTTCAGTCCGTCGTTGGTTCCCATATAATAGCAGCCATTCCACTCTTCGACTGCGTTGGCAACAATGGATTTCTCATTGCAGAGCTTGAACACATCCGTAAAGGAGGACTTGCCCAGGCACAGCAATCCGCAGCGGGAGGAGGTAAACCAGAGATTTCCCTGGTAATCCTTGAAGATATGATCGATGGAAGTATTAAACTCCCCGCTTTCGATCATAGTAAAGCGACGGGCGCTGTCCAGATAACCAATGCCGGAATCGGAGGAAAAATAAATGATCCCGTTGTCATCAAAGTACATATCCCGGATGGTCCTGACTCCTTCCATCAGGATCGTACCGGTAGCGCGGATCCGCTCTCCGAAGATCTCACAGATCAAAATCGTTCCGGACTCGGTACCGATATAGAGGGTGCCCTCCGCATCATGGCTGATCCCCTTGGCCACGATGCTGCCACGGGTGAACTTCGCTACGGATTTTCCCTCCACGTAGCAACTCACATCACCCGCACCGTTCATAACGATCATGCGCCCTTCCCCGTCGGGAGAAAGGTCCTTGATATTTCCGGCAGCTCTGTCGGTTTTTACGATATGGATCTCGCCATCCTCATACTCCGCCATCACCAGGCCTGCGGTGGTACCGAAATAGTACAGACCGTTGCTGTCCCGGGAAATACACTTAACGGAATTGGAAGGCAGGCCGCTATTCATATCCAGAGTGCGCCAGCTCATGTCGATGTTCAGAAGCGTCAGACCGGAATCCTGCGTACCTGCCCAGAGCCTGTCCTCTTCATCCACGAAAAGGGACTGCACGGAGCGAACGCTCTTCAGATTGTCGATCAGAACAAATTTCGATCCGTTAAAGCGGAACAGACCACCGTAGGTTGCAAGCCACATGGTCCCGTCCTTCGTCATGGCGATATCGTTCACCGTGCCGCCAATGAGGCCGTTATCGGTGTTGTAAAGCTTCTCCACAAAGCTGACGGAGCCTTCAGCCCGAGCCTGCAGAGGAACCAGATTCCCCAGGAGCAGCGCTGCGATCAGAGCGCCCACCGTTAATTTTGTGTGCAGCTGCTTTTTCAGCTCCATAGCGCGCTTGCGCTTCCCGTAATTGTGGGAAACACTCATGCCGAAGTAAATGGCCAGCATGGCGCAGACACAGTCCGCGAAGGCAATAAACAGCGCAGCCACCGTGTATCTCAGCCAGACAGGGGAATCGATGCTGCCCAGATAATCCACAATGGCATCACCGTAGAGCATACCCGTTCTGCCTTCATAGACATAGAGGTTCACCATCAGCAGAATGAATCCCTTCACAACGGCGAAAAACGCAGTGGCACTGATGATCAGGGAAAACTCGGAGAAAAACTTATTTTTCCCGGCGATGAACGCAACCGCAAGAGCGACGCCGATGTCCGCGATCAGGAAGTAGGTGTCCATGGGAGAAATGATCGCGGAAAGAGCGCAGCTGAAAACTGCCACCACCGTTGCGGTGATGGGTCCAACCAGATACGCGGTCAGAATGGTTCCGCACAGATTCAAATATGCCGGCAATTCAAAATGATATGCCAGATAGCGTCCCAGGACGTTCAGCGCAACCGCTGCAAAGCCCAGCAGGAGCCGTTTTTTCCAAACGTTCATGATCAAAGATTCCTCTCACCCATCACATCCAGAAATGCCGTTACAATGGCAGGATCAAACTGGGTTCCTCTGTTCTTGATAAACTCCTCGCGGATCTGATCCCGGCTGAGCTTTCCTCTGTAGGGCCTGTCATTTGCCATGGCATCGTACGCATCCGCTACGGCCACGATCCTGGCGATCAGAGGGATCTCCTCCTCCTTCTTGCCAAAGGGATAGCCGGTGCCGTCAAAGCGCTCATGGTGGCACAGCGCAGCTTCGTAAGCAAGGGGAATGTTCTCGATATCCTTCAGGATCTCGGAGCCGCGGATGGTATGCTTTTTTACCTCCGCATATTCCTCACGGGTCAGCTTGCCCTTTTTCCGCAGGATCTGCTCATTGACAAATACGGTACCCACGTTGTGATACAGCGCCGCGTTGTAGACGATATCGCAGTCGCTCTTGTCCATGCCCATTTTCTCGGCAATCATCCGTGCGTACTCCGCAACGTGCTGGGAGTGACCCTTGGAATAATAGTCTCTGGAATCCGACAGACTGCAGCAGATCCTGTTGGCATCCTCCAGCAGCTTGCTCAGTGCCTGGATCCTGCTCTCGAAGCGAACAGACACCAGGAAGATGGTGCCCAGGATCAGGAAGGACAGTGCCACCAGGGAAAAGGCCACTGCAAAGAATTTTCCGGCGAATCCGTCCCACACATACTTGTGCAGCCTATAAGAAAGCTCGTAGTCCGCCAGATCCACTTCGCCGGTGAGGCTGTACATGATAAATCCGCAGACACAGTTGCCTTCCATATCCTCGGAGCCCTTGATGGGGAGCTCTCCGGATGCCGGGGAGGTATCCGGGTGATAGATGAAATAATCGCCGTAATCCAGGGGGATCAGCAGATCCTGTCCCGCGAGGGTGTGATTCAGAATGATATCCTTCTCGTCGAAGTTTCGCAGATCCAGCGTCTGATAGATTTCTTCGCCGCTTTTGGGAAACTGATGCACCTCAAAGGTGCCGCACCATCCGTTGTTCAGATAGCATTTGTCGCTGATGTTGAAACGGATCTGCCAGTCATCCACATAGTAGTGGGAATTGTTGGTGACCACCATCTCGTAGATCTTGGCATTCAGGCTGGTGCCCAGGCCGGTATTGGTCTTGACCCAGGAGTCGGTGACGCCGCCTCTGGGATGTACATCTACCAGGATCTGGGTGGAGCTGGAATCCGAGGTGATGATGCGCCACTCCGAATTGTATCTTCCCACGTTGATGCAGTGGATGATAAAGATCACGATGAGAAGCGCCAGGAATGCCAGCAGGACGACGGTGAGTCGCTTGATGATTTTTTTCAGATTATCAACTCTGTTCAACTTTGTATCTCCTGTTTATGATCCTCCCTTCGAAGCTCTCCTTCGGAAGGGGTCTGTCAAAATAGTAGCCCTGAATGATCTCGCATCCCAGGGAAAGAAGGGTGTCCACCTGTTCCCGCTGCTCCACACCCTCTGCCAGCATTTCCAGGCCGATGGCCTTTCCCAGCTTGATCATGTGGCTCAGGATGGCCAGATCCTTGGCGTAGGCTCTGTCCACGAATCCTTTGTCGATCTTCAGGGTGTCAAAGGTCACCTCACGCAGCAGGCTAAGGGAGGAACTTCCGCTTCCGAAATCGTCTACGGCTACCTTGTAGCCCAGCCGGTGCAGGTCATCCACAAAGTTTTTCAGCACGCTGATGGGGAACTCGTCAATGGTCTCGGTGATCTCGATCTCGATCATCTTCTTCGGTACGTGGTATTCCTTCACCACCGCGTCGATGTCCTCTGCCAGATGATCGTTGGACAGATTTCTGCGGGAGAAGTTCACGGAGACGGTGGGCGGTACCAGCCCGCGCTCGATCCAGCCGGAGATGTCGGAGCAGACCCTGCGTAGCATGTAGAAGTCCATGTCGCACATGAGATCCTTGGTCTCCATGATGGGGATGAACTTCCCGGGAGGGATCAGCTTCCCGTTCCTGGACCAGCGCACCAGCGCTTCCGCGCCGCAGAGCATGTTGGTCCTGCTGTTGACCTTCGGCTGATAGTAGGCGACGAACTCACCGTTTGCCATAGCCACGGGGATATCGGAGGCGTACTGTTTCTCATCCTTTAACGCGATCTTCAGCTCCGGGGTCATGTAGGTCACGGAATTCCCGGCGCTCTTGCCGTAGTTCAATGCCGTATGGGCATTGGAGATGATCTCCTCACCGTTGTAATCGTCTCTGTCGATGCGGTACACACCCACATGGGCACTGATGGTAATGTCATAATCCATACCGTCCTGGTTAAACCGCACTCTGGTGGAGGCGATCTGGGCCAGGATCAGATCCAGATTCCGCTGCAACACCACTGCGATGAACCGGTCACCGCCCTGTCTGGCCAGGATCTCATCCTCCCTGACCATGCCGCCCAGGATCGCAGCGTACTCCGAGATCACCCTGTTGCCGATCTCCATACCGTAGCGGTCATTGATGAGACCGAAGCGCTCCAGATCAAAGAAAACCACTGCGTACTCGTGGGAATTTCCCTTCCCGATGAGTCCGTTCAGCCTGGTAATGCATGCGTTCTCGTTGAGGAGGCCCGTCTTCAGCTCCGTGGTCTCCAGGATCTTACGCTCTCTGTGATCCTCGATGCTCTTAAAGTGAATGGCGTAGAGCAGGATGGCCAGGGCCGTGGCATTGTCGGAGTTCCCTCCGGTAAAGTCCGGGATAAAGCGCTCTCCCGCAATGTTCAGGAGGATAAAGGCGATCCCGATAAAGATCGAGGACCACTCTCCCAGCTCCAGAGAAAAATCACATTTCACGATGGTCAGGATAATGATCAGAAGCAGGTACAGGAGCAGGATCCCGTAGGTCAGGAAAAACAAGGGACCAGTCGAAAAGAAATTCGCTTCCGTGAAGGTATAGATCAGACAGTAGGAATAGGGAATATCTGCCAGAAGCAGAAGGGCGATCACAAGCAGCGGGATCCCGTAGAGCGCTTTGCGTTTCCCCGGGTCATCCCGGACGATGATCAGGAGCAGCGCATACATGATGGAAGGTCGCAGAATATAACAGAGGGAGGAAAAAACGCTCCGCCAGATGGTCCTGTAGGGCTGTGCGGCACAGTAAATCTCCGCGCCGGAACAGATTGCCTCCACGATCACCAACGCAATGAGGACCCAGAAATGTACCCTGACCTTCTGATACATCCTCCTGTTGAAAGCGATGGTGTACAGGAGCACCACCATGATAAAGATAAATGTGTAATACTTGCTGAGTATTTCGCCGAAAGCCATTTTTCGATCCCCCGGTTGTAAAAAATCTCTTTAACGGGCAAAAAAGCCCTAACACAGTATTCTATAATCATACCATGTCGAGGGCTTTTTTTCATTCCCGAATTATTAAAAAATCATTATAAATCCCTAGGATTCCTGCCGTTTTTCCGCGTTTAACTCCTGCAGTTCCCGCAGAAGCTCCTGTTGCTTTTTCGCATCCTCCCACAGGCGATAGTAATACAGCCCGGCGCCGATCACATAGGGAATGGTAAAGGAGCGGAAAAACTCAAACCATCCTCTCGGGGAGACGGGCTCAAAGAAGCTGGCAATGAAGATCACCAGAAAACACAGCCCCAGCGCCAGCACATACTGGATCACCATCATGGCAAGGGGACTTAAGGTATCGAACAGCTTATGGATGGACAGGACAAATACGGCGATGTTGCAGAATACGAACATCATCACCACATTCAGGTTGTTGGTCTCGGTGCCTGCCACCATATTCACGAAGGCGCCGACGACGGAAACGATGGTATAGGAGCAGCACAGCTCCAGAAGATAGGTCTTCATAAACTCTTTCATCAGGACATCCTCCTCGTTTTCTGCAGGTACTCGGTAAAGCTCTTTTTGTAACTTCTGTTGATGCAGATCCGCTCTCCGTTTTCGAAGGACACATACACCTTCATGTTGATGTCCGGTTTGAGCTGTTTGATCTTGTAGATATTTACCAGATTGGATTTGGAGATCCTGACAAAGCCATAGGGAGAAAGCTGTTCCTCCACAGATGACAGTGTCGTCATCAGCCGGTATACACCGCTTTCGGCATAGGCGAAAAGCTTCCGCTCCACATGGTCGAAATAATAGATCTCTCCGGGATCGAGGAAGATCTCCTCCCCGTCATCCAGGTCCTCGTCCGCAGGTCTGCCGGACAGAGCGGGTTTCTCGGATCGCACCGTATCCACGACCTGCCGGATGAGAGGCCGCATTTCCGTGCAATAAATGTCGATGTGCTCGTCTGTCAGTTTCGGGTCTTCATAGAGATTGATCTTCATGCATTTTCTTACAATCCGCAGGACTCCAGGAAGCACATCACGCCGTCCATATATCCTTCCGGATCGTCAATCACTCCTTCAATGTGTGCGCTGTCCACACTCATAATTGTTTTGTTTTCAGCGCCGACATTATTGTACACTTCCTGCACCTTCTCGGGAAGACATACCTGATCCTTTTCGGAACGGATGAGCATGGTGGGAAGCAGGTCGCCCGCCACAGCCGCGATGGTGTCGCCGTCGGCGTAGTCCACTTTGTAAAGCAGCTTCGTTGCCACCTTGCTGACGAAGATCATATAATTGGTGGCACCGTTATAGAAATCTTCTTCGTTGTCACTGTCGGCAAAAACGCTGCGCAGCATGTACTCCATACCGGGAACGGGGGAATCGCAGATGACCGCATCCGCTGCATCCACCGCGCCGGGCGTCACCTTCGAAGCATAGATTGCGACGGTCTGAGCTCCCATGGACTGACCATGTGCGATGACTTCCGCTGCCCCCAGCGTCTCTCTTGCGTACTGCACCATGGCTGCCACGTCCAGGGACTCGTGGATCCCGAAGGTCACCTTATCGTCCGCATTGTCACCGCATCCTCTCTGATCGATGGCGATGACATTGTAGCCGCGGATCAGGTACTGCTCTGCCAGCGGATAGACGCTCACTCTGTCTCCGCCTGCGCCGTGTACCAAAACGACCCAGGTGTCACTTCCCGCATCCGCCCGGAAAGCGGTGCCGGGGACTATATTCCCGTCCGCTGCTGTGGCGCTGATCTCCTCCCCGTGGAAGGAAGCGTTAAATCCGTCCAGATCATATCCCCAGATATCCACCAGCTGCTTTACGCTGTTGCTCTTTGTATCATTGCCCTTATTCTGATACATCACCTGATCCGCGATCATCTTTCCCAGCGCTGCGGAACCGATGATTCCCAGGGCTACCAGAACGATCACAACCACCTTTACAACCTTCAACACTTTCTTTTTCATAATGCACAGCTCCTTTGTGTTTTGTTTTGCTTGATGAGCCTACTGTACCAAAGAAAAATGCAACCCGTACGGAAATCCGCACGAGTTGCATTTGCAGGTGCATAAGTTGCATTTTCGGTTGCAATACAGCGATCGGAGATCAGTTTCTGTTCAGCGGCAGGTAAGGGATCAATGCCCCTGCCAGCTGGGGAACGGGCATGGTCTGGAGCCATACATGGCCGGGACCGGTGATCACGGTATTAAAGATCCCCTCGCCGCCGAAAATGGCGTTCTTCAAACCGGGCACGGTCTGTACGTCCACGGAGCAGGTGCTGCTCATGGCTGCCAGATAGCCGGTATCGATGACCATCTGCTGGCCGGGCTGCAGATCATACTCCTTCACATAGCCGTCAAACTCCAGGAATGCCAGTCCCTGACCCGAGAGCCTCTGCATGATGAACCCCTCGCCGCCGAAAAATCCGGAGCCCACCTTCTTCTGGAAGAACACGGAAAGCTCCACGCCGGAGGTGGATGCCAGGAACGCCTTCTTCTGGGCTACGATGTCCTGGCCGGGGCCGATCTCAAAGGCACGAATGGAACCGGGGAAGCTGGAAGCAAAGGCGATGGTGCCCTCTCCGCCCATAGCGGTGTAGCGGTTCTGGAACAGGCTCTCACCGGAGAACATCCGCCCCAGCATCTTGCCCACGCCACCACCGGAAGTCTCCATCTGCATGTTGGGCGACATCCAGCTCATGGCGCCGCTCTCACATACAAGAGTCTCTCCCGGATCCACAGAACAGATCACTACCGGCAACGGTTCCCCTTCGATCGAATATCTCATGATACGTCCTCCTTTTGTTTCGTTTCACCTTTTGTTTTGTTTCAGTTTTTTCGTTTCACTCTGTCGGTGATCTGGAAATACCAAACTTACCCTTCGATTATATCATGGAATCCTTCCGAAAGAAGAAAGGGTGTCTTCAAAACACAAATCTTCGTTTTTTCTCTTGCAAATTCATTCGCCATCGAATAATATATTCGTCACAACCATTCTGATATGAAGTATCATATCAATCGATGTGTTCTATCATAACATGCGGAACCTGCCGCATTCGGTTCTTTCTCGGCTATTCGCCGATAATCAGCCACTTACAGTTTTGGACTTGGAGAATGCTTATGGGCAAAGGGAAATTAACGCAAAATCGCGTGCACTTACAAGATCATGAATATAATACTGTCAGCCTATTTCTCGAATTGGGGCACGATATCGAGCTAATCCCCAAATCACAAATTCCACATTATCGGCAGCCGGATATAATGATGGATGGACTTGCATGGGAAATCAAGGCCCCCATAGGAACAGGCAAAAACAACATAGAAAACGTCATGCAAGGTGCCACCGAACAATCGAGAAATATTATTATCGACCTTATTCGAAGCAAAATGAGTGAAGAAGAGGCCATAAAAGGGTACCAACAATTCTTCATGAACTCGAAGAGAATCAAGCGAATGATAATAATCAAAAAAAATCGAGAAATCCTTGACTTTTCGAAATAATCAGTGTAGTTTGTAGGTACAAGGTGTGGGTCTGCAGTGTATAGATGCGGTTCGCCACACCATTTTTTTTGCTCAAAATCCCCGGGATGCTGTAACCTCCCGGGGATTGTTTGATTAATGACGCTGCTGTCGTTTGCGATTGCAGATATTCGTCAACACTGATTTCCTGTGCTGACTACGGTATTTGAATTTGTGTTTCTTACCCCAGAGTTTTTACAGTTTTGTGCTCTTCTCGGCTATATCATACGCCTCATCAAAAGGTACTTCCTCCTGGTCCGGAAACGCCTCGGCAACCGCCTTGTCAAAGGCGGTCATCTGGCTGCTGAATCCGGAAAATCTTCCGGTTTCACTGCTCAGATTCGAAGGACTTTCGGGCTCCGTATCTTTCTCCAAAGGAACTGATAGGATCTCGACCTTAGAATCTGGTTTCAATGGCTCTGAATGGTGCTTGAACTGAGGCTCTGCTTTCAAAGGCACTGAAGCGGGCTCGGACTTAGGATCCCTTTTCAAAGAGCCCAACGATTTTCCGGAATGAATATTTTCTCTCAGACGGACCGAAGGACTCCCGGAATATGCATTTTCCTTCACTGCGTCTGAGTTTTTCTTTTTCCTCTTATCCTTCTTCGTCTGCGTTTTGTCCCTCTTTTGAATTTGCGGGAAGAGCTCCAAATCTTTTCCGGCAATAGGAGCGGTTCCCTTCTCCGTCACCTTTCCTTTTCGGACATAGGTACCCTTTGTACCGGGAAGTAACGAATGTACCTCGCTGTCCCAAAACGAACTCTTTTTCTTTCCGGTCAGATGGTGCTTTTTCCGATTCCCTTCTACGTCCCGCGACCAACAAGCCCCACCCAACGTCGGACCATATACTCGCTTCAGTCTACCATGCTGATCAAAAACAGCAAATCCTCCAAAAGGTCGAGGCAATCCGAACCCTGTCAGTTCACCTCGCCCATTCGTGTATAGTCTTGATTTGAAAGGTCCGGGAATACTGAGTTTTTTAAATCTGCCATGCGAGTCGAGAACCACTCTCATCCCCGCGCAGGATTTCAAACTGATGCTTCGCACCTGCCCGTTTGCCCCCACACGGATCCACATCCCGAAAGGACCTTTGATGCTGAATCCCATCCTTTTCCCGGTCAGTAATCTATGGGCATATCTCACCCCTCGGATCATATCGATCAAAAACCGAAAAGGGGATACCGATCTTCTTCGTCTCGCCATAATCTGCCTCCTCTTTGAGGACTCCTGATACCAGAATAATAGCAAAGAAGCGACGGCAATACAATTTGATCCATGCCTCAAAAGAGTGAAGCGTTCAGATTCAAGGACTCCCAAAAGTACCTAAACCAAAAAAGCAACCTGTGCAGAAATCTGCACAGGTTGCACATAGATGAGCTTTGGTTACTGCAAATCTACCAAAAATTGGCATCGAACATTTGTTCATATTTTTCTTGCACCACTACCAGCATTCCTCTATACTGATTTCGCAGGGCTTTCCTGCAGAGGTGTTGCTAACGGTATGCGGTTGCCCCTCCGGTTCGCGGAGGGTAGTACTTTTATTCGCCCTCCGACTAAAAGGAAGGAGGGGATGCCAATGACGGTATTCGAAATGATGACGTTGCTTTCTTTTTCGATCGCAGTATTTGAATTCGGATATCTGCTCGGAAGCAGGCATAAAAGGAAATAACCGCACCCCCACGCAAAAGGTTTGCGGTTATTTCAAACTAAAAACCTAGTGGAGGGGTAACCGTGAACTACGGCAACACCTCTTTTGTGATTAAATCATACAGCGGATGCAGGTAAACGTCAACACTGATTTCCTGCCTTCTGCGGGCGTACCCATCGCAGTTCAGATCTCTCCTCCGATCTCAATCCCTGCATGGTGGCACTGATCAATAAATTCAGGAGAACCGGTGAATCCGTTGAGCACCCGCTCTCTTGTCCATCCTTCGTTCTCCAGGCGGTTCAGCCAGTCATTAAAACCACCTTCATCCGCATCACGATTGAAAATCGCATGATACAGATCACGGATATACTCTCCATTATTACGGTTCAGATTCGAGTACTCCTCTCCGTTCAGGAAGCTGTTGACCATGACTCTTGCAGTGACATCCGGTCTGTGCTGCGCCATCAGTCCTACCCAGAAATCCACTTCCTCCTGTTCAGGTACTCTCTGGAAGACGGTATCATACAGTCCAACAACCAGAATCTTCACCGGTGCATCATTCGGGCATCCTGCGATAGTACAGTGATCCGTCTGGATGGTACCCAGTGCAGGCACGTTTGCCAGCCCCGTTCCGGGGTTCACCTCATACGCTTCGCACAAATTAAAGAACTCAGGACTGGTCAGGAATCCCTGTGCCACCATCTCTCTGGAGTAGCCCTCATCAATGAGGAAAGTCCATCCGTTCTTTCCGCCCTCATCCGCAGCCCTGTTAAAGAGCCCCAGGTAGAGGTAATCCAGGAAGTGGGAATTACACATATTCCGGTCAATAAACTCAGGACTGAAGATAAATCCTGCAGCCACCTCACCCGCAGTCTTCTGCCCGGAAGTGATCAGTGCCGTCCATGCATCTACCTCTTCCTCATCGGGAGTACGATCCAGGAAAACATGATACAAACGGGTCACAAAGCTTCTAACTGTACCGTCATCGATCCAGTCATCATCCGGATCCGGAGTAGGATCAGGAGTAGGCGTCGGATCGGGCGTAGGATCAGGAGTTGGATCGGGTGTAGGATCAGGTGTCGGGTCCGGTGTCGGATTTGGCGAAGGATCCGGAGTTCCATCCGCAATTGTCACGCTGACCATTCTTGCAATCGTATCATTGTGGTTATTATCCCCAAAGACCTTGTACCAGACATAATAGGTTCCGGCATTCGTTCCGGTAGGCGGCGTCGTACTGTAACTGCCGGTAGGTCCCATCGCATTTCCCAGGGCATACTTCATGGTTCCGCCCACGGCAGCGCCCCTTATGACTAGCGCCTGGGAATTCCCATTGTAACTGAGTCCCTCTTTTACTGTAGGAGGAACATATTCCGATTCCGTGATATTTGCCTTTTCGATCACAAAGCTGAAAGTCTTATTCGCCGGCAGCTTATAGTTGTTATTCGAAAGCCTTGCCGCAGTTGCGGTATAGGTTCCCGCATCGACCTGCTCTCCAGTCACATTCACATAGCAGCTATCATCGTTGATCAACCCGGATACAGTAGCAGTCGGTTTGTGTCCCAACCCGTTATAAACAAAGTTCGAATTTGACCAGGTAAGATCCACTTCCCTTTGCCGGACAATCAACGTTCCGGGGATAAAAGTGATGTCGTAATTGTTGGAAGTAAGTCCTGCCGGCATCAGGATATAGTTCCCGGCCGGATCATTCCTGGAGTAGCTGTTATAGATGGTCAACGAACCACCCAGGTTATTCCTCGACTCTCCTGCAGCAAAGCCGGAATAAGTAACTCCAGCATCGGCAGGATCCTCTCCATATGTGATGGTTTTGTTCGATGCTCTTATAACGAGTGGCGCTTTTTTTATTTCAAAATCAACAGAAACAGAACGACCATAATAAACTGATGAATGGTCAACAGGCTCGGCATGGAGAGTTACTTTGTAGCTTCCAACATCCTTAGGCGCACCATTTAATCCGCTTAGAGAATTTGAGTAAGTAATGCTTACATTTTCAAAAGCATCCCTATTGTAATCAGCGTTATAGGTCGCCACCTTTGTACTTCCATCATATTGCAGGTTTGAAGGAAGATTAAGTACTAAAACCTGATCCTCTCCATTTAGTGGACAACCACCCATATTGCACCTTGCAAACAACATATTGCTTTGATTCCCTGTTCCTACTCTAAGGGAAAAACTATGCTCGTGAATTCTCGATAAAACTATGGAAGCACTTCTTCCTCGAGGCAATTCCGTATATGAATTACCTGATTCATCTTGCCATGTTCCGGGTAGAGAAACGCTCTTAGATAAATTGGGCACCGAATATATAGTGACCAAAGCGCTACACCCAGAAAAAATATTATCTGTACTTGTACTAGGGCCAATAACAAAGTTGCTTAAATCCAGAGACGTCAATCCCCTACAGTCATAGAACATTTTAGACATATTCGTAACATTCGATGTATCTAAACCACTCACATCCAACGATGTCAGTCCCAAGCATGAAGAGAACATATAAGACATATCTGTAACACTTTCTGTGTTTAACCAGGATAAATCAAATGTTGTAAAATGTATACACGTAGCAAACAATGCAGACATATTCGTCACATGACTGGTATCAATGTTTCCCACATTAATTGAAGAGAGGTTTTCACATTCAAACGTTCCAAACATCGAAGTCAATTCACTGGTATCCAGGTTCGACAAATCAACTGTCTCAACATTAGACTCATAAAGCAATAATTCAAGTTTTCTGGCAGACACACCGGATTCCACAGAAAAAGAGCGAACTGTTTCACTGACAAATGGCACGGCATTGCCCAAGTATTCCGCTTCAATGACTGTACTATATTCAACCCCTCCAATGACCGCTTGAGCAGGCACCACCAAATTAGTAGCCGTCCCATTATACTTACTCAGAACAATCTCATGATTCTCATTCGTGGTATACGTATAGTCTTCCTGCCAGGTAGTGTCGTCAATGGCATGCACACGATATGCGCCTACCGGCACCACAAATGACATCAATATCACAAAAAAGAATCCAAGAATACATTTCTTCATTTCGATTCCGTTCCTTTCATTCCCAGCTTTCACAAGTTGTCACAATTTTTTCGTCTCTTTTAGTGGAGCATAATGTCAACTCAAATCTCTCCGCCAATTTCAATCCCCGCATGATGGCACTGATCAATGAACTCCGGCGAACCGGTAAATCCATTGAGCACCTGTTCTCTGGTCCACCCTTGATTCTCAAGACGATTCAACCAATCATTGAATCCACCCTCATCCGCATCACGGTTGAAGATCGCATGATAAAGATCACGGATATAATCTCCGTTGTTGCGGTTCAGATTCGAATACTCCTCTCCGTTCAGGAAGCTGTTCACCATGACTCTTGCAGTGACATCCGGTCTATGTTGAGCCATCATGTCTACCCAGAAATCAACCTCATCCTGGTCAGGCACTCTCTGGAAGACAGTATCATACAATCCAACGACCAGAATCTTCACGGGTGCATCATTAGGACATCCTGCGATAGTACAGTGATCCGTCTGGATGGTCCCCAGTGCAGGCACATTCGCAAGACCCGTACCACAATTCACACCATAGGAATCACACAGATTCATGAATTCAGGGCTTGTAAGGAATCCCTGCACCACCATCTCTCTGGAATATCCTTCATCGATCAAATAGGTCCATCCATTCTTCCCATCATCATCCGCCGCTCTGTCAAAGAGACCCAGATACAGATAATCCAGGAAGTGGGAATTGCACATATTACGATTTATGAACTCGGGGCTAAAGATAAATCCTGCCGCTGCCTGTCCGGCAGTAATCGTTCCATTTAAGATCTGTTCAGACCATCCGCTCACCTCATCCGCACTTGCTGAACGGTTTAAAAACACATTGTAAAGGCGACGAATAAATTGATCCGTCAGAATATGGCTGAAATCACCCGTTCTGCTTAACACGATGGGCTCACTAAGGTTTTGTGGAAATTTCGTATAGGTATTTCCCTGCTGATCATACCAAAGGCAAGTTCCTGACCACTCCCCATTCCCGGGAAGCCATACTTCCTTCTTTAGATTTTTCATAGAATATATAACATTCAGTTTATCGTTACCACTAAATGAATTACTTGCATCATCTAAATAATTAGCATCTATTCCACTCACGTCAAGAAATTGCAACTGTTTACACCAAAAAAACATGTACCCCATTTCTTCCACATTTCTTGCATTAAAACCACTAAGATCTAAAGATTTCAAACTACTACAATTCTCGAACATACCATACATGTTTTCCACATTAACTGCATTAAACCCACTTAAATCTAATGATGTTAAAGCTGTACAGTTATAAAACATATGTCGCATAGATACTACATTTCTCGTATCCCAACCATCCAGGTTCAGATCAGTTAATCCATTGCAACCATTGAACATATACCCCATATCGTTTACATTTTCAGTATTCCAACCACCCAGATTCAGATTAGTTAATCCACTGCAACCATAAAACATAGCCAAAAAACTGCTTACTTTTCCAGTATTCCAACCACCCAGATTCAGATTAGTTAATCCACTGCAATCATCAAACATATACGACATGTCAGTCACACTTGAAGTATCTAAAGCACTCAAATCCAATGTTGTCAAGCTGGAACACTGCCAAAACATGTCCTTCATTATTTCCACATTTCCGGTATTAATATTTCCAAGATTAAGTGACCTCAATCTATTACAGGAATAAAACATACCCCACATATCAGTAACAGAACCAGTATCCAGATTGGAAAGATCAACCGATTCGACACGGCTATCTCTAAACATAAATTCAAGACACGAAGCAGAAACTCCCGGTTCTACAGAAAAACTCTGGACAGAATTACCGACAAATGAACCAGGAAGGTAGGAGGTAATAACCGTGTTGTACTCCATGCCTCCTATAATAGCTTTCGCTGGAACCACCAATTCAGAGTTTGTCCCATTATATCTAGTCAAAACGATCTTATTATCCCTCTCATCAAGAGAGTACGAATATTCTTCCTGCCACGTAGTATCAGCAGTCGCTTTTGCCCTGAATTCTCCAGAAAACAGTATCAAGAAAAGAACAGTCAAAAGAGATACAAAAATGTAGTTAATCTTCATGAATTTATTCATTTAACTCTCTCCTTCAATCAAAATCCCAGAAATCGTATTTGTTTATTTCCATATATCCCAATCAATACAACCATCAAGAGCACTGGTGCAACCAGCGTCAGTTCCTCCGGCATAAATAGGTGAACGAATAAGTCTTCCTTTTCTTAACCGACTAAGAAAACGCTCCGGAACAATAATACGCATGGTATCCCACCCATTAGAATCAGCTTCTTCTAGGATCTCCCGGGCAGGCTTCACCGATAATCTGCATTCTCTTTCATAGGACCAAGCAAAATTTTTGCTAACAATATCAGAATTATTCAGAACAGACATATCAGTAGTAATATGTTCATCTCCCCAAGTTAGCCTTACTCGATTATTCTTTTGAGGATCTTGATATATAACATCAGCGATGTATATATAAAATTCCTCTTTGGATTTCTCTAATATCTTTTTACTCTCAAATACACCTTTGGGTGAAAAATACCCAATTTCTACTCTTTCTGTATTTAGAAGATATTTGATTAAGTTTGGAGGATAATTGAGCATAGCACCCTTTTCACAACCGTATAACATCCACATTGCTACACTCTCAGAAGCCCAAGAAAAACATGCAGAATATAGTCCACTATTTCTCATATTCTCGCGGTCTATCTTGTCATTCCATTTTCTTCCATCTGAAAGATAAAAATGTCCCGTAACCAAGAAGCCAAGCGCTCGTTCCATAGAGGTGTACAACCTAAAATTATTATGCGACTCCCCATTCGTCTTAAGGAGATTAAGTAAACTATCATTGTCAACAACGTTTATAGTATTCAGCTTTATTTGCATTGCGAATGCTTTCCTTCCTTTTTCTCCTCTACTTTTTGTGTACTTTTGCAAACAGGGTACAATAACCCACTTTCTAAAGCCAACTATAGCACAAACAGGTCTAAAGAATCCATAAAATCAGGGATTCGACCAGTTGAGAAAATAAAAAACAGGGTTCCTTTCTCTGTGAAAAAACTGCAAATTTTTCATTTTTGCAAAAGTACGCACAACAAAAAGCGTTGAGTTAACGCAACAAAAAGAAGCGCCCTTGCCATTCGGCAAGAGCGCTTCTAAGGAGAAGATACGATGTATCGATGTTGTTTGATTTTGCATTATTCCTGATAGGAGAAGGACTCCAGGAACTTCTTGAGTCTCTCTGTTTTGGGATGCTCGAAGAATTCCTCGGGGCTCCCCTCTT
Organism: Lachnospiraceae bacterium; assembly: GCA_016286555.1. Classification (GTDB taxonomy): domain Bacteria; phylum Bacillota; class Clostridia; order Lachnospirales; family Lachnospiraceae; genus AC2028. The sequence continues at coordinate 77,949 of JAEETA010000006.1, read as the reverse complement.
CCACGATCTTGCCGCCGTCCAGGAGGATCATGCGGTCGGCGACGGCGCGGGCGAAGGCGAGCTCGTGGGTGACGATGACCATGGTACGGCCTTCCTTGGCTAGAGAGATCACGACATCCAGCACTTCACGCACCATCTCGGGATCCAGGGCTGCGGTGATCTCATCCAGGAGGAGGACTTCCGGGTGCATCATGAGGGCACGGACGATGGCGACGCGCTGGCGCTGACCGCCGGAGAGGCGACTGGGATACTGGTCCTTTTTAGAGAGGAGTCCTACCCGCTCCAGGAGCTGCAGGGCTTCCGCTTCCGCGTCCTTTTTGCTGACGCCGCGGACCTTTACCGGCGCAAGTGTCATATTTTGCAGGACGGTTTTGTGGGGAAAGAGCTCGTAACTCTGGAACACCATGCCGATGCGCTCCCGGACTTTATTCAGCTTCGCGCCGGTGGAATCGATGGTCTCACCGTCCAGAGTAATGCGGCCTTCCTGGATGTTTTCCAGACCGTTGAGGCAGCGGAGGAAGGTGCTCTTGCCACATCCCGAAGGACCTACGATGACCACCACTTCTCCTTTTCTGACACTGAGGTCAACACGGTCCAGAACCGTCAGATCTTCATATCGTTTTACCAGGCCCGAGACCTGCAGTATCTCTTCGCTCATATCATTCTATCCATCCAAAATTCATTTATCCATTATGGAGAGTCAGTGAGGAGAAATCTGCGCACGCAGTTTCTCCGAACGAACCGCAGATTTGCCTCTCGGCAAATCTGTCGTTTGAAATAAAAGCTGTCCTTGCTTTTCTTTCAAACATCCCACCTTTTCTCCAGATATTTCGCCAGTCTCCCGATGGGATAGCAAACCACAAAATACAACAAGAACACGGTCGCATAAACCCCGAAGGCCGCGTTGGGGGATGCCTTCCGGTTTGCCTCGATGATCTGCTGGCCCACCTTCAACACTTCCACGATACCGATCATCATCACCAGGCTGGTGGTCTTGATCATGCGGGTGATGAGATTGATGGACAAGGGCAACATCCGCCGCACGATCTGGGGCAGGATCACATGGAGGTAGGTCTGGGCGGTACTGAGTCCCAGGGCGTAGCTGCTCTCATACTGGATGGCCGGGATCCCGGTGAGGGCGCCCCGCACCAGGTCCGCCATCTCCGCCGTTCCCCAGAGGGAGAACACGATGATGGATGCGGTTTCGGCAGAGAGATTGATCCCCAGGGCTTTGGTGGTACCGAAGTACACCAGAAATAGCAGCACCATCTGGGGCATGATCCGGACGAACTCCAGATACCCCCGGGACACCGCCTTCACCACCGGCAGATCCCGGGTCATGAGACTCCCCAGGAGGACTCCCAGCAGGATGCTGATGGCGACGGAGATCATGCTGATCTTCATGGCTACCCCAAGGCCCCCCAGGAGCCTTGCAAAATTGGTTCCTTTCAGCAATACATCAAATCCCATACTACATTTACGCTCCAAACATCTTAAACCTTGCTTTTTTCTCCACCACGCTTCCCAGGATGGACACGGGAAGCAGCATCACCGCATAGGCACCCACCAGGAGGAACAACGCCTCCGTGGTATCGTAATACAGTCCGATAAGGTCCTTTGCCGTAAACATCAGATCCATGAGGCTGATGGCGGAAAAAACGCTGGTCTCCTTCAGCAGGAAGATCACATTCGCCACGATGGCAGGCACGCTAAGGGTAAATGCCTCCGGCAGGATCACGGAGGTAAATACCTGTGCCTTGGTCATGCCCAACGCCAGAGCGCTCTCCGTCTGTGCCGGGGACACTGCTCCGAGACCGCTGCGAAAGCCCTCTGCCATGTAGCTGCCGCCCAGGAGACTGAGTCCCAGGATGCCGCAGCTTTCCGCGGAAAGTGCCAGCCCGATCTTCGGTAATCCGAAGTACAGGAAAAAGAGCTGCACCAGCAGCGGCGTATTGCGGAAGAGCTCCACATAGCCCGCTGCAATGGTCTTGAATACCGGCACCTTGAAATGCATCACGAAGGACACCGCGATCCCGATTACCAGAGACAGCACGATCCCGACGCAGCCGATGCGCACCGTCAGGAAGAAGGCATCCACATACCGGGGGAGATAACTTTGTAATACCGCACCGTCCATAGCCTTATCCTTTTCTCTTTCTGTGATCCAGGCGGGCGCTCACTCTCATGCCCACCATCTGAATGATCTGGAAAATGAGGATGAGCAGTGCCACGGTGATGATCATGATATCCGTCTGCCATCTGTAGTAGCCGTAACGCACTGCAATGTCTCCCAGGCCGCCGCCGCCCACGGTTCCGGACATGGCCGAGTACCCCAAAAGGAGCCCGGTGGTGATGGTAAATCCGGTGACCAGAGAGGTTCTGGCCTCCACCAGCAGGACCTTGAAGATGATCTGTGTCAGGCCGGCGCCCATGGATCTGGCCGCCTCGATGACTCCCGCATCCACTTCATTTAACGCACTCTCCACCACTCTGCCGATGTAGGGCGCTGCGCAGACCACCAGGGGAACGATGGTGGCGGTGGAGCCGTAGCTCTTGCCAACGATCATTCTGGTGAAGGGGATCAGCAGGATCAACAGGATCAGGAAGGGGATACTGCGGATCAGGTTACTGATCACATCCAGGATCCGGTAAAGCAGGGGATGGGGCATTAACCCGTTCTTCCCCGTGACATAGAGGAGAATGCCCAAGGGCAGTCCCACCGCATAACCCAGAAGAACTGACCCGAATGTCATATACAGCGTATCTCCGATTCCTTCCAGGAGCATTTTGATCACTTGTTCATTCATTGTCATTTTCCTCCGTTACGGTAAGACCCGCACTTCTCAAATACTCGATGATCTCCTCTCCTGCCTGCTCGGAATCGGGCAGTCCCAGGATCATCTCTCCCACTGCCTTGCCGCCGATGTTTCTGGTATCGGCCCGCAGGATGTTGATGGGGAGCTGCAGCTTTAAAATGGCATTTGCCAGTACCGGCTCGTAGGCGGAATTTTCCTTGAACACGATGCGGATCTTGCGATTTTCATGGAGCTGTTTTACGGGAGTATACCGAAGTTCCTTCCCGGAGATCAGTTCCTTTGCGGCATCGGAACCGGGGGCTTCGAAGATCTGCTCCACAGATCCCGATTCCACCAGTCTGCCGTTATCAATGATGGCTACTCTGGTACAGATCTCGGTGACCACGGACATCTGATGGGTGATGATCACGATGGTGATCCCCAGCTTCTCATTGATCTCCTTCAGGAGTTTCAGAATGGAACCCGTGGTCTGGGGATCCAGGGCACTGGTAGCCTCATCGCACAGGAGGATCCGGGGTTCCGTTGCCAGGGCTCTTGCGATGGCCACACGCTGCTTCTGTCCGCCGGAAAGCTGGGAAGGATATGCTTTTTCCTTATCCTCCAGTCCTACCAGTTTCAGCAGGTCTCTGGCCTTCGCCTGGGCCTCCTTCTTCCGGATGCCCTGAAGCTCCAGAGGAAAACACACATTTCCCAAAACGCTCCGCTGTTCCAGCAGGTTGAAGCTCTGGAAGATCATGCCGATCTCGCTTCTCTTTTTCCGCAGTTCCTTCTCGGAAAGGGAAGCCAGATCCACACCATCGATGAGAACGGATCCTTCCGTGGGCTTTTCCAGGTAATTGATGGAGCGCACCAGGGTACTTTTTCCTGCACCGGACATACCGATGATGCCGTAGATGTCGCCGGCCTCGATGGACAGGTCCACCCGGTCCAGGGCGACGACGGTGCTACCCTCCACTGTAAAACGCTTTGTCAGTTTTCTGATCTCGATCACACTCATAGCTGTCTCCAATAAAGCAGAAGCAGGGAGAGCCCGCAGGACTCTCCCCCGTTACTTCTAAATCTTAGTCCTCAAAGAATACCACTGCACCGTCATAAGTGTCTGCGATGAACTGCTTGATCTCGTCGGAGCGAAGGACATATACCAGGGCCTTGATCTTGTCCAGGCTCTCGTTGCCCTCGGATACAGCAACGATGTTCACATAGGTCTGTGCTGCCACGGAATCGCTTGCCTCGTATGCGATGGAATCTCTGCCTACGGAGTAGCCTGCTTCCAGAGCGTAGTTGCCGTTCAGGACTACAAATGCCACCTCACCGGTGACCCTTGCCACCTGAGCTGCCTCCAGCTCAACGAACTCGATGTTATAAGGGTTCTCTACGATATCATTTACGGTGGTGGTCAGACCAGCGCCGTCAGCGAGCTTGATGAGGCCGTTGTCCTGCAGCAGGAGCAGTGCTCTTGCCTCGTTGGTGGTGTCATTGGGAAGTGCGATGCTGTCGCCTTCAGCGATGTCGGAAAGGCTGCTCTTGGTGCCGGGATAGATACCGAAGGGCTCGTAGTGGATGCCGCCTGCATTTACCAGGTGAGTGCCCTGCTCTGCATTGAAGCTGTCAAGATAAGGAACATGCTGGAAATAGTTTGCATCGAACTCGCCGGACTCAACGACCAGGTTGGGCTGTACATAATCTTCGAACTCAACGACTTCCAGAGTGTAACCGTACTGCTGAAGGAGCTCTGCTGCCTTCTCCAGGATCTCTGCGTGAGGAACAGGAGTCGCTGCCACTTTGATGGTCTCACCGTTACCGGTTGCAAAGGGAACATCGGAAACGACATCTGCGTCATCAGCTGCAGGAGCATCTGCAACCTTGCCACCCTCGACTACCAGGGTCTCCTCGTAATCTGCACCGTAGGTGTCGATCAAAGTAGCTTCATAGTCTGCGTGGAAGAAGTTCTCATCGCCCAGCTTCACGATCTCGTCGTTGAGCCACTGAAGCAGGCTGTCATTGCCCTTGGAGACTGCGGGAGCGATGGTGTCCTGGCTGCCCAGGGAAGGGATGCCTACCACGTAGCCGGGATTCTCGATAGCAAATGCGATGACCTCGGTGTTGTCGTTTGCCCATGCAACGCCGGTGCCGTTCTCAAAAGAGGTCTTAGCGGAAGCATAGGTATCAAATTTCTGGAGCTTGATATCGGGGTGATTCTTCTCCAGGTAGGTCTCTGCGGTGGTGCCGGAGATGACGATGACCTGATCGTCGGCACCGATCTGGGACAGATCGGAGATCACGGCGCCCTCAGGAGAAACAACGCCCAGCGCCACGTTCATGTAGGGAAGTGCGAAGTCAACCTTCTCCGCTCTCTCGGGAGTGACGGTGAAGTTTGCCAGGATGATGTCGGTCTTGCCGGTCTCCAGGTACTCGACTCTGCTGGCTGCCTCGGTGGAAACGTAGTTGATGTTCACACCCAGGTCTGCGCCGATGCGCTCTGCAAAGTAGACGTCATAGCCCTGATAGGTGCCGTTCTCATCCACATAGCCGAAGGGATTTTTATCGGAGAAAACGCCGATGTTGATGGTGCCGCTCTCCTTGATCTCGTCCAGGGTTCTGTAGACTCTATCGGATGCTGCAGGTGCTGCGGCCTGGTCATTGCCTGCGCTTGCTGCCTTTGCGGTGCCGCATCCGGTAAGTGCTGCCGCAACGAGTCCCGTTGCCAGAAGTCCTGTGAACAGTTTCTTTATCTTCAAATTTTTCATAATAGTTTTCCTCTCTTTTCTGATCATTTTTCCATAAAAAATGTGCCCTTCAGGTTTCTACTCCCGGGCACTTGGCATAGCACTTTGCGTTCGAGCCTTGATCAGCTCCGACATCGCATCTGCATCAGGGGCATGGCGCATTCCGCCGGCCCCCAGGCCAATCTGAAAGCCCGGGAGATAAGCATTCGACAACACATCTGCATCATGCACTTTTCGGTATGGGTTCTACGCATTGCTGTTACCTCCTTCGTTCTTGATGATCTAATGCTAACACAGGGGAAACGGGATGAAAATTCCCGAAGATTGATCACCCGTTATAAGGAATACTTATTACGAAACTGATCGACGTGGTAAAGGGATCGGATCCGGAAGGAGGCCCGGATCCCGCGCAAAGAAAAAGGACCGCGAATGAGCGGCCCTTTTCTGCAGACAACCTATCTTGGAGGAGTAAAAAGCGTACAGCGTCTGACTCATTGCGCGTCAGCGCAAGAGTGTTCTCACTGCACAAATGTGCATTGTCACAATGCGCGAAGCGCATTGAGACATGAACTCTATTCAGTAAACAGTGCGGTGGAGTAATATCTGTCACCGCTGTCGGGAAGCAGGGCCACAATGGTCTTGCCCTCATTCTCGGGTCTCTTTGCCAGCTGGATCGCAGCATAGAGTGCTGCTCCGGAGGAAATGCCTACCAGGATGCCTTCCTTCTTTGCCAGCAGCTTTGCGGTTACAAAAGCATCGTCATTGGAAATGGGAAGGACCTCGTCATAAACTTCGGTATTCAGGGTGTCGGGCACAAAGCCTGCGCCGATGCCCTGGATCTTGTGAGAGCCTGCTCTGCCCTCGGAAAGAACGGGAGAATCTTCGGGCTCTACAGCCACGACTTTCACTGCAGGATTCTGCTCCTTCAGATACTCGCCGGTTCCGGTGACGGTTCCGCCGGTACCTACGCCTGCCACAAAGAAGTCAACCTTTCCGTCGGTATCTCTCCAGATCTCGGGACCGGTGGTTGCCTTATGGACGGCGGGATTTGCAGGGTTGGTGAACTGTCCGGGGATAAAGCTGTTCGGGATCTCCTTCGCCAGTTCTTCTGCCTTTGCAATGGCACCCTTCATACCCTTGGAAGCCTCGGTGAGAACCAGTTCCGCACCGTATGCTTTCAGGATATTTCTACGCTCCACGCTCATGCTCTCGGGCATGGTGAGGATGATACGGTATCCCTTGGCTGCTGCGATGGATGCCAGCCCGATGCCGGTATTGCCGGAAGTAGGCTCAATGATCACGGAGCCTGCCTTCAGCAGTCCCTTTGCTTCTGCGTCTTCGATCATGGCTTTTCCGATACGATCCTTGACGCTTCCTGCGGGATTAAAATACTCCAGCTTCACCAGGACGGTGGCCTTCAGTCCCAGCTCCTTCTCAATATTGGAGGGCTCCACCAGAGGGGTGTTGCCGATGAGTTCCAGAGTGCTCTTATAGATCTTAGACATAGTATTTCCTCCTTCTGTATCAGCAGACGTCTCAGGCATTCAGTGCTGCGAAGCCACGCTCGAGATCTGCAATGATATCGTCGATGTGCTCGGTTCCGATGGAAAGGCGGATGGTATTTTTCTTAATACCGGTGTCCAGCAGTTCCTCGTCGGAGAGCTGGGAGTGGGTGGTGGATGCGGGATGGATCACAAGGCTCTTTACATCCGCTACATTTGCCAGCAGGGAGAAGATCTGAAGGTTGTCGATGAACTTCCAGGCCTCTTCCTGACCGCCCTTGATATCAAAGGTAAAGATCGAACCGCCGCCGTTAGGAAAGAACTTCTCATACAGGGCGTGATCGGGATGATCCGGCAGGGAGGGATGATGGACCTTTTCCACCAGCGGATGGGCTGCGAGGAATTCCACCACCTTCTTCGTGTTAGCGGCATGACGCTCCAGGCGAAGAGAAAGTGTTTCCACTCCCTGAAGAAGAAGGAAAGCATTAAACGGAGAAATCGTAGCTCCGGTGTCTCTCAAAAGGATCGCACGGATGTAAGTCACGAAAGCCGCAGGGCCCACCACATCGTAGAAGGATACGCCGTGGTAGCTGGGATTGGGAGCTGCGATATTGGGATACTTGCCGCTCTTACTCCAGTCAAACTTGCCGGACTCAATAATGATACCGCCTAAAGTCGTTCCGTGTCCACCGATAAATTTGGTTGCGGAATGTACTACGATATCAGCGCCGTGCTCGATGGGTCTGAAGAGGAAGGGAGTGCCGAAGGTGTTGTCCACTACCAGGGGCAGTCCGTGACGATGTGCGATCTCTGCGATGGCATCGATGTCAGGAATGTCGCTGCTGGGATTTCCCAGGGTCTCCAGATAGATGGCTCTGGTGTTATCCTTGATGGCTCCCTCAACTTCGCTAAGGTTATGTGCATCTACGAAAGTGGTCTCGATCCCGTACTGGGGAAGGGTGTGAGACAGCAGGTTGTAGCTGCCGCCGTAGATGGTCTTCTGCGCTACGATGTGACCGCCGTTTGCTGCCAGTGCCTCGATGGTGTAGCTGATGGCTGCTGCGCCGGATGCAAGTGCCAGTGCTGCGCTGCCGCCTTCCAGAGCTGCCAGTCTCTTCTCCAGGACATCCTGGGTGGAGTTGGTCAGTCTGCCGTAGATGTTACCTGCATCTGCCAGACCGAAACGATCTGCTGCGTGCTTGCTGTTACGGAATACGTAAGAGGTGGTCTGATAAATGGGAACCGCTCTTGCGTCGGTTGCGGGATCGGGCTCTTCCTGGCCCACATGGATCTGTAAGGTTTCAAATCTGTAATCGCTCATTTTTTGTTCCTCCTGTTTGTCTGCTTTTATTTTGTGTTACGGATTGTCTGCTTCGAAGTTGAGTTCATCTTACAACGGGTTTTCCGGTTTGAAAATTATGGAGGTCTGATCATCCGTGATAAGTGATGGTTATAACGCAGAAATGCCCGCATTCAGGCAAAGGAAAAGCGCCCTCTCCGCTGAGAAAGGGCGCCTGAATAAGCGATATAACTGCGATATTGTTATGTTCTGTCAGAGATCGATCTCCCTGAATTTTTCCAGTTCCTCCACATAGGCTTTCCCGTAGGCGGACAGGTCACTGCCCTTGCGGGTGATGTAGCCGATGGTGAGGGGATCCTCTTCCTTCAGCTTGATGGACACCAGCCCACCCAGGATCGCATCGTCGCCGGAAAGCATACCGGAACCGATGGAGTACCCGTGAAGGTCTGCAATGATCTCCATGGAAGTGGCACGGTCGTCGGAACGGACCAGCTTCACGAAATCATAATCCGCCATGGCTTCCTCGGTGAGGTAGAAATTGCTGTCGTCGGTCTGGTCAAAGAGAACGCAGGGGTAATCCTTCAGATCCTCCAGGGAGATGATCTCCCGCCCTGCCAGCTCATGATCCTTCCAGACGTAGATATAGGTTTCCTTTATCATAAGGGGCACAAAGTCCAGACTGTACTCCTTAAAGAGCTTCTTTAACACCCCTTCATTGGCGCCGGAAAAGGATACGATCCCCACCTCGCTCTTCAGGGACCTCACATCCTCCAGCACCTCGGCGGTCTTGGTCTCATGGATGGAAAAATTGTATTTCTCCGGATCAAAACGCTTAATGAGCTCCGTGAAGGCTTTGATGGAAAAGGTGTAATGCTGGGTGGAGACGGAAAAACGCTCCCTGTCCCTGTTAGCGGACAGGTAACGATCCTCCAGGATCTCGTACTGGCCCAGGGCCTTCTTCGCATAGATCAGGAACTCCCTGCCCTCGTCCGTCAGAGAGATGCCCTTGTTGGTCCTGTCAAAAAGCAGGATCCCCAGCTCATCCTCCAGCTCACGGATGCTGGCGGAAAGCGCCGGCTGGGAGATATACAGGTTGGTAGCAGCCTCTCGCATGGAGGACGCGGAAGCCACCGCAAGCACATATTTGATCTGATTGATGTTCATAGAAATTCCCTCACAAAAATCTCAGATTGATCCATTGAATCCGCCGATAGATCTCAGATTGACACATCAAATCCACCCGAAAATCCCGCATCCACTCCTGCAATCTGTGCGGCACTTTCCATGGAGACGGTGCCACCGGAGAATATGGATAATCCCGGATCGTAACCTGGCACTGCGCCGGCGCTCGCCGCTGCTGTGAATCCTGATCCGCTCATGCCACCGATGATTCCTGCGCTCTTCTGCTGGAGCTTTACCATTCCTTTCAGGTAATCCATATCCGCCTTCAGCAGGGCCTTCTCCTCGGAAGCTCTGTGCTTGCGCTTCAGCTCCTCCAGATCCTCCTTGCTCATATGAGGATCGATGACTTCCAGGCTCTCCACCAGGTCCATGGCTTCTTCCAGCTGTTCCATCTGTTCCTCGCCCAGCTCGGAGATCAGCTGTTCCATCTCTTCCATCATCTCTTTGCTGACATCCATGTCACTTTCTGCCAGCTGTTCCCGGAGAGCATCCCGCTCTTCTTCCCGTTTGGCATAAATTTTTTCCTCTGCCTCGGTGATCTTCTCCTCATATGCGGAGTACAGGGACTGCTTCATACCCTGGGAGGAGTTCTCCTTCTCCCGGAGTTCATCCTGCTCTCTCGTATGCTCCGCCAGCTCCTCCAGCTCCAGATGGTGCTTTTTCCTGCGTGCCGCCAGCTCCATGCGCTTTGCGTGGGTCAGAGCCAGCTGCAGTTCCTCGGAGTCCTCTCCCGCGGCGCTCATCTTGCGCCGGATCTCCGCTACTTTGCGTTTGGCGGCCAAAACGGCTCTGCCTGCACTGACAGAGGTCTTGGCCTGGCGGATCCTGTTGGAGACTTCCTTGTACTGATAGCTCGTGTCCTGCAGCTGCTGCTTTTCTTCCTCCGCCTTTTTCTCGTCGGGATGCAGGAACTCCTCCAGATAGGATTCCGTTGAAGTGAGTTTTTTCTTCTTCGCCTGCTCCTGCTGCTGCATCTCCCTTAAGGTATTGCGCATCTCCTGGGTTTTGGCATTGTGGGCCTTCTTCTCCACTTCCCTGGACTGCGCTACCGCGGAGAAAGGCATGTCAGCCTGTTTTGCGTATGAACTTAATAACGAACCGACTCCCGTTAAGCCTATCATATCCCTACCTCCGTGTAAGCATCGAGGCAAATGCCCCAATGAAGCAAATTCCATTTGCTGAGATATCCAATAAGCGGTATCTAAAGTTTTTATCGGAATAAATATGCCGGGACTTTAGCCCCGGCATAAAAAATTATTTATCTTCTCCCAACAAGGCCATATATTCCCTGTAACTGAGCATCACATAGTCCGCATCGTGCTTCTGCAGATATTTTTCCGCCTTGTCCTGTCCCGTGACGAAGGTTCCCTTGAAGGTGCCGTCCATTCTGGCCTTCACATCCTTCAGACGCTCGGAATCCGCATCCACCACCAGCACGGAGCGCAGGTTTTCCCGATTGACCTTCCGGGACTCTTCCGCCCGGTTGATCCGGTCCACATCCGCCTGGGAAAGGATCATGCCGGCAGGAAGATTTCTGCGGAGCACTTCCTCCAGCTCTTCGATACGAACGGGCTTGGACAGGTAGTCGTCAAAGCCGTTGGACAGGTAATATTCCTTGGAACCCACAACCGCATCGGCTGTCAGAGCTACGGCGGAGACCCCGCGCATCACGGTTCTGGTCTTCATCTCCTTCAGGGTGGTGATGCCGTCCATGCCGGGCATCATCTGATCCAGGAATACGATATCGTATCTGCCGGCTTCCATCATCCGGATCCCTTCGGGGCCGGACAGAGCAACATCCACCTTCATCTTGGTGGTCTGCAGGAGCCCGGAGATCACCTCCAGGTTCATCTCATTGTCATCCACCACCAGAGCTCTGGCCGCAGGGGCGATGACGGAGGCACGGAACTCTTCCGGCTCAGACTTGATCTGTTTGAGCCGCACCGTATAGTCCTCCAGCGGGGTATCGTCCACGATGGTAAGCGGAATGGAGATGGTAAAGACGGAGCCCTCTCCGTAGACGCTGTCCAGATCGATGCGTCCGCCCATGAGCTGCACATATTCGTTGGCGATGTGAAGTCCCAGTCCGGTGCCTTCCACGTTGCGGTTCTTGGTCTGCTCCAGACGGTCGAAGGGCTGGAAGAGCTTCACCTGATCTTCCTTCTTGATCCCGATTCCGGTGTCTTTTACCGCTACCTGCATCAGGAACCGGTTCGAATCCTGGGGGTCACGGCGTCCCTGCATGCGGACACGGACTTCACCCTTTTCCGTATATTTGATGGCATTGTTGATGATGTTTAAGAGGATCTGCCGGATGCGGATCTCGTCTCCCCGGAACCGGAGGGGGATATTTCTGTCCGCCTCAAAGAGGAACAGCAGATCCTTCTCAAAGGCGCGTTTTTCCGCGATGTTCAGCAGGTCGTTGATGACGGAGCAGATGTCAAATTCCACCAATATCAACTCCGCCTTACCGGACTCGATCTTGCTGATGTCCAGGATGTCGTTGATGATGGACAGGAGCAGGTTTCCGGCGGATTTGATGTCGGAGGCGTATTTCTTGATCTTGTCGTTGTTGGCAGCTTCCCGCAGGATCATCTCGTCCATGCCCAGGATGGCGTTCATGGGGGTACGGATCTCGTGGGACATATTTGCCAGGAAATTACTCTTGGTCTCGCTGGCGCGCTGTGCCATGGCAGCCTCTGCCTGAGCCTCCCGCACCATATAGAGCTGGTGCACGATGGCCATGGTGACCATCCAGTACAGACCGACGATGATCATGGAGCCGTCATACCGGTCCTCCACCAGCAGGATCAGTATCAGTTCCAACACGCAGCAGATGACAAATCCCATGAGTCCCACAAAACTGATACCGTAGGTATGCATCAGATTTTTCTGCACATCCAGGATCAATGTCGTCAGGGAACCCACGATGGCCGCGCCCATCGCCACTGCCAGCAACGGGAACATGGAAAGAAAATTGCTGGCGCCGGAAAAATGGATGACGCTGCTCACCACAAAGACCCCTTCCAGGAGAAGTGCCACGACCAGATACACCTGACGGTATCTGGATCTCTGCATATGGTTCATGTAGTACAGGAAAGGGAAGGGCATCAGCAGCATCATGAAAAAGGACATGGTGCCATCGATGTAATAATCCCGAAAGGCAAAGGGATAGAGTTCGGAATCAAAGATAAGCCACAGAGCGGAAAGCAGCACGCCCACACCCATGGACATGATGGGGGAGTCCAGCTTGCGGTTGTATTTTAACAGCATGCCGATGAAAATGGCCATCAGGGAAATGGGGATCAATGCAACGCTCAGCACGAAAAACCAGATCCCGGACCGGATATCATGCTCGATAAGCCCCAGACTGGAGCCGATATAGACGGGGCGGATGTTGGTGCCGTTGTTCAGAACCGTACTGTTGCGCACAATCCGCAGGGTCTTCCCTGCGTCAGCGGGGAACAACTCCACGAAAATGTGGAGACTCTTGACCACGCCGCCGGGCAGCGTGTTGGTATCCTTCTCAAAATCACGACGCAGCACGCCGTCTATATAGATCTCGGAATCCTTGCCGGTGGCGTAATCGATCCAGGTATCATCGGCGATCACTTCAGGGAGCGTGGTCTCCAGTACCACTTCCTGCCCTTTTTCCACCTTAAGATCCGCAGGAAGCTCCACCGGGATCTTATGACCGTACTGTTCCACCGTAAATCCCGTCAGTTTCGTGCATTCGCCACGGATCTGGTCGCCTCTGGGCCCCAGGATCAGTTCCGCCACGAAAAAACCGGTCACGCCTATTATCAGCACCAAAAAGACAGCCACTGCCGTGACGTACATGATCTTCTCTTTTCGGGTAAAAGGGACTTTTTCGTCCCGTTTTTCCGTTTCTCCCATGGATCCTACACCTCTTCTCCTCATCCGGAGATCTCAGTTTCCGGTCTATCTTCAAATTTTATCGCAGTGCGGCTGCCCTTGTCAAAAATGTTTTCCCGCCTTTCCGATATTCTGTGATAAAATAAAAATGCGTTAATGTAGCTTTGTTCGGTTTCCTATGAGGGTACATTTATGAGGATCATCTTTACCGCTTCCGCTCTGGTGTCGGAAGTCCTGCTCATCATCTTCATATCGGTTCTGAGACGCGTTAAATCGCCCCTGCGGGATCCCATCGTCCGGATCCTGCTCTATGCGTTTGTGGCCGTTCTGTCCAACATCATCATTGCGGTGTCCCATACACCCCTTTTGGTTAATATTGCTTTTTCCTGCTATTTTATCAGCATTGATTTCATTACCTATTATCTGCTGAGTTTCACCTTTATCTATGTGGGTCGCCTGCGAGTTAAAAAAATCTACAGCAGGTTCTGGCGAGCGGTCATCCTCTTCGATGCCGCAAATCTCCTCATCAGCGTAAAAACAAATCATATGTTTGCCTTAACCACCACTACCCTGAAGGACGGCACCACTGCTTTCCTGACAAAGCGGGCACCCTGGTTCTACATTCATATGACCTTCTGCTATGTACCCATCGTCATTGCGCTGGTGCTGTTATCCGTCTCCCTGTACCGATCCTATTCCTTCTACCGTTTCAAGTATTTCCCGCTGCTGGCATCGGTTTCCGGGATCGTCCTGCTGAACATCGCCTACATGCTGCTGCGGCTGCCCTTTGACTACTCCGTGCTCTTCTATGCGCTGGCTGCATTTTTGCTCTATTTCTACGCCCTGTTTTTCATTCCCCGCAGGCTGATGAACGAGACCCTGCGGCTGGCGACGGACTCCATGAAGGAGGGGCTCTTCCTCTTTGACACGGATCACAATTGCATCTACGTGAACCGTGCGGCCCGGGATACCTTCGGTTCCGATCAGGAGACCTGCACCTTTGAGAGCTATCCCCTCTCTCTGTGGCTGAATAGCTCCGATTCGAAAAATCCGGCGGAATTCGAGCAGACCTTCCGCATGACCATGTCCGACGGCCCCCACCATTTCCGGGTGGACTACCGGCACTGCTCGGACAATAAAGACCACAACCTGGGTTCCTTCTTCCTCTTCGAGGATGTGACCGAGGATCAGTTGCTGATGGAGAATCTGGAGGAGGCCCGGGCGGAAGCCAGCCAGGCCAATGTGGCCAAGAGTCTCTTCCTGGCAAATATGTCCCACGAGATCCGCACTCCCATCAATTCCATCCTGGGAATGAACGAGATGATCCTGCGGGAATCCTCCGACGATCACATCCTGGAATATGCGGATGATATCCGGAAATCCGGCGACACCCTTCTGTCCCTCGTGGGCAACATCCTGGATCTGTCCAAGATCGAGTCAGGCAAAATGGAGATCCATCCTGCGCCCTACCGAATACACGATCTGATCCGGGACTGCTATGCTCTGGTCTCTCCCAGAGCGGCCCAGAAGGACCTGCCTATCCGCATCGAATGCGCACCCGATCTGCCGTCGGTGCTCCTGGGAGATCGGGACAAGATCCGTCAGGTGCTGGTCAATCTGCTGACCAACAGCATCAAATACACCCAATACGGCCAGGTAACCCTGAAGGCTGCCTGGGAACCGGACGAGCACAGAAGCGGCATCCTGCATATCGTGGTATCGGATACGGGCCAGGGCATTTCCGAGCAGGATATCGCCAAACTCTTCCAGGTATTCCAGCGGGTGAACGAGGATCAGAACCGTGGCGTGGAAGGAACGGGCCTTGGGCTGGCCATCAGCCGTCAGATTCTGGAAATGATGCACGGCTCCATCCGGGTATCCTCCGAAGTAGGCAAGGGTTCCGACTTTTCTATCATCCTGCCCCAGCCGGTGGAGGATGACACTCCCGCAGGTCCCTTCCTGCTGCAGGATACCGCCGCTTCGAAGCGCAGCGCATACAAAGAAGCCTTCCACGCACCGGACGCCTCCGTGCTGGTGGTGGATGATATCGAGATGAACTTAAAACTCATGACGGCACTGCTAAAAAAGACCCAGATCGGCATCACCACTGCCGCAGGCGGAAACGAAGCCATCGAGATCTGCAAAAAGCAGGATTTCGACCTCATCCTCATGGACCATATGATGCCCCCTCCCGACGGTGTGGAGGCCATGAAGAGGATCCGGGAGGCCGGCGGTCACAATGCAAAGATCCCCATCGTGGTCCTCACAGCCAACGCCGTGGAAGGTGTGGAAGCCTCCTACCTCTCCATGGGCTTCGACGGGTATCTTTCCAAGCCGGTGCTGAGCAAGGATCTGGAGGCAATGCTCCGAAAGCTCCTGCCGGAGGAGAAGGTGCAGACGGAGTGACCCGCAAAACGCTGCCTGTGCGCGAACAACAGGTGATTGGCAGAAGAATACAACAAAAAACGGAGACGAACCTGTCAGCGAGCAGATTCGTCTCCGTATTTTTGCATCTTTTGGGTTTTTCGAGTGTCCCCGGGTTACAGTTCAGATCAGACCTTGCCCCGCAGCTCCTCCAGCTTCTTCCGCAAAGGAAGCACTGCCCCGGGATTCACGGAAAGCTCCTCGATGCCCATGCGCAGGAACTCCTCGGTGAGGGTCAGGTCGGAAGCCAGCTCGCCGCAGATCCCCACGGGGATGCCTGCGTCCGTGGCTGCCTTCGCTGCCATGGCGATGGCTTTCAGCACCGCAGGGTGATGGCCGTCGGCAAAGGGCTCCGTCAGGGTATTTTGTCTGTCGGAAGCGCAGATGTACTGGGTCAGATCATTGGTACCGAAGGAGAAAAAGTCCACCGCAGGGGCCAGTTCCTCCGCGCAGAGTACGGCGGCGGGGGTCTCGATCATGATTCCCAGCTTAGGGTCACCGTAAGGCTTTCCTTCCGATTTCAGCTCCTCTTTACATTCCGCAATGAGGGCTTTGCTCTCCTCCACCTCCCGGAGAGATACCACCATGGGAAGCAGGAGCCCCACAGGTCCGCAGGCGGATGCCCGCAGGATGGCACGGAGCTGCGCTTTGAACAGATCCCGCATGGTGAGGCTCAGTCGAATGCCGCGAAGGCCCAGAGCGGGATTGTCCTCCACCGGGAGATTCAGATAATCGGGACATTTGTCGGAGCCCACATCGAAGGTCCGCAGGATCACAGGCCGGGGCGCCATCTCCTGGATGACCTGCCGATAGCTTTCGAATTGTTTTTCCTCATCCGGGGCTGCGGTACTGCCCAGGTATTGCATCTCCGTCCGGAAGAGACCGATGCCGTCTGCACCGCTCCGCAGCACTGCAGTCATATCCGAGGGGCCCGAAATATTGGCGCAGATCCGGATGGTCCGCCCTTCCGCGGTGACAAAAGGTTCTGCAGGAACTTCCGCAGCACTTTCCGCTTCCTGTTGCAGCGCCTCCTGCTTTGCCTGCAGGTGCGCAAGCGTCTCTTCATCGGGGTCCAGGTACAAGATTCCTTCCGTGGCATCCAATGCGGCCATAGCGCCATCAGAGACGCCCTTGATGCCCCGGGGACACACGATACCGGGGATGCCCATGCCTCTGGCCAGAATGGCGATATGGCTCTCGTAGCCGCCCTTGGCGGTGATGATCCCCAGGAGACTTCCGGGAGTGCTCCGCATCAGGTCCGAAGGAGTGATCTCCTCTCCTGCCAGAAGCACGCTTTCATCGCTCCCGCCGTCATTCCCGGCTTCTCCGCTTAAGATTTCCAGCAGGCAGTTCCGAATATCCCTGAAATCCGCTGCCCGTTCACGCAGAAAGATGTCGGACATTCCAGCATATCGGGCAGCCTGGGCATCCAGCACATCCCGCACCGCTTCCTCCGCGGTGCAGTTCCGGTCTTCCAGAGCTTCCAGGACTTCCGCCAGAAGGAGTTCATCCTGCAGCATCACGGCGTGGGCACGAAAGATCTGCGCCACCTCTTCTCCCGCAGAATAGGCAGCCTTGCGGGCCAGTTCCTCCTGCCGCTCCGCCGCACGTACAAAAGCATCCTTCAGCCGTTCGAATTCCGAGCCGGAAAACGACACTCTCTTTACGACACTTTTGTCAGATCCTGTGATGCGGATCTTTCCGATGGCAATACCGTCCGCGATTCTGTTCCCCGTGATCTGTAGCATGGTAATCTCGCTTCCTCAAGTGTTGCGATCCTTAAATGTCCGAATCGCCACACGATATCTGTGATCGACTACCTGAGGGCGTCCTTCATGGATTTCACGTAAGCGCCCACCTGCGCAGGGGCTTCTTTTCCGTAGCGCTCCAGGAGTCTGATGATGGCAGATCCGACGATGGCTCCGTCAGAGATATCTGCCATTTTGCGCGCCTGCGCGGGCTCGGAAATACCGAATCCGATGGCACAGGGCACGGTGGTATTTTCCCTCACCACCTTCA
The DNA here is from genome assembly GCA_016286555.1 of Lachnospiraceae bacterium. Lineage (GTDB taxonomy): Bacteria > Bacillota > Clostridia > Lachnospirales > Lachnospiraceae > AC2028. Next base: position 60,104 of record JAEETA010000006.1, on the reverse strand, counting down.
CGATGGAAGCCAGATCCGTCTTAATCTCGCTGCGCACGCCTGTGACTCCCAGACTGGAAACCAGGTAGATAAAGCCTTCCGCCTCACGGGCGATCATGGCGATGCGATTCTCAGAGGTAGGTGCGATGAGGGAAATGAGATCTACGCCGTATTCGTGGCAGGTGGGAAGGAATTCCTCCTTCTCCTCAAAGGGCAGGTCCGGCAGAATCAGCCCATCAATGCCCACCTCGCTGCAGGTGCGGATAAAACGCTCCGCGCCGTAGGAGAATACCACGTTGGCGTAAGTCATAAACACCATAGGTATTGTAACATCCTTTCGCAGATCACGCACCAGGTCAAATACCTTATCCGTGGTCATGCCCCCATTCAGAGCCCGGAGATTCGCTCCCTGGATCACGGGGCCCTCCGCGGTGGGATCCGAGAAAGGGATCCCCAGTTCGATAAGATCCGCTCCCGCAGCAACCATTTCCCGCACGCAGGCAGCCGTGGTCTGTGCATCGGGGTCACCTACGGTGATGAAGGGGATAAATGCTTTTCCGTTTGCAAATGCTTCCGCGATCTTACTCATGAATATCCTCCCCTCTGTAGCGGGCAATGGCCGCACAGTCCTTGTCTCCTCTTCCGGAAATGGTGATGATGATGATCTGATCCTCCCGCATCTGCGGTGCGATCTTCATGGCATGTGCCACCGCATGGGCGGACTCGATGGCAGGGATGATGCCCTCAGTGCGCGCCAGATATTCAAAGGCATTCACCGCTTCCTCATCCGTCACGGGCACATATTCCGCACGGCCGATGTCATTGAGATGTGCATGCTCCGGTCCGATGCCGGGATAGTCCAGTCCCGCGGAAATGGAGTACACCGGTGCGATCTGACCGTATTCATCCTGGCAAAAATAGGACTTCATTCCGTGGAAGATTCCCAGCTTGCCGGTGGCGATGGTGGCCGCCGTCTCAAAGGTATCCACGCCTCTGCCGGCCGCTTCGCAGCCAATGAGTCTGACACCCTCGTCGGGAATGAAGTGATAGAAGCTGCCGATGGCATTGGAGCCTCCGCCCACGCAGGCAAGTACCGCGTCAGGTAACCGTCCTTCCTTCTCCAGGATCTGGGCTCTGGCCTCTTTGGAGATCACAGCCTGGAAATCTCTGACGATGGTGGGGAAGGGGTGAGGCCCCATGACGGAACCCAGGCAGTAGTGAGTATCATCGATGCGGGTGGTCCATTCACGCATGGCTTCGGACACCGCATCCTTCAGGGTGGCGGTGCCGGTCTTTACCGGGATCACTTCCGCACCCAGCAGGCGCATGCGATACACGTTCAGGGCCTGACGGATGGTATCCTCTTCTCCCATGAAGACCACGCACTCCATACCCATCAGTGCTGCAGCGGTGGCGGTAGCCACACCGTGCTGTCCCGCACCGGTCTCTGCGATGAGACGGGTCTTACCCATCTTCTTGGCCAGCAGCGCCTGCCCCAGCACGTTGTTGATCTTGTGAGCGCCGGTATGATTCAAATCCTCTCTCTTCAGATAGATCTTCGCACCGCCCAGATCCCGGGTCATTTTCTCCGCAAAATACAGCCTGGAAGGTCTGCCCGCGTAGTCGTTAAAAAGCGCCGTAAGCTCTGCGTTAAACTCCGGATCGTCCTTGTAATGATCGTAGGCTTTTTCCAGCTCGATCACCGCATTCATGAGGGTCTCGGGGATATACTGTCCGCCGTGGATCCCGAATCTTCCCTTTTCGTTTGTCATAATCTCTTCTCCTCGTTTTCCTGTTCGGATCTGACTGCCGCCGCAAAAGTTTCCATCTTCGCCCGGTCCTTCTTCGCTTCCGTCTCAATGCCGGAGCTCACATCCAATGCGTAAGGGTGCAGTCTTGCGATTGCTTCCGCCGCATTACCCGGATGCAAACCTCCTGCCAGGAAGTAATCTCTTCCCACCTCCCGTAAAAGGGACCAGTCAAAGGTTTCTCCCGTGCCGGTGCCGGAATCCAGAAGCACGAAATCCGCAGTGCACTCCCGGGCTTTTCTTACATCCTCTGCCGTCCGCACCTTGAAGGCTTTTATGACAGGCTTGTCGGTAAGCTCCCGAAGCTCAGCAATGTAATTCTCATCCTCGTCCCCGTGGAGCTGGGTCATATCGATGATGCCCTTTTTCAGCAGTTCCGCGATCCGCTCCGGCGCTTCGTTCACAAAAACGCCCACTGCAGGGATCTCCGGATCCAGCAGGGATTTTAGCTCCGCTGCCTGCTCTTCCGTAATCGTCCTGAAAAAGCCGGGTGCCATTACGAAGCCCACGTAGTCAGGCTTTATCTCATTTGCCGCCGCGATGTCCTCGGGGCGCCGCAGCCCGCAGAATTTGATCTTTGTCATAGGTTCCCCCGCAGTTCTGCAAGCTTTGCTTTCTTGTCGCCTGCACGCATCAGGGTCTCTCCTACCAGAACGGCATTTGCTCCGATGCGGGTGATGCGTTCCACATCCTCCCGTCCGCTGACGCCGCTCTCGGAGACGAAAAGCACCTCCTCCGGCACCAGTTCCCGGAGCCTTGCGCTGTTCCCGGTGTCCACGGAAAAATCCTTCAGGTTCCGGTTATTCACACCTACGATCCGGGCTCCTGCATCCAGGGCCATGCGGATTTCCGCTTCGTCATGGGCTTCCACCAGGGCCGAGAGCTCCAGTTCATCACAGATCTCCCGATATTCTTTCAGCTGCTCCGGGGACAGGATGGAGCAGATCAGAAGCACTGCCGATGCTCCCAGGGTGGCTGCCTCGTAGATCATGTATTCATCCACCGTAAAGTCCTTCCGCAGACAGGGGATGGAAACATTCGCAGCAATCTCCCGGAGATACTCATCCGATCCCAGGAACCACTTGGGTTCCGTCAGAACGGAGATGGCATCCGCCCCTGCACCCTCGTATTCCTTCGCAATCTGCAGATAGGGAAAATCCGGTGCGATAAGTCCCTTGGAAGGGGACGCTTTTTTGCATTCGCAGATAAAGGCGGGAGCAGCGCCCTGCAAGGCTTTTTCGAAGGCAAATCCGGTACGCTTCGTATCCAGGGCCATAGCCTTCATTTCTGCAGGGGAGACCCTGCTTTTTCCGGCCTCCACCCGCTCCTTTGCGTATTCTGCGATGGTATCCAAAATGGTCATAACGATCTCCTAACGGTTGCTGACCTCGATGAGCTTCAGCAGAGTCTGGTAAGCCTTGCCGGAATCGATGAGCTCCGCAGCCAGCTTCACACCTGCCTCAAAGGTCTCTGCCTTGCCTGCGATGTAAAGGGCAGCACCGGAATTCAGCAGAACGGTATCTCTCTTGTGTCCCTTCTCACCCTTCAGGATGGAGATGGTGATCTGTGCGTTCTCCTCGGGAGTGCCGCCCACCAGATCCTCCTTGGTACAGCGCTCCAGGCCGAACTCCTCGGGGGTGATGGTGCGGGAGCGGAACCAGCCGTCCCGGATCTCGCAGATCTTAGTGGGTGCGCTTAAGGAGATCTCATCCAGCTTGTCCATGCCGTAGACCACCATGCCGCGCTTTACGCCCAGGTTCACCAGGACCTGTGCCAGGGGCTCTACCAGATACTCGTCATAGACGCCCAGCAGCTGCATGGAAGGCTTTGCGGGGTTGGTCAGGGGTCCCAGGATGTTGAAAACGGTACGGAAGCCCAGCTCTCTGCGGATGGCTCCCACATATTTCATGGAACTGTGATATTTCTGTGCGAAGAAGAAGCACATGCCCACCTCATTCAGCAGCTCGATGCACTTCTCCGGATCCTGCTCGATGTTCACCCCCAGGGCTTCCAGGCAGTCTGCGGTGCCGGATTTGGAGGAAGCCGCGCGATTACCGTGCTTTGCCACCTTCACACCGCCGGAAGCGGCAACGATGGCTGCGGTGGTGGAGATGTTGAAGCTCTGGGCATTGTCTCCGCCGGTACCCACGATCTCCAGCACATCCATGCCGGTGTTTACGGGGGTTGCGTGCTCTCTCATGGCTGCGGCACAGCCTGCGATCTCATCCGTGGTCTCCGCCTTGGCACTCTTGGTGGAAAGGGCAGCCAGGAAAGCGGCATTTTGGGTGGGAGTGGTCTCGCCGTTCATGATCTCGTTCATGACGGTGTAGGCCTCATCATAGGTCAGGTCCTCTTTGCTTACGATCTTAACGATTGCTTCTTTGATCATCTGTGGTTCCTCCTTTGAATCCCTGTATGGATAAATGGTTATCTGTCATTCCCCGGAAGTAAGCGCGCCACCGGTGGGTCACCGATAAAAAAATATCGCCCATGACAGATACAGAACTGTCAAGGACGAATAAACTTATCCGCGGTGCCACCTTGAATTCACGATCGCTCGTGCGCTTAGCAGGATACAAACATATCCCCGGCATATAACGTCAGCCTGCAACGTCGCAGAATACTCGGAAAATAATACTTAACCATCCCTTTGACTGCGCCCTCCGCGGTCCATTTGACACTGTGTTTCTCGCTTGCTTCTCATCATCGCAAACTCTCTGTACAGGCATCAATGCCTTTATCTCCGCTTCAACGGTTTAGCGTATTAAATTAATAAAAAGATAGCACAAGGTCCCCTGTGTGTCAAGAACCTGCCAAACTATTTTTCTCTGTTGATCAGAGAGGCGATGAGCTCCGCCATAAAAGCGTTGTCACCGGGAAGTTTGCGGACATTTTCCATGGCTCTCTGTGAGAGTTCTTCCACCTTCGCCTTCGCGCCTTCCATGCCCGCCAGAGTCACATAGGTGACCTTCTCGTTTTTCTCATCACTGCCCACCTGCTTACCCAGCACGGCACTGTCGCCGGTGACATCCAGGATGTCGTCCCGGATCTGGAAAGCGATGCCCACATCACTGCCGATCTGCTCCGCCAGGGCCAGCACTTCATCCGATGCTCCTGCCAGGGCAGCGCCGGTCATGAGTGCGCTCTCGATCATGGCACCGGTTTTGTTCTCGTGAATGTATTCCAGAGTCTCCATGGGGATCTGCTTTCCTTCGGAAGCCACATCCACCACCTGACCGCCCACCATGCCATAGATACCGGCCTTTACCGCCAGGATCCGCAGTGCCCGTGCAGTTGCGGGCGTGCACTGTTTTTCCAGAGAAAGAAGGGCCGTCTCATAGGCATAGTTCAGGAGTCCGTCTCCCGCCAGAATGCCCATGGCTTCGCCGTACATGGCATGGGTGCTCTTGCGGCCACGGCGGTACTCGTCGTTGTCCATTGCAGGGAGATCATCGTGGACCAGGGAATAGCTGTGGATCATCTCAATGGCAGCCGCACAGGGTCCCACTACCTCGGGATCCAGACCGCCGCAGATGTGGTACATTTCCAGGAGCATCACGGGACGCAGGCGTTTTCCGCCCCCCAGGACACTGTAATTCATAGCTTCCGCAATGGAGGCCGTCTGTCCTTCCTCCTTCGGAAGGTAGCGTCTGATAAAGCTTTCCGCTTCAATGATCCTTTTTTCCAGTTCCGCTTTAAAATCCATAGTTTTCCCTCACCGAAAAACGCGGGATCCTTCATGGCAGCTGCCTGCCCGATGAGAATCTCTTCCTACACAAACTTACGAGGTACACGCTCTCCTACGGTGCTCAGGATCTCGTAGGTGATGGTATCGCAGGTGTCCGCCAGCTCCTGCAGCGTGATGTTTTCATTGTCCCAGATCACCACCTCGTCTCCCAGGGCCACTTCCGGCAGATCCGTCACATCCGCCATAAAACTGTCCATGCACACCTTGCCGATGACGGGAACCCGCTGTCCCCGGATCAGCACTTCCCAGCCGTTGGAGAAGGTTCTGCGGAACCCGTCGGCATAACCGATGGGAACGGTAGCCACCTTCGTTTTGCGGGTGGTGACAAAGCTGCGGTTGTAACCGATGCCGGTGCCCTCCTTCACTTCCTTCAGGAAGGTGATGCGGGATTTTAAGGATGCGATGGGCTTTAAGTCGATGTGCTCCAGGGTATCCTCCGCGGAAGGGTAACCGTACATGATGAGACCGGGACGCACCAGATTGAACTGAGCATCCGGGTAGTTCAGAAGGGCGTTGGACGCTGCGGCATGAATGTACTTTAACTGCAGTCCAATCTCCTTTGCTTCCTCCAGTGCATGGTTGAAGCTCCGGAGCTGTTTTTTCGTGTAATCGTCATCATTGTCCGCGGAGGAAAAATGGGTGTAGATGCCTTCCACGGTGACGTTCTTCGGCAGGCCGGACACATATTCCGGCAGGCGGTCGGGATGGATCCCGGTGCGGCCCATGCCGGTACCGATCTCCACATGCACCTTTACGGGTGCACCCGCTCTGCCCAGAGCAGCCGCAAAATCCAGAGAGCTGATTCCGACGACAATGTCATATTTCAGGATCTTCGGAATCTCATCCTCAAAGGGCTGGTTCAGGACAAAGATTTCTTTTTGGTATCCCGTATTTCTCAGATCGATGCCCTCGTCCACCGTGGCCACCGCCACGATATCAAAACGGTCGATGACATCGAGTCTTCTGTTGATGTAGGTGCCGTATCCGTTTGCCTTGATCACCGGCATCAGTTTTACGCCGGGTTTTACATAGTTTTCGATCTGCCGGATGTTGTATTCGAAATTCTGCAGACTGATCTCCAGGACGGTCGGTCTCGTGATCTCCTCCGCCATAGCTGATCTCCTTTCCGCGATCACCACTTTGTTTTCTGTGCCAGCTCCCGATAGAGCAGGCAGTAATTCTCATAGCGCTCCGGGGCAATCTGCCCCTCCGCCAGTGCTTCCCGAACTCCGCAGTCACGCTCGTTTACATGGGAGCATCCCGCAAACCTGCAGTTCGGTTCGTACTGCGCAAATTCCGGATAGTAGGTCCAGAGTTCTTCCTTCGAGATCCCCGGCAGATCCAGAGAGCTGAAGCCCGGGGTATCGAAGATATAGGTGTCATCCCAGAGCCGCAAGAGCTCTGAATGTCTGGTGGTATGTTTTCCTCTGTCGATGCGGTCGCTGACATCTCCCGTCTCCATGTGGGTCCTGCCCAGCAGGAGGTTGATGAGGGAGGATTTTCCCACGCCGCTGGGGCCTGCCACGGTGGTGGTTCTCCCCTGCAGGAGCTCCCGCACCCGGTCGATCCCCTCTTCCTTCTTACAGCTGATGACGCAGGTCTCGTATCCCGCATCGGCGTAGATCTTCCGGAGATGTTCCCCCTCCCCGGTCTCTTTCAGATCCTCTTTGTTAAAGACGATGACACAGGGAAGTCCCACCTTCTCCATGTTCACCAGGAAGCGGTCCAGGAGGTTCAGGGTGGGCTCCGGGCGGGCCAGGGCAAAAATGATCATGGCCTGGTCCACATTGGCCACGGCGGGGCGGATCAGGCTGCTCCTGCGGGGCAGGATCTCCGTGATGTTCCCCAGCCTGCCTTCCTCATCCAGGATTTCCATGCGCACGTCGTCCCCCACCAGGGGTTTCAGGGAATCCTTGCGGAAAACGCCTCTGGCCTTACATTCATAAACAAGATCGGCGACATTTACATAGTAAAAGCCGCCGATTCCTTTTAAGATTTTTCCGGTTACTTCTGACATAGGCATCCTATTCGGGATCAAAGGTCACGACTCTGCTAAAGGAAACCGTGATAGTCTCACCGGGAACCACAATGGTCTCACCGTTTTCGTTGATGGTGGTGGTACCCTCGGTGGTGTAGCTGTAGGTAAAGGTCAGGATACCGCCGCCGCAGGTCAGACCGTAATAGGTCGCATGCTCGGGGAAGTCGGTGATCTTCCGGGTGAAGACGGCGACGCCGTCATCTCCTACCAGGCTCACGGTCACTTCGGTGCCGGGCTTGTACTGAGGCGCTTCCTCAGCGGTAGGTGCGGTGATGTCCTGATCGAACTTGTAGGTGATGAGCTCGGGGCCCTTGCTGACCTGCAGGTTCACTGCAGTGCCGGGATCCGCATAGGAGCCTTCCGCAAGGCTCTGGGAAATGACCACACCCGCTTCCACGGTGTCACTGTTCACATAGTCGATGTTGCCGATGGTCAGGCCGGACTCCACCAGGAGAGCGATGGCATCGTCTTCCTCGCGGCCGATAAGCTTCGGAACGGGAACCTTCACCACTTCGGGACCCAGGGAGACCGTCACCGTAACAGTGCAGCCTGCGGGAGCCACTTCCGCTGCTTCGGGCGTCTGGGAGATGATCTTGCCCTCCTCCACTTCGGCGGAAAATGCAGTGGTCTTGTTTACCACAAATCCAAGGAGCTTCAGCTTTGCCTCAGCCTCCTCGAAGGTCATGCCTACAACGCTGGGCATTTCCACGCCCTCGGGACCGGAGCTGACGGTGATGACTACGGTGGAACCCACCGCGATCTGATCGCCCTTCTCCGCTCCTGCCCGGATCACCAGGCCGGCTTCGATGGTATCGGAGGTCTCATACTCAGGCTTGGGTACCAGACCCAGTCCCAGCAGTGCCTCTCTTGCGTCCTCTTCCTTTACACCCACCACATCGGGCATGGTCACAAAGGTGACCTCTCCCGAAGTCTCATCCGGTACTTCCTCGGAAAGGATGGGGCTGGTGCCGTCGGCAGGATCCTTCGCGTCTCCGGATCGGTCCTTGCCGCCCAGGAGCTTGAATGCCAGGATCAGAATGATGATGACAATGACCACGCCGGCCAGGATAGCCAGAATGGTGGTGATACGCTCCATCTTGGGATCGTAATCGTAATCTTCCTCGCCGTAGTCCTCTTCCCGGTAGTCCTCCTCGTCCTGTGCCAGGCGCAGAGGCTCCTCCTCTTCGAAGTCGGAAGGGGTCTGGCTGTAATAGTTGCCGGAACGGTTCCGGATCTGCACCATCTCATCGTCGGTCATGGAGCGGGTACCCGCCTCCAGATCCGGATCGTTGCGGACCACGAAGTCCTCATCCGGAGTGAGCAGTGCTTTTTTCAGATCTTCAATGAGCTCATGGGCATTGGCATAACGTCTGTCCGGTGCCTTCTCACAGCACTTCATGACGATGGCTTCCACCGCAGTGGGGATCTCCGGCACATACTCTCTGGGAGAAGGCATCTCCTCCTGAATGTGCTTGATGGCGATGGCCACGGTGGTCTCCCCGTTGAAGGGAACCCTGCCGGTGAGCATTTCAAACATGGTGATACCAAGGGAATAAATGTCACTCTTCTCGTCCGAGTAACCGCCCCTCGCCTGCTCGGGAGAGGTGTAATGCACGGAACCCATGACATTGGAGGTGATGGTATTGCTGCTGGCAGCCTTCGCGATACCGAAGTCCGTCACCTTCACCTTACCGTCCTTGGAAATGATGATATTCTGGGGCTTGATGTCCCTGTGAATGATATGGTTGTTGTGGGCCGCTTCCATGCCGAGGCAGACGCCGATGGCGATGCTGACGGCCTCTTTGTAGGTCAGTCTGGCTTTTTTCTCAATGTATTTTTTGAGAGTGATGCCCTCCACCAGCTCCATGACGATGTAGTGGATATCATCCTCTTCCCCGACGTCGTAGACATTGACGATATTGGGGTGCATGAGGCCTGCAGCTGCCTGGGCCTCGGTGCGGAATTTGGAGACAAAATTCTCGTTCTCGCAAAACTCCTGCTTCAAAACCTTGACCGCCACATTGCGGCTCAGCTTCTGGTCTCTCGCCTTATATACATCCGACATTCCACCGGTACCGATCTTTTCAATGATCTCATAACGGTCACCGATGATCATTCCCATCTTAACCATAGCTATCCTCAAACTTTGTCATTGCCGGTCTCAAACTTGATCAGCACGACAGAGATATTGTCCTTTCCTCCCGCAGCGTTGGCTTCATCCACCAGACGGATCGCAGCCTCCGCAACATCTCTGGAAGCCTTGACGATCCTGCGGATCTTCTCATCCTCCACCATATTGCTCAGGCCGTCCGTACACATGAGCACGATATCTCCGGAATGGAGCTCCACGGTAAAGGTATCCGCCTTCACCTGAGGCTTAACGCCCACGGCCCTGGTGATGATGTTCTTGTCCGGGTGGTTTCGGGCGTCCTCCGGCCGGATGCCGCCTCGCTTCACCATCTCCGCCACCAGGCTGTGGTCGGTGGTGATCTGCTTAATGGCAGTCTCCGTGATCACATACAGCCTGCTGTCACCGACATTGGCCACCTCCAGGAAGTCTCCCACGACGGTAGCCGCCACCACGGTAGTGCCCATTCCCTCCAGCTTCGGATCCTCCGATGCCTTCTCATAGACTTCCTCGTTGGCACGAACAATGCCCCGTTGCAGGATCTCCAGTGGATTGCGCTCCATGGAGTGCTCCACCTCATCGATCAGAGTGGTGACCGCCGCTTTCGAGGCATAATCCCCGGCTGCGTGGCCTCCCATGCCGTCCGCTACGATAAATACGTTGGACAGATTTCCGACCGGTTCTTCCGAGGTATAGATATAATCCTGATTCAGTTTTCTCTTTTTCCCGATATCGGTTCTGGAAAAGGTCTTTAACACACTCATCATCCTTCGCTCGGGCACCGCTGTTCCTCAGCCTTGCGTCTGCGCAATTGTCCGCAGGCGCCGTCGATGTCGCGCCCAAGTTCCCGTCTAATTGTAGCATTTATCCCCATTTTTTCAAGTTTATTCTGAAAAGCCAGGACTCTGGAGCGGTCGGAAGCACGGTAATCCCGTTCCTTGATGGGGTTCACCGGGATCAGGTTGATATGGGCTCCCAGAGGGCCTGCCAGCCGGGCCAGTCCTGCGGCATCCGCATCACTGTCGTTGACGCCTCCCACCAGGCTGTACTCAAAGGTCATCCGTCTGCCGGTCTCCTCAAAATAGGCACCGCAGGCTTCCATCAGCTCGGGGATGGAGTATTTCTTTGCAATGGGCATCAGAGCCTGCCGCTTCTCATCCGTCACGGCGTGCAGGGAAAGGGCCAGTGTGATCTGGAAATGCTCTTTGGAAAGGTCGTAGATCCGGGGCACCAGGCCGCAGGTACTCACCGTCAGGTTTCGCTGGCTGATATGGAGTCCGTTTTCGTCCGTCAGCATGCGGATAAATCTGACGAGATTGTCATAATTGTCCAGTGGCTCTCCCGTTCCCATGACCACCACATTGGAGACACGCTCTCCCGTCTCCCGGGTGATGGCATAGATCTGCTCCAGCATTTCTCCTGCGGAAAGGGAGCGCTCCAGACCGTCCAGGGTGGAGGCACAGAAGGAGCATCCCATGCGGCATCCCACCTGGGAGGAAATGCAGACACTGTTGCCGTGCTTGTAGCGCATAAAGACGCTCTCGATGTAATTCCCGTCCTGCAGCTCGAAGAGATACTTTTTCGTGCCGTCGGTGGCAGACTCCTGCACCCGCTCGATCCCCAGAGAAGCAAGGGTAAATTGCTCCTTTAACTGCTCCCGAAAGGCTGCAGAGAGATTGGTCATATCATCGAAGGAAGTGCAGAGCTTTTTGTGGATCCACTCATAGATCTGGGTTGCCCGGAACTTTTTCTCTCCCAGGGCCAGGATCTGCTCTGTCAGCTCCTCAAGGTTTAAGGACTTGAGATCAGTTTTTTCTGTTTGAGACATATCTGTCATAAGGTCATCCTTTTCTGCGCAGTACCTGATAGAAAAATCCGTCGCAGGGGTCGGTGCCCGGCAGGAACTGTCGTCCCTCTGTCACCGCTTCAAAGGGGTATTTCTCCAGGATCCTGCGGACCTGGTCCTCGTTCTCCCGGGGACCGATGGTACAGGTGGAATACAGCAGGATACCGCCGGGACGCACCATTTCCCAGGAAGCGTCTACGATCTGTTCCTGGAGCCGCGCCACCTCTTCCATACTTTCGGGGGTGATGCGATACTTGATGTCCCGCTTTTTGCCCAGAACGCCCAGGCCGCTGCAGGGCACGTCCAGGATCAGCACGTCCGCTTTTCCCTGCAGGGCAGGGTCGGACTCCGTTGCGTCAAAGACCTGTGCTTCCAGCTGCTGCGCGCCCATACGCTGCGCGTTTTCCAGGATCCGATCGCATTTGTCCTCGCTCCGGTCTCTGGAAATGACACGCCCGTCAGGACCCGTCAGTTCGCAGGCCAGCAGGCTCTTTCCTCCGGGGGCCGCACAGGCGTCCACCACCAGATCTCCGGGGCGTATGCCTGCTGCCGACACGGCCAATGCCGAGGAGGCATCCTGCACCGTAAAGAGACCTTCCTCATATCCCGGCAGGGAGGCCACACCCTCCAGATGCTCTGCCAGATAAATGTGATCAAAAATGCTGCTTTGCTTCAGCTGCACGCCGGCGCGTTCCGCATCCGCCAGGAACCGGCTGATCTGCTCCTCCGTAGCATCCGTGCGCACACGGATAGAAACGGGATGCACCTCCAGCAGAGCCCCCAGCAGGCGCTCCGCTCCTTCTACGCCGTAGAGTCCCAGGAAGTACTCCGCCATCCAACGGGGCACGGAATACCGTACAGACAAAAAGAAAGCCGGATCTTTCTGCTCATCCGGCAGCGGAATGTCCGCTTTTCCCCGGGAAAGGTTCCGCAGTACCGCATTCACAAATCCGGACAGATTCCCGAAGCTGCGCTTCCGGCAGATCTTCACCGCTTCGTTTACCGCAGCGGCGTCAGGGACATTGTCCATAAAGAAGATCTGGTAGGCACTCATGCGGACCAGAGAGCGGATCAGCGGCTTCATTTTACGCACCGGTGTCTTGGAGAAGCGGTCAATGCAATAGTCCAGATAGATCCGCTGCTCCGTGGTGCCTTCGAAGAGACGCTTGATAAATGCCTTCTCCCCCTGTTCCAGGTAGTCGTATTTACTTAAGACTCCGGAAAGCAAGACGCCGGAGTAGATTTCTTCCCGCTCCAGCGCCATCAGTGCCTCCAGAGTAATTTCTCTGACATTATTCATTTCAGTTCCCCAGTACGGTTCCCTCTTCCAGGCTGCTGCCCAGCAGGAAGGCGCTGCATTCCATCCGCTTCTTGCCTTCCATCTGCAGTTCCAGGATCTGCAGAGATCCCTGACCGCAGGCAACCGTAAAGCTGTCCTTGTCCACAAAGAGGACGGTACCGGGAGCCGCCTTGGTGGTCACATCACTCAAAGCCACCCGGTAGATCTTCATCATCTTGCCCCGGTACATGGTATAGGCACCGGGCCAGGGATTCATGGCACGGACCTGGCGATCCAGGGATGCCGCATCCTTACTGAAGTCCATCTTGCCCATGGCCTTGCGGATGAGGGGTGCGTAACAGCTCTCCTCTTCCTTTTGGGCTCTGGCCTGCAGCTGCCCTTTTTCCAGGGCCGTCAGTGCCTCGGTGATGGCCTCTCCTCCCAGCTCCGCCAGGCGGTCGTGCAGGGTTTCGAAGGTCTCATCCGGTGCCAGCACCAGCTCCTTTTGCAGGAGGATGTCACCGGTATCCAGTCCCTCGTTCATCTCCATGATGGTGATGCCGGAACGCTCCTCGCCGTTCAGGATCACATGCTGGATGGGGGATGCGCCGCGATATTTGGGCAGGAGAGATGCGTGTACATTGATGCATCCGTATCTGGGCAGCTCCAGAATCTCCTTTGAGAGGATCTGTCCGAAGGCTGCCACCACGATGAGATCGGGAGTTGCATTCCGCAGGACCTCCACTGCTTCCGGGGTCTTTACCTTCTCGGGCTGGAAGACTTCCAGTCCGTGGCGCACCGCGCATTCCTTCACGGGAGAAAAGACAAGCTTGTCACTTCTGCCCTTGGCTCTGTCGGGCTGGGTCACCACCAGCGCGATCTCATGTCCCGCTGCGATGAGGCTTTCCAGACTGCTTACCGCAAAATCGGGTGTTCCCATAAAAATCAGTTTCATACTGTTCCTCCGAAAAGAGAATTATGCCTCTGCGTTTGCGCCGTCTTCGTCTTCTTCATCATCGTCATAGTTTACGGTCTGGAGCTCTCCCTCCACCAGTTCGGTGTAGAGGTGTCCGTCCAGATGATCCAGCTCATGGCAGATGGCTCTGGCCAGGAGTTCCTCTCCCTCCAGGGTGATGGGATTCATTTCCGCATCCAGGGCCTCACAGATCACATGGTTGGGTCTGGTGACGGTCCCTGCCTTTCCGGGAAGGCTCAGGCATCCTTCGGAACCGGTCTGCTCTCCCTCGGAAAAAACGATCTTCGGATTGATGAGCACGTGGGGATCCTCTCCCGTTACGTCGATGACCACCACACGCTTCAGCACGCCCACCTGGGGTGCCGCCAGTCCTACGCCGCCGGCTTCATACATGGTATCCAGCATGTCCTCGATGAGCTCTCTGGTTCTGGGCGTCATCTCGGAAATCTCCCGGCAGGGCTTGTTCAGAACCGGATCGCCGAATTCTCTGATATTTCTGATTGCCATTTTCTTAAACCTCCTATGGCCTTAGCAGTACGGGCTGCCACTTGCTTATCCTCTATTTGCGGCGCACATCAAAGGATGTTCACCGGATCAAAATCAAACTGTACAAACTCGGGACCTCTGTGGGCGGGTCCGATGAGGGAATCCAGACTCTCCCTGAGTGCGATGAGGGATGCCGTATCCTTCCCCTTTCCGTAGATCGCAAAACGGAAGAGGTCTCTCACCTTCGACAGCGCTCCGGGAGCCGGTCCCAGCACTCTGCAGCTGCTGCCCGCAGCCTTCATTGCTGCTGCCAGCTCCTCTGCATATTTCAGGGTCTGTTTTTCATTGGGTCCGTAGACCTGCACCGCCAGAAGATGTCCTGCGGGGGGATAGTCCATCATGCTCCGGTAATCCATCTCCTGCGCGAAAAATCCCTCGTAATCCTGGGATGCCGCCATCTGCACCGCATAATGGTCCGGACGGTAGGTCTGGATCACCGCTTCTCCCGGAAGCTCCGCTCGCCCTGCTCTGCCCACGGCCTGGGTCAGGAGCTGGAAGGTGCGCTCGCCGGAGCGGTAATCTCCTTCCGAAAGAGACAGATCTGCTGCCAGCACGCCCACCAGAGTCACTCTGGGGAAATCATGTCCCTTCACGATCATCTGGGTGCCGATGAGCACGTCCGCCTCTCCGTTCATAAAAGCTGCCAGAATCTTCTCATAGGCATCCTTCGTGGAAGTGGTATCCCGGTCCATCCGCAAGGTACGGACACCGGGCAGGAGTTCTTTTAATTTCTCCTCCACCTGCTCCGTTCCCGCCCGGAAGGGCATGAGGTAGGGAGAACCGCAGGAAGGACATGCCTTGGGACGCGGCATGGAATATCCGCAGTAATGGCATTGTAGCATATTTGTGCCATGCAGAGAAAGAGTCACGTCACAATGGGGGCATTTCAGGGCTTCTCCGCAGGCTCTGCAGGAAAGGAATCCCGCATAGCCCCTTCTGTTGAGAAAGAGCATGCTCTGCTCTCCCCGCGCCAGCCGGTCTCTTAAGAGCTCCTGAAGGCGTCTGCCGAAGATGGAACGGTTCCCGGAAGCCAGCTCCTGCCGAAGGTCCGTGATCTCCACCGTGGGAAGACTCCCCGCACCTGCCCGGTCCGTGAGACGGTACAGCTGATACTCTCCCGCCCGGGCGGCGGCATAGGCCTCCACGGAAGGCGTGGCACTTCCCAGCACCAGGGCTGCCTGCCCTGCATCCGCCAGGTATTCCGCCACCTCTCTTGCGTGGTATTTCGGTACATTGTCGGACTTGTAGCTGCTCTCGTGCTCCTCGTCCAAAATGATGATCCCCACATTGGGGAAAGGGGTAAACAGCGCGGATCTGGGGCCGATGATCACATCGATCTCCCCTGCAAGAGCCCGCTGACACTGATCGTATTTTTCCCCGGCACTTAAGCCGGAATGGAGCACGCTGACCCGGTTGCCGAATCTCCGGTAAAACCGGAGCAGGGTCTGGTAGGTCAGAGCGATCTCCGGGATCAGGAATATGGCCTGTCTGCCATGGCGGATCACCTCTTCGATGAGAGCCATGTAGACCTCCGTTTTGCCGCTGCCGGTGACGCCGTGGATCAGGTACCTGCGCCTTCCTTCCCAGCGTCCTTCCGTGGCATCCCCCAGGATGCCGTTCACCGCCTGCCGCTGCTGCTCATTTAAGGTCACCCGTTCCTCGGTCTCTTCTCCCAGATGCACGGGATTGCGATACTCTCTGGTGGTGATGATCTGCAGGAGGCCGCTGCGCTCCAGCCCCGAAATGGTCTGACCGCTGACCCCCAGCTTGGAAGTGACCCAGGTGTAGGGGATCTCTTCCTCCTCCAGCACCGCTTCCAGGATCCGGACCTTGGCCCGCTGATGCTTGCGCTGTGCCTCTCCCAGAGCGCTGATGAGCTCCTCTCTGGAAGCATTTGCCCGGATGTACCGGAAGGTGAGCTTCTCCACACTGGCCTTGGCGGGAAGCACCGTCTTTAAGGCCTGGGAAAATGTCCCTCCGTAGCGGCGCCGTAAAAAGGCTGCCAGATCCAGCGTCCGCTCCTCTGCGGATACCCCCTTGGGGGCAAGGCCCGCAATGTCCTTCACGGCATCGGCCGGCATATTTACACTGTCCCGAAATCCGATGACAAAGCCCTTCCGAGGCGTATTGCCCCTGCCGAAAGGTACCGTCACCGGATCTCCCACTCCCAGGTCCTGCTGCAGATACTCCGGTACCCGATAGCTGAAGGGACGATCCAATTGACTGATCTTGATGTCCAGAATGACATCTGCGTATCTCTTATCCAAACTGCTGTCTACTCCGCGATGGGAGTGATCCCCTCTTCCTGCAGGATGTCACGGATCAGATCCCGCTCGTCCATGGGATGCTTGACTCCCTTGATCTCCTGATAATCCTCATGTCCCTTGCCCGCCAGGACGATGATGTCCCCTTTCCGGGCATGTAAAATGGCATAGCGAATGGCTTCCTTCCGGTCCGGGATCTCCACATACTCGCCGTCGGTCCGTTGCATACCGGTGCGGATGTCCGCGATGATGTCCAGGGGCTCCTCGAAACGGGGATTGTCGGAAGTGATGATGGTCAGATCCGCCAGCTGTCCGCTGACCTCTCCCATCTCAAAACGACGGTCCCTGGAGCGGTTGCCGCCGCAGCCGAAGAGGCACACCAGCCGCCCGGGCTCGTAGGCCCGCAGGGAGGTAAGGATGCTCTTTAAAGCCATTGCGTTGTGGGCGTAATCGATGAGCAGGGTGTAATCGGGAGAAATGGGCACCCGCTCGATCCTGCCCCGGACATGGACACGCTCCAGCGCTTTCAGGAGCTCTACGGTACCTACGCCGAAATGTCTACAGAGCAGGATGGCTGCCAGGGCATTGTACACGCTGAATTTTCCGGGGGATGCCACGTGAACGGTGAGGGGCCATACCCCTTCCGTCTCGAAGGAGACGCCCAGCTGTCCGGGACCCGTGATCAGCTGAATGTTCTTCGCCCGCAGGTCACAGGTCTCCCCCATACCGAAGGATTCCAGGTCACAGGTGTGACCCTCCATGATCTGTGCAAAATGGGCGTCATCCCCGTTGCCGATGCCGTGTCTGCACTGCCTGAACAGCAGAGACTTGCACTGCAGATACTCTTCAAAACTTTCATGCTCGCCGGGAGCGATGTGGTCGGGCTCCAGGTTGGTAAAGATACCGTAATCAAAGACAAATCCCTGGGATCTGTGCATTTTCAGAGCCTGGCTGGAGACTTCCATGACAACGGTATCAACCCCTGCCTCCACCATTTTCGCAAAATACTCCTGGAGCAGATAGGACTCCGGAGTGGTATTTTCCGCGTGGATGTGGGTGTCGCCGATGATGACCTCCACGGTACCGATGAGGCCCACCTTATGTCCCGCATTTTCCAGAATGGAACGGATCATGTAGGTGGTGGTGGTCTTACCCTTGGTGCCGGTGATACCCACGGTGGTCAGCTTCTCCGCGGGATGGTCGAACCATGCTGCGGAGAGAAATGCCAGCGCGTAGCGGGTGTCGGGCACCTGAATGACGGTTGCGCCGGTATCATTTAACCCCGCCACGGGACCGGATACCACGATGACGGAAGCCCCCATGTCCGCCGCCTGCAGGGCAAAGTCATGGCCGTCCACCTTCACGCCGGGAATACACACAAAAATACAGCCCGGGATCACCTTTCTGGAGTCATACACCAGCCCGGTAACGGTGATGTCGGACAGGTCCGATCCATCCGCTCCATGGGCCGAGACCTCATAATCCAGGCCTTTCAGCAGTTCTGCTAAGTTGTTCATTAAAAAATCCCCCTTGCGAAAAGAAAAAGCCATTCAAGAAGACCTGAATGGCTGTTCTCTTAATTAATCTTCTTGCGCTTCTCAAAGAAGTCATCGATGGTCCTTACAAAATCCTCTGCGGACAGGGATTTAAGGAGGTACCCTTCCGGCTTCAAGCCCATCACATCCATGATGGTCTCCCGGTCGTTCCTGCTGGTGAGGAAAAAGACGGGCACACCGGCGAAGTCGTTCTCCGTCCGGATGATCTCCATGACCTGCTTGCCGTTGATGACCGGCATCTCGTAATCCAGAAGCATCAGATCCGGTCTGTCCAGGGTCAGATACTTGATGGCCATGGCGCCGGAATTGGCCAGGATCACCTGATATTTGTCTCCCAGGAGCTTTTTCACGTTCCGGAGCATCATGCCCGAGTCGTCCACTACCAGGATCTTCTTTTTGATCTGCGAATTGTTATTGGAGAGGAACTGATTGACCTCTTCCACGATAGCCGGAATGTCCAGGGGACGGAAAAACTCGTCCTCGATGGCGGAATCCGGGATGATGGATTTGATGGATTCGATGTCCAGGGGCAGTCCCATCAAAAAGACGGGGATCTCATTCTCCACCGCAATGTCGCGGAGATAAATGAGGGCCTGCTGCTTATCCAGCACATCCTGGTCCACAAAGATCAGGATCGCACCGTCGTGGATCGAATATTTCGAAATGGTCTCCATATCGGGAGCCATTTCGATCACATTATGCTCCAGAGAATTCAGACGATCCACCAGGTTGCCGGTGAGATATTTCCTGCTCTCTCTGATCACCCATGCGTTACCCATAGTTACCTCTTTCGGGAAATCCCGCTTCCTGCGAACGGTCGCAGTTACATTAGGATATTCTCCTAACTATTTTATGGTTTTGCCTGCCTTCAGTCAATAAAAAAACGATAAAAACTGGCGTCCGTACAAGCTGTACTGTTTTCGTGTTTTCAAGGGGTTTTGCGAATACGAAAATGCTCAGGACCAAGCCTGAGCACCTTCGCGTTTCTTATGAGGGGGGGAGAATAGTTGACTTTCATCAACCATCTACTGACACTATACAAGAGAAATGTGTCTAATTTGTGTCCGTGCAATTAGAAAACTATAAAACAAAATTAGAAAACTATAAACCAATGCTGAAAAATGTATTACCTGCCCCGGGCCTAAAACCACGAAAACTCCCTACAGGCCTGCGGTAGCGGCATAAATGCTGCGGTACTGAATGGAAGACACCGCATCATCGGAAACCACAAAGCGAAGCTCGGTACCCTCTTTCTGATAGCAGTAAAAGCCTTCCTCAAAGGTGTAATCGCTGCCGTAGACCTCCTGCAGGCGATCAAAGGAGCTGCCGACGGAAATCCCCTCTGCCGTGGATACCAGGTCATCCCAGAAGATGATCAGGGAGATCCGGTCCTTCTCGCCGTCGGGATAGGTATCGATTTCAAAATGGGAGTAGGTGTACATCTTATCCAGGCCCTCAAAAGCGCAGCTGGCCGCTTCATAATAGCTTCCGGCCTCTCCCAGGGCTGCCAGCACCTCTGCCATATCCTGATCCGGATATACGTCACACTCTCCGTTTGCGGTGGAAGCATGGAATACAAAGCCTGCTGCCACGCTCTCTCCGCCGTTCTCTGCGGTATCCGTCGCAGGAGTCTCTGCGTCTCCGGAAGGCTGCTCCGGCACCGTAATGGTGGCCTGGCTGCTGTCTCCGGTGATCCTGTAATCTTCCTCCTCCGCGCTGCCGCAGCCGGTAAGGATGGTGCCCAGGAGCATCAGGCCTGCTGCCACCAAGGTGATAGATTTTCTCATTGCTTGCTTTCTCATGGTAATTCCGTCATTCCTTTCATCTTTTTGCGGCTTCCTCCGCCTTCATACGCTCCATATCCGCGTAATAGCGCCGGAGCTTTTCTTCCCAGCGTGCCTCCAGATCAGCCTCTCCTCTGCGGCTTTCCAGGCCGCATTCCTTCGTCAGAAGCTCTCCCAGGGATCTGGTCCACTTTTCCGCACCGGAAAGGTTCAGGTGCAGTCCCGCGTCGTAGGTATCGGTGGAAAAATCCAGGCCGATGTCCTCCAGCTCCTCCAAGGCATTCACATACAGGAGACCATGGCGCTCCGCATAGTCCTCCATCTGCTCTTCCCACTCGTCATACCAGTGAGGATAGAGGCTGGGAGCCTTTACCAGCACCAGCTGAATGCCTTCCTCCGCACAGGTTTTGGTGAGCATGTCCAGATATTTGTAGGCATTGCTGCCAAAGCGATAGTCTCCCAGGGGCTTGGCAGGCGGGATATTTTCCGCAGGACGCACATCCACCCGCATGTAGTAGCCGTTGTAGGTCACGGGATCCGCATGAAAGAGGTATTTCAGATCCTCGCCCTTCAATTCCGTGATCCTGGAATGGTACCGCAGGAGGGGAAACACATACTCGATCATGTGCTCATCGGGCATCATGGATGCTTCTATAGAGCGGATCTTTGCAGTGGACCAGCGCATGCCGTCAATGGTCATGCGGTTGTAGGCTTCTTTCTGGGGCTCATTATACTGCATGGAAAGGACATTGAACACGACCACTTTCGGTTTCTCATACCGCAGGGTATCCTCCAGCAGGTAATAGCTCTGCCAGATCAACTGCTGGGCGCTGCCCCGGATATAGCTGTTGATGCCGTACTCCTCCCAGAGGAGGGAAGGAGTGATGTTCTCGTAGAGCTCGCAGTCGCCGATGAAGATCACGTCATGATCCTTCACCTCATCGTAATACTCCGCGATCATGGCGCCTTCCACGATATCCGTCATGTACTTGGGTGTCACAAGGCGGGTCTCCAGGACCAGGGCCCCCACCACCACGGCACATAACAAGATTGCCGTCAGGGCTGACCGAAGCCTCCGCCTTCCTTGATTTTTCATATCGTCTTCCATTCTTTTTCTTGATGATCCTACGGATCGCTCGCTTTTTCAAAGCTCCGCGCTCCTACAAACACTCGGAATTCGCTGATTTCCCCCGGGATCATTAAAATTGATTATATATGAATTGACTGCTGACGAATCCCACGCCATATCTTCCGAAGAGTACGGTCACCAGGAAGAGACCGAACCACAGGCAAAAACGCACCGCCAGTGGCTTTGCTGCGATCCGCGCGCGGACGCTGCCGCTTCTGCCCAGAAGGCTCACCACGATCAGAAGCAGGGTGCCCAGGAGCAGGATGATGTAATCCGCCGTCTCCAGGCCCAGCACCGTCAGGCCCCTGTTCAGAAGGTCATTCAGGGAAAAATCCGCCACCATGCTGCCCATCATCCGGAAGGTCAGAGGCACGTTCCGGTAGCAGTCAAACATCCGCAGCAGGCTCATAAGAAGTACTGTTCTGCAGACCTGGAAGATCTTCCAGGGTGTTTTTCCTTCCACCGCAAAGCGGCCGTGGAATTTTGCATACAGGGGCTCCAGTTCCTGGCTGATCATGATCACCACGAAGTTTCCCAGGCCCCATACGATGAAGTTCCAGCTGGCGCCGTGCCAGATACCCGTTGCAAACCATACCGCGAAGGAGCACAGATACACGGGAAGGCGCTTTCCTATCTGATCTCCGAAATGCTTTCTCGCGAATTTGTTCAGCTTCTGCATCCCCTTGCTGACGCTCATGGGATAAAATATATAGTCCGTAAACCAGGTACCCATGGTGATATGCCAGCGCTTCCAGTATTCCTTGATACCCTTGGAAAAATAGGGTCTGCGAAAGTTCTCCGTCACGGTGATGCCCAGCATCTGAGCCGTTCCGATGGTAATGTCGATGCCGCCGGTAAAGTCCGCATAGAGTTCCAGGGCGTAGAACAACATCCCCAGAAAAACATAGATCCCGCCGTACTCCTCCGGTGCGGAAATGATGCTTTTTACCGCAACCAGCATACGGTCCGCGATGACCAGCTTCTTAAAGTAACCCCAGAGGACACGCTGCGCCCCGGGGGTGATGACCTTCAGATCAAAGGGATGCGCCTCATAGAGACTTTCGGAAAGATCCGAAAAACGGCTGATGGGTCCCTGTACCAGCTGTGGGAAGAAGGACACAAACAGTGCAAAGCGCAGGAAATTACGCTCCGCAGGGATCTTGTCCCAATACACGTCCAGCAGATACCCAAGGCTTTGGAAGGTGTAGAAGGAAATGCCCATGGGAACGATGAGATTCACCAGGGACAGTTCTCCCGACCCGGCAGCCCGCAGGATGGCATTGATATTGGTAATGGTGAAATTGGTGTACTTGAGAACGGCCAGGATTCCCAGGTTCAGAAGCAGGCCCGCCAGCATGATCCGCTTTGCGGCCCGTTTTTCCCCTTCCTTCAGGCGCTTTTTCTCCTCCTTGTCCAGTGTGTCCTTCACGGAGGAAAAATAGGCCTTAAACCGCGCCTTACGTTCATCCATGGCCCTGCCGCAGAGGAACACCGTCAGGGAGGTCACCAGGATAAAGATCAGGTACCGGGGATCCGCTAGCGCGTAAAAGACATAGCTTGCAAGCAACAGAAAAAGCCATTGCCATTTACCGGGGATCACATAGTAAATGGCAACGGTCAGGATCAGAAATGCCAGAAATTCGTAGGATGTGAACAGCAAGGTCCTTTACTCCTCGTCGGAAAGGCGCAGGATCATCTCATACAGCGCCTTCGCGGAATTGAAATTGGCGGGGACGATCTCTCCCGCAGGGATGGTGATATCAAAGGTATCGGTGATCTCCGTCACCAGGGTAACGATATCGAAGGAATCCAGGATGCCGTCGTCTACCAGGGCTTCCTCGGTCTCAAAATCCACATCGGGATGCAGGTCTTCCAGGATCTCCATTAATTCTTCCATGTTTTTCCTTCTCCTCTCGTGCTTTCAGGGTCTTATCTGTGAAAAATGCGGGTTCAATCCTTCTTCCGCTCTGCCTTGGCTGCCTCCGTCATCTGCTGCAGGGCCTTCCGGTCCAGCTTTCCGTTGGCGGTGAGGGGCATATGCTCCAGCTTTCTGGTGCGGTTGGGCAGCATGTAACGGGGGAGGTGCTCCTTTAACTGCGCCGTCAGCTCTGCGGGCTCCTGATCCCCCACATAGAACAGAAGGATCCGGTTTTTCTCTCTGTCATAGATGCAGGCGCTGAGCTGCACGCCCTCCAGGGCATTCACATTGGCTTCGATCTCGCCCAGCTCGATGCGGTGCCCCATGTGCTTGATCTGGAAATCTCTCCGGGAAACAAAGATCAGGTCCCCGTTCTCGTCCCTGCGTCCGATATCTCCCGTCCTGTAAATGATCTCCGGGTAAGCTTTCTGCAAAGGATTCTGCACAAAGGCGGATGCGGTCTTCTCGGGATTGTTGTAATAGCCCAGGGTCACGCCGGTACCGCGGATGCAGATCTCCCCTTCCTCTCCCTCTCCCGCAAGGACATCGCCCTCTTTCAGCAGAAGGATCTGGGTGTTCTTAAAAGGTCTGCCGATGGGGATTGCTTCTCCGTCCTCAAACTCCCGCTCCACAGGGTAATAGCAACACATGCCCGTGCCTTCCGTAGGGCCGTAAAGGTTAAAGAAACGGGCCTTGGGTGCTGCCTCTCTCCAGATCTTTAACTGCCGTACAGGGAAGACTTCGCTGCCGAAAGCCACCAGCCGTAAGTACTCCGGCTTCACCTCGTCAAAGGCACGGAACGCGGAGATCATGGTCATGGCGGATACCACCCAGCAGATGGTATTGATCCGGTGCTCGTTCAGATATTGCAGGAGCTTTACCGGGAAGGAAAAAAGCTCTCTGGGGATCAGATAGGTGGTGGCGCCGAACTTGATGGTGGGGTACAGCTCCTTCAGGCAGGCGTCAAAATACAGAGGGGTCTGGTTGCCGAAGACGGTATCACCGTCAAAGCCCAGGGTCTCGGAAAGCTGCTCCACATAGTCCAGCACCGAGCGGTGGCAGGCGGTAACCCCCTTGGGAACGCCGGTGGAACCGGAGGTAAAGACGATGTAAATAGGATCCGTGTCAATGGCGGTGTCGTGGCATTTTTTCAAAAGCTCCGGGCTTACCTCTTCCGCAATGAGATCCTCATACCGAAGGATCTCTCCGGAAAAGCCCAGTGCTGCGGCCTTCTCCGCCGTCCGCTCCTGACAGATCAGGACACGAGCCTGACAGCTTTCCATGATCAGGCCGATGCGGGTGGCGGGCATTTCCTCATCCAGGGGCACATAGAAGGCACCGGCGGAAATGACGCCGAAAAAGGTGGCAATCTCCTGGGGAGAACGGTCCATATAAATGAGCACGGGCTCTGCGTGGTATCCTCTTCTCGCCAGGGCGCTGCCGATGGCGGAGAGGTGATGGTCCAGCTCTCTAAAGGTCAGGCTGATTTCCTCATCCGCAAAGGCTACCTTGTCCGGAACCCGCTCTACGGTTTCTTTTAAATAATCCAGCACATGATTCTGCATATCAGGTGATGAGCTCCTTATAGTCCTTTTTCAGCCTGCCGCAGGTCTTTACCGCAGTCATGGCCAGTACTTCCAGGGCATCCAGATATCCTCTGCCCAGGGGATAATCCCGCTTGATCATGGACAGCTCCGTGCAGCCCAGGACGATGACTTCCGCACCTGCTTCCCGCAGCTCCCAGCTGACCTTCTTAAACTTGTCCATCTCGGGCTCGATCCCGGCCTTTACGTCGGTATAGATCAGGTCCATCACATAGCGCTGTCCCTCGGTGGAAGGGATGACCTGACGGATTCCCTGTGCTTCCAGCTCCCGGGCAAAGATCCCGCTGCGGATGGTTCCGTCGGTGGCCATGATACCCACGGTACCGATGCCGTGCTCCTTCAGATACTGCACTGTTTCCCGGATCCCGTGGATCACGGGAGCGCCGATGGCCTCCTGCAGTTCCTCCTGGAAGTAATGGGCTGTCATACAGGGAATGGCGATGACGGTGGCACCGGAACGCACCAGGCCCAGTCCCGCTCTCGTCAGCTCCGGCAGAGGGGACTTTTCGCTCTCTCCCAGGATAAAAGCGGTCCGGTCAGGAGTCCCGGGGATCTGATGCATCAGGAGTTCCAAATGCTCCTGATCCGTCACGGCATCCGTCATCCGGGTCAGCAGTTCCAGGAAATATGCACTTGCCATGGGACCCAGTCCCCCGATGATGCCGAGTTTTTCCATTCATTTTCCTTGTCAGCTTATTCTAGACAGTGAGCGAGAAATTCGCGAAGGCGATTTCTCGCGACGCAACCGTGCAATTTGAGCTCTGCGCAAATTGCGTTCGAAAAATCATATATCGATATGATTTTTCGAACATCATTGTATGTCCGGATAGTCATCCTTCACATACATATGAGAATTGTGATGCTCTGCGGAGTATGCCATCAGCGTCGCATCGTCCACATAGCACAGATAGGGGTGATCCGAGCGCCTGCAGGCGTCAAAGTGGTACCAGCCCTCTCCGATGTTCACCAGATTCCAGAAATGCTTCCGGCTGGTGGGGATCTTGCAGATATCGATGTTCTCGATACCGGCTCTGGTAAGGAGCACCTTGGAGACGGATGCATAGGTCAGGCAGTCGCCGATGTGGTCCTTCAGACCTTCATAGGCTGCAGGCACCCAGTCCGCATTGTCTTCCGTCTTACCGCGGTTCTCGTAGCCGATATTATTGTACACATAGCTGTAGATCTTTGTGATGACTTCCATGGGCGTCATCTCCGGCGTCAGGATCCTGGCAAGGACCTCATCCGCCATCTCGTTCACCACCTCCACATCGATGTCTCTGTGAAGGACCGTTACGGTGATGGTCTGGACCGTGGAATTACCCGCCCGGTCCGTGGCGGTGTAGGTAACGGTATATTCCCCTTCCGCAGAAGGATTGACGGCATCCGCATCCACGGTATAGTCCATCTCACCGTCGCAATTGTCCGTGGCTCTGGGGATCTGCTTATAGGAAATGGTATCTCCCTCATGGATCACGATATCGTGTACGCCGGTAAAGACGGGAGGCTCCGTATCCTTGATCAGCGTCAGGGTCACCATTACGGAAGAAGCGTTGCCGCCCTCGTCCCTGCCGATGAGGGACAGGGTCTGGGGATTGGGATCATCCGCATTGGGGGTTCTGTCAAAGGAGTAGGTTACCTTCGTGGCGTCCGTCACCTCGGTCACCAGCATCCCGGGATCCTCCAGGGCACTGGCATAGCCTTCATAATCCTCCGCCGTAAAGACGGGAGGAATGGTATCCACGATATGCAGCAGAGAAGTAAAGGTATCTCCCGCCACACGGATCTCCACCGGGATATCTCCCACGGTGTGAAGCTGCTCATCCGACAATTCTGTCACAAACTCCGCATCCCCGGTATCGGAGAGCAGGAAATCCGTAACCGCCAGATAGGGAGAACCCGCTTCCAGAGTAAACTCAGGCCGCAGGGGAGAAACGGTCAGTTCGGAGAAGACCTCCGTCACATTGCTGCCCGCATCCTTCAAAAGGATCCCCACATGGTAATGGCCAGGCTTTGAAAAATCCACATCACCCGCAAAGGAAACCGACACATCTGTCGCATCCTTGATATTTTCCACGAAATCTGCAGGCTCTGCGGTCTCTCCCAGCAACAGGGAAAGGTCTTTGGCATCTCCCGTGGGTGCCACCGTGTCCTCGATCACCAGAGTGCAGTGATAGTTATAATGGCCGGAGTGAATGGTCAGCTCCTGTTCCCCGGGGGTATGCGGATCCGGCAGGTTGGTGCCGGGAACAAAATAGGCATCCTCACCGCTGCGCTTCAGGAAATCCCTTGCGGTCACTTCCGTTCCCGCTTCCGCAATGGCGCGAGGACGCACTCTTCCGGAGTAATCCCGGTACAGGAAGAATCCTCCTGCGGACAGTCCGCCCAGGAGCAGCAGGACGATGAGAATGACAAGCCATCCCTTCTTCTTTTTGCTGCGGTTCTTCTTTTTCTTTTTTCCGTTGTCTTCCGGGGAATGGGCAGGCTTTACGGTAAAGGTCTCCGTATCGATGTACTCCAGCCTGTCATCCCAGTTTTGATCTGCCATGGTGTTACTTTCTTTCTCGTTCTAACTAACATTTCTCAAAAGGAACTGCACCTTCGTCTCGCCACGGTAGGTGTTCAGGGACACTTCATAGGTCACAGGCAAAGGATAATCACAGCCGCCCCGCTCCAGAGCCTCCAGAGAGGCGTCGGGGTAACGGCGCTTCAGCGCTTCCTCAAAACCGTCTCCGTCACCGAAATAGGTCAGCTGAACGGTGCCGGGGGCGTCGGTGCGCACGGTAAAACGAAGGTATTTTCCGCCCTCGCCGAAACGTGCGGCGGAGAGGAAATGAACGTCCTTCAGTGCAAAAAGCGGCGTGGGGTTGCCCGTTCCCACAGGCTCCAGGGCCTGCAGCTGCTCTGCCAGCTCTCGGGTGGCATAGGAAAAGGGCATTGCCGCATCGATATAAACCTTATTGCGAAAATCCTCCGGTGTCAATCCGGAGTGCTCGTTTAACGCCTTGTCCAGCACCGGGATCATCTCCCGCTCCATGGACAGGCCGGCCGCCAGGGCGTGACCGCCGAATTTCAGGAAACAGTCCTTCACCTCAGTCATATGCTCAAACATATGATAAGCATCGATGGAACGGCCGGAGCCCTTCACGCAGGTCTCTCCGTCCGTCAGGACAAACACGGGGTGGGCATAGCGCTCCCGCAGTTTTCCTGCGATGATGCCCGCGATGCTCTCATGGGTACCGGGAAGGTCGATGACGTAGACATCCCGATCCTCCAGGTGATGTTCTTCCACGTAGCGGATGCCCCGCTCCGTTCCTTCCTGGGTCATTTCCTTCCGGGTATCGTTTAAGGTCTTGATCTCTTCCGCCAGCATCAGCGCATCCCGCTCGTTGGTCTCCAGCATCAGCTGCAGGGCGGTGCTGGCACTCTCCAGTCTGCCGGTGGCATTGATGCAGGGGCCCAGCACAAAGCCCAGGGTATAGCAGCTCAGCTTGGAAGGATCCAGGGCATTTGCCCGCATGAGGCTTCGAAGGCCGATATTTTTCGTGTGCTTCATGCTTTCGATGCCGCTGCGGACGATGTTGCGGTTCTCGTTCAGCAGGGGCATCACGTCACAGACGGTGCCCAGCGCCGCAAACTGCAGGAACTCATCCATTGCATCCTCGGACAGTCTGTCTCCGGTTTTCTGTTTCAGTGCCTGCATGACCTTGTAGGCGATCATGGCACCGCAGATCTCTTTGAAAGGGTAGGGGCAGTCGCTTCTGTGAGGATCCACCACAGCTGCGGCGGGAGGCAGGATCTCCTTACGGTTCCCTGCTTCATCCGTTTCATAGGGCACCTGGTGGTGATCCGTTACCAGAGTCTCGATCCCCAGTTCCTTCGCTCTGGCTATGGCAGCAACGGCAGCGATGCCATTGTCGCAGGTGAGGATCAGCTTCACGCCGTCCTCTGCGGCCCGCTCCGTCATGGAAGGGTTCAGGCCGTAGCCATCCCGGATCCTGTGAGGGATCACCGCATCGGCGTCTCCTCCCAGGAGCTGCAGCCCCTTGACCAGGATGTAGGAGGAGGTCACGCCGTCCACGTCATAGTCTCCCATGACCCGGATCTTAAGTCCCTGCTCCAGTGCCTCCAGCAGACGGTCCGTCAGAAGATCCATATCCTTCATCAGGAAGGGATCATGTTGTTCCGCTGCTGTCCCATAGAGAAAAGAACGGGCTTCCGACAGATCCGTGATCCCCCTGTTGCGAAGGATCTTCGCAATCAGGGGGTCTACGTTCAGTGCCGAAGCCCATTCTTTAAAATCTGCGGATTTTTGATGTAAAATCCACTGTTCCATATTTAAGCCTTCTTCTCTGTCTTACCGATCTTTCTCATCAGGAACCAGAATGCACCGGCCAGGCATACGGAGGAATAACATCCGCAGGCGATACCTACCATCAGAGGCAGCGCGAAATCCCGGATGC
The DNA here is from genome assembly GCA_016286555.1 of Lachnospiraceae bacterium. Lineage (GTDB taxonomy): Bacteria > Bacillota > Clostridia > Lachnospirales > Lachnospiraceae > AC2028. Next base: position 31,041 of record JAEETA010000006.1, on the reverse strand, counting down.
TGGAAACACCGAGGAAGTACAGGAACGCTACCATGACGAAGGTGGTCAGGGAAGTGAAAATGCTACGGGAAAGGGTCTGGGTGATACTCTTGTTAACCTGCTCCTCCAGGGATGCTCTGCCGCCCAGGTTCATATTCTCACGCACACGGTCGAAGATGACGATGGTGGCATTGACAGAATAACCGACGATGGTCAGCATGCAGGCCACGAAGGTATTGGTCACGGACACTCTTGCGATAGAGTAGAATGCCAGCACCACCAGCACGTCGTGGGTCAGCGCCAGGATGGAGCTGAGACCGAAGCGGATATCCTTGAAACGGATCCGGATGTAGATCAGCATGCAGATGATGGCAACGATGACAGCGATGATGGTGTCACGCTTCATCTCATTACTGATGGTGGAGCTGATGGTCTCCGAATTGATCTGGCCCTCGGTAACGCCGAAGGAACTGATCAATGCCTGGTTCAGAGCTTCTCTCGTAGCGACGTCCAGGGAAGAAGTCTTGAAGATGACCTCGTTGGTTCCCTGCACGGTCTGGATCTGTACATTGCTGCCGGTGACATTCTGGATCACGGGAGCAACCTCTGCGTTCAGGTTGTCCAGGTCACGGCTCTCGTTGAAGTCCACGGTGGTAGCGGTACCGCCGACAAACTCCAGGGAGTAGTTCAGCGCGCCGTTTCCGCGGCCCTTCTGCACACACATGACCACAACACCGGCCAGGATAACAACAACGCTGGCAGTGATGAAGATAAATTTCTTGGAAAGGAAATCGGTAACCTTGTGCTCCTTGCCGATACCGAAGAACTTGGGATCCTTCAGGCCCAGTGCATAGAAGCAGTTGATCAGCCATCTGGTCACCACCAGTGCGGTGAACATGGAAAGAACGATACCGAGTGCCAGGGTCTGTGCGAAGCCCTTCACGCTTCCGGGACCCAGGAGCAGCAGCACAACGGCTGCGATCAGGGTGGTAACGTTACCGTCGATGATGGCGGACAGTGCTTTGTCAAATCCGATCTTCACGGCAGACTGTACGGTCTTGCCGGTTGCCAGCTCCTCACGGATGCGGGCGAAAATGACCACGTTGGCATCCACGGCCATACCGATGGAAAGGATGATACCGGCGATACCGGACAGGGTCAGTGTCATGTCAAATCCGTTCAGCAGCAGAACCACCAGAGCGATGTAGGAAACCAGCGCCAGGGAAGCTGCCAGACCGGGGATAAAGTAGATCACGATCATGAAAACAGCCACAACGATGAATCCGAAGAGACCTGCCTTCAGGGAAGTGCTGATGGCCTCCTGGCCCAGCTGAGCACCCACCACCTTGGAGTGGAGCTCTTCCAATTCCAGGCTCAGTCCGCCGATACGGATGGTGGAAGCCAGCTTCTCGGCATCTTCATAGGTGAAGGAACCGGTGATCTGTGCCACACCGTCTGTCAGGACAGCCTGTACGCGGGGGACACTGATGAGCTGCTCATCGTAGTAGATGGCGATGGTCTCGCCCTTGTTATAAGCCTTCTCGGTAGCCTTTGCGAACTTCTCTCTGCCTTCGTCGGTCATGGTCAGGGACACGGCGTATTCCACGTTCTTCATCTGGTCGGAAGTGGATACGGCCTTTGCATCCGCCACATCCGTTCCCAGCAGAACGATGGAGCCGTCCGCCAGCATCTCGTCGATGGACTTGTTCAACTCATAATATCCGGAAGAGCCGACAGAATAGTTTTGGTTTCCGGCGTCGTCGGTCTGTGCGATGAAGTAAAGGGTTCCGGGCTTACCCAGCTCCTGCAGGATCGCGTTTGCGTCGGACACACCGGGGATCTCGATGTTGATCCGGTTGCTGCCCTCCTGGTAAACCTGCGCCTCGGTGCTGTAGTTGGTCACACGCTGCTGCAGCTTGTAGATGGTATCTGCCATATCGGTATCGCTGGGATTCTCATCTCCCACCACCTGATAGGTGATGCTGACACCGCCTGCCAGATCCAGGCCCAGGGAAATGTCCGATGCACTCGCCGTGCCGTAGGCATCCGTGCCCCAGATATCGATGTATCCGATACCCAGAGTGGCCAGCAGAATGATCAGCAAAATAATGACTGCCTTGCTCTTTTTCATGACTTCAGTTCCTTTCCTTTTACGACTTTACATCCTTTAAAAATTTACTCTGAAAAGAGAATTATTTCAAGTCTCATCCTCTTCTTCCGCAGCCTCTGCCGCCTTCATCATAATGGCACATTCAATGCGCTTTCTCTGGAGTTCGCAGCCCACCTCGTACACATCGGTGATCTTGCCGTGGAAATTGTAGGAATTGGCAGCGCAGCCGCCGCTGCAGTAGAACTTGGCGAAGCACTTCCGGCACTGCTCTCTCGCGTAGACATTGCAGACCTTGAATTCGTCCCGGATGTCCGCCCGGGTGATGCCGTCATCCACATTGCCCATGAGGAAGTCCTCGTTGCCCACGAACTGGTGGCAGGGGTACAGGTCACCCCAGGGAGTCACTGCCAGGTACTCGCAGCCGGAGCCGCAGCCCGACAGACGCTTTGCCACACAGGGGCCGCCCTCCAGGTCGATCATAAAGTGGAAGAAATTGAAGGGCTTGCCGTTCTTACGACGACGGAGCATCTCCTGCGCCAGTTTGTCGTACTGCTCTTTCAAATAAGGAATGTCCTCTTCCCGGATAGCGTAGTCATCCTCCGGCTTCGCCACAACGGGCTCCACCGAGATCTGCTGAAATCCCAGATCCGCCAGATGCAGGACATCCTCCGTAAAGTCCAGATTGTAATGGGTGAAGGTGCCGCGCACATAATAGTTCATCTGATCACGGCTCTCCGCCACCTTCAGGAACTTGGGAACGATGGTGTCGTAACTGCCCTGTCCACCGCGGAAGGGGCGCATCCGGTCATTGACTTCCTTGCGGCCGTCGATGCTCAGTACCACGTTGCTCATTTCCTTATTTGCAAACTCCATGATCTCGTCGTTCAGGAGAATGCCGTTGGTGGTCAGGGTAAAACGGAAGCGCTTGTTGTGTTCCTTCTCGATGGAGCGACCGTATTCCACGATCTGCTTTACCACCTCCCAGTTCAGGGTAGGCTCGCCGCCGAAGAAGTCCACCTCCAGATTCACCCGGTTGCCGGAATTTGCCACCAGGAAATCCAGGGCCTTTTTACCCACTTCAAAGCTCATGAGGGCTCTGCGTCCGTGGTACTCTCCCTCCTCGGCAAAGCAGTATTTGCATGCCAGGTTACAGTCATGGGAGATGTGGAGGCACAGGGCCTTCACCACCGTGGGGCGCACCTTGAAGGCATCGATGTAGTTCTCGTACACATCCTTGGAGAACAGCTGTCCCTCACCGGCCAGCTCCAGGACCTCTTCCACAGCCTCACAGATCTCTTCCTCTTTGTAAGGAAGACGGGCAACATGGATCACGGCAGCCTTCATGGTCTCGGGATCCTTGATCCCTTCTTCGTAGAGTGGCTCCACCAGGGGGATCATATCGTAAACGATGTCATCCACCACATGTACGGAGCCGGAATTCACATCCAGAACAATGTTATAGCCATTGCTCTTATAAGCATGGATCATAGAAAAAACACCTTTCGAATAACGCAACAACAGACAGCGACCGCGCCGCGATCACTGTCTGTTTAAGCAGCATTTAAATGTCCCTCTGAATTACTTCAGCTTCTCGCAGGTCTGATTACCGACGGTGCAGGAAGTCTTGCATGCGGACTGGCAGGAAGTCTGGCACTCGCCGCAGCCGCCCTTCTTCATGGACTCCTTCAGGTTTCTGGTATTCAAAGTCTTAATATGCTTCATGGATTAGCCTCCTTAAGTATTGGCGTTTCTATACAAAACACAAAACCGTGTGTAGTATAGCACAAGATGAATTCCTTGACAAGACAGGATTTTGTCAGTAAAATTTTCCCTAATAGTACCGCATTATCGCAAAGGAGAACAGTTTTGGATACCCCAGGTGCCATACCCTTACAAATCACATCCCTGATCGTTCTGGTCATTCTGTCTGCATTTTTCTCATCGGCCGAGACAGCCCTGACCGCCTGCAACAGAGTCCGCATGAAGACCCTGGAGGAGGAAGGCAACAAAAAGGCTGCCCGTGTCAACAAAATCCTCGAAAACAACAGCAAAATGCTTTCCGCTATATTGATCGGAAATAATATCGTCAATCTGTCGGCGTCTGCCATTGCAACCACGCTGGCGCTTCGCATCGGTCTTCTGGTGGGCATTGCCACCGGCATCCTGACCTTTGTGATCCTGCTGCTGGGCGAGGTGATCCCCAAGACCTGGGCCATGGTTTCCTCCGAGAAGCTTTCCCTGGCCTACGCTCCCGTGATTTCCTTCCTGATGACGATCCTGACCCCTCTGATCTTTATCTTCGATACGCTAGGCAATCTCATCCTGCGGATCTTCGGCATCGACCCGAAAAAGCGGGACAACACCATCACGGAATCCGAGCTGAAAACTTACGTGGACGCCGGTCACGAGGACGGAGTCATCGAGACCGAGGAACGGAAAATGATCTACAACGTGTTTGATTTTTCCGATTCCGTTGCTAAGGACATCATGATCCCCAGAGTCCGTATGGTCACTGTGGATGTGGAGGACAATTACGAAACCATCCGGGATGTGTTCCGGGAGTACATGTACACCCGCCTCCCCGTCTATGAGGAAGACAAGGACCACATCATCGGTATCGTAAACATCAAGGACTTCATCCTCTGCGACGATCCCGGCAACTTCCATGTCCGGGACATCATGCGGGAAGGCTTTTACACCCACGAGTTTAAGAAGACCTCCGATCTGCTGGAGGAGATGCGCAAGGAAACCATCAACATCGCCTTCGTCCTGAACGAGTACGGCGCTACGGAGGGTATGATCACTCTGGAGGACCTGCTGGAAGAGATCGTAGGCGAGATCCGGGATGAGTATGATTCCGACGAGAAGGAGCTGGTACAGTTCATTGCGGATCGCACCTACCAGGTGGAAGCGGCCCTGAGTCTGGATGATCTGAACGAAGCCATCGGCTGCAACATCAGCAGCGAGGAATACGATTCCGTAGGCGGTGTCATCATCGAGCATCTGGATCACCTGCCGGAGGACGGCGAGGAAGTGGTTCTGGAGGATGGCACGACCCTCAAGGTTGCGGGCATGGATGACAACCGCATCGAGCATGTGCTCATCACCCTGCCGGAGCCCCCGGCGGAAGGAGCTGCAGAAGGCGACGGTGAGGAAAAAGAGAAAGCCGCCGAGAACAAACCGGAATCAGAACCTGAGAAAGAAAACGAAGAAAGCGCGACCGGCGAATAACCGGCGCGCTTTTCCTTATCTCGTAAATATGTAACTGTCCGTTCTGCTGCCTGTGGGGAGACCCGCAGGCTTTTTATGCGTTACCCGGCAGCCGCACGAACTGGCTGTTGTACAGCTCCTTGTAGAAACCGTTCCGTTCGAGCAGTTCTGCGTGTTTTCCCTGCTCCACGATATTGCCGTCTTTCATCACCAGGATCACATCCGCCTCCCGGATGGTGGAGAGACGATGGGCCACGATAAAGCTGGTCCTGCCCTGCATCATGTGAGTGAAGGCCTTCTGAATGTTGACCTCGGTACGGACATCAATGGAGCTGGTAGCTTCGTCCAGGATCAGCATGGGCGGCAGACAAAGCATCACTCTGGCAATGCACAGGAGCTGACGCTGTCCCTGGGAAAGGCTTCCGCCGTCCTCTCCGATCTCCGTGTCGTAACCGTTGGGAAGACGCATGATGAAATTGTGGGCGTGGGCATTTTTCGCTGCTTCGATGATCTCCTCCAGAGGCGCATCCGGCCTGCCGAAGGCAATGTTCTCCCGGATGGTGCCCTTCCGCAGCCAGGTCTCCTGGAGCACCATACCGTAGCTGCTCCGAAGGCTTCCTCTGGTCACATTCCGGATATCCGTATCCTCCACACACACTGAACCACCGATCACATCGTAGAAACGCATCAGGAGGTTGATAAGTGTGGTCTTGCCGCAGCCCGTGGGGCCCACAATGGCAATCTTCTGTCCCGGCGTCACATGGAGGTTCAGATCCCGGATCAGAGGCTTTTCGGGATCGTAATAAAACTCCACATCGTTAAAGTCCACCTTACCTCTGGCGTTCAGGATCACCCGGGCATCGGGAGCATCTGCAGGCTCCGGCTCGGTATCGATGAGGTCAAAGATTCTGCCTGCGCAGACAAAGGCATTCTGCAGCTCCGTCAGGACGCCGGAGATCTCATTGAAGGGCTTGGCGTACTGGCTGGAGTAGGACAGGAAGCAGGAAAGCTGGCCTACGGTGATGCCGCCGTGAATGGCGTAATAAGCACCGAACACGCCAACACCCGCATAGACCAGGGAATTGATGAAGCGAGTAGAGGGATTTACCAGGCTGGAGTAGAAAATCGCTTTCAGGGATGCCTTCTGCAGGCGCTTGTTGATCCGGTCAAAATCCTGTCTTGCCTTATCCTGCATGGAAAAGGCACGGACCAGCTTCTGGTTTCCCACCATCTCCTCGATAAAGGCGGTCTGCTCTCCACGCTCCACGGATTGTTTCAGGAAAAATTCGTGTGTATGGACGGCGATGTAACGGGCTACCAGGATTGACAGAGGTGTCAGAATCACCACCACCAGAGTGATGGGCACATTGGTGGCCAGCATAAAGCCCAGGGTTCCCAGTACCGTCAGAAGGCCGGTAAAAAGCTGGGTAAATCCCATCAGCAGACCGTCCGCAAAAGTGTCCGCATCGGTGATGATACGGCTCACCACGTCTCCGGAAGGGTGAGCGTCCAGATAGGCGATGGGAAGATTGTGAAGATGTTTCATGGCATCCTCACGAATGTCCCGGACCACATGATAGGTCAGGTAGTTGTTGCAGGTGCTCATGATCCACTGTGCTACAGCGGTGATCCCCATGGTAATGCCGATGCGCAGGCAGACCTTCAGGATATTTGCCATCTGTACCCGGCCGGGCCCCAGGAGTTCATCCACTGCCTGTCCCGTAAAGATGGGGATCAGCAGGGTGAGGACCACCGTCAGTGCCGCCAGCAGCACGGAAAGCGCCAATACGGGGATATATCGTTTGATGTAGGTAAGAACGCGCTTCAGGATCAGGAGGTTCTGTCCCTGATCGGGGAGGCGTTTCTTTTTGTTCTTGGTTTCTTCTGCCATGGCAGTTCTCCTAAACAGAAAATAGGGGCTTACGAAGGATCCGTTCCGGATCGTTCGAACTGAGACTCGTATATTTCGCGATACACATCACAGCTTTCCAGCAGTTCATCATGGGTTCCGATACCTACGGTGACGCCCTCATCCAGCACGATGATCCGGTCCGCGTGCATGATAGAGGAAGCCCGCTGGCTGACGATGATCTTCGTGGTATCCTTCAGCTCCGCGATGGCGGCGCGCATTCTGCTCTCGGTGAGGTAATCCAGTGCCGAGGAGGAGTCGTCCAGGATCAGGATCTCGGGATCCCGCACCAGGGCCCTGGCAACCGTCAGACGCTGCTTCTGGCCGCCGGAGAAGTTCTTTCCGCTGGGGGAGACTCTCGTATCCAATCCACCGGGCTTATCCAGCACTACGCTTTCCGCCTGGGCCATGCGAATGGCTTTCCAGATCTGCTCCTCGCTGGCGTTCGGATTGCTCCATTTCATATTGGTACGGATGGTACCGCCGAAAAGAACTGCCTTCTGGGGCACCAGACCGATGCGACTGCGAAGTTCATCCTCCGGGATCTCCGAAACATCCCGGCCTTCCAGCCGGACCGATCCTTCCGTGGCATGATAAAAGCCGGGGATCAGATTGATGAGACTGGTCTTGCCGGAACCGGTGCCACCGATGATACCGATGGTCTCACCCCGCCCGGCCGTAAAAGAAATATCCCGCAGGGTTTCTGCGCCTGCTCCCTCATAGGTCAGGCTCACATGATCGAAGACCAGGTAAGGGACGCCCGAAGCACTCGACGAATCCGTGGCGACTTTGGAGGTCTCCTGTGCACCATCCGGCCCGGATGCTCCGTTCCGGCCGTCTGCGGTCTTCGGCTCCTCTTCCACAGGCAGTTCCAGCACATCTCCCACCCGTTTGCCACAGGCCAGGGCCTTGGAAATGGTCACGATGAGGTTCGCCAGCTTCACCAGCTCCACCAGGATCTGATTCATGTAGTTTAAAAGTGCCACCACCTGACCCTGGGTCAGGTCACCGGCGTTCACTCGGATAGCTCCGGTATAGATCAGATAGATGATGGCTCCGTTCACAATGAGGTAGGTAACCGGGTTTGTGACGGCTCCCATGCGGGCAACACGAGTCTGACTTTCTGTCAATAGGCTGTTCTCACCCGAGAATTTCTGCAATTCTTCCTCTTCTCGATGGAAGGCGCGGATCACTCTGGCGCCCGCCAGATATTCCCGGGTCCTGCCCAGGACTTTGTCCAGGTGTCCCTGGACCTTTCGCTGCCCTGACATGGTCAGAAGCATAATGCCGTAGACCACCAAAGCCAGAGCAGGGATAGCAACGGCAAAGATGAGACCGCTCTTCACATCAATGGTGAGTGCCATGATCATGGCACCCAGGACAATGATGGGGGACCGCAGGAACAATCGCAGGGTCATGTTGATGCCGGACTGGACCTGATTGATGTCACTGGTCATCCGGGCGATCAGGGTGTTGGTACCCGCCCGGTCCACGCCGGTGTAATCCAGACGCATGATCCGGTCAAAGACCGCTTTCCGTAAGGATGCAGCAGTTCCCACCGCAGCCTTGGCAGCAAAGAACTGGGCCGTGATGGACACGGTAAGACCCACTGCAGCCAGGAGCAGCAAAACGAGACCCATCCGCAGGATCAGTCCCATGTTCTCCCCGCCGATGCCTTCGTCGATGATCCGGCCCATGACCAGGGGCACGAAAAGCTCGAACACCGCCTCCAGCAGTTTAAAGAGAGGGGCAAGGATCGCTTCCTTCTTATACTTTTTTATGTAAACCAACCAATTACTCATTGAAAATCCTTCTGTCCGCCATAGGCGGACTTGTGAGGAGAAATCTGCGAATGCAGTTTCTCCGATACATCAGTGCAGTATTTGCCGTCAGGCAAAACTGCTGTCCAAAAGGGATGCATCGGCATCACTTTTGGACAAGTCCTCGGTCTGTCTTCAGGCAGATGCACAGACTGTATCCGGGCGCAAAATCCATGTCGGTAAAACGCACGTTGGAAAAGTCTTCAGACAACGGATCCAGATAGTTCTTTCCCATCACAGGGACCACGCCGCAGCCCAGGGTCTTTCCGTAGGCTTCCCGCCTGGTCCAGAGCCGGTAAAAAAGTTCTGTCCGCTCCTCTCCGGCAGAGCGCAGCGCTTCGGCCTCTTCCGCCGAGAAAAAGCGATCTGCGGTCTCCTGCAGTTTCAGTCCTCTGTGCTCCTGCAGATCGATGCCCACTTCCCTGTCTGACAGGGCCAGCAGCACATGATCTCCGGAATGGGTGATGTTAAATCTCGGAAGCGCGTGGTCCGCAAAGGCGGGCTTTCCATGGTGCCCCTTCACATAAGGGTGCTCCGGTGCCGGTCCGGCCGTCTGCAGACGCATCAGGACTGTCTCCGGATCCAGCACTCCTTCCGGGGTATCGAATCCCGCTTCCTGTGCCAGCCGCAGCAGCAGTCCCGCCGCCAGTGCACGGAGCTTTTCCTTCTCCGTTGCCCTGCGCTGAACCGCCTCCAGCCGCTCTCCGTCCAGAAAGCGGACCCATTCCGAAAAAGAAAGCCCTCGGTCGGAGGGCTCTTCTTTCATTGCCTGTTGCAGTTCCGGGATCCGCATGCCGCATAGGATCAGGCAGGGATCCGAACCGTTTTTATTCTTCAACATCTTCTTCCTTTTCGGTGCAAAGCAGATGAAGCTCCTTGAGCTGAGCGTCCGTCACCTCGGAAGGAGCGCTCATCATCAGATCCTGCGCATTCTTGTTCATGGGGAAGGTGATGACCTCACGGATGGACTCTTCGCCCGTCAGCAGCATGATCATACGGTCCACGCCGGGTGCAGCACCTGCGTGGGTAGGAGCGCCGTAGGTAAATGCGTTGTACATTGCGGGGAACTTTGCCTTCACATCGGCCTCGCCCAGGCGTACCAGCTCGAATGCCTTCACCATGATCTCGGGATCGTGGTTTCTTACAGCACCGGAAGCGGACTCATAACCGTTGATCACCAGGTCATACTGGAATGCGGTGATGGACAGGGGATCCACCTCGCCTGCAGCCGCCTTCTCCAGGATCTCCAGACCGCCGTTGGGCATGGAGAAAGGATTGTGGCAGAACTCCAGCTCGCCGGACTCTTCACCGATCTCATACATGGGGAAGTCCACGATCCAGCACATCTGGTACTGTTCCTTGTCCATATGCTCGGGACAAAGGATGCCCAGTTTGGAGCGGAGCACGCCTGCAGTCTTCTGTGCCACTGCCTTCTTGCCCGCAGCAAGACCCACGAAGCAGCCGGGCTTCAGATTCAGGGCAGAGATGACCTGATCCTTGATGGGCTGCACGAATTTGGAGATACCGCCTACGATCTCGCCGTTCTCATCCAGGCGGAACCAGTAGGTCTTCTGAGCGGTCTGCACTTCCACATCTGCGCAGAGCTGATCGATCTGCTTTCTGGTTGCGGTAAATCCGTCTACCACCACTGCCTCCACCGTGTTGCCGGTGAAAGGATCAAAGCCGATACCGGACAGAAGATCCGTCACATTCTGAAGGATCAGATCGATGCGCAGGTCGGGCTTGTCCGTGCCGTATTTTTCCATGGCGTCATTGTATGCGATGCGTCTGAAAGGCGCGGGAGTCACCCTCTTGTAGATGCCGAACTCCTGGAAGATGGGCACCAGAACGCGCTCCAGAACACCCAGCACATCATCCTGGTCTGCGAAAGCCATCTCCATATCCAGCTGATAGAACTCGCCGGGGGTACGGTCGCCTCTGGCATCCTCGTCACGGAAGCAGGGTGCGATCTGGAAGTAACGGTCGAAGCCGGAAGTCATCAGGAGCTGCTTAAACTGCTGAGGCGCCTGAGGCAGTGCATAAAACTTGCCCGGATGCTTTCTGGCAGGTACCAGATAGTCTCTTGCACCCTCGGGAGAAGATGCGGTCAAAATGGGTGTGGAGATCTCCAGAAAGCCCTCCTGCTCCATAGCGCGGCGCAGAGCGGAAACCACCTTGCTGCGCAGCACGATATTGCTCTTCACCTCAGGGTTGCGCAGATCCAGATAACGATACTTCAAACGGGTGGACTCATCTGCGTCCTTGCTGTGGTTGATCTCGAAAGGAAGCTCTGGATTGCGGTTTCTGCCCAAAACGACAACACTGTCGGGAATCACTTCGATGTCGCCGGTTGCGATCTTGGGATTCTTGTTGCTGCGCTCCCGGACGGTACCGGTCACGGTAACGGTGGACTCCTTGGTAATGCCCTTGAATGCGGCTACCATCTCGGGAGTCTCAGCCACCAGCTGGGTGGTGCCGTAGAAGTCTCTCAGAATGAGGAAGACCAGATTGCCGCCTACCTCTCTGCTGTTCTCCAGCCATCCGGAGAGGGTTACCTGCTTGCCCGCATCGGACAGGCGCAGCTCTCCGCAGTTGTGTGTTCTTGATTGCGTCAGTTTTTCCATAATACTTATTCCTCCAAGCCCGTATCGGGGCAGTATTTTATTTCAAAGCCTCCAGGAAGCAGTCCCGGATATCCTCATATCCTTCCTTCTGGAGCTGCTCCTTCTGGAACTTACGATTCTTCATCATGCGGGTCATCAGGACCTGCTTACCCTCCGAACGGAGCTTCTGTGCCTCGGCGATGATGCCGCAAAGTCTCTCTCCGCCGATGCCCTTCTCGATGAGGAAGGCAATCTTCTCGGAAGCGCCGGGCACCCGGAATCCGCTCTCGGTCAGCAGCAGGATAATGCGCTCAAAACCGATGGAAAAGCCGCAGGCGGGAACATCCTGCCCGGTGAACTTTCCGACCATCTTGTCATATCTGCCGCCGCCACCGCAGCTGCCGCCAAACTCAGGAATGGCGATCTCAAAAATGGTGCCGGTGTAATATCCCATGCCACGGACCAGGGTGGCATCGAAAACCATGTCAAACTGTGCACTCTTGGTAGCTTCCACGGAATCGATGATCTCCCGCAGATTGGTGTGAACCTCGGGATCCAGGAACTCTCCCAGTTCTCCTGCCAGGAAGCCCAGTTTATCCTGTGCCTGCTCCATCTGTGCGAAAAGGTTCAGGTACTTGTCCGCAGCTTCTGCGGCAAAGCCATTCTCCAGGAGTTCCGCACGAACGCCCTCCGCACCGATCTTGTCCATCTTGTCCATGGTGATGAAGACGCTGTCGTAGCTGTCCTCAGGGAAGCCGCTGTAGGCTGCCATGGCCTTCAGGATCCGGCGCTCATTGATACGGATTTCGAAGCCCTTGAATCCCAGCTTTCCCAGGGTGGTGGTGGTGGCCAGGATCAGCTCGATCTCCGCCAGGTTGGAGGGCTCACCGAAGATATCGATGTCGCACTGCATGAACTGACGGTATCTGCCCTTCTGGGGACGATCCGCACGCCATACATTTCCCATCTGCAGCGCCTTGAAGGGGCTGGGAAGAGATGCGGAATTGTTGGAATAATATCTGACCAGGGGCACTGTCAGGTCATAACGCAGACCACCGTCCGTCACTTCTTCCTCACTGACGGCATCCTTCACATTCAGCTTCTCGCCGCGCTTTAAGATCTTGAAGATCAGTTTCTCGTTGTCGCCGCCCTGCTTACTGGTCAGGTTCCCGATGGACTCCACACAGGGAGTCTCGATCTGGGTAAAACCAAAGCCCGCATAGGTCTCACGGATCACCTGCATCACATACTGGCGGATCCGCATTTCCTCCGGAAGGATGTCTCTCATTCCGGTGGTGGGTTTCTTGTTCATTGCCATAGTCTTACGTCCTTTCTTCACCCGGTCTGCGCGATCGGGTCTTCGATCATTTTTTCATCGTTGTTCAAATGAGAACTGCTCCGGATCCCCGACTCAGTCTCCGTAGGTCTTCAACACTTCCATGGAGGACAGTCCCGCTTCCGAGAAACAGAGAAGATACCCGTTTTTCGGATTCTTCGGATCCTCCACCCGGTAATACAGGAAGGAACCGCTTTCTTCCGACACAGGTGTCACTCCCAGCCCCGTCAGGATGCTCATAACTTCATCGGCGCTCATCCCCAGGGTAATGCCGCCCTCCAGGGATGCGGAGATGGTTTCTCCGGCGCCCTCTGCGGACTCCCCGTAATCATACAGATACAGGTCCTCCACCAGGCAGTTCTCCAGGGGCTGAATGAAGCCGTCCTCATTATACACCGTCATATCCAGCAGGAGGCCCACAGGCTCTTCCTGCCCCGTGGACGGATCCGTCTCCGTCCCGTTTTGCAGGAACAGGGTGATGAAGGAGGAAGCATTTCCTGCACAGTCATTCCCCTTTTTCTCCTTGATCTCCCAGCCGTTTTCCAGCAGTGACTTCAGCGGTGTCCGGAGACGGTAGTAACTGCCTTCCAGCTCGTAGATGTAGGAGAAAGGATCTCCCGCAAAAGCAGTGGGAGCTTTGTAATCCTTCACATAATCGGGCTCGTCGCCCTTGACGTTCAGCCTGGTGATGTTGTAGCCGTTGGGCAGTACTCCGATACAGCCGGAAGTCATATTTTCCAGAACGCCGTCCCGGAAGGACACCTCCGTGTAAATGAGCTCACTGTATTCGTAGCGCCACGTGGTCAGGCCGTCTTCGGTCTCCAGCTCCTCCGTGGGCTCACCGTAAAGGGGCCGCATTTCTTCCGCTTTGGACGAGCCGGGGAGAAATCCGCCGGGAAAAATCACATCCAGCTTTCCATCCGTGTCCGCAGCTGCGGTGTAGGCATAGCCTTCCACGATGGTATTGGCCAGTAGGACCTCACTGTCCGCTCTGTTGTAGAGGATAAAATCCAGTTCCGCGCCCTGCGCATTCCGATAGGTCACCTGCCGGAAATAATGGGCTCCCAGGGCGTCCAGAGGCGTCACCTGCTCCCATCCCAGCTCCGTCAGTTCCTTGCCCATCATGGGGAAGGTATAGATCTTACCGCCGATGGAGATCTGGAAGCTGTAGACGGAACTGCCTAAAGTGTCCGTCCCCTCTTCCGCAGCGGCACTCAGGGAATCCAGGAATTCCGCCTGTGCATCCGTCTCGTCCCCGTCCGTCAGGGAAGAAGTCTGCCCGCCGCAGCCTGTCAGGAGCAATGCCGCCAGCAGCGCAGCCATTGTTCGAGTTCCTTTTTTCATTGCAAAAACATCCTTATTTCGCATCCGTCCCGGGGATCATCAGTTCCTCCGACACCACCAGGGTGCCGTCCGAGATCTTCTGCGTTGCTTCTTCAAAGGGCATGGGCTTGCCGAACAGGTATCCCTGCAATCTCTCGCAGCCGATGCTCCTTAAGTATTCAGCCTGCTCCTTTGTTTCCACGCCCTCCGTCAGGGTGCGCATGGAAACGGCGCCGGCCAGATCCACCACATTTTTCAGCACAACGCGGCACTTGGGATTGGATTCAAAGCCCTTCAGGAAGATCATGTCGATCTTCATCACATCAAAGGCGAAATCCTTCAGCACATTCAGTGCGGAATATCCGGAGCCGAAATCGTCCAGCCAGATGGCATAGCCCTTGTCGTGAAGTTCCGTCAGGGTCTCATGCATCCTGCTCTGATACTGGCTTAAGGTACTCTCCGTCACCTCCACATGGATCAGCTCTCTGGGGATGCCGGCATCCCGGATGGCGCTCTCCAGCTCTCCCACCAGACCGGCACGTTCAAAGTCCACACGGGAGAAATTCAGGGAAACGGGGATCCCGGGGAATCCCATATCCATGGACCTTTTGATGTCCGCAAGGGCGCTGCGCATGATGGCCAGATCCAGCTTGTAGATCTGTCTGTATTCCTCCAGGATGGGAATGAAGTCCCCGGGGGACATGAAGCCATGGTCGGGATCGATCCAGCGGGCCAGAGCCTCAAAGCCGCAGAGTTTATGATTTTCCGCCCAGACCACCGGTTGGTAATAGGGCCTGATGTAACCGTTCTCGATGGCGGTGTCCAGGTTGTTGATGATGTACTGTCTCCGGGCGAAACTGTCCGCCATGGTCTCATCGTATACCGCATAGTCATCGTCAAACTGCTTCTTGATGGTGGTGGAAGCGTAGCGGGCTCTGTCGCAGGCGATGTTGGGATCCGTCTCCCTGTCTGCGGGATAGTAGCCACCGGCCTTCAGTCCCAGACGGATGTCGGTGTAGCCCTCGCGGATCCGTTCCTTCACCACGTCCAGCTGCTTTACGTTTGCAGTCTCCGTCAGCACCACGAAATGGTCGTCGGACTGTCTCGCCACCAGGCTGCTCGGGAAGGCTTCCGTCAGGATCTCAGCGGTCCTGCGCAGCAGCTTGTTGCCCTCCTCGTAGCCGTACTTGTCGTTGAAATTACCAAAGTTCGAAATGTCAACGAAGAGAAATACCAGAGACTTGGGATCCGTCTCGGGATCCGCCAGCTCCTGCTTCGCTTCGTAGACAAAATTGCTCATGTTGGAGATCCCCGTCAGATCGTCCGTTACCGTCATCTTTTTCAGGATGCGGTTGGCGGACTCCAGGGATTCGTCCTTGATGGCCTCCGCTTTTCGCTGATGGTAAATGCTGAAGCTCACCATCAAAAGGGAGATAAAGAAGGTGGCATAATTGATCCGATCGCCGTTGGACCCGTTCACGGAGGTCAGTGCGAAATAATCCACACCGAACCTCAGGAAGCACCAGAAGATCACCGCCAGGATCACCGTGGATGCGTAGGGGCTCCAGATCAGCAGACAGGCCACGAACAGGATCATGGTCACAAAGGTCAGGATCTGATTGCCCTTCTCATAATCGGACCTGGAGGTCACAAATCCGAAGTACAGGCAAATGTAGGAAAAAACTATGTCCAGCAGGAAGCTGAAGACTGTGAGTTTCCTGCGGAGCTTCTGATCTCCGCTGTGGGCGTTCTTACGGTAATAGGCCGCAAAGAGCAGCATCACCAGCGCCACGGCGGAAAGCAGGAGGTTGTCCTTCAGCACCTTAAACAGTGTCTTGTACTTCTCCCCTTCCCGATACAGCGTGAAGCCCTTCAGGACAAGCCCCGCATCAAAGGCCTTACTGAGCTTGTAATACATGACATAGATCTCAAGGCCCAGGATGATAAAGGACATGTAGACAGAGGTATGCACATTGACATCCGCAAAATAATTGCGAACATAATTGGAATTCCGCTCAAAGCCAAACCAGCTGGCCAGGCCTTTCAGGAAAGCGGAACAGGACTTTTCACTGTTGTTCTCGCTCATATGCCTTCCTCCCTGCTCAAGAAGTCAACTTTCATTATATCACAAGGGCACTTGGTTTACCATCATCCGAAGGATTCGAAATTCGGGAAAAATCCCCGTATTTACGCGAAAAGTTCTTCCTTCCGGCGGACCATTTCCTCCGTCATGTCCATGTACAGGCGTACATCCTTCACATTCTCGCATCTGCGGATCTGCAGAGGAGGTCCCGGCAGGACGCTTTTGCTCACCACCCCGGCTCCCAGGGCAAGGATGCTCTGGAGTTCTTCCATCATGAGCACGTTGTAGTACCCGTACTTTCCGGGCAGGGCATAGCCCACGTTCTCAAAATTCCCGGACATGTTTTTCTGTCGGTACAGGTAGTAAGGCAAAAGCCCCATCTCCGCAGCGCCCCGGGCTGCAATCTCCATGGTCTCGGCGGTGTTTTCCAGTACCGGCATTCCCTTCTCTTCGATGATCCGGGACAGAGCGGAAGCCCTCTTGATGGCCAGGGAATGGACCGTCAGAGACTCGGGACGCAGGGCCTTTACCTGCTCCATGGTATCCGCCACATCCTCTGCCGTCTCTCCCGGCAGTCCCAGGATGAGGTCCATGTTGATGTTGTCAAAGCCGCACTCCCGTGCCATGGTATAGGCTTCCCGGACCTGGGCCACGGAGGCTCTCCTGCCGATAACGTCCAGGGTCCTCTGCTGCATGGTCTGGGCATTGATGGAGATCCGGGACACACCTCTGCGTTTCATGACCTCCAGCACCTCCGGGGTGATGGAATCCGCTCTCCCCGCTTCCACGGTAAACTCTGCGATATTTGTCAGATCCAGCTGAGACGCCAGTTCTCCCAGAAGTCTGTCCATCTGGGGCGCCGTCAGGGTAGTAGGAGTACCGCCTCCCACATAGACCGTATCCGGTGCTTTCCCGCCCATGAGCTTTACGGTGCCCTCCAGCTCCCGCAACAGGCAGTCCACATACCGGTCCGTCTCCCCGCGATAGGCCGCGATGGGGAAGGAGGTAAAGGAACAATACAGACAGGTGCTGGGACAAAATGGGATCCCGATGTAGAGACTGTACCCGGCACTGACGCCGGCCCCCTCATGGTCAAATCGTTTCAGGAGTTCTAATTCTCTTCCTGCGATATCCACGGAAAGAGCTGCTTTTTCCTCACTGACAAAATGCTCTCCTGCATAGGTCTCCAGGATCTCTTCCCGGGTCTTCCCTGCCTGCAATGCTTGATACGCGGGCTTCGTAGGCCGGACGCCGTTCAGATTTCCCCAGGGCAGGCTCCGTCCCGTCTCCTCCTGCAGGATCCGGTAGAGAAAGGCGCCCAGGCCCTTTTTGAAGGCCTTGTCCGTCAAAGCGTCTCCCGCTTTCGGATCCTCGGGATAGGTGAAGTTCTTGCCGAAGGCTTCGATGGAAGCGGCATGCCCGTCACATTTTACGGTACAAAAATACCCGTCCCGGGAAGCCTCTTCCAAGATTTCGGGGCGGCTCTCCGGCACGGCTACTTTCAGATTCTTTTCAGGAAAAAAGGACCGGAGCATGGCCAACACATCGGTCGTATAGAGCTCCGGTTCCACATAGATATATTGATTTCGAATGTCCATCATCACTCCGCCACAAAGGGGTTGTACTTTTTCTCATGTCCGATGGAGGTGGGATCTCCGTGGCCGGGATACACCTTCGTATCATCCGGCAGCACGAACAGTTTCTCCCGGACGGAACGCACCAGGGCGCTCATACTGCCCGTGGGAAAATCGGTCCTGCCCACGGACTCTTCAAAGAGGGTATCACCCGCAGGTAAAAATCCCCCTTCCTCCACGTAGAAGCAGGCGCTTCCCGCGGTATGTCCCGGGGTTGCGATGACCCGGAAGGTGATACCTGCCAGAGTCAGTTCCTCTCCGTCCTTCAGATATCTGTCAGGGGTAACGGTCACGGGTCTGTGCATAGCTGCGGAAACATTCATCTCCGTGTCGTGGAGCAGCTCTTCCTCCGCGTCCAGGGCATACAGCAGCACGGGCTCCTCGCCCCGCTCCTTTGCATATCCGTTCGCAGCCTTTCTCAGATCCTCAGCGCCCCAGACATGATCAAAATGTCCGTGGGTCAGCAGGATCCCGCGAATGTGAAAGCCCTTGCTCTCCAGCCGGGCTGCGACCTTCTCTCCTTCGTCGGGAGCATCGATCACCACACAGTCAGGGCAGTCCTCCCGATAGAGGAAATAGCAATTGGTTCCGTAGACGCCGATGGTCATGCGACCGATCTTGATATCACCCATACTCATCCCACACTTCTCTCAATGTCGATGACGCCGCTGATCCCCCGGAGTTTCTCCACCAGCCTTGCCAGTTCTTCCTTGCCGGAAATTTCAAAGCTTAAGGTCAGGGTGGCGATTCCCTGCTTGTTGGTCCTGGTATTCAGGGCGTGAATGGAAATGTTGCGCTCCGTCATGACTTTGGAAATATCTGCCAGGAGACCGGTACGGTCGTTGGCATAGATCCGGATCTCCGCCATGTAACGCTCCTCGGAGTCGGATTGCTGCCACTGGGCATCGATGAGACGGGCCCGTTCAAATTCCGGCAGATTCAGTACGTTGATACAGTCCGTTCTGTGAACGGAAATGCCTCTTCCTCTGGTAACGAAACCGACGATCTCGTCCCCGGGTACAGGATTACAGCATTTGGAAAAACGAACCGACAGGTCTGTCATACCCTTGACCACGATACCGCTCTTGGCATGTCGCACGGAGGTCCTGCCCAGGGTGGCATTGGACTCGGCGATGGAAGCCATGATCTCCTCGTTGGTCAGGACACGGGGATGATCCATCTCGTAGAGCTCCCGGAGACGGTTGATGACCTGCCCCTCCTTCAGAGCGCCGCGGCCCACAGCCGCCAGGATGGAATCCCAGTCATGGTACGCATATTTGGTAATGATCTCCTGCTGGTAAGCGGGAGTCAGCATTTCGGAAAGGTTGATGCCCTTGGCCTTGCAATAAGCGTGGAGCAGTTCCTTGCCCTTGGCGATGTTGTCTTCCTTGGACTGGTTCTTGAACCACTGATTGATCTTGCTCTTGGCCTGGGTACTCTTGACGATGTTCAACCAGTCACGGCTGGGTCCCTTGGTGTTCTGGGAGGTAATGATCTCGATACGGTCCCCGTTCTTGATCTGGTACTCGATGGGCACCAGCTTGCCGTTGACACGGGCTCCCACCATGCGGTTACCCACGGCGGAATGGATGCTGTAGGCAAAATCGATGGGACAGGAACCTACGGGAAGATTTTTCACCTCACCGGTAGGGGTAAAGCAGTAAACGTGATCGGAGAACAGATCCAGGTCGTTCTTCAGCAGACTCATGAACTCGCTGTTGTCGGAGAGATCCTGCTGCCACTCCAGGATCTGGCGCAGCCAGGTCAGCTTCTCCTCCTCGCCGTGGACGCTGTGGAGACCTGCGGAGTTCTCCTTGTATTTCCAGTGGGCCGCGATACCGTATTCCGCCGCTTTGTGCATCTCGAAGGTTCTGATCTGCACCTCAAAAGGCTGACCGGTGGTACCCATCAGGGTGGTATGCAGGGACTGGTACATATTGGACTTCGGCATTGCGATGTAGTCCTTGAAGCGGCCGGGGATGGGCATGTAATGCTCATGCATGATACCCAGCACTTCGTAACAGCTGCGCACCGAGTCCACAATGATACGGACAGCGAACAGGTCATAGACCTGATCCAGCGTCTTGTTCTGGTTCTTCATCTTCTTGTAGATGGAGAAGAGGTGCTTCACACGTCCGTAAACGGTAGCTTCGATGCCGGCCTCGCGGATGTATCCGCTGACCTCACCCACAATGCTCTTGATATAGGCTTCCCGCTCTTCTTTCTGGGCGTGGATGCTCCGTTCCAGCTCGTTGTATGCCTCCGGCTCCAGGTACATGAGAGCCAGGTCATCCAACTGCACTTTGATCTTGCTGATACCCAGACGCTGTGCGATGGGACAGTAAATATCCAGAGTCTCTCTGGCAATACGGATCTGGCTGGCGGGACTCTGGTACTGAAGAGTCTTCATGTTGTGAAGACGGTCTGCCAGCTTGATCATTATGACACGAATGTCTTTTGCCATTGCCAGGAACATCTTCCGCAGGTTCTCTGCCTGCATCTCCAGCTTCGCCTGGTTCTGATCCATGTCGGTGGACAGGGGGATCTGTTCCAGCTTGGTGACGCCGTCTACCAGACTGGCCACCTCGGGGCCGAACTCCCGCTCCAGGTCTTCCTCCGTCATCTTGGTGTCTTCCACCACATCGTGCAGAAGGCCTGCGGCAATGGTTTCCTTATCCATCTCCAGATCTGCCAGGATAATGGCCACATTCAGGGGATGGATGATATAGGGCTCACCGGACTTTCTCACCTGCTGGCAATGGGCCTCGCAGGCGGTCTCGTAAGCCTTCTCGATCAGGGACAGATCGTCACTGGGGTGGTATCTGCGCACGGTGGCGATCAACTGCTCATGCAATTCTTCCGGGGACACAAAGGTCACTACCGGCTCTACTTCCGTATCATCGATCACTCCACCCGGAAGCTCTTTGGGATCCGTCATGCGCGTACCTCCTTTCTCAGTGGGATACTCTCCCTTATTTGAGTAGATTACTTTCTTTTCACCTGTCAGATCACTTTCCGGGGTAAACAATAGCGGAGAACAGAGGAATATCACCCAGCTTCTCCTTGCCCTTCAGGCCTGCCAGCTCCATCAGAACGCAGACACCCACAACCTTGCCGCCCAGAGACTCAATGAGCTCCACCATAGCCTGGGTGGTACCGCCGGTAGCGATGAGGTCGTCAACGATCAGAACCTTCTGACCGGGCTTGATGCTGTCCTTGTGCATCTCGATGGTTGCTGTGCCGTACTCCAGATCGTAGGTCTTCTCCACGGTCTCGCGGGGAAGCTTGCCCTTCTTGCGGATCAGCACGAAAGGCTTGTGATTGTTGTATGCCAGAGGAGTTCCGAAGATAAAGCCTCTGGACTCGGGACCGACGACCACGTCATAATCCAGATCGTCGATAAGCTTCTGCATGGTGTCGATGGCCAGGTGCAGGCCCTCTGCGTCCTGCAGAACGCTGGTCACATCTCTGAAAATGATACCCGGCTCGGGAAAATCGGGAATGCTTACTACGTACTCTTCAAGTTTTTTCATATCGGTTCCTTTCCGCACCGCTGCCGGTGCCTGCATGCATGCATTGTATGTTTTGCCGTCCTCACCGAGTCCCATTGGGGATTTCGGTGATTTCATTCTCTTTATTTCTCTGTCTCATCTGCCTTAACTTCCGCATCTTCTGCGGTTTTTTCGGCAGGATCCACTTCGGTAGCGGTAGCTGTCACTTCCTGCTCTTTCCAAACTTTAGAGAAAAATTTGGTGGAAAAGAGATCCGTGACACCGCTGAAGATCAGGCCAACACCCAGGACTCTCAAAAGCAGCACAGTGGTCTTGAAGGGATTGCCCACCAGAACGGCACCCAGTACCAGATTGACCACTGCCACGATCAGAAGACGGGTCCAGGATTTGGAATTCATGCGCTTTAAGTCAATGGCGTTCTGCAGTTTGATGCAGCCGCTGATCATCACCAGGATTCCCAGGCACAGGGGAACCATGGAAATCACGGTCTCCCACTTCAGGATCACGATGATGCCCAGCAGGATCGCCACCAGTCCGTGGAGAAAATCATTTCGGAAATAGTTGATCTTCACATCCCGGATCAGGTAATTGATCACAAAGATCGCTCCGCCTACGATGCAGGCACCGCCCACGATGTAGATCAGGAGTTTCAGCATACTCTCCGGCATAACGATGGCCACCAGGCCTACCACGATGTAACAGACGGATGCAATGTATGCGCCGGTCCTTAAGTTTTTCTGTGTTTTATCCATATGCAGCTCCCTGGATTTTACTCACATGATGCAACGGATTGCTTCGCTGCTTCGCATCATTCCTAAAAATTGCACAAGAGGGCACTCCCAACGGAAAGCCCTCCTGAATTCATTACGCCTTTTTGCCGCAGCACTTTTTATACTTCTTGCCACTGCCGCAGGGGCAGGGATCATTGGGATATACCTTCGTTTCCTTGACGATGGTGGTAGATCTCTTCTGCTCTTTGTAGAGCTCCTTGCGGGTTTCCTCGTCAAAGATGGTTTCCCACTCGGGCAGGTTGTACAGCCAGTCTGCGCCGGCAGCTACCATGTTCTTGTACAGAAGGGCCTTGTCGATTTCGATGCGGACCTCGGTATCCTCCTCCATCTCGTCGATGGGGTTGGGAGCTACCAGGCTGTCGTTGATGCCGTCCAGGAAGCCGGTCATCTCCATCAGGGAGAGCTCGTACTTCTCAGCCAGCTCTTTTACGGTGCCGGTGACGACCTCGTCGGGATTCTTCAGCAGCTTCTCGTATACGCCTTTCTCCTTGATGAAGTAGACATTCCAAAGCTTCTCCAGCTTCTCTCTGCTTTCATTCTCGTTGTAGGCGATGTCTTTCCATTGATCCAGTAATGCCATTTTCTTCTCGTCCTTTATACCTTTATTCTTCTTTGTTGATACCACGAATTGCTTCGCAGCTTCGCTGCTTTCGCACTTCTACATGCATTCGCAATCCGCTGATTCCCTGACTTCGCAGGAAATCGCTTCATACTCATCAACATATAGACGGTATTATATACGAAACATCGCCGTTTTTCAACATTTTTTGCAGTCTCCGGGGCTGATTTTGCCATTTCCGCCTCCCTTTTCATCCAAAACCGCAAAATATCACGAAAAATAGCATTATCGCTGAAAAAAGTGTAAAATATCTTCCGTGTGGCGCAGACTGCGATCAAATCGCAAAAATAGTTTCCGTGACCGCACAAATCAGCTACCTGGGAGAACATCATGAACACATCCGGCCATCGCATCAAAAGGATCTTCTCCGCCGTTCTGGCGGCGTTTGTCCTGTCTCTTTGCTTCTCACCCTTAAGCGCAGGCAGTCTTGCGGCTGCCGCAGGAAAGCCCTCCGGGGAAAATGTCACCACCAATCTCTGGGGGTCCGGCGGCCAGATCACCTTTGACCTCACAAACTGCTCCGAATACATGACCGTCACGGCTGTTGCGGAGTTTGACGGCACCGTCTCCTCCGCCTCCGGCTGGGGATTTGACAGTTATACCGTAAGCGGCAGTCAGGTCACCGCAGTCGTTCGCGCGGACGGTCCCAACGCCTGGGCTCTTTCTTCCAATGTGGGGATCCAGGTGGAAGGCTCGGACATCACGGAAGCAAAGCTCGTCAGTGTCACGGGCTCCGGAACGGCGCCCGATGGCGGCAATGACGGAAACACCGGTGACACCGGAGACGGCGGTAATACCGGGAATGACGGCAACTCCGAAGACGGCGGAAATGGTGGTTCCGATGGCGGAAACGGCGCTGAGAAGCTCTCCGGTTTCTCCTCTCCTGCAGTCAGCACCTACGGCAAAGCCGGGGATGACTGGCTCACCACGGAGTGCTCCCGGATCGTTGATCTGAATGGCGAAGAAGTATGGCTCACCGGATTAAACTGGTTCGGTTACAACACCGGTACCAATCTCTTCGACGGACTCTGGAGTGCCTCTCTGGAAACCTCCATCAAAGCCATCGCAGATCACGGTTTTAACCTGATGCGGATTCCCATGTCGGCAGAGCTTCTGCTGGAGTGGAAAGCAGGGAAATACCCGGAGGCCAATTACAACCACGCGGAAAACGCTTCACTCAGCGGCCTCAATTCCCTGGAGATCTTCGACTATGTACTGACCCTCTGCGAGGAAAACGGCATCAAGGTCATGGTGGACATCCACTCCGCCAACACCGATGCCTCCGGTCACAACCATCCCGTATGGTATACGAGTAAGATCTCGGAAGACAAATATGTGGAAGCTCTCACCTGGATCGCGGACAGATACAAAAATTATGACACCATCGTCGCATACGACCTGAAGAACGAGCCTCACGGCAAGGCAAGCGAAACGCCTCACGCCATCTGGAACGATTCGAATGATGCCAACAACTGGAAGCGGGCGGCAGAGCGTGCAGGCAATGCCATCCTGGATGTGAACCCTCACGCCCTCATCGTCATCGAAGGCATCCAGATCTATCCCACCAATCCGAAGACCAACAATTTCACCTCTTCGAAGGATTCTGATTACTACAACACCTGGTGGGGTGCCAACCTCATGGCAGTGAAGGACTATCCCATCGACTTCGGGGACCCGGAGCGGAACAAACAGATTGTCTATTCTCCCCACGACTACGGTCCTCTCGTTTACGAACAGCCCTGGTTTACCGGGAACTTTGACGGAAGTTCCCTCTATCGTGATGCATGGCACGATTACTGGCTCTACATTGCGGAGGAGGACATTGCTCCCGTCCTCATCGGTGAGTGGGGCGGTTTTATGTCCGGCAAGAATCTCACCTGGATGGAGTGTCTGCGGGACCGCATTTCCTCTGATCACCTGCATCACACCTTCTGGTGCTTCAATGCGAATTCCGGAGATACCGGCGGCCTGGTGAAGGACGATTTCAAGACCTGGGATGAGGAAAAATACGCCCTGGTAAAACCCGTGCTGTGGGCCGAGTCTTCCGGCAAATTCATCGGTCTGGATCATGCGGTTCCCTTAGGGAAAAACGGCATTTCTCTTTCTGCTCATACGGGAAAAGCACCGGAACCTCCCATGGCGGATGAAGCAGGAGAAAACGGAAATCAGATGGCTCAGGACGAAGGACAAAATCCGGATCAGGCAGTGACAAACGCAGATGCGCTGACCACAGATCCGGCAGTTTCGGATATGGTATCGGAAGAAAGCACGAATGCAACCAAAGACACTGCCACCTTCTCTTCTTCCACTTCCGACAATACTGTCAACTCAGCGGCCGATACAGACACTCAAACCAAGGTCGGATCTGCCAAAACGAAGGTCATGACCATCGCAGCCTGCGTGATCGGCGTCGCAGCATTCACGGTTCTCTTCATTCTCCTGTACCGCAAAAGCAAGAGGATTCGGGAGCTGGAAGAAACATTGCAAGTTGTCGAAAAGAAAGACACAGAAGATCCGAAAAAATGATGCACATTCAAAGAGACGCCCGGATAGGCGTCTCTTTTTTTGCATATGCACTGCATGCGGACCCGGTTACTCCAGGATGATCAGACGCCGGCCCGTATGATGATCCAGTCGGTTGTGTTCGGAGAGATACTCTTCGAGCACTGTCCGGGAAGCGGTGCCGATGACCCTGGGCTTTTTGTTGGCGAAGATCTCCTCGGGATCCACATGGAAAATGTCTCCCAGGTTCTTGAAATGGAACCCTTCCATAGCCACGGAATACAGGTCCTCATCCTCAACCTCCCTGCCGTCTTTGCTAAACTCCGCAAAGTCATGGGATGACTTCCGGTAGACCACCTTCCATCCGCCGGAGAGCTGGTAAAACTCCGTGTGCTCCCCTGCCCAGACACCGTCTCGCAGCATGTAGCGGATCATCTCCTTCAGCTGGGCACCGGTGACCTCGAACAGGTGCAGTGTGTCATTGTAAGGATAACAGGTCATCAGATCTCCCAGCATGACGATGGGCCCCAGTTCTGTGCTGCGAATGCTACCGGATGCGCAGAGGAACAGATCCACTCCAAGACTCTCCTGCAGCGCATCCGCGAAAACAGCCCCCAGCTCCGTCTCCTGATTTCTCGACGGGTGTGTCAGTTTTCTCTTAAACCGGGTGATGACCCGGCCGTATTTTTCATCCGTCTGAGTCTTATATTCCCCGATGAGGCGCTCCAGCTCCTGATCTCTGGGACAGTGTTCCGAGTCGATGGGAACGGGGCACCATTTAAAATCCACCACCCGATTTTCGTCCGTGTCCACCGTCAGATCAAAGCGTCCGATCTGGTCCGTTCCGGTACCCGCCTGGACGATGAGAATGTCGTTCACCCTCTCCGGCTCTGTCATAAAAGTATGGGAGTGCCCGCCGATGATGACATCCACGCCGCAGGCAGGATCCAGGATCTGCGCCAGCTTCCGGTCTGCTTCGATGCCGATGTGCGTCAGCAGCACCGTCAGATCCACGTCCACCGCATTGTGTGCATCACAGATCCGCTCCACTTCCGTGGCAGCGTCCTCCACATCCACAAAGGTCCCCACCAGCCCCTCGGTCTTAGCCTTGGCCATCACCTCTTCCGTCAGGATCCCGATGAACAGGATCTTCATGCCGTCCACTTCAAAGATCTCGTAAGGCCGGAACATGTGAGCGTGATTGTTCTTGATATAGAGATTGGCATTGATGATGGGAAATTTGGCGCATTTTTCCAGGAAAAGGAGATGCGCCAGACCATAGTCCACCTCATGATTGCCGATGGTAACGATGTCGGGGGAGAGCATGTTCATGATCTCGATGGTGGACAGTCCCTGAAATTCGCTGTCAATGACGGAGCCACGGAACATGTCTCCCGCGATGCAATACAGCGTATTCGGCTCCTCATTCCGCACCTGATTGACGTAGCCTGACAACATGGACACACCGCCGATAAGCTTCCGGTCCACATCCTCTGCCAGGAAGTCTCCGTGCATGTCATTCGAGTGAAGCAGTACCAGTTTTTTCGTGTGTGCCATGTCTTTCCCTCTCCTTCGTTGATGATGCGGCCAAAGATGCGGCCGTCGTCCCTGTCTTACATTCGATTGTACCACATCGGGAAACGCTTTTTTCAAAAAAGGTCTCTACCGCCCAAATACCGATTGACTTTTCGAAACGCCTCTGATACCATCGAAGTGTCCCAAAGGACAAAATATTTAGGAAAGCGAGGTTATCATGATAATGACTGTTCTGCATATGGAAACTGTAATCGAATATCGTATGATGACCCCGGGTTTTGATCGTTGATCCTTTCGGATATTTCAGATGATCTCTTACGCCGTGGCTATTTTGTCACGGCTTTTTTCTTGGAAAGTTCCCTGGTCCTCCCGGGAAAACGCTCCGCGAGGATGCGCTTTGTTCTACCATCTTGCCTGCGGGTCTCCATACGATAATCTGCATGAAAAACGAATGGAGAAACGAAAGCAATGAATTCGGATATCAGAAACAATGTTCAAAACAACGTACAAAAACCCTCTCTGTCAGAAGAAAAAGGACGGATCTGTGCGGTGCAGAAAGGGCACTATACCATCCTTTTTGAAGGAAAGGAGCTTCCCGCAAAGTTGAAAGGAAGCTTCTACGAAGACAGCGCTGAAAATCTGCCGGTTGTGGGGGACTATGTCCTGTTTTTCCACAACCCTTCCGGAGATTCCGTGATCCGCTCGGTCTGCGAGCGCACCAGTCTCCTGCAGCGTCCCGATCAGGCGAAAACCGGTGTGATGCAATACATGGTGGCCAACGCAGACTACACCTTCATCGTCACCTCCCTGAACGAGGACTACAGCTTTAACCGCATCGCTCGCTATGCCAGCGTAGCGCTCCGGGGCGATTCCGTGCCCGTGGTGATCCTGACCAAATCGGATCTGTGCAGCAATGTGGGACGTTTCATTCGGGAGGTGGAAAGTATCTCCGAGAAGGTCCGCGTCCACGCAGTCTCTGCCATCTACGGCATCGGTCTGGAGGAACTGGAGCCCTATTTCACCCCCGGTGTTACCATCTGCCTCATCGGATCCTCCGGCGCCGGAAAATCCACCCTGGTGAACGCCGTAGCCGGCCGTGAGATCATGAAGACTTCGGAGATCCGGGAATCGGATTCCACCGGTCGACATACCACGACTCACCGTCAGCTTTTCCTCCTGGAGAACGGTGTGTACATCATCGACACACCGGGGATGCGGGAAATCGGTATGGCTGACGTACAGGAAGGCATCGACGAAACCTTCTCCGATATCACTGAACTGGAGCGGTGCTGCAAGTTCAGCAACTGCAGGCATGAAACGGAGCCCGGCTGTGCCATCAAAGCCGCCCTGGAAAGCGGCGAACTCTCCCGGGAGCGCTGGGAGCTCTATCTGAATCTCGGCGCGGAAAATGAAAAGAATTACGCAAAGAAAAAACAGATCTCCAAATGGGCCAAGGCTTACAAAAAGCATCAGGGCCGTATGGAGATGGAGGATTGACATGAAAAAGAAATTTGAAGACCTGTTTTCCTGTATGATCATCGTACTCGGGGCGCTGCTTGCCAGCTTCTCCGTTATCTGCATCCTGATCCCCAACGATGCCATCGATTACGGAACCGCAGGTATTGCCATCATCGTCAGCAAGCTCACGGGATTCAATCTGTCCCTGTGCGTGCTGTTTATCTTCCTGCCCTTCTGGATCCTGGGAGCGAAACGTCTGGGAAAGCGATTCGGCTTCAAGTCCCTTTTGGGTTCCGCCGTGTATACGGTGGGCCTGGAAGTGTTTGAACGGGTTCCCTTTGAGCTGAACACGGAGCATTTCCTCGCCGTGGCCTTCGGCGGCGCCATCCTGGGCTTCGGTCTTGCTCTGATCCTGCGGGTCGGCGGATGCATCGACGGCTCCGAGATCCTGGCAAACCTGATCGTGGACTACCTCTCCGAGAAAACCGGAAAGAACTACAGTCTCACTTATATCCTGCTTACCTTCAACGCCTGCGTTTACATCGTGGCATTCCTGGTGATCAATCAGAATGCTGCGCTCCTGAGCCTGCTGGTGTATGTGGTGGCCACCTCCGTCATCACCAATGTGACGGATCATTTCGATGCCATCAAGCAGGTGACCATCATTACGAAGAACCCCGATCACATCATCAAAGAGATCAAGGAAGACCTGAACAAGACCTGCACTCTCATGGATTCCTACGGAATGATCGCAGGCGAAAACAAGACCCTGATCTGCTATGTGAGCTATTTCGAGCTCCAGAAAATGAAGGAGATCATCTCCAGAAACAAGGGAAGCTTCTGCACGGTCACAACCATCGACGAGATCCTGCGATAGTCCACCTGCCTGCAATCGTTTTATATCCCGTCATCCGACTTGCCAAGTGTTTTTCAAAAAGAAAAAATAAACTACCGGCCTCGAAAACACAGTTGACATTTCCTTTGTATAATGATATCATTTCGTTTGTTCGCGGAAGTGTCGGAACTGGTAGACGAGCAAGACTAAGGATCTTGTGGCAGCAATGTCGTGTGGGTTCAAGTCCCATCTCCTGCACTACATAGAAAAGAGCCTCAGGCGATAGCCTGGGGCTTTTTTTGTGCAGGAGATGGGACCTGAACCCACTACAAAAAACTAGCATTTGCACAACTAGGTTGGATATAATACAACTGTATACGGTAATAGGAGAGAACAACATGGAATTATACAAGGGAAGACCCGACGATTGCGCGGGTCGTTTGCCGCGGGAAGTGCGGACATATGACTATTTGGATGAGCTTGGCATTGCGTACGAGCGGGCAGATCATGAGGCGGCCAATACCATGGAGGCCTGTAAGGCAGTGGATGACGCGCTTGGTGTTGTGATGTGTAAGAATCTTTTCTTATGCAACCGGCAGAAGACCAAGTTCTATCTGCTTCTCATGCCGGGAGATAAGAAGTTCAAGACCAAGGAACTGTCTGCCCAGATCAATTCCTCCCGCTTGTCCTTCGCAGAGGCCGAGGATATGGTGAAGTACTTAGATATCGAACCGGGTTCGGTAAGTGTCATGGGACTAATGAATGATACGGAACATGCGGTCCAGCTCTTAATTGATGAGGATGTGCTCTCAGATGCTTATATCGGTTGCCATCCTTGTGTGAATACATCCAGCATGAAGATTCCTACGGCAGAGATTGTTGAGAAGTTCCTGCCGGCAACAGGTCATACCTATCAGACGGTACACCTGGTGGGTGAAGATTGATCATAGAGAGGATTGCCTATGAAGCTATTCCATACAAGTGATGTAGTGATTGAAAATCCGGATATTCGCCATGGTCGTCTGAATGCAGATTTCGGTCAGGGATTCTATCTGTCGCCGGATTATGAGTTCTCCCGCCGCTGGGCGAAAAGAGATGCCTACATCAATGAATATGAACTGGATACGGACGGTCTTCAGGTGGTTCGGCTGTTGCGTGACGAGGATTGGTTTGAATACATTTTTCACAACCGTCGTGGGAAGGATACTATCGAAGCGGACGTGATTATCGGGCCTATTGCCAACGATACAATCTACGATACGCTTGGCATGATTAGTAGCGGGTATCTAGAACCGAAGGAAGCATTGGAGTTGCTTCTGATAGGACCGGAGTACACTCAGGTTGCAATCAAAAGCGAACGTGCCAAGGCGCAATTGCATTGGCTTGGAGCCAAGCAGGTCCAGGTGGACGAGGCAGTGTTCGAGGCAAGACGTAAGGAAGAGTTGGAATACCAACAATTGTTTGCCAAGACGATGCAGCGCCTGGCAGAGGATACAGAGTAGGGTATGAATAGAGGGTATATATTAGGAGGAAACACATGAACGAGAACATTGTAAAACGTAACGAATTATTGGCCCAGAAGGTCATCAAGGGCTTAGAGTCCCGGAACATGAAGGGCTACTACGCAGCCAACAAGGAAGAGGCCTTGGCGAAGGCCCTGGAGCTGATTCCAACCGGCGCATCCGTTACCATGGGTGGCGCCATGTCTGCCCATGAGATTGGATTGGTAGATGCATTGAAAAAGGGAGACTATAACTTCATTGACCGTGATGCCGCAGAGG
>JAEETA010000024.1 GCA_016286555.1 Lachnospiraceae bacterium | reverse complement strand
GAATACGCCCATGCCGCCGATCCAGTGGGTAAAGGAACGCCAGAAGAGCCCTGCGTGGGTAAGAATCTCCACATCGTTGAGGATGCTGGCTCCCGTGGTGGTAAATCCGGAGACGGCTTCAAAGAGTGCATTGATATAGTTGGGAATGTCCCCCGTCGCCACAAAGGGAATGGCACCGAAGATGCTCAGTGCGCTCCAGCCCAGTGCCACGGTGGCAAAGCCTTCCCGCATGTAGAGGTCGGTGGTCCGGGGCTTTCGGAGCTTCAGAAAATAGCCGATGGCGAAGGTGATGACTGCGGTGAGGAAATAGCAGAGCGCCGCCATGGGCTCACGGTAGATCAGTCCCACAATGGTGGGCAGAAGCATGAACATGGCTTCAAACTCCAGGATCCAACCGATGATATAAAGGATCATGATGATATTCATACAGATGTCTCCCTTCGGTTATCCCTGGAGGATATCCCGAATGTCTTTCATACCCAGGGTGGTGGTGACGACGATGCAATGGTCACCTACCTGGAGCATATCGGAACCGGTGGGCAGGAATACCCGGCCTTTCCGGTTGATGGAGCCGATCAGCAGATTTTTCTTCAGCTTCAGCTCTGCCAACGGAACGTTCGTTACCTTGCATTCCTCGCTGATGAGGAACTCCAGCGCCTCCGCCTTGCCGTCCTCCAGACGGTAAAGGTTCTCCACGTTGTCGGAAGCGGCGTTCATGGATCTGGCATATCTGACGATCATGTCAGCGGTAAGAAGTCTGGGGAAGGTCATGGTATCCACCTGCATGTCTCCCAGAACGGCGTTGAAATTGATGCGGTTGATCTTGGTCACCACTTTGGCCTTGGACCGTTTCTTGGCCAGGAGGCTCAGGAGGATGTTCTCCTCGTCCAGACCCGTGAGAGCGGCGAAACCGTCCACATTTTCCAGGCCTTCCTGCATCAGGAGCTTCTCGTCCGTTCCGTCACCGCAGATGACGGTGGCCTTGGGCAGGAGCTCGCTGAGCTCTCTGCAGCGGTCTGCGTTCTGCTCGATGATCTTGGTGTCGATGCCGCCCAGGAGCAGACGCTGTGCCAGGTAGTAGGAGATCTTGCCGCCGCCTACGATCATGGCGGTGCGGATCCTGCCGGTGGGAATACCGATCTTGGAGAAAAATTCCGTAGCGATCTGGGGCTTTGCCAGAACGCCTGCCACATCTCCCTCCCGGAAGACGAAATCACCTCTGGGGATGATGACTTCTTCGCCGCGCTTTACGCAGGCGATCAGCACGTCCATGTTCAGCTTGGAACGGACATTCATCAGGGAATAATCCTTCAGCAGGCAGTCCCCGGTGACGCGGAAATGGATGAGCTCGATGAGACCCTTGGAGAAGGATTCGATCTTCACCGCGGAAGAGAACTGGAAGATCCGGGCAATTTCGGTGGCACTGGAAAGCTCGGGATTGATGACCTGGGCCAGACCCAGCTCGTCCCGCAGAAATGCCACGTCATCGTTGTAGATAGGGTTGCGCACCCGGGCGATGGTCTTACAGTGACCGGCTTTTTTCGCAATGCAGCAGCACAGCAGGTTCTCTTCATCGGAATCCGTGACGGCGATGAGGAGATCCGTATGGGAAATACCGGCTTCCTGCAGCATTTTGAAGCTGACGCCGTT
The DNA here is from genome assembly GCA_016286555.1 of Lachnospiraceae bacterium. Lineage (GTDB taxonomy): Bacteria > Bacillota > Clostridia > Lachnospirales > Lachnospiraceae > AC2028. The sequence goes on along the minus strand of JAEETA010000024.1, from coordinate 36,405 downwards.
GCCCAGGAGCACTTTGGCATCCAGGGTGTCCGTCATATTAGCCACACGGTCCGGATTGCTGTCGATGACGACGATGTTATGATTTTCTCCGTTGAGCTGCTGAGCCAGGGTTGAGCCCACCTTACCGCAGCCGACTATGATGATATTCATATGTTTCCTCTTGTGTAAATGAGAATTAATCTCTTAGTGCGACTAATCATTATATCATACCATGAAACGATTTGCACTTTTCGCCGCTCTTTGGTAATATATGCTCGTTTCGTCAAATCAGGAGTTACAGGTGCCGGAAGGGCGGCCGATCGCTTTGCGATGCCCCTTTCGGAGAATAGGGAAGCAGGTGCGAGGCCTGCGCGATCCCGTCACTGTATGGAAGTAGTCGGACATGGCTGCCGTGGCAGGCAGGCCACTGGGGGCACCCGGGAAGGTAATGATCCGGCGCTGAGATCCGAGCCAGGAGACCTGCCTGTAATCATAAGCTGCAGACCACGCGGATATGGTTTGTGCAGAGCATCGGCATCTTATCAAAGAAGCTGACATTTCTGCGGAAGTGCCCGGGCAGGGGCGCTTTCCACCTTTCCCTTTTGACAAAGCTACAATCGAATAAAGGAGAAAGCTAATTATGGAAGCTAAGAAGAAAAAGACGGGACTCATTATCGGAGTCTGTGCACTTGCTGTGGCTGTCATTGCGCTGATCGTTGTGTTCGTTCTGAACCGTCCTCAGGCACAGGCAGGCGCAAAGAACATCACCATCGAGGTGGTGAGTTCCGACAGCAGCTCTAAGACCTACAATGTCAACACAGACGCAGAGTTCCTGCGCCAGGCAATGGACGAGGCTGATGGCCTTACCTATTCCGGTACCGACAGCGAGTACGGCATGATGGTAGAGGTTGTGAACGGCGAGTCTGCCGTATACGCTACCGACAATGCTTACTGGGCATTCTATGTAAACGGTGAGTATTGCAATTTCGGCATCGATTCCCAGCCCGTGGCTGACGGCGATGCATTCAGCATTGTCTACACAGATGCGTCTTCCTTCTGATCCGGAAGAGCCGGATAAGAAAAGTAAAGAGGAAAAAGCAGCGCCTCGCATCTCCGCCAGAGACATCGCCTATGTAGGTCTGATGGTGGCGGTGATCGAGGTGTGCAAAGCGGCGCTCAGCGGTCTGCCCAACGTTGAGCTTACCAGCTTTTGGATCATCATGTTCACCGTCTGCTTCGGCTGGCGGATCATCGCCATCGTGCCGGTGTTCATTCTGATCGAAGGGATGATCTACGGCGTCCATGTCTGGTGGATCATGTACCTGTACGTGTGGCCGCTTCTGGCCTTTCTGGCATGGACCTTCCGAAAGCGGGAAGAGCCCCTGTTCTGGGCGGTGCTTTCCGGCGCCTTCGGACTGTCCTTCGGATATCTGTGCAGTCTGGTCTATCTGGTGATGGGCCTGACGCAAAACGGTCTGAAGGATGCCCTTCATACCCAGATGGCCTGGTGGGTGGCGGGGATCCCTTACGATCTGATCCACTGTGCAGGTAATTTTGTGTTTATGCTGCTTTTGTTTAAGCCCATCAAAAAAGCCATCAAAAAGGTGGCGGTAACCCCCGAACTGTGATTTGCAGCCTGCAATCCGGACAACCGGATGCAGGTGCAAGTCAATGCAGTCGGGGGTTTCATTTTGCCCGAAATCCTGTATAATATGGTGGGGCTTTGGGCGAAACAAAGTCCGGAAAGGATTGCCATGAAGAGATTTTTTGTGATCGTACTGGACAGCTTCGGGGCAGGAGAGGCTCCTGATTCCGCGGCTTTCGGAGATTTTGATGTGAGCACGATCCGTGCCGTTACCACATCGGAAAAATTAAATGTTCCTGTGATGAAGCGCCTGGGCCTTTTTCAGATCGACGGCGTACAGACGGCGGAAGGATTTGACAGAGGGTCCGACATCGAGGGTGTCTACGCCAGAATGCAGGAGCGCAGCGCCGGGAAGGACACCACCATCGGCCACTGGGAGCTGGCGGGAATCTATTCCCCTGATCCGCTGCCGACCTATCCCAACGGCTTCCCCGAGGAGGTGCTGGAGCCTTTCCGTAAGGCTACCGGGAGAGGCGTGCTTTGCAACCTGCCCTATTCCGGCACGGATGTCATCCGTGACTACGGCGAGGAGCATATGCGCACCGGTGACCTGATCGTCTATACCTCTGCGGATTCCGTGTTCCAGATCGCTGCTCATGAGGATATCGTCCCCAGAGAGCAGCTCTATGAATATTGCAATATGGCCAGAGAGATCCTGCAGGGAAAGCACGGCGTGGGCCGTGTCATCGCAAGACCCTTCGTGGGCACCTGCGCTTCTGACTTTACCAGAACCTCCGGAAGACACGATTTTTCCCTGGTGCCTCCCGCAATTACCATGCTGGATCAGTTGAAGGACGCCGGGAAGGATGTACTTGCCGTAGGTAAGATCCGTGATATCTTCGTTGGCAAGGGCATCACGGAGCATTTCCCCACGGCGGGAAATCCCGAGGGCATTGACCGCACGCTGGAACTGCTGGACCGGGAGTTTGACGGTCTGTGCTTTGTAAACCTGGTGGATACGGACATGATCTACGGACATCGCCGTGACATCGATGGCTATGCTTCCGCACTCACCTATTTTGACGAGCATCTGCAGGCCATGCTGGATCGGCTGGGAGAGGAGGACTTGCTGCTGATCACTGCGGATCACGGCTGCGACCCTTCCTACAAGCGCACCACGGACCACACCAGAGAGTATGTTCCCATGCTTTTGTGGGGACCTGCACTTCGCGGGAAAAACGTGAACCTGGGCACCCGCTCCACCTTCGCGGATGTGGGCGCTACGGTGCTGGATCATTTCGGCATCACCCCCGCATTTACGGGTAACAGTATTTTAAAGGATCTCTGACGGGCATCTTCTTAAGAATTTCGTTTTGAGACTTTATCATTTTGCACATTTAAGGAGATTAGATAAGAAATGCCTGATTATTCCAAAGAGATCAACAGAAGACGTACTTTTGCCATTATTTCCCACCCCGATGCCGGTAAGACCACGCTGACGGAGAAGTTCCTGCTCTACGGAGGCGCCATCAATCTGGCAGGTTCCGTCAAGGGAAAAGCCACCGCCAGACATGCGGTTTCCGACTGGATGGAGATCGAGAAGGAGAGAGGTATTTCCGTCACCTCCTCCGTTCTGCAGTTTGAATACGACGGATTTTGCATCAACATTCTGGACACTCCGGGACACCAGGACTTCTCGGAGGATACCTACAGAACCCTGATGGCTGCGGATTCCGCAGTGATGGTCATCGACGGATCCAAGGGCGTGGAGGCCCAGACCAGGAAGCTGTTCAAGGTCTGTGTCATGCGCAAGATCCCTATCTTTACCTTCATCAACAAGATGGACCGGGATGCCATGGACACCTTTGATCTGCTGGACGACATCGAGAAGGAGCTGGGCATCGCAACCTGCCCCATCAACTGGCCCATCGGCTCCGGTAAGGGATTTAAGGGCGTTTACGACAGAGAAAGCGCCTCCATCATCTGCTATTCCGATACGGAGAAGGGTACCAAAGAAGGAAAGTCCGTCACCGTTCCCGTCAGCGACGAAGCGCTGCTGCGGGAGACCATCGGCGATGAGGCTGCGGATAAGCTCCTGGAGGAGATCGAGCTGCTGGACGGCGCCGGCGCGGATTTTGATCTGGAGACGGTTCGTGCGGGTGAGCTGACCCCCGTGTGCTTCGGTTCCGCTCTCACCAATTTCGGCGTGGAGATCTTCCTACGGCATTTCCTGAACATGGCGACGACGCCCCTTCCCAGAAAATCCGACGCGGGTGTCATCGATCCCGTGAAGGAAGGATTCTCCGCTTTTGTCTTTAAGATCCAGGCCAACATGAACAAGGCCCACAGAGACCGCGTTGCCTTTATGCGCATCTGTTCCGGACGGTACGACGCCAACGACGAAGTACGGCACGTGCAGGGCGGCAGAGTCATGCGCCTGTCCCAGCCCCAGCAGATCATGGCGGATGAGCGCAAGATCCTGGAAGAGGCTTACGCCGGCGACATCATCGGCGTTTTCGATCCCGGTATCTTTTCCATCGGTGATACGGTGTGCGCACCCGGTCTGAACTTCAAATATGAGGGAATTCCCACCTTCGCTCCCGAGCACTTCGCAAGGGTGCGGCAGATGGATACCATGAAGCGCAAGCAGTTCGTGAAGGGCATCGAGCAGATCGCTCAGGAGGGCGCCATTCAGATCTTCCAGGAAATGCATTCCGGCATGGAGGAGATCATTGTGGGTGTCGTGGGCGTGCTGCAGTTTGATGTCCTGAAATACCGCCTGGAGAATGAGTACAACGTGGAGATCCGGCTGGAGAATCTGCCCTACGAGCACATCCGCTGGGTGGAGCATCCCGAGACCGTGGATATGGAGAAGCTCAGCGGCACCTCCGACATGAAGAAGGTGGTGGACATGAAGGGCAATCCTTTGCTTCTTTTCATCAATCCCTGGAGTGTGGGCATGACCCTGGAGCGCAATCCCGGCCTGGAACTTTCCGAGTTCGGACGGGGCTGATACAGGGTTTAGTGCATAAGAAAAAACATAGTATAATACGGCATTTTGTGATATAGTGAGATGTAGTATTGGTATTTATACATGTTTTATACATGTTTGAAAGGAGAACATCCATGGCAGGCAATGCATCAGGCACCAAGAAAGCAAAGAATAACTCCGCAAAGAAAAAGGCGGAGAGAAGTTCTATCGTACTGAAGACCTCCGAGAACATCGGACAGGTCATGATCGCGGATGATGTGGTGGCAAACATCGCATCTCTGGCAGCCCTGGAGGTGGAGGGCGTCGGCGAGGTAGCCGGTTCCGCCACCGGAGAGCTGATGGGCAAGGTCGGTATCAAGAACAGCAGCCAGTACAGAGGCGTGAAGGTGGACATCGGCGGCAGCACCGTCCGTATCTCCATCGCCATCGTCGTGAAGTACGGTTATCCCGTGCCCGCTACCGGTCAGCAGGTACAGTCCAAGGTCAGCTCCGCAGTGGAGACCATGACCGGACTTACCGTCGGTGACGTGAATGTGCATGTGGTCGGCGTGGATGTGAACGCATAAAGGGGACATCACAATGACGAGACATGAACTGAGAGACAGGATTTTCAAAATGCTGTTTCGCATCGAATTTTTCCCCGCGGAGGAGCTCCCGGAGCAGTGGGAAGCGTTCCGTCTGGACGAGGAGAATCTGGACTGGGATGAGTCGGATCGCACCTATGTGCAGGAAAAATACGAGGCGATCCTGGCAAAACAGTCCGAACTGGACGAACTGATCGACAAAAACACCGAGGGCTGGGACATCGGCCGTATCGGTAAGGTGGAGCTGGCGGTTCTGCGGCTGGCATCCTATGAACTGAAATACGATGATGACATTCCGGACGGAGTGGCCATCGATGAGGCGGTAGAACTGGCAAAACGCTACGGACGCGAGAACTCCGGAAGCTTTGTCAATGCAATCCTGAGCAAGATTCAAAAGGCTTAAGGAAGGGGCGGGGTATGCCGGTATTTTCAGTCAGTCAGGTGAATAAGCATCTGTCGGATCTGGTCCAGGGGGATGGCCTCCTGGCGAATCTGGAGGTCCAGGGAGAGGTCAGCAACTGCAAGTATCATCCCTCTGGACTGTATTTTACGCTGAAGGATCCGCAGTCGAAGCTGAGCTGCTATATGCGGCCCTCTATGATGCAAAGGCTTTCCTTCGAGCTGGAGGACGGTATCGAAGTAGTCTGTAAGGGCTCTGTCAGCGTCCATCAGCCCGGCGGTACCTATTCCCTGAATCCGGTCACCATCACCAGAGTGGGCATGGGCCAGTTCCATGAGCGCTTTGAGGCTTTGAAGACCGAACTGCTGGAAATGGGCATGTTTTCCCGGGAATACAAAAAGCCCATCCCGCTGTTCCCGAAGACGGTAGGTGTCCTTACTTCTTCCAAGGGAGATGCGGTGGAGGATATCACTTCCAAGATCCTGGGGAAGGACCCCTACGTACAGATCATTGTTTACCCCACCCTGGTACAGGGTGAGAAGGCTGCCCCCAACATTGTGGCCGGTATTCAGGCGTTGGAAAAATACGGCGTGGATGTCATGGTCCTGGGCAGGGGCGGCGGTACCATAGAGGATCTCTGGTGCTTCAACGACCGGAGCGTGGCGGAAGCCATTTTCCATTGTAAGGTGCCCATCATCACGGGTATCGGTCATACGCCGGACACCTCCATTGCGGACTTCGTGGCAGATGTCTGGGAGACCACTCCCACGGCGGCAGCCCTGGCATCCGTTCCCGATATGCGTCAGGTCTTGCGGGACCTTTCGGAGCAGGAGCGGTACCTGAACGAACTCATGCGCAGGCACCTGCGGGACCAGCGAAGCAATCTGCAGATGGCCAGGAGCCGTCTGGAGGGCTACAGCCCCATCAATCAGCTGGATCACAAAAAAGAACAGCTCGTCGTCCTGCAAAGACACCTGGAACAGGGTATGTACTACGCCCTGCAGGATCGGAAGGATGAGCTGGAGCATCTGAAGGATCTGCTGGACCGCTACATGGACAAGATCCTGACCTTGCGAAAGCACAAGCTCGGCCTGCTGATCGAGCGCATGAAGGGATTATCTCCCTTAAACAAGCTCAGCAGCGGTTACTCCTACGTGGAGGATATGAACGGCAACAACATCAAGTCCGTAGAGGATCTGGAGACGGATCAGGAGATTCGCTTCTACATGACGGACGGCACGGCGATTGCAAGAGTGAGGGAGATTTCAAAAAATGGATGAGAAGAAAGAACTGACACTGGAAGAGAATTTCAAGGAGCTGCAGGACACCGTATCCCTGCTGGAGCGCGAGGGCATCACTCTGGAGGAGGCCTTCCAGGCATACAGCAAGGGCATGGAGCTTTTGAAGGTTTGTAATGAGCAGGTGGACAAGGTGGAGAAGCAGGTACTGAAGCTTCAGGCCGATGGCACCACGACTCCCTTGAAGGCAGAAGAGTAAGGTAGTTTGTAATGTTGTTGGATGAAATTAACCGGGTGGGAGACATCAAAAAGCTCCCGCCCGATCAATATGCCGGACTGGCCCAGGAGATCCGTGATTTCCTGATCCGGTCCGTGAGTCTTACCGGCGGTCATCTGGCCTCCAATCTGGGCGTGGTGGAGCTCACCATGGCCCTGCATCTGGAGCTGGACCTGCCGAAGGATAAGCTGATCTGGGATGTCGGCCATCAGTGCTACACCCACAAGATCCTGACCGGCCGCAAGGACGGTTTTGATCATTTGCGCCAATTCGGCGGAATGAGCGGCTTTCCCAAGCGTAATGAGAGCGATTGCGACGCCTTTGACACGGGCCACAGCTCCACCTCCATCTCCGCAGCCATGGGGATGGTCACCGCCAGAGATATGAGTCTGGGCGATGAGACGGTGGTGGCGGTCATCGGAGACGGATCTCTCACCGGGGGCATGGCTTTTGAAGCTCTGAACAATGCGGGGAAGCTCGATTCCAATCTCATCATTATCCTCAACGACAACAATATGTCCATTTCGGAGAATGTGGGTGGGATCCCCAAGTATCTCAACACCCTCCGTACTTCCATGCCCTATCTGGACCTGAAGAAGGGCGTTTATGACAAGCTCGTCGGATCCAAAAAGGGTGACGCCATCGTTACCACCATCCGCAGAGCAAAGAACAGTTTCAAATCCCTGATGATGCCCGGCATGCTCTTTGAGGAGATGGGCCTGGTCTATCTGGGGCCTGTGGACGGCCACAATATTGATGACGTCCGCAGAGCCCTGCGGGAAGCAAAGCATTTTGACAGAGCCGTGCTGATCCATGTGATCACGGAGAAGGGCAAAGGATATACCCCTGCGGAGCGGCATCCCGCCAGATTCCACGGTACGGCGCCCTTTGAGATCGAAACGGGCATTCCTGCGGCTAATTCCGCCAAGGCTGCCTGGACCGATATTTTTTCCACAGTCATGTTCAAGCTGGGAGAACGGGATCCCAAGATGGTGGCTGTCACCGCTGCCATGTCCGAAGGAACGGGCCTCCGCAGATTCCGGATCAAGTTCCCGGACAGACTCTTTGATGTGGGCATCGCAGAGCAGCACGCCGTTACCTTTGCTGCGGGACTGGCCGCTTCCGGCTACAAGCCTGTGGTGGCAATCTACAGCTCCTTCCTGCAGAGAGCCTACGATCAGATCCTGCACGATGTCTGCATCCAGAAGCTGCCGGTGATCTTTGCAGTGGACAGAGCAGGCCTTGTGGGAGCGGACGGAGAGACCCATCAGGGAATCTTTGACCTGAGCTACCTGGGCTCCATCCCGAATCTGACCATTTGCGCTCCCAAGAACAAATGGGAGCTTTCCGATATGCTGAAATTTGCCCTGAAGCTCTCTGAGCCCATCGCCATCCGCTATCCCAGAGGGGAAGCCTACGACGGGCTGGAGGACTTCCGTTCTCCCATCGAGAAGGGCAGGGCGGAATGGATCTACCGTGAGGATGAGATCGTGCTGGTGGCACTGGGCAATATGGTAGCCATCGCAGAGAAGGTCCGGGAGATCCTGAAGGCTGAGGGCAAGCATGTGAGCCTCATCAATGCCCGCTTTGCCAAGCCCATCGACGAGGAGATCATCCTGGAAGCCTGCAGATATCATTCCCTGCTGGTGACCATGGAGGAAAATGTGGAGAGTGGCGGCTTCGGTGAGCGTGTGCTTTCCTACATGAATCGGGAAGGCCTCAGCACGGACTTCCTGAACATCAGTATTCCCGACACCTTTGTCACTCACGGCAATGTGAATCTGCTGCGGAAGGAACTGCATATGGATGCTGAGTCCATCGCGGAGCGGATTAACAGAAAGATTTCGATTGCATTATGAAAGAACGATTGGATGTGATCCTGACGGAGCGGGGCTATGCCCCCTCCCGGGAAAAAGCAAAGGCCATCATCATGGCGGGCAATGTCTTTGTCAACGGACAGCGCGAAGACAAGGCCGGGGCCATGTTCCAGACGGATGGCAAATTTGAACTGGAAGTACGCGGAGCCTCCCCGAAGTACGTCAGCCGGGGAGGCTTTAAGTTGGAAAAGGCCATGGAGGTCTGGGGCTTCGATCTGACCGGCCGCGTGTGTATGGACATCGGCTCCTCCACCGGCGGCTTTACGGATTGTATGCTGCAAAACGGCGCTACGAAAGTCTACAGCGTGGACGTGGGTCACGGCCAGCTGGACTGGAAGCTTCGCGAGGACCCCAGAGTGGTGGTGATGGAGCAGACCAATTTCCGCTACGTGAAGCCCGAGGACATCGGAGAGTCTCTGGATTTTGCCAGCGTGGATGTGTCCTTTATCTCCCTGACGAAGATCCTGATCCCCGCCCGGAACCTTTTAAAGGTGGGAGCGGAGATGGTAACCCTGATCAAGCCTCAGTTTGAAGCGGGGCGCGAGAAGGTGGGGAAGAAGGGCGTGGTCCGGGAAAGCAGTGTCCACAGGGAAGTGATCTGCAAGGTCATCGATTTTGCGGACTTCGTGGGCTTTGAGGTCCTGGGGTTGGAGTTTTCCCCCATTAAGGGACCCGAGGGCAACATCGAGTATCTCCTGCATATCCGGAAAAAGGAGCTGACCCCGGAGCAGGAGGCGCTGGAGGAAGCCACCGCGGAAAGCGGAGGAAAACAGATCACGGAGGAGGGCAGAGGACTGTCCGTCACTCCCGAATGGAAAGCACGGATCGACGCTATCGTGGATGCCTCGCATGATCTGTAGTATCTTAATGATCTGTAACAGCAGTTCAACAATCGAGGAAATGATATGCATGTCATAATTTATCCGAATACCTATAAGGATCCGGACGGTGCCATCACCGGGAAGATCCGCTCCTGCCTGGAAGCGAGGGGCATTTCCTACGGCGTGTATCCTCAGGATCCCATATCCGACGGGGATTTTGTCATCGCCATCGGAGGAGATGGTACCATGCTGCAGGCAGCCAGAGAGGTGAGGAGTCTCAACGCTCCCATCATCGGCGTGAACAAGGGCGCCCTGGGGTATCTGACGGAGGTGGAGCCGGACTGTATCGAAGAAGCCATTGACCGCATCGCCGCCGGGCAGTATTATCTTGAGAATCGGATGATGCTCAGCGGACGGATCCGGTTTGCTAACGGAGAGGTGATGGAGGATACGGCATTAAACGACGTGGTCATCAGCCGCTGCGGAAGCCTGAAGATCCAGCTGCTACGCATCAGCGTCAACGGCAGGTTCCTGCATGAATTCCATGCGGACGGCGTGATCCTGACCACACCTACGGGATCCACGGGTTACAACCTGTCAGCGGGCGGCCCTCTTTTGGAGCCCACGGCGCAGCTCATCACACTGACCCCCATCTGTCCTCACAATCTGAACCGGAACAGCATCGTCTTTTCCGCCGAGGATGAGATCGAAGTGGAGGTGCTTCCCTCCAAGGACGGCGGAGAGCAGGTGATGGAAGCTTCCTTTGACGGCTCGGCCGTGGTGAAGATCAAAACGGGAGACCGGATCACCATTACAAAATCTGCCGGTGTTACGGAACTGATGACCCTGAGACAGACCAGTTTTCTGGACATTTTGCAGGAGAAACTTTGATGAATAAAAAAGCAAGACACAATATGATCCTGGAGATCATCGAAACAAACAGAGTATCCACCCAGGAGGAACTGGCGGATCTGCTTCAGGAGCGGGGCTGTCAGGTGACCCAGGCGACGGTTTCCAGAGATATCAGGGAGCTGCGTCTTACTAAGGTGGCTTCCGCCGACAAGGGACAGCGCTATGTGGCTCTGTCTGCCGGCAAGGAAGACATGGGAGATAAATTCATCCGCGTGCTGCGGGACGGCTTTGTGTCCATGGACAGAGCCGAGAACATCCTGGTGATCCGCACGGTATCCGGGATGGCTATGGCGGTGGCTGCGGCCATCGACGCCATGCATTTTGACCGTGTGCTGGGGTGCATTGCGGGAGATGATACCATCTTCGTCGCCGTGCGCACCTCCAGAGATACGGAGGCCCTCATGGACCTCATTTCAGGTATGCTCAGCAAGGCGTAAGCCCTGCTTTTGGAGTCCGGGCAGACTCCTTTCGGAGAAGGCACAAGGAGTGTGCATATGTTAGAAAGTATTCATGTCAAAAACCTGGCACTGATGGAGGACGCCGAGGCCCGATTCGGACCCGGCCTCAACATCCTGACGGGCGAAACCGGCGCCGGCAAGAGCTTACTTATGGGCTCTGTGGGACTGGCCCTGGGAGACCGCTTCGATTCCGGGATGTTGCGCCACGGTGCGGATACGGCTCAGGTAGAGCTGGTGTTCCGTTCCGAGAGTGAGGCGCTGTCAAAGGCCATGGCTGAGATGGACCTGGATCCTCCCGAGGACGGTCTGGTCATCATCAGCCGCAAGCTTTCCGCCGGCAGGAGTTCCTGCAGGATCAACGGAGAGAGTGTTACCACCAAACAGCTGAAGGCCCTGGCCTCCGAACTCATCAACATCCACGGGCAGCACGAGAGTGAGACCCTCCTGCACAAAAGTTCCCATCTGGAGATCCTGGACCAGTACGGAGCTGAGGAAGAGGGGAATCTGCCGGAGCAGGTACGCAGTGCTTATCGTCTGGCGGCGGATCTGGAAGCAGAGCTGGAAGCCGAAGAAAAGGACGGGGACTCTTTAAGCAGGGAACAGAGCCTGGCAGAGTTTGAATGTAAAGAGATCGAGGAAGCGCATCTCGTTCCCGGTGAGGACGAGGAGCTGGAGCGGGACTACCGCAGAATGGTGAATTCCCGTCAGATCCTGGAGGGCCTGGGGGAATGTTACCGGGCGTCCGGCACGGGAGAGGATTCCGCGGCGGAACAGATTTCCAGAGCGCTGCGAAGCCTTCGGGTAGTCACCGCCTATGATGACAGCCTGAAAGAGCAGGAGGAGCTCCTTCTGCAGGCCGAAGACCTGCTGGCGGATTTTAACCGCAGCATTTCTTCCTATCTTTCGGATGCGGAGTTCGATGAGGACACCTTCCGGACGGTACAGGACCGGCTGGATCTGGTGAACCGTCTGAAGGACAAATACGGCAGGACCATTGAAGAAGTGCTGGCGTACGGGGCAAAATGCAGGGAATCCCTGGCCCGGTACGAGGACTACGATGCCTATCTGGAGAAGCTCCGCGGAAAGCTGAATGCGGCAAGGGCGGAACTGACTAGCCTCTGCGCAAAGCTCACCGCAGTGCGGAAAGCAAAAGCGAAGGCACTGGAAAAGGAACTGAGTGTAGCACTGGCAGAGCTGAATTTCGACGCGGTGGATTTTGAGGTCCATGTGGGAGAGGCCCCCATGGGAAGCAAGGGAGCGGATGATGTGGAATTCCGCATTTCCGTCAATCCCGGCGAGCCCCGGAAGCCTCTGCAGAATGTGGCCAGCGGCGGCGAACTGTCCCGCATCATGCTGGCGGTAAAGACGGTGCTGGCGGGCCGTGACGGATGCGATGCTCTGATCTTTGACGAGATCGACGCCGGCATCAGCGGTAAGACCGCATGGAAGGTCAGCACCCAGCTGGGGAAGGTATCCCGGGCACATCAGGTGATCTGCATCACCCATCTGCCCCAGATCGCCGCAATGGCGGATTCCCATTATATCATTGAAAAAACCTCTGAGGGCGGTTCCACCAGCACTCGGGTTTATCCTGCAGATGAGCAGGAAAGTCTTGCGGAAGTGGCCAGACTCCTGGGATCGGATACGATCACCGAGGCTGCACTGGAGAATGCACGCGAGATGAAGAGTCAGGCGCAAAAATCCAAGATCTGATAGAATATGCGTCTGAGTAGTTTTTGAGGAGAAATGTTTGAAAGAAAACGCTGATGCGCTTTTCTTTCAAACGTCAGTTTTGCCGGTTGGCAAAACTGCATGATCTATTCGGAGAAACTGCATTCGCAGATTTCTCCTCAAGCGCCTGCAAATTGAATTTGCAGGCTTGGAGGATGAAAAAATGATTCAGAAGAGAGAAGATGTAAGAAACGTAGCAATCATCGCCCATGTCGATCATGGGAAGACCACCCTGGTGGACGAACTGTTAAAGCAGTCCGGCGTGTTCCGTGAGAACCAGGAGGTGGCGGAGCGTGTCATGGACTCCAACGATCTGGAGCGTGAGCGCGGCATCACCATCCTGTCCAAGAACACTGCAGTCACCTACAAGAACACCAAGATCAATATCATCGACACCCCGGGCCACGCAGATTTCGGCGGCGAGGTGGAGCGTGTGCTGAAGATGGTCAACGGCGTCATCCTGGTGGTGGACGCATTTGAGGGTGCTATGCCCCAGACCAAGTTCGTGCTGCGCAAAGCACTGGAACTGAAGCTTCCCGTCATCGTATGCATCAACAAGATCGACCGCCCCGAGGCGAGACCCGATGAAGTGGTGGACGAGGTGTTGGAACTGTTCCTGGAGCTGGATGCGGACGATTCCCAGCTGGACTGTCCCTTTGTCTATGCCTCTGCCAAGACCGGTGTTGCCAGCCTGGACGCAAGCACCCCCGGCACCGATATGGAGCCGCTGTTTGAGACCATCCTGGACTACATCCCCGCTCCCGAGGGAGATCCCGAGGCAGGTACCCAGGTGCTGATCTCCACCATCGATTACAACGAGTATGTGGGCCGGATCGGCGTAGGTAAGGTAGACAACGGCACCATCAGCGTGAACCAGGAAGTGGTGATCTGCAACCACCACGAGCCCGATAAACTGATCAAGACCAAGGTCAGCAAGCTCTATGAGTTTGACGGCCTGAACAAAGTGGAGGTCCGGGAAGCAGGCATCGGTTCCATCGTTGCCATCAGCGGTATTTCCGACCTGCACATTGGAGACACCCTCTGCAGCCCCGATGCGGTGACTCCCATTCCTTTCCAGAAGATCTCCGAGCCTACCATCGCCATGGACTTCATGGTAAATGACAGCCCTCTGGCAGGCCAGGAAGGTAAATTCGTCACCAGCCGTCACATTCGCGAGAGACTTTTCCGTGAGCTGAATACGGATGTGTCCCTCCGGGTGGAGGAGACGGAGGATATGGACCGCTTTAAGGTCTCCGGCAGAGGCGAACTGCATCTGTCCGTCCTCATCGAGACCATGCGCAGAGAAGGCTATGAATTTGCCGTATCCAAGGCAGAGGTTCTGTACCGTGAGGACGAGAACGGCAAAAAGACGGAGCCCATGGAGCTGGCTTACATCGATGTTCCCAACGATTACGCGGGAGCAGTCATCGAGAAGCTGGGCGCTCGCAAAGGCGAGCTGCGGAATATGGGCAGCATCTCCGGCGGCACCTACACCAGACTGGAGTTTTCCATTCCCGCCAGAGGCCTCATCGGTTACCGCGGCGAGTTTATGACGGACACCAAAGGCAACGGTATCCTGAACACCGTATTTGACGGCTATGCGCCCTACAAGGGAGATATCCAGTACCGGAAGCAGGGAAGCCTCATCGCTTTCGAGCCCGGCGAAGCCATCACCTACGGCCTCTTCAATGCCCAGGAGCGCGGTACCCTCTTCATCGGCCCCGGCGAGAAGGTTTACGCCGGCATGGTGGTGGGTCAGACCGGCAAGTCCGAGGACATCGAGATCAATGTCTGCAAGAAGAAGCAGCTGACCAATACCAGATCCTCCAGCGCAGACGAAGCACTGCGCCTGGTGCCCCCCAGAATCCTTTCCCTGGAGCAGGCTCTGGACTTTATCGACACCGACGAGCTCCTGGAGGTGACCCCCTCCAATCTGAGAATCCGGAAAAAGATCCTGGATCCCCGTCTCCGAAAGCGTGCTGGCTTTAGCAATTAAGGGAAATAATGCGTTTCCGTATTATTGCAAAGCACACTTTCGTTTGTTATAATTACCGTGATTTATCGGATGAAGAAGAAGCCTCCCCGGCTTCCTCTCACGATGATCCATAAGGAGGAAGGATTCATGGCATTATTTACCGGTTCCGGAGTAGCGATCGTCACTCCCATGAAAGAGGACGGTTCTGTAGATTTTGAAGCGTTTCGTAAATTGATCGAATTGCAGATCGAAGGTGGCACCGATGCCATCATCGTCTGCGGCACCACCGGTGAGGCGGCGACCCAGAGCCATGAGGAGCATCTGGAGACCGTTCGTTTCTGTATCGAGGTGGTTAATCACCGCATCCCCGTGATCGCAGGTACCGGCTCCAACTGCACGGAGACCGCCATCTACCTGTCTCAGGAAGCGGAGAAATACGGCGCAGACGGCGTCCTGCTGGTAAGCCCTTACTACAACAAGGCAACCCAGAACGGCCTGTATCAGCATTTCAAGGCCACGGCGGATTCCATTAAGATCCCCGTGATCCTCTACAACGTACCCAGCCGCACCGGCTGCAACATCCAGCCCGCCACCATCGCAAGACTGGCAAAGGATGTGCCCAATATCGTCGGTGTGAAGGAAGCCAGCGGCAACATCAGCCAGGTGGCAGAGCTCGCATCCCTGACCCACGGTATGCTGGATATCTATTCCGGCAATGATGATGAGATCGTTCCCATCATGAGCCTGGGCGGAAAGGGCGTCATCTCCGTGCTGGCAAATGTAGCACCGAAGCAGACTCACGACATCTGCCAGAAGTACCTGGACGGCGATGTGAAGGAAAGCTGCAGACTGCAGCTGGAAGCCATCGACCTGGTGAAGGCACTGTTCTGTGAGGTGAACCCCATCCCCGTGAAGAAGGCACTGGAGCTGCAGGGCGTCTGCGGCGGAACTCTTCGTATGCCTCTGACCGAGATGGAGCCTGCCAATGTTGAGCGCCTGAAGAAGGCCATGAAGGAGTACGGCGTACTTTAATCGGGAATAAGGAGGGGAGACTTATGACCAGAGTGATCATGCACGGCTGCAACGGCCGAATGGGACGTACCATCACCGCTATGATCGACGAGATGGATGATGTTGAGATCGTAGCAGGCGTTGATGCCTTTGACGACGGACACAATCAGTATCCCGTGTTTTCCAATATTGCGGATTGCAGAGTGGATGCTGATGTGATCATTGATTTTTCCAACGTGGTGGCCCTGGACGGGCTCCTGGACGAGTGCGTGGAACGCGGAATTCCGCTGGTTCTGTGCACCACCGGTCTCAGTGATGACCAGATTTCCAAAATGAGAGTCTGCTCCACCAAGGTAGCGATCCTCATGAGCGCTAACATGAGCCTGGGAATCAACCTTCTCATGAAGCTTCTGAAGGAAGCAACCGCTGTGTTGGATCCTGCGGGATTCGACATCGAGATCGTGGAGGCGCATCACAATCGTAAGCTGGATGCTCCCAGCGGCACCGCATACGCCCTGGCAAACGCCATCAACGATGCACTGCCCGAGAGGTACCAGTATGTTTACGACCGCACCGGCCGCAGAATGAAGAGACCCAAAGAGGAGATCGGTATCTCCGCCATCCGCGGCGGCAGCATCGTGGGTGACCATGATGTGATCTTTGCCGGTCAGGATGAGGTCATCACCTTCTCCCACAGAGCTTATTCCAGAGCTGTATTTGCCAAAGGCGCCATCAGCGCTGCCAAGTTCCTGGTAGGAAAGGCACCCGGCCTCTATGATATGAGCGACGTGATTGGTTAATAAAAGTACAGATAGAAACGAGAGGACTCCGGAACGATTCGTTTCGGAGTTCGTTTTATAAGGAGAAATCCATGCAATTCAGACCCTGTATAGATATTCACAACGGAAAAGTAAAGCAGATCGTGGGAAGCTCCCTGAAGGATGAGGGGGACAGCGCCAGAGACAACTTCGTCTCCGAGAAGGGAGCGGAGGAGTATGCCCGCCTTTTTGCGGAGCATCAGCTGAAGGGCGGCCATGTGATCCTCTTAAATCCGGCTTCCAGCGAGCATTACGAAGCCACCAGAGCCCAGGCCCTGGCAGCGCTGCGGGCATATCCCGGCGGGCTCCAGGTAGGGGGCGGTATCCGGCCGGACAATGCGGAGGAGTATCTGGAGGCAGGTGCCTCCCATGTGATCGTTACTTCTTACGTTTTTCAGGACGGAAAAATGGACCCGGAACGACTGTCAGAAATGGTGAAAGCCGTAGGAAAAGAGCATTTGGTACTGGATCTGAGCTGCCGCAAAAAGGCAGACGGATATGTGATTGTGACAGACCGTTGGCAGAAGGAAACAGATGTTTATGTAAACCTGAATCTTCTGGAATTTCTTTCTGACAGTTGTGACGAATATTTAATTCATGCAGTGGATGTGGAAGGGAAGAGCAACGGTATCGAGGGGGATCTGGTAAGGCTTTTGTCAGACTGGGAGCGGTCTCCCGTGACTTATGCGGGTGGCGTACACAGTATGGATGACCTGAAAGCCTTGCGGGACCTGGGAAAGAACCGAATTCATGTCACTGTGGGGAGTGCACTTGACATCTATGGCGGAAATCTGAACTTTGCAGAGATAGCGCGGTTTTGTGAGGTTTAGTCACACCTGTTTTCAAAACATATTACAAAAATATTAACTATTTGTTGCATATTTTTATCCCATGTGTTACTATGACAAGGCACCAGTGTCATAAATGGTATTTGGGAGGTATGTTATGGAAACTTCTTATCAGATTTCCTTAAAGCAGAAGAAGCATCGTCGCAAGACGCAGCATCTGATGATCATGACCACCAGTGCAGTAGACGCAGAAGTAAAGCCTATGACTTTCCATCCTGTCGTTTCCTGGGTTCTGATTCTGACACTCAGTGTTTTTCTGGGTGTGATGGTGGGATTGTTCTATCTTCAGAAGGATCGTGAGGCGGTTTATCAGGATATGATCGCAGAGCAGGGCAACCTGATCTCCGAGATGGAGGAGGAGAAGCTTTCGCTTCAGTCCACCATCAACTCTCTGGAAGGAGAGGTTCAGATCCTCAGTGACACCGTCAACACCAAGGTCGCAGCCGAGGCAGAGCTGACCGAGACCATCAATTCTCAGTCCATGCCCACGGAGTTCCCGCTGACCAGTTCCGCTTCTATGGAAGAGTTTAACGAAGATCATCCGATCCTGGTATTTACCGCTTCCGCAGGCACCGCAGTGGTTGCATCCGCCGCCGGTGTCGTAACGGAGATCGCCGATGACGAGACCTACGGTCACTGTGTCACCATCGATCACGGGAACGGCTATGTCACCATCTACCGCAATGCGGATGATGTGATGGTAAAGGAAGGGGAGAGCGTATCCCGGGGTAATACCCTGTTCGTCATTTCCGATAAAAAGCACAAGCTGGTTTACGAGATGATGTTTGAGGGTGAGTACATCAGTCCTATGGACGAGCTGTCCATCAACGGATAAATGAGGGGGAAAAATGAAGAAACAGGAGATTAGGATCACGACCCTGGTGGGTAAGGGCGCAGTACTGGACGGTGCATTTTCCGCACCGGATTCCGCAAGGATCGACGGATGTGTCAACGGTGATGTAACGGTGGAGGGGACTCTGGTTCTGGGTACCGCAGCCGTTATCAACGGTAACATCAATGCGGAAGCCACCATCATCGGCGGTGAGGTCAACGGCAACGTGACCGCACAGCGCAAGGTGGAGATCACTGCTACCGCAAGAGTCATCGGAGATGTGAACACCGAGTCCATCGTTATCGATGAGCACGCCATCTTCCAGGGAAGCTGCAACATGAATCAGGAGGTTCCCGATCATCAGAACCGCCGCAAGGCCGTCTATCGCAAGGCAGCAAAGAACGGAAAGCGTTCCGCAGCCGCAGCCGTAGCCGCAGCCCTGCAGGAGGTACGGGATGAGGAAGAGAAGGAAGGCCTGAACATGGAAGCAGTAGAGGATCAGGCTGTTGAAACTGTCACTTCCGAAGAATAAATCATATGATCAACAAAAAAGAGCTGTCCGCTTAGCGGGCAGCTCTTTTCGATTCCATCATTCTTCATCTTTCATGCGGTCCAGCACGAGCTTGTAACCGTCCTTACCGTAGGCGAGAGAGCGGTTCACCCGGCTGATGGTAGCGGTGGACGCTCCCGTCTTGGAAGCAATGGTCAGATAGGTTTCGTTCCCTGTCAGCATTGCCGCCACTTCCATGCGCTGAGACATGCTCTGAAGCTCCTTCACCGTGCACAGATCCTCGAAGAAGGAGTAGCACTCCTCCCGGGTCTTCAGTTGCAGGATCGCATCAAAGAGAAAATCGACGGAGTCATTCTGTAATTTGTCGTTCATGATAGCCCCCTGATGACCGTACTCGGTCAAAAATGATTTCGATATTCACATAGTAACACTTTAGCATGTGAAAGTAAACACGATTTTTCGAGAGTTTTTGTCAAAAGGGGCAGAGACTTGTGCGGATTTCTTTTGAATTTGCCATGTAGTTTTTAAAACTAGATTATGATATGATACTCATAAATGCAGGATTGTGAGAACTGCGCAGCAGTGGAGCAATCCGTGGGTATCATACATTTAGGGGGATGAAATGGAGAATCAGAACAGCGATCTGGAACGGGCCCTGAAGAAGGCGGCGAGATCCCTGGATTTTATGGAGACCATCGCGCCGGACGAGTTTCCGAACATCGAACTGTATATGGATCAGGTGACCACCTTCATGGATCGGAAGCTCCGGTCCACCCTTCGGAATCCCGGGGACAAGGTGTTGACCAAGACTATGATCAACAACTACGCCAAAAACGACCTGATCCCTCCGCCGAACAAGAAAAAGTACAATAAGGAGCATCTCTTCGAGCTCCTCTTTATCTTTTATTTCAAGAGTTTTCTGTCCATCGGGGACATCCAGACCCTGCTGACACCCCTGAACGATGAGTTTTTCGGGAAGGGCGGGGACTTCGGCATCCAGGAGATCTACGCTGAGATCCTGAAGATGGGCCGGGGCTCCAGGGAAGCGGTGCGCCGTGATATGACGGAGAAATTCAGCACTGCGGACGATGCTTTTAAGGATCTGCCGGAGAATCAGCGGGATTATCTGCGGAAGTTTGCCTACATCTGTGAGATGGGTTACGACATTTTCCTGAAGAAGAGCATCATCGAGCAGATGATCGACGAAATGGACATGGAAAGTTTGAGGGAAAGTGACTAAAAAACTTGTCAGCAAATGCCATTTGAATTAAAATATTCTCGTTGGGGCACTACAAGAAAAGGGCACCTGTAAGGGGCCTGACATCGAAGGGAGAGTATAAAAAATGGGATTAATAGCAGCTGCAAAGGATTCGGTTTCATCACTGCTCAAGGATCAGTGGAGAGAGTACTTCTATTGTGAGTCTCTTCCCGAGACCGTACTGATGGTCAAGGGTAAGACCCGCCAGGACGGATCCAAAAACAATAAAGGAACGGATAACATTATTTCCAACGGTTCCATCGTTGCCGTCAACGAAGGCCAGTGTATGATCATTGTTGATCAGGGTGCCATCGTAGACTTCTGTGCAGAGCCCGGTGAGTTCGTTTACGATACCTCTTCCGAGCCTTCCCTGCTCTACGGCAACCTGGGTGACAACCTGAAGGCAACCTTCGCACAGCTGGGCCGCAGATTCACCATGGGCGGCAGCACCGGCAAAGATCAGAGAGTGTATTTCTTCAATACCAAGGAGATTCCCAATAATCTCTTCGGCACTCCCAATCCCGTGCCTTTCCGTGTCGTTGACAACAACATCGGCCTGGATGTGGATATTTCCATCAAGTGTAACGGAAAGTATTCCTTCCGTCTCACCGATCCCCTGCTGTTCTACAAGAATGTGGCAGCCAATGTCAGCGATTCCTACAAGACCGAGCAGATCACTTCCATGATGAAGTCCGAGCTCATTGATGCGCTTCAGCCCGCATTTGCTACCATTTCCGAGCAGGGCGTTCGCTACAGTGCGATCCCCGGCCACACCAAGGAGATGAAGGCAGCGCTGAACGCTGAGCTGGCTGAGGATTGGGCGAACAAGAGAGGTATCACTCTCGAGAGCATCGCATTCAATTCCGTGAAGGCTTCCGAGGAAGACGAGGCCATGATCAAGGAACTGCAGAAGAAGGCAGTTTACCGCGATCCCGGCATGGGCGCTGCAAACCTGAACGACGCACAGGCAGAGGCTATGAAGGCAGCTGCTGCAAATACCTCCACCGGTCCCATGATGGCCTTCGCAGGCATGAACATGGCACAGATGGCAGGCGGCATGAACGCTGGCGACCTTTACGGCGTAGCAGCTCAGCAGCAGGCAGCAAAGGCAGCTGCAGCAGCAGCGGCTCCCGCGGCAGGCGCTAAGATCGGCTGGAAGTGCGAGTGCGGTGCGGATAACAACACCGGTAAGTTCTGTGCGAACTGTGGTAAGCCGAAGCCGTCCGATGCAGGCTGGACCTGCAGCTGCGGCACCGTGAACCAGGGCAAGTTCTGCCAGAACTGTGGATCTCCCAAGCCCGCAGGAGCACCTCTTTACAAGTGTGACAAGTGCGGATTTGAGCCCGAGGATCCTGCAAATCCTCCGAAGTTCTGCCCTCAGTGCGGCGATCCTTTTGATGACAACGACAAGATCTGAGTTTCGGATTTGAGATGACGTTTGTGCGCCCGTCCGGTTTGGACGGGCGCATTCTTATGTATGGAGTAGATATGTCTGAGTATTTGAACCGATTGAACGATGAACAGAGAAGAGCCGTGATGCACACGGAAGGACCGCTCCTGATCCTGGCGGGCGCAGGCTCCGGCAAGACCAGAACCCTGACCTGCAGGATCGCTTACCTCATGGAGGAGTGCGGCGTAAGTCCCTGGAATATCCTGGCCATCACCTTTACCAACAAGGCGGCGGGAGAGATGAAAGAGCGTGTGGCCAATATGATCGGCCCCGACGCAGAGCGGATGTGGATCTCCACCTTCCATTCCTGCTGCATGCGGATCCTGCGCAGACACATCGATAAGATCGGCTATGATCTGAAGTTTACCGTTTATGACACGGATGATCAGAAAACGGTGATGAAGAACGTCTGCAAGAAGCTGGGGATCGATACCAAGCGGACCAAGGAGCGGACCATTCTGGGAGCCATTTCCTCCGCCAAGGATCAGCTGATGACGGTGCAGGATGTAGAGCTGGAGACCTTCGGAGACTTTACGAAGGTGGTGATCGCCAGAGCCTACCGGGAGTATCAGGAGACCCTGGCCAGGAGCAATGCCCTGGATTTTGACGATATTATCATGCTCACCGTGCGCCTCTTCACGGAGTGCCCGGAGGTGGTGGAGGAGTATCGGGAGAAATTCCGCTATATCCTGGTGGACGAGTACCAGGATACCAACTATGCCCAGTTCCGTCTGATCTCTCTGCTTGCGGAGAAATACCGGAATCTGTGCGTGGTGGGTGATGACGATCAGTCCATCTACAAATTCCGTGGTGCGGACATTCGGAACATTCTGGATTTTGAGCAGCATTATCCCGATGCAGCCGTGATCAAGCTGGAGCAGAATTACCGTTCCACCCAGTGCATCCTGGATGCGGCCAATGCAGTGATCGCCAACAACCGCGGACGGAAGAGCAAGGCCCTCTGGACCAGCAAGGAAGGGGGCAATCCCATTCAGTTCGAGCAATGCGATTCTGCCTACGAGGAGGCAGAGACCATTGTGATGGACCTTCGCAGAAAGGTCCGGGAAGGCAGAAACTATTCGGAGTTTGCAGTGCTCTATCGCACCAATGCCCAGGCCCGTCTCATTGAGGAGCGGCTGGTGATGAAGGGCATTCCCTACAATGTGGTGGGAGGCACCAATTTCTATTCCCGTGCCGAGATCAAGGACATGATCGCCTACCTGAAGACCATTGAGAACGCTACCGATGAAGTGGCGCTCCGCAGGATCATCAATGTCCCCAAGCGGGGCATCGGTGCCGCTACCATCTCCAAACTGGCGGAGTATGCGGAAGTTCGGGACATTTCCCTCTTCGAAGCCATGACCGAGGCCGAGGATGTGGCAGGCATGGGGAAGAGCGCAGCGAAGCTGAAGAGCTTTACGGACATGATCCTTTCCCTGCGGGCCGGAATGCAGATCCGTGGCGTGGCAGAAACTCTGCGCACCATCATCGATACCATCGATTACGAGAATTATCTGCTCCAGACCGACGATGAAACCGGTGAGGACCGGGTAGAAAATGTGGACGAGCTCATTTCTAAGGCGGTTGCTTTTGAGGAGACTCATGAAGGAGCCTCTCTGACAGATTTCCTGGAGGAGGTGGCCCTGGTCAGTGATCTGGACAGTGTGGGCGAAGGGGACGAGAGAGTCCTGCTTATGACTCTCCATTCCGCAAAGGGTCTGGAGTTTCCCGTTGTGTATCTGGCAGGTCTGGAGGACGGCCTGTTCCCGAGCTATATGAGCATCAATTCCGAGGATCCCGGGGAGCTGGAGGAGGAGCGTCGTCTGGCCTATGTGGGCATTACCAGAGCACAGGAGGAGCTGATCATCACCTGTGCGAAAATGCGGATGATCCGCGGAGAGACCCAGTTCAATCCCGTCAGCCGCTTTGTCCGTGAGATCCCGAGAGAGCTGCTGAAAGGCAATATGCCCAAAGAAAAGCGGCGTCCCGAGCTCTACGGCGGAGGGGCAGAGGACCGCATCGGCGGAGATGAGGGGGATGGAAGATTGCGCGCCGTGAAGCGGGAGACGCCCGGGCGTGTGAAGCCTTTTGCTCTTTCCGGCGGGGGACTGGATCTGCTGCGTCAGAGCGGAGTAAAGACCGGCGGACAGACGGAAAATTCCGCACCGGATTACGTGGTGGGAGACCGGGTACGGCACAAGAAATTCGGGGCCGGCACCGTTACCGCCATGGTTTCCGAACCGAGAGATTACAAAGTCACCGTGGATTTTGATGCCTACGGAACGAAAGTTATGTATGCCTCCTTTGCAAAACTGGAGAAGGTATGATAAAATAATTCCGTATTTATAAGGATTTTACGGGGGTTCCCGGAAAGGCGGACGCAATGAGTAAATTGGGAAAATTCAATTTGGATGGCATCAGTCTTGAGGCTCTTTCCGACATGGTAGACATGTCCAGATTTGCAGATGCTGCGAAGAACGTTAACATGGCGAAGCTGGCAAGCTTCCTGAAAAAAGAGGAAGAAGAGGAAGTCGTCGAGGAGAAGAAGACCAAGGTATGGCTGGTGGTTCTTGCAATCCTGGGCATTATCGTCATCGGCCTGGTAGTGGGTTATCTGGTGTATCGTCATTTCAAGCCCGACTATCTGGAGGACTTTGAGGACGAGTTCGAAGATGACGATCCCTTTGAGGATGATGATGACTTCTTTGTAGATTCGGACGAGAATTAAGCAGGTTTCATGAAAAAAGGAATGATTGCCGAGGGCAGAGTCCTTCGTATGGATTTTCCCAATAAGGGAATAGTACAAACGGCGGAGGGCGACGTTGTGGTGAAAAACGCGCTCCCCGGCGATACAATTGAATTTCGTATCAATAAGGTCAGAAAAGGGAAGGCGGAAGGCCAGCTTTTGCGTGTCATTGACACGTGTAGAGAGCAGGGCCCTACGTGTTCCTTTTTTGGCGTGTGTGGGGGATGTACCTCTCTCTCCATGAAATATGAGGAACAGCTCCGGATGAAGGAGGAGCAGATTCACAGGCTCATCCGGCCGGTTCTGGAAGGACAGGAGGGAGAATGCATTCTGGATCCCATCCTGGGAAGCCCCAGGGCCTACGAGTACCGGAACAAGATGGAATTTTCCTTCGGAGATTCCGCCAAGGACGGTCCTCTGGAACTGGGCATGCACAGAAGGGGCAGCTTTTACGACGTGGTCACCGTCTCCGACTGTATGATCGTGGACGGAGACTATCGGAAGATCCTCACCGCCACCAGGGACTTTTTCGGTGAGCGGGGGGCCTCTTACTATCACAAGAATTCTCATGAGGGCTATCTGCGGCATCTCCTGGTGCGGAAAGCATCCCGCACCGGGGAGATCCTTGTGGCTCTCGTTACCACGTCTCATCCTGACAGCGGTGTCAATGAGACGGAACTTTTGGCAGAGTATCGGGAGCTTCTTCTGGGACTGCCTCTGGAAGGAACCTATGCTGGTATCGCACATATCGTCAATGATTCCCTGTCCGACGCCATTGTTTGCGACCGGATGGAGATGCTGCACGGGCAGGACTGGTTCTACGAGGAACTGCTTGGATTGCGGTTCCGGATCAGCACTTTTTCCTTTTTCCAGACCAATTCCTACAGCGCGGAGGTGCTCTATAATGCGGTCCGCGGCTATGTGAAGGAAGCGTTGGAAGGATATGACACTTCTGCCGGGAAAAAACCCGTGGTCTTTGATCTCTACAGCGGCACCGGTACCATTGCACAGCTCCTTGCGCCCGTTGCGGATTCCGTGGTGGGCGTGGAGATCGTGGAGGAAGCCGTGGAAGCTGCAAGGAAGAATGCAGCGGAGAACGGACTTACCAACTGTACCTTTATCGCGGGAGACGTGCTGAAGGTCATCGATGACCTGGAGGAAAAGCCGGATCTCATCATCCTGGATCCCCCCAGAGACGGGATCCATCCCAAGGCATTGCCCAAGATCCTTTCTTACGGCGTAGATTACATCATCTATGTGTCTTGCAAACCCACCAGCTTTGTACGGGACATGGAGATGATCCATGCAGCCGGGTATCAGGCGATCCGCATCGGGTGTGTTGACCAATTCCCCTGGACCGCAAATATCGAACTTATCGCACTCTTGAGCAAAGGGTAATCCTGATAAAAGCAAGGCTCCTGGAATACGATCGGATGCCTTGCTTTTCTTTCAATAAGCGTCAAAATGGCAGAAATGGAGATTTCATAGAAAGAAGGGAGAGCGGCACATGAAAACACAAGCGGAAAGCTACCTGTTCGGACAGATCCTCGGGACCCATTCCTTTTTGCTGAAGGACGGTTTTTTACGGCCCGATGAGTATTCGGAGATCGAAGCAAAGTATTTCCTGCCGGGTGGTGAGACCGGGACCGCTGCAACGGTGCTGGCGTCTCTCGGAGTGAGCGTTCGTATGGACGGAACCTGGATCGGCACCGAGGTAGCGCCCATGCTGAGGGCCTTCTATCAGGACAAAACAGTGGACCTTTCTTCCATTCATTTTATGGATGACGATCCCGGGGTCATGGATTATGTGGTGATTGCGGGACTGGTGCGTTCCCCCATGGGAAGGTTCCAGACTCTGTTTTCCACCGGGAAGAGATGGTGGAGCATTCCCCGGGAAGAGGATATCAAGGACTGCAGGGCAGCTGGAATAGATCCGTTCTTTGGTGACGAATCTCTGCTTGCTGCTGACATCTGCAGCCGCTATGGGATTCCCTATGTGACCATAGACAGCCCCCATGATTCCCTCCTGCATCGCAAGGCGGCGGTGAATGTGGTATCAAAGGAATGTACCGCAGAGCATTACGCAGGAATGGATGCGGAAGAGATCATGAAGTTGATGCAGGCTGAAACAGATGGCCTGACGATCATCACACAGGGTGGCGGCGACATGCTTTACGCGAGAAAGGGTGGAGAGATCCGCAGAATGAAGCCTTTTCAGGTGGAAGTAAAAAGTACGCTGGGCGCCGGAGATACCTACAAGGCGGGCTGCGTATACGGACTGCTGAAGGGCATGAGTGATGACGAACTTGTCAGATTTGCAAGCGCCTGCTCGGGTGTGGCCATTTCCAGGTTCCCGTTGCCATTGAATCCGCCAAGGCTCGAAGAAGTGAAGCAGTTGATGGGAGAGTGACTATGGATCTCATTGTATTGATCGGAAGCGGTGCCGTAGGCAAGATGACCGTCGGCCAGGAACTGATGAAAATAACCGATTTCCGGCTTTTTCACAATCATATGATGATCGAGCCCGTGCTGGAGATCTTCGGCCGTTTTGACGGTGCGGTGGTGTCGAAGCTGCGGGAGGATATTTTTGAAGCGTTTCTCAAGACGGATTATCAGGGCATGATCTTCACTTATATGTGGGCCTTTGACATGCAATCCGACTGGGACTATATCAAAGGGATCGCCGACAGGTTCGAAGCCACCGGGGGCACGGTGTATTACGTGGAACTGGTAGCTGACCGCGCTGTCAGAATTGAGAGAAACAAGACGGAGAACAGACTCCGCAACAAGGCGTCTAAGAGGGATCTTGCGATCTCTGAGGCGAGGATGATCCGGGAGGAGACCAAATACCGCATCGTGAGCAACGAGGGTGAGGTTCCCTTTGAGAACTACATCAAGATCGATAATACGCACCTGGAGCCGGACGTGGTGGCCCGCATGATCAAGGAGCGTTTTCACCTTCCCGATATCAGCAGTACCGCCTTGCTGAACCGTGTGAAGCTGGAGGAGGTAAGGGAAGACGAGCTGCCGATGCTTCATGAGATGCAGGTGGAGAGCTTTATGCCCCTTTATGAGAAATATCATGATGAGGGATCCCCTGCCATCGAGTCCTTCGAACGCATCAAGGGGAGGGCTGCAAGGCCCAACAGGAAGTATTACTTTATCGTGATGGACGGCGCGCGCGTGGGTGCCATCAATCTCGGACACAATGATCCGGAGGAAAAACAGGTCTCCTTCATCAGCCCGATCTTTATCCGTCCCCAATTTTGGGATCGAGGGATCGGTTATGCTGCGATCCAAAAGGCATTTGAACTGTATCCGGAGGTGAAGACCTGGAAACTGGAGACCATCCTGCAGGAGGAGCGCAACTGCCATCTGTATGAGAAGTGCGGGTTTGTGAGAGTGGGAGAGGAAAAGCCCGTTAACGAGAAGATGACGTTGATCGATTATGAGTTGCAGTTGTGATGTTTGATCGGAGATTCAGGATTTGAAAAACAGTTTTAAGACCACGATCAAGGCAGCCTATCTTGGATACGTGGTGCAGGCCGTGGTGAATAATTTCGTGCCGCTGCTCTTTGTGCGGATGCAGTCGGAGTTTGGAATCCCTCTGGGGAAGATCACGCTGCTCATCACCTTTAACTTTGGTCTGCAGCTGCTGATCGATATGTTCTCAACTCCCTTTATCGAGAAAATCGGATACAGGGCATCCATGCTGATCTCCAATGCGGCAGTGATCCTGGGTTTGGTCCTCCTTACGATCCTGCCCGGAAGAGTGATGAATCCCTTCGCAGGGATCCTTCTGTCGGTGTGCATCTACGCCATCGGCGGAGGATTGCAGGAAGTGCTGGTGAGTCCCATTGTGGAAGCCTGCCCTGCCGAGAACAAAGAGGCACAAATGAGCCTTCTGCATTCGGCTTATTGCTGGGGGCATATGGCTGTGGTCCTTCTTTCCACAGCCTTTTTTGCAATTGCAGGGATATCTCAGTGGAGAGTCCTGGCGATCCTCTGGTGCATCGTTCCGGCGGTTGATTTTGCCCTGTTTACTTTTGTGCCCATTGCAAGGTTGGAGGAGAATGCGGAGGAGAGTATCGGCCTGAAGGAACTGGCTGCTCAGGGAATCTTTTGGCTGATGTTTCTCATGATGTTCGCCGCAGGAGCCTCCGAGCAGGCGGTAAGCCAGTGGTCCTCCGCCTTTGCTGAGAAGGGGCTGGGCGTGTCAAAGACCCTGGGAGATCTCATGGGACCCATGCTCTTTGCCTTTTGCATGGCGGTGTCCAGAACCATCTATGGTGTGAAAGGGCACAAGCTGAATCTGAATACTTTCATGGGGGTGTCCACAGGTCTGTGCCTTGTCGCCTACCTCATAATCGTGTTTGTACCGAACCCTATGATCGCACTCCTGGGCTGTGGCCTTGCGGGTTTTTCCGTTGGCATTTTCTGGCCCGGAACCTTCAGTACCGCGTCGGCCAGAGTCAAGGGACGGGGAACGCTGTTATTTGCATTGCTTGCGTTGGCAGGAGACCTGGGATGTTCCGGCGGGCCGACCATTGCCGGAGCCGTAGCCAGTGCCTGTGGTGATAACATGAGAGCAGGCATCGGAGCTGCCATTGCTTTTCCTTTGATTATGGGAGTGGGGCTTTTGATCCTGCAGAAAAGATTTGCGAAGGAATAGCGAAGTTTTATGAGAGGGCGGAAAACAGAATATGAAAATAGCAGTGCTTGCTGACATTCACAGCAATCGTTTTGCATTGGAAAAATGCATTGACGAGGCAAAGCGTCTGGGGGCAGAGGAGTTCCTCTTCCTGGGAGATTACCTGGGAGACCTGGCTTGCCCGGAGCGGACGCTGGAATGCTTACGGGAGCTTCGTGAGGAGATTCCCTGCACCTTTATCCGGGGAAACAAAGAGGATTACTGGATCGATCATAAGGCAGGAACGGATAACTGGGTCTGGGAATACGGAAGATCCGGATCAGGGATGCTGAAATATTCTTACGACAGACTGTCTCCAGAGGAGATCGATGCTTTTGCCGTATTGCCCATCATGAGAGTGATGAAATATGATGGAATGCCTGATTTTGTGATCTGCCATGGATCTCCTTTCAGGGTAAATGAAAGTCTCCGGGAGGACTACGATTACAATGACGATCTGACCCGCAGACTGGAGACGGAACTCACCATCTGTGCCCATTTTCATATTCAGACCGAATACCGGAAAAACGGAAAGCATGTGATCAATCCCGGTTCTGTGGGAATGCCTCTTCGGAGCGGTGGGAAAGCTCAGTTTATGATGCTCACCGACACTGACGGGAAGTGGGAGAAGGAATTTGTTACCCTAGAGTATGATGTGGAAGCTGCCATCCGGGAGATGGACGAGGAGCGGTTGAACGAGATCGCTCCCGGCTGGTATCGGGTAACAAAAGCTGTGTTGCGGGGACAGGATCTGTCCCAGGCAAGGGCGCTGACCAGAGCCTATCAACTGTATGAGGAAGTGGAAGGGATTTCCGACTGGCGGGGCATTCCGGAGAAGTATTGGGATATGGCATTACAGGAATATGGAATCTGACGGAAGAGTCATATTGAGAAGAGGACGAGAGTCCTCTTCTTTTTTTGTGCTGCCCCGGCTAACAACTGTGCCGGAACCGGGGAAAACGGAAATATTTTGATTGTTGAACTTTGGGTTCAATGACAGAGGAGAGCAGCGGTGATAATCTGATACCGGAAACGAAGTGACGCGAATTGAATACGAAAAATGGAGGGAAAGAGTTATGAGAAAAATGAATTCTGCCTGTGCAAACAAGCTCCTGAAAAGACTCGATGACGACAAGGTCTACCTGAGAAAAAAAGAGGCTGAAGGATGCATCTACATCGCATCCATTGATGAGGAACCTGTGGTTCCCGAATACGATTACGCTGAGGTGGCGGCGGCCATCGAAGAGATTGATGCGAAGATTGTTAAGATCAAGCATGCAATCAACGTAAACAACTGCACCAATTCCGTCGATGTGGAAGGAAAGATGATGACCATCGATGAGATCCTGGTGAAGATGGCACAGCAGAACAAGCGCCGCGCCGTTCTGGACGAGATGCGCAAGCATCAGCCCAAGACCAGGGTCAGCGGGTATTATGCTTCCCGCAAGGCTGCTCCCGAGTACCAGTACATCAATTACGATATCGAGCTCATCAAAAAGGAATACGACAGGATCGACGCCGAAATCACTGCGATGCAGATTGCGCTGGATAAGTACAATCAGACCGTGGAGTTCGAGGTTGACATCTGAGATTCCCGGTGCTCCCGGGTATGAGCAATCATGCCCGGGCACCTTTCGGGATTTTTCACCGGATTGTTCCAGGGGATGGTCTTCGAACTGTGATGTAAAGATCTTTGATAATTTCATATCCCGTGCAGCGGGGTAAAACTTATTTTATGGGAAGCCTTTCGGGGGAAGGTGGTATCGTTTAGGGTTATCGATCCCTCGCTTATCTTGTTATTCGGTTAAGGTTGAGGTTCATGGATAAGGTTGAACGTGGGAAAATGATCAAACTTATTTTTCACCCTGCTGCAAAAAACCTGGCGGCTTCGGCCGCCACGAGGCATGGAGGTTCGGTTCCACATGCCTCATTTTTTTATGCCAAAAAGAGCCGTGACATGAAAAGATGAAAATGGAAAAATCATCTGCAATTCGATATAATAGGACATATCAAAAAAGAGTGAGGCAATAGTAATCATGTCCGGAAATAAGAAAAAAGAAGCGCTGCGGGTTTTGAAATTTGTCCTTTTTTCCGCCAGCGCGGGTTTGATCGAAGCAGGCACCATCTTTTTGCTGGAGACGCTGACGTCCCTTCCCAGCTGGTCCTGCTATCTGGTGGGTCTGGTGCTTTCGGTGCTGTGGAACTTTACCCTGAACCGGAAGTTCACTTTCCAGTCTGCGGGGAATGTGCCGGTAGCGATGGCTAAAGTGGCAGCATATTACTGTGTGTTTACACCCCTTTCCACCTTTGTAGTGCACCTCCTGACAGAGCGGTGCGGATGGCCCCCTGCAGTAGCGGATGCGCTGGCTATGGGGACGAACCTCATCACCGAATTTTTGTATCAGAGATTCTTCGTTTTCGGTAAGACTCTTGATACCGCAAAAGTACAGACTGAAAACTCTTGAAAGAAGCCCTGCGGGCCTTGGGGGAGATTTGAAAATGAAAGCATTAAAACCGGATAAGCTCTCGAAAGATACCTGCTTTGATTCTTTTGTGGAAACAGGCACGCTTCACGGCAAGCAAAAGGGACATCTCCCTGCCATGGGATGGAACAGCTGGAATGCCTTCGGCAGCGGCAATACGGAAGAACTGACCAGGGCCATGGCAGATGCCATCTGTGACCTGGGACTGGACAAGCTGGGCTACCGCTATGTGGTGCTGGACGATGGCTGCTACAAACCGGAACGAGTGGATGGAAAGCTGGCGAACGAAGAGGTGAAATTCCCCTCCGGATTCAAAGCATTGGCAGATTACCTTCACGGGAAGGGCCTGCTCTTCGGTATGTACAATGATGTGGGCACCAATCTCTGTGCCG
The DNA here is from genome assembly GCA_016286555.1 of Lachnospiraceae bacterium. GTDB lineage: Bacteria > Bacillota > Clostridia > Lachnospirales > Lachnospiraceae > AC2028. The sequence goes on along the minus strand of JAEETA010000024.1, from coordinate 4,537 downwards.
GGGCTGCGGTGGGAACCTGCGGTCACGAAGAGGAGGATGCCCGTTCCTATACGGCCTGGGAAGTGGACTTTCTGAAGGTGGACAATTGCTATTATCCCTTCGACAATGCCACTTTTTCCAATCCGGAAAATGCAAGATATGTCTATGCTCCCGTCATCAAATCCATCACTGTGGGCTCCGGAAAAGCAATCCCCGCAAAGGAAGGAAAACTCACCGGTAAGGTGGGAAGACGCAGGAAAGACGGCCCCGTTCTGGGACTGGGTACCTTTGACGGCACCGGCCCGAAATATTCTCCTTTGGGGAATCGCAGCAGTGAGCTGATCTTCACGGTAAACAGTGCGAAAGAGCAGGATACCACGCTGAAGGTAACCTACGCCACCGGAAAGCGGGAGGGCGTGGGCGAATGGCTGCAGATGTCCGTAAACGGGACCATGGTACAGGATGGATTCCTGCCGGAGACTGCGACCGAGGAAAAGTTTGTCACTTCCGAACCCATCAAAATACAGCTCCGTAAGGGAGAAAATGAGATCCGCCTTATGAACCACAGACGGCAGGAAAACACCCTGCAGTCCTATGCAAAGCTCCTGAAATATCTGCGGAAATATGCACCTGACAGAGATATCATTTATTCTGCCTGTGAGTGGGGAAAGACCCAGCCCCAGAACTGGGGACATCGGGTCTGTGACTCCTGGCGGATCCTGAACGACATCACCTTCCGTGTGGGCAGGGACGGAGATCCCGGACACGGAGACTGGGTCAGCGGCTATACAAATTCCGTTACCTCCCAGTACAACAAAGCCGTTATCATGGATCGTTTTGCAGGCCTCGAGAGGGGCTGGAACGATCCTGACATGCTGATGGTGGGCATGGGGGGACTGAATCACAGTCAGACCAAAACCCATTTTGCCATGTGGTGCATGATGAACGCACCGCTGATGCTGGGACTGGATCTGCGACGTGTGAAAAAGGGAGATCCGCTGCACCGCATCATTGCAAACGAGGAGCTCATTTCCATCAATCAGGATCCTCTGGGAATTCAGGCAAAGCGCCTGTTCTGCTCCGCATGTGAGAGCAGACCGGATACCACCTATGTCCGTAAGAATGACCGGGTGGACATCCTGGTAAAACCCATGAAGGATGGGATATTTGCCATCAGTTTTATCAACCTCAGCGATCACCCGATGGAGGGAAGATTCGAGGTCTCTGAAGCTCTGATCCGAAAGGCCTTCGGCGAAAAAGTGCGTCTTACCGGACTGTACCGGGTGCGGGATGTCTGGAACCGGAAGAGCGAAGTGTTGGAGGGAGACTGCTTTGGGGTAAGCTCTCTAAAGCCTTTTGAGAACATTAGCTGGCTCGTGATCCCGATGGCATGATGAGCAGTTCTGTGAACCGGGGAAAAGAGCAAATGAAGGGTGTGCCGGAAACGGAAAAAGAGGATCAGAGGAGAGTCATGAATGCAAACCCTGTGACGCTGCATGAATTTGCGGATGCTCTGACGGCACTTTCCGACCGTATTACGGGCGTTGGATCCGCAGAAAAGGCAGCCTTCGAAGAATTCCTTCGGAGCAGTTTTCCTGCCGCCGCTTATGACCTGCCCTTGCCCAGGAAGGATGCAGCAAGGCTCCTGCATGTGTTTTTGTACCGGGTCTGCGGAGAGGCGGATCTGGACTGGGGAGAGGCTGCGGATCTGGCGGATGTGTATGACTGCAGGATCTGTGCCAACGCCATTGCACAGGTATGTGTACGGGGAATCCTACGGCCTGACAGAAAGGGTATTTTTGAGGGGGAGCGCTTCCTGTCGGAAGCAGAAGCTGCGGAGGCACTGAGTCTGCTCGAAGAGAGGCTCAGATATATCGATGCCGCATGTGATTGCCGTTGGGAGTGTGGAAGAAATCCGAAGTGATTGAAATGACATTGTGACGAATGCGTCATTTTGCGTGACGATAATGATCATAGAGGGGGGATAAAAGGTATGGGAACAAACGAAGCAAAGGTACCGGAAAGAGTCCTGGAGATGCGAAAGGCCTGGGCGGCAAGTGATGCCGTCAGAGACGCAGGACTCACGGAGCCTGCGGATGTGGAGCAGTTTAAGGATCTGTCCTACGGTCCCTACGGAGAGGAGAATCTCCTGGATGTGTACCGCCCTGCGGATCGCAAGGGAGAGGCGCTTCCGGTCATCGTCAGCATTCACGGCGGCGGCTTCTTTTACGGGGATAAGGAACTGTACCGTTTCTATTGCATGCACCTGGCACAGTTTGGCTTTGCGGTGGTGAATTTCAATTACCGCCTTTCTCCCATTCATCATTTCCCGGCTCCTTTGGAGGATACCCTGGGAGTGATGAACTGGATCTCCGCAAATGCGGGGCAGTACGGCATCGATAAGAGCAAACTCTTCCTGGTGGGAGATTCCGCGGGAGCGCAGCTTTCCGCAAACTATTCGGCCATTTACTCCAACCCTGATTTTGCAAAAGCTTACGGCTTTACCCATCCTGCGGATGTAAAGCTCCTGGGAGTATCTCTGGCCTGCGGACTCTATGATCTGTTGGCAAGCATGGAGGGTGGAGATGAGATGATCCCGGATTATCTGGGACCTGACTATGATCCGGAGGATACGAGATTTAAACTCCTTGATTATGTGACTGCGGATTATCCGCCTGCTTACGTTTTTTCCTGCCCTAATGATTTTCTGCTGGAGGCTTGCGAGCCCTATGCGAATCTCATCAATTCCCGGGGTGGCCATGCAGAGTCCAAGATCTACGGAACGAAAGAAGAGACAGAAGTCTCCCATGTGTTCCATCTCAACATGAAATTGCCCATCGGAGAAACGGCGAACCGGGATCAGATTGCCTTTTTCCGGAAAATCCTGGAGGCTTAACAGATCACGCAGAAGCAGTAAAAGAACCAATCGGAAAAAACAGGAAACGAAGGGTCGGACCGTCACCGAAAAAGGGAAGGCCCGGCCCTTGTCAATTGTTGATAAAAACCGTGATTTTTGTTACAATTTTACAGAATATTCCCATCTGAAGACAAAAGAAACGAAGAGAAAAACAAACGCGCAAGGGGGCAGACCTATGACGCTGCGTTCGATCTTACTCGGAATTCAATATATTTGCATTGCAGGCATGTTTCTGGAGACCTGGATCATTTTTCGCAGGCTGAAGAACGACCTCCATGCGTATCTGCTCATGAGTTGCATTTCGGCTCTGATCAATAATATCGGTTATCTCCTGGAACTTACCTCCACTACGGAGGAGGGTTTTCTTGCGGCGCTGAAATTTTCCTATTTCGGTCGTATCTGGTATGCATTTTTTCTGTGGCTCTTTGTGGCGGAACTGGTGCGGATCAGAGTGCCGAACTCAGCGAGGATCGTTTTGCTCCTGACCCATGCGACCACTTATTTGGCCATTCTGACCATCAAATTCCACAATTTTTACTATACCCATCCACAATTCAAAACCGACGGCATGTTTGCCCGGATGGAGCACGGCAACGGAATATTGCACCACATCCATATCGCCATCATGCTCTTTTACATCGTATGCGGTATCTTCTGGCTCATGAGGGCCTATCACCGGGAGACCAACAGGGTGGTTTCCAAGCGGCTCTTTATCGTTACCATCGCAGTGTATTTGGAGAGTGTCTTTTTCCTGATCCAGATCATCGGCATCCCCGGTCTGACCGGCGACTATGATGTGACCATTCTCGGATTTTTCCTGGGCACCATCTTTATGCTGGTGGCCATTCTTTCCTATGACCTGTTGGGGACCGGAGAGATCGCAAGGGATTTTGTGGTGGACAAGATCTCCGAGGGCATCATTGCCGTGGACAAGCTGGGCCGTGTGCAGTACTATAACCAGCCTGCGGCGGAGCTTTTCCCGGAGCTGAAAGAGATCCCTCTGCGAAGCAACGGTAAGCTGAAGGAAAACAGCTCTCATAAGCCGCTTCCCGAGGCTATTTCCAAAGCCATGAAGCAGGCTACCAGTATCTCCGTGGGCGACAGGATCTACCTTCCGGAAGAGAATGAGCTGCTTTTCGAAGGGGAGAGCTTCGGAAAACTTTATGTGCTGGTGGATGAGACCGACCATTACAGCTACATGGAAGAGCTGAAGCGGCAGAGACGGATCGCGGAGGAAGCCAGCGAAGCCAAGAGCCGTTTTCTGGCCAATATGTCTCACGAGATTCGTACCCCCATCAATGCGGTGCTGGGCATGGATGAGATGATCCTGCGGGAGAGTAAGGAAAAGGCCATCCGCGGGTATGCGGCGGATATTATGAGCGCAGGACGCACTCTGGTGTCCATTATCAATGACATTCTGGATCTGTCCAAGGTGGAGGCAGGCCGTCTGGAGATCGTTCCCGTACGGTACGACCTGGCATCCCTGGTAAATGACCTGGTGAACCTGACCCGTGACAGAGCTGTCAAAAAAGGACTGTCCTTCCATCTGGACGTGGATCCCAAAACGCCTCACATGCTTTTCGGTGATGAGATCCGGATCAAGCAGTGTGCCATGAACCTGCTGAGCAATGCGATCCAGTA
>JAEETA010000062.1 GCA_016286555.1 Lachnospiraceae bacterium | reverse complement strand
GAACGGCAAGCAGGTGACGGTGCTGGTGGAGCTGAAGGCCCGCTTCGACGAGGAGCATAACATCGTCTGGGCGCGGATGCTGGAGAAAGCAGGCTGTCACGTGATCTACGGCCTCATGGGGTTAAAGACCCACAGCAAGATCACCCTGGTTGTCCGGAAGGAAGAGGCGGGGATCCGCCGTTACGTCCATCTGGGTACCGGTAACTACAACGATTCCACCGCAAAGCTCTACACCGACCTGGGCCTTCTGACCTGTGCCGAAGCCATCGGTGAGGACGCTACTGCAGTCTTTAACATGCTCAGCGGTTATTCCGAGCCCAAACTCTGGAACCGTCTGATCCTGGCGCCTCTGTGGATGAAGGAGAGATTCCTCTATCTCATCGGACGGGAAAAACAGCACGTACAGCAGGGCAGAAGAGGCCTCATCAAGGCAAAAATGAATTCCCTCTGTGATCCCGATATCATCGAGGCTCTGTATCAGGCCAGCGCCGCCGGGGTGGAGATCCATCTGGTGGTCCGCGGTATCTGTTGTCTGCAGACCGGGATCCCCGGCGTCAGCGAGAATATCCATGTGCGTTCCATCGTAGGTACCTTCCTGGAGCACAGCCGGATCTTCTATTTCCTGAACGATGAGAATCCGGAGATCTTCTGTGGCAGCGCAGACTGGATGAGCCGGAACCTGGATCGCCGCGTGGAGATCATCTTCCCCATCGAGGATGAGAAGCTCAGGAACGAAGTGCTCCATGTGCTGGATCTGGAGCTGGAGGACAACCGTAAAGCGGCAGAGCTCCTGCCCCTGGGCAGAGAATACCGCAAGGTTCCCAGAGGCAGAAAGGCAGTATCTTCTCAGGAGATCTTCTGCAGGGAGGCGGAGGCCGCAGCCAAAGCGGCAGGGAAAAAGAGCCCCCAGGAGACCCGCACCTTCGTACCCATGACATCAGAGGGGGCGGACAGAAGATGAAGAAACTGATCCTGGCATCCTCCTCCCCCAGGAGGAGGGAACTTCTTTCACAGATCGGACTGGAATTTGAGATCCGGACCGCGGATGTGGACGAGCATATTCAGGCGGATACGCCCGCACATCTGGTGGAGCAGTTATCCTTACGGAAGGCTTCCGCAGTGCAGCCGGCAGACGGAGAAAAACCTGCTTTTGTCATCGGTGCGGATACCATCGTCGCGCTGGAGGGCACCGTTTTGGGAAAGCCTGCGGATCCGGAGGATGCGAAGCGGATGCTGCGGCTCCTGCAGGGAAGAAGTCATGAGGTATACACCGGTGTGACGATCATGTCATATCTTCCCGACGGAACGGAAAACCACTGCACCTATGCAGAGGAGACGAAAGTGCATTTTGCTCCAATGACAGAGGCGGAGATTGAGGAATATGTGGCCACGGGGGATCCCCTGGACAAGGCCGGAGCCTACGGCATCCAGGGATTCTGTGCCAGATATATCTCTCACATTGAGGGGGATTACAACAATGTGGTGGGACTGCCTGTGGGCAGACTCTACCGGGAACTGAAGAAAATGGGGTATTGGGATGAGAAATTATGATGATGAAGTATTGAACGCATTTTTGGAGAACCAGAGCCGGCTCTTTTCGCCGGATGTGGCGGAGACCCTGGACGAAGCAGATGATTTTTTATCCGAGGTCATGGCCGTGGTCGTGGATTCGGCAGAAGAGGTCATCGCGTATTTTGAAGAGGAAGGTGTGGATCTGGAAGGTCTGTCCGGAACGGAACTTCTGGATGCCGATGAGGTATTCGCCGTGGGAGACGGCCGGTATCTGATCGTGGAAAGCTGATGAAGAACAAAGAGAACAAATCCAAACAGAAAAACGAAAAAAAGATCGAGAAGAAAACCTACGGCCGGAAGAAAATCTCCGAAGGATCCTCCTCCCGCAACATCCGCTGGGATAAGCTGGACAATACGGCCAATCTGTTCCCCGTCATCGCGGGAGAGGGATTGACCAATGTCTACCGGATCAGTGTGACCCTGACGGAGGAGATCGTGCCGGAGCGGCTGCAGGAAGCACTGGATATCATCCTGCCGAAGTTCGACGGGTTCAATGTGCGCCTCCGCAAGGGCGTCTTCTGGTACTATTTTGAGGAGAACGGCAAGCCGGCACCCAGGGTGGAGGAGGAGACCCTCTTCCCCTGCCGTTTTATCCGGGCCAACAAAAACCACAGCTATCTCTTCCGGGTATCCTACTATGAATGCAGGATCAATCTGGAAGTATTCCATGTGCTGACGGACGGCATGGGCGGACTGAATTTCATCCGGGAGCTCACCTACCAGTATCTGCGGCTGTCCCATCCGGAATTGCGGGGAGAAGAGGGCGACAGACTGACTGCCGGCACTTCCTTAAATCTGGAAGACAGCTTCCTGCGGAACTTCAAGGAGGCAAAGCCCAGCGGGTTCAACCGGGAAAAGGCATTTCTCATTAAGGGACCTACTCTGGATCCCGGAGAGTTCGGCATGATCCACGGGTACCTTCCCATCGCGCAGTTAAAGGAGCGGACCCATGCACTGGGTGTCTCCATCAACGAGTATCTGGTGGCGGTTTTTGCCTGGAGTATCTATCGCGAGGCGGCGGGAGGCAATATCCCCGATCGCCCCATCCGCATCGCGGTACCGGTAAATCTGCGGCCCTACTATGATTCCGTTACCACCAAGAATTTCTTTGTGGTGGTCTCCGCAACCTTTATGCCGGAGAAGCAGGACGTAACCTTTGAAGAGGTGCTGGAGACGGTAAAGACCTCTCTGCGTTCCCAGATCAACAAGGAGAACCTGGAGAATCTCTTCTCCTACAGTGTCTCCAACCAGAAGAATCTGTTCCTGCGGCCCATCCCGCTGCCCTTAAAGGGAATCGCCATGCGGATCGTTTATAACTGGTCCGCAACCGCCAACACCACCACCATGACCAATGTTGGAAATGTGACGGTGGAGGAAGCCTACAAGCCCTACATCAAGCGATTCCATGCCTGCATCGCCATGTCTAAGGGCCAGAGCCTGAAAGGTACCATCTGTTCCTACGATGGCACCCTGGTATTTACCTTCAGCACCATCCTTTCCGACACGGCTGTCGAGAAAGGCTTCTTCAGAAAAATAGCGGAGGACGGCATCGACGTCACCGTGGAAACCAACGGAGTGTTCTATGAATAAGTGTCCTATTTGCAAGGTCCGTATTGCGGATCCGACGGAAAAATGCCCCCTTTGCAGTTTTGTGGTGGAGCATGACGGGGAGCAGGGAAGCCCCATGTATCCCAATGCCAGAGTAGCCATGAGAAAAACCCTGCTGCTGGAGCGTCTGGTGCTCTTTTTGTCCATCGTTGCGGTGGCGGGTCTGGTGATGGCCCATGTCTTTTCCGGAAAGCCTTCCATGGCCTGGGTCTTTGTGATCTCCCTGATCCTGTTCTATGCCAACGTGATCCTGCAGATGTCCATTACGGGTCGTATCGGTTACCAGTCAAAGACGGTATGGCTTTCCTTTATCTCCATCGCGGTGCTGGTGGCTATCGACGCATTGACGGGATACCACGGCTGGGCTATGGACTACGTGTTCCCTTCGGGCATCCTGTTCATCAACCTGGGGATCCTGATCCTCATGGTGGTCAATAAACGAAACTGGCAGAGCTACATGATGATGCAGATCCTGATGATCCTCTTAAGCCTGCTGGATCTGATCCTGTATATGACAGGGGTTTTGAATGACCTGCATCTGCCCGTTATCGCCTTTACCGTCAGCGTGCTTCTGTTCCTGGGAACCGTGATCCTGGGTGGCAGCAGGGCAAGGGCTGAGCTTACCAGGAGATTTCACGTATGATATTTCCCTGGGTAAAGCGATTCCATACAATCTATGAAGAAAAACCGGATGAGACGGAAACTGCGGAGAGCGCGGATGCAATCCTGATCAATCCCGTCACTGCTGAGGATGTGAGCGCAGAGACCGACGATATTGCAGGCGGTGGCAGCAGGACTGACGGATCCGAAGCGCAGACGGGCTTCCACGAGCCTGCGGAGGAAGAGGACGAAAAGCAGTCCTCCCCCGCATCGGAAAGCGGCGTCAGCGCCATGGGACGGGTGGCAGCCAATCTGCTCTCGCACCTGAACAACGATATGGCCATCGGCCGCAAGATCAAGAGCGGTGAGCTGCGCAAGCGTCTGGTGGAGCCGGAGTGGACCGTGCCTGAGCCCTTCAATATGACCACCATTCACAGGGAGCATTACTCCATGAAGCTCCTGACCCGAAAGACAGATCCGCGGATGGATGTGGTGATCCTGCAGCTTCACGGCGGCGGATATCAGGGAGCGGTGCGCAATGCCTACTACGTGCTGGCGGGTCTCTACAACGAGGTGAGCCGCGGCATGAGTGTTCTGACACCGGATTACCGGGTGGCTCCCGAGGATCCCTATCCCGCAGCGTTGGAGGATGCGGTGGATGCCTACACCTTCCTGCTGGAGCTAGGCTTATCGGGAGACCGGATCATTTTGGGCGGCGATTCCGCGGGAGGCGGACTGGCACTGGCCCTCACCATGTATCTGCGGGATCACGATCTGCCCATGCCCCGGGGCATCATCGCCATGAGTCCCTGGACGGACCTGACAGCAAGCGGTGATTCCTACGATTCCAATTATGAGAAGGACATCGTCTTCGGCAATACCCGGGAAAGCCTGATCTACCTCAGCGAATATGCTGCCGGCATGGACAAGACGAACCCTTACATTTCCCCGGCTTTCGGATCCTTTGAGGATTTCCCGCCGGTGCTTTTGCAGGTGGGATCTGAGGAGATGCTCCTGTCCGATTCCCAGACCGTAGCGGCAAAGCTCAGGGCTTGCGGCAGAAAAGTGCGCCTCTCCGTATACGAAGGGATGTTCCACGATTTTCAGCTGGCGTACCTGATGCTTCCGGAGTCCAGAAGAGCCTGGACGGAGGTGGGACGCTTTATCGAGATCCTCATGAAAGATGACAGGGCTGACGATATAAAGAATGAAGAGAGCGCATTCGGTTGAGTTTTCTTTGGATGTAAATTTACAGAAAATTCAGCAAATCGCGTGACATTTCAGCTGACCTATACTATAATACCCGTAAGAGAAGGGGAAAATGCATTTTCAGAGGAGGTACATTATGAGATGCAAGAGAGCGCCGCTGGAAGCGGAAGTAGTGAAGTACGAAGTCGGAAAGGGAATGGAAGACGGCTTTGAACTCTTTTCCGATGTGGTGACCAAGGGCTGGATCGTTACCGACAATCTGATCCGCATCACCCGTCCCGACGGTTCCATCGTCAGCCCCTATATTTCCCATCGCAGAGGCAGGACCTTTATCGGCGAGGGAGATTATCTGGTGATCGATGATGACGGCACCAAGCATGTTTGCGGCGCAGACAAGATCTTCGGCCGTTACGTGGAGATCTGAAGCTATGATCGTAATACCTGCAGGAGAGATCCTGCAGGTATTATTTTTTGAGGCAGGCATTCCAAGAAAAAAGAGCTTCCCTCCATGGCGGAAGGAAGCTCTTTGACATTTGTGTCGGAACAGTGCAAGGGCGGATCAATCCTCGTCGTCCTCGCGGTTCGCGGTGAAGACGGTGCGCTTTCTTGCCATCTCGTCGCTTGCAAGGTAATCGTCGTAGGTGGTCATCTTGTCCACGATGCTGCCGTCTGGCAGGATCTCGATGATGCGGTTTGCGGTGGTCTGCACGAACTGGTGGTCATGGCAGGAGAAGAGTGCCACGCCGGGGAACTTGATCAGACCGTTGTTCAGAGCGGTGATGGACTCCATGTCCAGATGGTTGGTGGGCTCATCCAGGATCAGGCAGTTGGCACCGCTGATCATCATCTTGGAAAGCAGGCAGCGAACCTTCTCACCTCCGGAAAGGATCCGGACACGCTTGACGCCGTCCTCGCCGGCAAAGAGCATTCTGCCCAGGAAGCCGCGGACATAGGTGGCATCCTTCACGGGAGAGTAGCCGGTAAGCCAGTCTGCGATGGTCAGGTCGTTGTCAAACTCCGCAGTGTTGTCCTTGGGGAAGTAAGCCTGGGAAGTGGTGACACCCCATTTGTAGGTGCCCTCATCCGGCTCCAGCTCCCCTGCCAGGATCTGGAAGAGGGTGGTCTTTGCCAGCTCCTGGGAGCCGACGAATGCGATCTTATCGTCATGGTTCATGGTGAAGGTGATATCGTTCAGAACCTTCTCACCGTTGATGGTCTTGGACAGGTGCTCCACCATCAGCACTTCGTTACCGATCTCGCGGTCGGGCTTAAAGTCGATGTAGGGATATTTTCTGCTGGAGGGACGGATGTCGTCCAGCTCGATCTTCTCCAGTGCACGCTTACGGGAGGTAGCCTGCTTGGACTTGGAAGCGTTGGCGGAGAAACGGGAAATGAATTCCTGCAGCTCCTTGATCTTTTCTTCCTTCTTCTTGTTGGCTTCCTTCATCTGGCGGATCATCAGCTGGCTGGACTCGTACCAGAAGTCGTAGTTGCCGGCGTAGAGCTGGATCTTCGCGTAGTCGATGTCCGCGATCATGGTGCAGACCTTGTTCAGGAAATAGCGGTCGTGGGAGACCACGATGACGGTGTTCTCAAAGTTGATGAGGAATTCCTCCAGCCAGGCGATGGCGGCCAGATCCAGGTGGTTGGTCGGCTCGTCGAGCAGCAGGATGTCCGGGTTGCCGAAGAGCGCCTGCGCCAGCAGGACCTTCACTTTCAGGCTGCCGTCCAGTTCCTTCATGAGCAGGTAGTGGAATTCCGGCTCCACGCCCAGGCCGTTTAAGAGGGCGGCGGCGTCGGATTCGGCCTCCCAGCCGTTCATGGAGGCGAACTCGCCCTCCAGCTCGCTGGCCTTGATGCCGTCCTCCTCGGAGAAATCCTCCTTGGCGTAGAGGGCGTCCTTTTCCTTCATAATCTCCACCAGCCGCGGGTTGCCCATCATGACGGTCTCCAGAACCGGGAATTCGTCGTAGGCGAAGTGGTCCTGCTTTAAGAAGGAAAGGCGTTCGCCGGGCGTGATGAAGACCTCGCCGCGGGAGGGCTCCAGTTCTCCGGTCAGGACCTTTAAGAAGGTGGATTTGCCGGCGCCGTTGGCGCCGATGAGCCCGTAGCATTCGCCGGGCACGAATTTAACGTTTACGTCCTCAAAGAGGGGGGCTTTCCCGAAGCGGACGGTTACATTGCTGACTGTGATCATAGGTCTCCTTTGCTTGTTGGGCGCTGTGGCCTTCGGCCCGCGGAACGTTGATGGGACAGGCGGGGCCGCAACGGTTCTATTTTCGCAGTTTTCCCGCAAAAAATCAAGCCTGCCGGCCCTGTTTTTTCGGAGGGAAAAAGACTGTGAGGAGAAAAAAACGGAGTAAGAAAGAGCAACGGAAGGGAAAGACGGGTAAAAAGCAGAATAAAAGAATAAATGACGCGCTGCGGCGGCATAAATGCGGGATAATCATAAAAAAACTTGAAAGATTTAGCGGGATATGGTATCATAAACGAGTTTTAGGGCAGGACCTGCCTGTTTCGGCGTGGGTCTGTGCCCGAGTCAATATACCTGAATGACAGGCAAACCATGAAGAAGACCCTTTCCATCCTCCTATGTCTCCTGCTTCTGCTGCAGCTGGCCCTTCCGGCGGCGGCAGCAGAGAACGGCGGACCGGGCGCAGATCCTGCGGCCGGGACCGTTTCCGTGCAGGAAAATCAGGAGCAGGAAGGGGAACCGGCGGAAGTCGAAGACCCTGCCGAAGAGGCGGGACCGGGTGAAAGCGGAGAGCCCGCGGACGGCGCAGAGCCCGGTGAAGGCGAAAAGCCGGCAGAGGATGAGAAGCCGGAAGAAAACGGCGGGGGCACCTCCTTCTTCGTGATCCTGGGCCGCTTCCTGCAGAAGACCTTAAAGGCGACGGACGGCAACAGCTATCAGATCTCCGTGACCTACGGTCTGGACGCCGGCGTGCCGCTGGGCGCCGAGCTGGCCGTCTCCGAGATCCTGAAGGACCGCGACAACGCTGCGGTCTATGACGAATACGTGGCCAAGACCGAGTCCGCGCTGGGCCTGGCGTCCGGCTCGGCGGAATACATTCGCTTATTTGACATCAAGATCCTGGACATAAACGGCGAAAAAGTGGAGCTGTCCGCTCCCGTGGACGTGAAGATCGAGCTCGCGGACCGGGACGGCGGCCTGGAAAACATGCAGGTCGTCCACTTCGCGGAAGACGCGGAGGAACCGGACGTCGTGGAAAACGTGGAAGCGGACGGGGAAGCGGTCAGCTTTGAGACCGAGTCCTTCTCCGTGTACGCCATCGTGGACGCGCCGGAACCTTTCGGCGCCAGAAGCGTGCAGGATCTGGAGGAACTGGCCGCCAATACCGCGGAAGCCTTCGTCCTTTCCGTGACAAAAATCAATACGACGCCGAACAAAACCTATTATTTCACGAGCAACCTGATCAGCGGCGGCTGCCTGCAGATAAGCGAGAATGACTATACGGAAGCCGCGAGCTGGCTTCTCGAACCGGCGGAGGGCGACAACTGCTACCGCATCTCCACGGTCGTTGATAATGCAAAAGTCTATCTGAAAAATACGAATGGCAACCAGGTGGGGCTGGTCGCAAGCGGCGGGACCGTTTTCGAACTGAGCCAGGCGAGAGACGGCCTGTTCTATTTTAAGGTTTTCGGAGAGGATAAGTGGCTGCAGTATTCCAACGGCGGCGGCGGCATCCGCCTGTGGACGGCCAATAACGATACGACCGGCAACGTCTGGATCCGGCTGACCTACGCCTCCTCCCTGATCAAAGAGGACGATCCCTATCATCTGGACGGCAAGAGCTACGGCATCGCCTACCATGACGACAACGTGCTGGCCTGCGCTTTAACGGCGGACGCCATAACGGAGAACAACCAGTCCCGCCTGGCAGGCCAGGATCTTGTGATGCGTCCGGACGTGCTGGACAATACGGGCATCCTGCTGGTGGCCCAGGACAGCGATATCGTCGAGTGGAGCTTCGAAAACGTCAGCGATGATCTGTATTATATAACGGTGCAGGCCGGCGGGCAAAAACAATATCTCACCATCAACGGCGCAAACGTGACGCTGCAG
>JAEETA010000005.1 GCA_016286555.1 Lachnospiraceae bacterium | reverse complement strand
AGCATTACCGAGATAAATTGCTCCCACATCCGACTCCTTAAGGCTAAGAAGAGTATCTGTGCCGTCTTCATTTCTGATCCAGATCCTCAGCATTTCATAGACCTCATCGTTTTCGTCTATCCAGCCGTTGTGATCCAGGTCATAGGCTGCCAGGTCCGCGAAGCCGTCGCCGCTGGCAGTGCCGAAAAGCTCGCTGCCGTCATTGATGGCTCCGTCGCCGTTTTTGTCCAGCGCCAGGAATCCGCTGCCTGCTCCCAGGGAGCTGATGCGATCCTCCTGTCCGTCACAGTCCAAGTCGAAGTAGAAGGTCTGATCCGACACGGATGTCACATTGGTATCCAGGTTGATCACCAGTGGATCGATGCACTGCGTCACGGTAAATCCCAGATCCCGTTTCGCATACTCGGAGAACTCTCTGCTCATGGTGACATTCACGTTAAAGCTGATCTCCCGCCCGTCGGCGCAGCGCACCGTTCCGGTGGTGGCAAAGGAGGTCTCCTCGTGTTCGTAATGCTCTACGGTCTCGGTAAGGTGCAGGGTCTGAACGTTTGCGGAAAAGTCCTCTCCCCCTTCGGTCTGTACGGAAGAAGGATTGTTTCCGCAGGAGATACCCCAGCTTTCCAGAATAGCATCCCAGCGTTTTCTGTGCTGTTCAAAGAGCTGTTCAAAGATCTCTTTGATGGTGAGCTGGCGAATGTTTTCTGCCGTGGTCTCCTCGTCGCTGCGGAGGTGGTAATTACTGCGGACGCTCTGCATGTGCTCGATCCAGTTCTGCAGTGCGTTTTTCCCGTTCTCCGCGCCCTTCAGAAGGTCTCCCCCGTTCCCGGTGTTTTCCTCCGGGTCCTTCTCCGGGAGGTCTCCTTCAGCTGTGGCGCCCACATAATCCGTTAATTCAAAGCGCCTGGTAGTGATTTCGGAAGCATAATAGCTTCTGGCGGACTCCATTCCTAAATTGCAGGAATCAATTTTCAATCTGTCCCTTTCTCCTTCCCCACAGGTCCTTCTGTGTCAGTTTTTGCCTTCCATGGTTTAGGATTTTGCAAATTGAAAAAGAGAGCACGTCGGCCGCTCGGCTCTCGTACTCTCTATATCGGCTCTTTATGCGGTTTTCTTAATCCTCATCCGGACGGGGGATCCCCGGGAAACGGATGATGTTACCGGGCTCGGGGCGTTTTGCCATGGCACCCTCCTGCCCGTTTTCGATGCGCTTTTTTGCCAGCTCCATCTCCTGCTGCATGATGGCTAGAGCCATCTGCTTGGAGACCACGATGTTCTCGTTGAATGGATTGATCACCACACCGCTGCAGGGGCTTTCGTTCCCTGCGGGATCCTTGGTCACCAGCATCCGGAAAAATTCCCGGATATTGATGCTCATGTGGTATTCCCGGAATTCCTCGGGAGTGGGAGCAGCGACATCACCGTCATTTTTCTTCATGCTGCCTTCGTCGGTGTAGGCCACGAAAAACTTCTTGCCGTCCGTTGCAGTCAGCATGGGAAACTGGATCTGTGCCTTTTCGGGAACGGAAAGGGTTCCGTCCTCATTCCGGATGGGCTCCGGGAAGATCCTGGCAGGAGCCAGGAGTGTTGCAGCAAGCAATTCGGTGGTCATGAGCTTCTGATTTTCCGGCGTATTCTCCGCCTTCAGAAGCTGCATGGCACCCACCAGCATGGGATTGCTCGCACTTTCATTGATTCTCATTGCATTCCTCCAATGCCGGTATCAGCTTACGCTGTTGTAATTGATGAGACATCCTTTCAGGATGATCTGACGCTCTTCGTCGGTGAGCTCGCCCAGAGTCAGGGTGAAGGGTACCAGTGCGCCGGATGCGATATCCACGCGGTATGCGCTGATGGTGTCCGCCTTCTCCTCCACTGCCTTGCGTATGCCGGGCAGGAAGAGGTAGTCCAGGTTCTTGAAGGGCAGATCTCCTGCCGGGATCAGGAAGGGCAACATGCCCCAGTTGATCAGGTTGGAACGATAGCGCTTGGTGGCATATTCGTTGGCGATGTTCGCCCAGCCGCCCAGCACCTTCTGACAGGAAGCCGCCTGCTCTCTTGCGGAGCCGTCTCCGGGCTTCACCGCAAAAATGGTGGAACCGAAGCCGGTATTGTCTTTGGATGCATCTGCGAATTCCTTCTTTACGGTGTCCATCACATCCTTCACCCAGGGAGAATTCTTGCAGGGATGCTCGCCCGCCATGCGGTCCTCCTCTGCCTTCCGCACCTCCTTGGCACGGCCGACATACAGGGGATCCTTACGGCTCAGAGCAAACTCTGCCAGTCCCAGAGGGTTGGAACGATAGGAAGAGGTCTCGCCGGAGGGGATCAGCTCGTCGGTGGTGGTGACGGGATCGTGGATCTCGGATACCACACGGAGCACCAGGTTCTCCGGAAGAGCGCCCATCTTCGGCCAGTCCTTGATGTTGGGACCCAGCTGCAGTTCCACACCGGGATCTGCAACGCCCTTGGAATCAAAGACACGATTCTCGTAGATCTTGGAATCAAAGTGATAACGGTACTTGCCCAGCTCGCCGTCGAAATCGGTGGCAGGGGTCAGGATACCGCCGTTTGCTGCGGTTGCGGCGATAGAACGGGCATCCATGAGAGCCACGGAAGAAATCTGGCCGTTCTGGAGTTTCGAGCCCTCGCGGTTCGGGAAGTTTCTGGTGGAGTGCCGGATACTGAAGGCATTGTTGGCGGGAGTGTCTCCTGCACCGAAGCAGGGGCCGCAAAATGCAGTTTTCAGGATCGCACCGGTCTCCAGGATGGCGGCTGCGCAGCCGTTGCGGATCAGCTCCATGTAAATGGGCACGGAAGCGGGATATACGCTTAAGGTAAATCCGTCAGATCCGATGTATTTTCCTTTCAGGATGTCCGCTGCGGCGCAGATATTCTCAAATCCGCCGCCGGCACAGCCTGCGATGATTCCCTGGTCTACCTGCAGTTTACCGCCTACAACCTTGTCCTTCAGATGGTAATCCACTGCGCCGTCCAGAGATACCAGGGCGCGTTTCTCGGTCTCATCCAGGATATCCAGCAGGTTTGCGTTCAACTCCTCGATGGTGTAGGTGTTGCTGGGATGGAAAGGCATAGCGATCATGGGGCGCACCTTGTCCAGGTCCACCTCGATGACGCCGTCGTAATATGCCACATCTGCGGGCTGCAGAGGTGCGTAGTCCTCCTTGCGGCCGTGGATTTCGAAGAAGTCCTCGATCTCGCTGTCCGTGGTCCAGATGGAGGACAGGCAGGTGGTCTCGGTGGTCATGACATCGATGCCGATACGGAAATCGGCGGAAAGGTTAGCCACGCCGGGGCCAACGAACTCCATCACCTTATTTTTCACGAAGCCGTTTGCAAAAACGGCACCGATGATGGCGAGAGCCACATCCTGAGGGCCGACGCCCTTCACGGGGCTGCCCTTCAGATATACGGCTACCACGCCGGGGCAATTGATGTCATAGGTCTGGTTCAGGAGCTGCTTTACCAGCTCGGGACCGCCCTCGCCCACTGCCATGGTGCCCAGTGCACCGTAACGGGTGTGGGAATCGGAACCCAGGATCATTTTGCCGCAGCCTGCCAGCATTTCTCTGGCAAACTGATGGATCACTGCCTGGTGAGGGGGCACATAGACACCGCCGTACTTTTTCGCAGCGGTGAGGCCGAACATGTGATCATCCTCATTGATGGTACCGCCCACCGCACAAAGGGAATTGTGGCAGTTGGTCAGCACGTAGGGCATGGGGAATTTCTGCAGTCCCGACGCTCTGGCAGTCTGGATGATACCCACAAAGGTGATATCGTGGCTGGTCAGCTTGTCGAAGCGGATCTTCAGCTTCTCCATGTTGCCGGAGGTGTTGTGAGCCTTCAGGATGCCGTAAGCCATGGTACCGGTGCGGGCTTCCTGAGGAGTGGTCTCAAGGCCGGTCTTGGATTTCAGCGCTACGCCTGCCTCGGGACCGTCGTAGATCAGTTCGGTCCCCTTTACCAGGTATGCGCCTCCTTCGTGTAATTTGATCATTATTTCCTCCAAGCCGGGCGTTTTGCAGGGCAGCGCGCGCGAAATCCGCGGAGGCGGTTCTCGCAAGGCATCCCTGCGGTATGTGCCCGGGCAAAATCGGGTGTACGGTTACTTGCTTGCGGAAGAGGTGCTCTTCTTCGGCGCTGCAGGTGCGGGCTGGGGCTTTAATACCACCTTGTCCAGATGCCAGATCTCATCCACATACTGCTGGATGGTACGATCGGAGGTAAACTTGCCGCTGGAAGAGATGTTGATCAGGGCGCTTCTTGCCCAGCCGCTCTCGTCCTTGTATGCCTCCTCCACTCTGCGCTGTGCCTCTGCATAGGACTTGAAGTCCTTCAGGATGAAGTAAGTGTCTGCCTTTGCGGTGGACTGGGTGTTCAGCAGACTGTTGTACAGAGGGCGGAAAAGCTCGGTGTCATCGGAATAGGTTCCGTTGATGAGCTGCATCAGCACTTTGCGGATGTCGGGATCGTTGTTGAAGATCTCCATGGGATCGTAGCCGCCGTAATTCTCGTAACGGATGACCTCGTCGGAGGAAAGTCCGAAGATAAATGCGTTCTCTTCGCCCACTTCTTCCACGATCTCAACGTTTGCACCGTCCATGGTTCCCAGGGTAAGGGCACCGTTCAGCATGAACTTCATGTTACTGGTACCGGATGCCTCCTTGGATGCGGTGGAGATCTGCTCGGACACATCTGCCGCAGCAAAAATGATCTCTGCGCTGGAGACATTGTAGTTCTCGATGAAGATGACCTTAATGCGTCCGCCGATGGAAGGATCGTTGTTGATCACATCCGCAACGGCGTTGATCAGCTTAATGGTCAGCTTTGCGTTGCGATAGCCTGCTGCCGCCTTGGCACCGAAAATGAAGGTTCTGGGATAGAACTCCATCTCGGGATGCTCCTTCAGCTCATTGTAAAGGTACATGACATGAAGGATGTTCATCAGCTGTCTCTTGTACTCGTGGAGACGCTTTACCTGCACATCGAAGATGGAGCGGGGATCCACCTCCACACCGTTGTGTGCCAGAATGTATTTTGCCAGACGGACCTTGTTCTGATACTTGATGTTCAGGAACTCCTGCTGTGCCTTCTCATCATCCGCATAGATCTTCAGGCGGGAGATCTGAGGCAAGTCGGTGATCCACTCGGTACCCACATGATCCGTGACCCAGTCTGCCAGAAGCGGGTTGCCGTGGAGCAGGAAACGACGCTGAGTGATACCGTTGGTCTTGTTGTTGAACTTCTCGGGGTACATCTCGTAGAAGTCTCTGAGTTCCTGCTTTTTCAGGATCTCGGTGTGAAGCGCTGCCACACCGTTGACGGAGTAGCCTGCGACAATGGCCATGTGTGCCATCTTCACCTGTCCGTCGTAGATGATAGCCATCTTGCGGATCTTCTCGTTCACGTCCACGCCGGGGACATTGTTGTACTTGTCCTGGATCTCCAGGATGAAGCGACGGTTGATCTCCTCCACGATCTGGTAGATACGGGGCAGGAGTCTGGAGAAGAGCTCGATGGGCCATTTTTCCAGTGCCTCGGACATGATGGTGTGGTTGGTGTAAGCGCAGGTCTTGGTGGTAACCTCCCATGCCTCATCCCAGGTCAGATAGTAATCGTCCATCAGGACACGCATCAGCTCTGCAATGGCCACGGTGGGGTGGGTATCGTTGAGCTGGAAGGTCACCTTCTCATGGAACTTCCTGATATCCTGATGCTTTCTCATGTACTTGTCCACAGCTTCCTGAACGGATGCGGAGATGAAGAAGTACTGCTGCTTTAAGCGCAGCTCCTTGCCGGCATAGTGGTTATCGTTGGGATAGAGGACCTCAACGATATTCCGGGCCAGGTTGGCCTGCTCCACGGATCTCTGATAGTCACCCTTGTCAAAAGCATCCAGCTGGAAGCACTCGATGGGCTCCGCATCCCAGATCCGGAGGGTGTTCACGATGCCGTTGCCGTATCCGACGATGGGCAGGTCATAGGGGATCGCGCGGACAGACTGATAATCCTGCTGCGTGAACACGCTCCTGCCGTTCTCGTCGGTCTTGACGGATACATATCCGCCGAATTTGATCTCTTTTGCGTACTCGGGGCGGCGCAGCTCAAAAGGATTGCCGTCGGAAAGCCAGTTGTCGGGAACCTCTACCTGATAGCCGTCCTCGATCTTCTGCTTGAACATGCCGTAACGGTAGCGGATACCGCAGCCGTATGCGGAATATCCCAAAGTGGCCAGGGAATCCAGGAAGCAGGCTGCCAAACGGCCCAGACCGCCGTTGCCCAGTGCTGCATCGGGCTCCTGATCCTCAACGACATTCAGATCCAGCCCCAGCTCCTTGCAGGCTTCCTGAACGGGCTTGTAGGCCTGCATGTTGATGAGGGAGTTGCCCAGGGCACGTCCCATCAGGAACTCCATGGACATGTAGTAGACCGTCTTGGGATCCTCGGTCTCGTATGCCTTCTGGGTTTCCATCCAGTTCATGACGATCTGATCCTTGACCGCGTAGGACACGGCCTGGAAGATCTGCTGAGGAGTGGCTTCCTCCAGGGTCTTGCGGTACAGCGTTTTTACATTGTAAAGCACGCTGCGTTTGAAAAGCTCTTTGTCAAAGTTTACTTTCTTGGTCGTTGTTGTACTTTTCACCGTTTTCTCCTTTTCGCGTTGCGCTGTGAAGGGAACAGGAAACTACACCTGCTCCACCGTGATTGTAACACTCTCGCCGTTTACATTCCATTCCTTGCTGACAGAATACGTTTTTTCCGCATTCAATTCGTCCGCAAGAACCTTGTCACAGATCATCTGGCGGTTATTTTCCGCCACTTTGGACAGCTTCTCGTTGCCCAGGAGAGACAGACGGATGTGGTCCGTCACCTTGAAGCCGGCATCCTTTCTCATGGTCTGCACCTTGGAAACGATCTCGGCTGCGAAGCCTTCCTCGATGAGCTCTTCCGTCAGGTTCATATCCAGGACTACCGTCATAGTAGCGTCCTCCTGGCTTGCAAAGCCTTCCTTCTGGCTCATTTCGATGAGGAGATCCTCCTCGGTGAGCGATACTTCCGTGCCGTCCACGTCAAATTTCAAAGCGCCCTCGGCCTTCAGCTGATCCATGGCAGCGTTGCCGTCCAGAGAAGCCAGGTGTTTCTGGATGCCACCCAGCTGCTTGCCGTACTTGGGACCTACGGTACGGAGCTGCGGCTTGAAGGTGTAGGTGGTAAAGTCACGCACATCGTCGGTAAAGATCACATCCTTCACGTTCAGCTCATCCCGGATGATGTCGGTGAAGAATGCATCCAGAGTAAAGTCTGCGCGGATGAACATGCGGCTGATGGGCTGACGGTTCTTCACCGCTGCTGCGTTCCGGCATGCGCGGCCCATGACCACGGCGTCCAGAACGTCTTCCATCTTCTCCTCCAGCTCGCGGTCGATCATCTTCTCATCCACGGTAGGATAGTCGGTGAGATGGATGCTCTCGGGAGCGGATGCATCGATGCTGCAGACCAGGTTGCGATAGATGCTCTCGGTCATGAAGGGGATCATGGGAGCGCTGGCCTTGCTGATGCCCACCAGTGCGGTGTACAGGGTCATGTAAGCGTTGATCTTGTCCTGCTCCATGCCCTTTGCCCAGAAGCGCTCACGGCTGCGGCGGACGTACCAGTTGCTCATGTCGTCCACGAATTTCTCCAGCACCGCGCCGGCCTCGGGGATGCGATAGTTCTCCAGGTGGTCGTCCACCTGGCCGATGGTGGTGTTCAGACGGGACAGGAGCCACTTATCCATCACGGAGAGCTTGTCATACTCCAGGGTATACTTCGTAGCGTCAAATCCGTCGATGTTTGCGTACAGTACGAAGAATGCGTAGGTGTTCCAGAGAGTTCCCATGAACTTTCTCTGACCCTCCTGCACCGTTCCGCCCGCGAAACGCTTGGGCAGCCAGGGTGCCGCGCTGGTGTAGAAGTACCAGCGGATGGCGTCTGCGCCGTACTGCTCCAGGGCCTCGAAGGGATCTACCACGTTGCCCTTGGATTTACTCATCTTCTGACCGTTCTCGTCCTGGACCAGGCCCAGCACGATGACGTTCTCGTAAGGTGCCTTGTTGAAGAGCAGGGTGGACTCTGCCAGAAGACTGTAGAACCAGCCTCTGGTCTGATCCACTGCCTCGGAAATGAAGGCTGCGGGGAACTGCTGCTCAAAGATCTCCTTGTTCTCGAAAGGATAGTGATGCTGTGCGTAAGGCATTGCGCCGGAGTCAAACCAGCAGTCGATAACCTCGGGCACGCGCTTCATGGTGCCGCCGCACTGAGGGCACTTGCAGGTGATCTCGTCGATGTAAGGACGATGGAACTCCACGGTCTCCGCCTTGGGATCGCCGCTGCGCTCCACCAGCTCGGCGCGGCTGCCGATGGCATCCTGATGTCCGCACTCAGCGCACTCCCAGATGTTGAGAGGCGTGCCCCAGTAACGGTTTCTGGATACGGCCCAATCCTGGATGTTCTCCAGCCAGTTGCCGAAGCGGCCGGTACCGATGGACTCGGGGATCCAGTGGATGGTCTTGTTGTTTGCTACCAGATCATCCTTCACCGCCGTCATGCGGATGTACCAGGACTCTCTCGCGTAGTAGATCAGCGGGGTGTCGCAGCGCCAGCAGAAGGGATAATCGTGCTCAAACTTGGGAGCGGAGAAGAGCTTGCCCTCTTTCTCCAGATCCTCCAGGATGATGGGATCTGCCTTCTTGACGAAGGTGCCCGCATAAGGCGTCTCGGGGGTCATGTTGCCCTTGCCGTCCACGAACTGGAGGAAGGGAGTGTTGTAACGGCTGCAGACGCGGTTATCGTCCTCACCGAATGCAGGCGCGCAGTGGACGATTCCGGTACCGTCCGTCATGGTGACATAGTCGTCTACCATCACGACGAAGCCCTTCTTGCCCTTCTGCTTCTCTGCCTCAACGCCGGCAAATGCGAAGAGAGGCTCGTACTCCTTGCCCTCCAGCTCCTTACCGGTGTAGGTCTCCAGCACCTCGTATGCCTTCTCGCCCTCTGCTGCCAGGGAGCCGAGAACGGTATCCAGCAGCGCCTGGGCCATGATGTAGGTGTAGCCGTCGGCTGCCTTCACCTTCGCGTAGGTCTCAACGGGGTTCATACACAGAGCCACGTTGCTGGGCAGGGTCCAGGGGGTGGTGGTCCATGCCAGGAAGTATGCATCCTCGCCCTTTACCTTGAAACGGACGATGGCGGAACGCTCTTTGACCAGCTTATAGCCCTGCGCCACCTCGTGGCTGGAAAGAGGGGTACCGCAGCGAGGGCAGTAGGGAACGATCTTGAAGCCCTTGTACAGCAGGCCCTTGTCCCAGATGGTCTTCAGTGCCCACCACTCGGACTCGATGAAATTGTCCTCATAGGTGACGTAGGGGTTGTCCATATCCGCCCAGAATCCGACGGTACCGGAGAAATCCTCCCACATGCCCTTGTATTTCCAGACGCTCTCCTTGCACTTGCGGATGAAGGGATCCAGACCGTATTCCTCGATCTGCTCCTTGCCGTCCAGGCCCAGCGCCTTCTCAACCTCCAGCTCCACGGGGAGTCCGTGGGTATCCCAGCCGGCCTTACGGGGCACCATGTAGCCCTTCATGGTACGGTATCTGGGGATCATATCCTTGATGGTGCGGGTCTCCACATGACCGATGTGGGGCTTGCCGTTGGCGGTCGGAGGACCGTCATAGAAGGTGTAGGTAGGGCCGGCCTTACGGGCCTCCATGCTCTTGCGGAAGATGTCATTCTCCCGCCAGAAGGCTTCCACCTCCTTCTCTCTTTCCACGAAACGCAGATCTGTAGGAACTTCTTTGTACAACATATGATACCTCCTTGAAGAAAATGAGACCCCACCCGTAATAGGGCGAGGTCTCATTCGCTAACCACCTATTACATCGCACGTCCTGCCTGGGTGAGAGCCGGTATCCGGCGCCTTCAGGGGAGTGATGCGGTCCCCCCGTATCGTGGGGTTGTCCGTCCGGGGCTACTAACGTTTAGCGTAAAATGCGAGCTGCGAATTCACCCGGCCGCTCGGAAGTGATCTTCCCTTCCTCCGTACTCGCACCGGGATCTCACCATCCCCGGCTCTCTGTGCCTTTCCAAAAGAGGTACTGTCTTCGTCATAGCGTTACTCAATTTTCCATTATTCTACCTATGTAAACGGAAAATGTCAATTGCAGCGGGAAAAATCACTTCAGTTCCGCAAAACACCTGGCGCCGCCGTCCTCAAACCGCACCCAGTAATTGTCCAGGTGATTGTTCCCATTGTTCAGCCGGATGTACCGGTCAAAATCCATCCGCTCCATGCCCAGGGCCCGCAGATGCTCGTAATAGTACATGCAGCCCTCCTGCATGGTGCGGCGATCAAAAAAGCGGACAAAGCTGCCGTAGGATACCCCCTGCTTCGCCAGTTCCCAGGGGTAAAGCTTCCCGTCGCTGCGGTCCCGGGCCTCCACCAGCTCCCGGTCCCGGATCTCGAAGTCCAGCAGGGGCTCGTCCAGGTAGTAGAGCGTTCCTTTCAGATTGTTGATCAAACGAACCTCTGCCATAGGGCCTGCATCCTCCTTTCATACTCCTGCGCGAAGGGCGTCTCCGGCAGCGCGGGATAGGTGATCTCCGTCACGCCGGGGTACAGTTTCCGGATTCCATAGGCATCCTCCAGCATTTGCAGCATGACAAAGGGATCCTCGCCGTAGGGCGCCACATACACATTGTTCATGGCCTGCTCGTAGCTCTCGTACCGGTCCCGGTAGGAATCATGCTCAAAGAGGCCCAAGCCGTTGTCAAAAGCGGGCGGAATGCGGTATTTCCCCGTGGCCGTCTCGAAAAACAGGCCGAAATTCCGGGTGTGCCTGTCCACATTTCCGATAAGGGCGTCCAGCACCGCCAGATCGATCATATATCGCTCCGTCTCCTCGAAGGGCAGGCCGCCGATCTCCGAGAGCTGTGACGCACACCACTTCAGCTTCTCGATGGCTCCCATCCGGAGGAATGCGTCCTCTTTCGAGGAGCGGCCCACCGACTCCAGGAGCCGTTCGAAGGAGACAAAAGCAAAACCATCCAGCTCGAAATTCCCGGAATAGACGCCATCAAAGCGCCGTCCTTCGTATACGAATTCGCAGCGCCGCTGGGAAATGCAGGGAATGGAGAGCTGGCCGGCTATGTCACAGGCGATGATCTCCACCGCCCAGTCCCGCATGGGGACCCCCGCCAGAAGCGCCTGAGACTTCACGAAAAACTTCCGGTCCGCGGACAGACCCTTCAGTTGGAAACCATCGGTGTCCGTGCGAGTGAGCAGGAGCTCATCGCGCCGAAACCGAAAGACCGGGATCTCGTCCCGGGAGAGGGTGATATGCAGGGTATCGCTCTGCAGATCGCTTAGCGGGATCTCTCCGCCGGTATCCGACAGAACCCAGGTGCCCGGCGCCTCGGCCTGCATCTGCCGGAGGTATTCCCGTTCCAGCAGGGAGAGGAAATCGTCCCAGGAAGGGGCTTCCTTCCAGCCAAAAGGAAGGCGGGAGAGCTGCAGCGCATAGTTCAATACGTTTAGCTTTTGTGAGGTAAAATCCGCCTCGATGACCGCGGTGCATTCTCCGTCCACACAATAATCGATGTGAACGACTTCGCAGGGCCTGCGCTGCAGACGCTTGTAAAGCGCCTGCCGGGACACCCCGTATTCCGCTGCCAGGGCGCTCAGACTTTCCCCCTGCTCATATCTGCTTTTGATCCGGGCCAGCGCTTCCTCGGTCACCCGCGGTTTGCGCCCCGCATTACGTTCGTTTGCCATAATGAGAGCCTCCACACTCATTGTATGGAGGCCCTGAACATCTGTCAACTTTTTAATTGGTTTACAACCATGACTACTCTTCCACCATACCGGTACCGCCGCAGGTCTCGCAGGCTCTATGCTTGTCCATGACGTAGCACGCATGCCGGCCCGTGCCACCACAACGCTCGCATTTTCCGGAGCCGTGACAATACTCGCAGGAAATCTTCCCCGAACCGCCGCAATGGTTGCAGGTAGCGCCGTCCACATTGTTGACGCCGGCGCCGTTACAGCCGGGGCAGGTGGACTTTCCGCTGCCACCGCAACGGGTGCAGGCTCCGCCGTTGCAGATGGGATTCATGCACACGGTCTCTCCCGTACCGCCACAGCCGTCGTAATTCACATTCGGTGTCTCATGATCTCCGGGACAGATGATCCCGGTGCCGCCACAGGTAGGGCAGACGATCATGGTCTTCTCGATGGAGTAGTCCTTCCGGACCTCCTCTGCGATCTCCGTCTCCAGGGTGCACTCGCATTCTGCTTTCTCCAGAGTGGCCACTGCGGATGCCTTGGCAGCCCGGAGGACGGAATCGTCCGTTATGACGCTTCTGTCACCTACATCCGCCAGCTCGATGGAGACGGTGCCGTCTGCCTTCAGGTACTTCTTCTCAATAGCGGTTGCGATGAGGGCATCCATCGCTTCATCCAGGTTCATACCCTTCAGGTCTCTGTCGTCGTAGGCTTCCTTCGCATCCTCGTTGTCGTAGCGAATGCCGATGACGGTGTAGTCCTTGTCCAGATACAGGAGCACCTCGGGGTTAATAGATACTCTGATGCTGCAGGCGAATTCATCGGGGATCAGTTCGAAGGTGGGATCCTCCGGTTCATCTGCCTCCGGAGGGACTGCCTCCAAATCGCCGTCCTGCTCCGCGCCGGCATCGGTTCCGACATTCGTGTCAGCATTCGTTTCGTCGCCTGCTGCCACGGCAGGATCCGCGGTCACATCCTGCACCGTCGCAGTACTTGCATCCGGCCCGGAATTCCCCGCACCCGCGTTACTGCTGCCGCAGGCACTCAGCAGGAGGGCGCAGACCATCATTATCGTGATCGGGAGAAGTCGTGTTGTTTTTCTCATCCTGTGGATTCTCCTTTTTGGTTTGGTTACTTGCCAACATTATATATCGCTGTCCGGAAGAATCCCATTAACACAATATAAAATCAAAGGAGCACCTCCCTTTCCGGAAGATGCTCTTTCAAACACATGTATTTACTTACCAGATCCGACGCAAACCCTTACAGCGCCTTAATCCTCCGGATGGCCTCCACACTGTTCTCATAGGTTCCGAAGGCCGTAAGTCTGAAGTAGTTCTCGCCGCTGGGGCCGAAGCCTGCGCCGGGGGTGCCCACCACATTGGCCTTCTCCAGGAGGTAATCGAAGAACTCCCAGCTCTTCATGCCCTGAGGGGTCTTCAGCCAGATGTAGGGCGCGTTTTCGCCGCCGTATACTTCATACCCTGCTGCCAGCAGCTCGCTGCGCAGGTAGGAAGCGTTCTTCATGTAGTTCGCCACCTGCTGCCGGACTTCCTGCCGCCCCTGCTCGGAGTAGACGGCTTCGCCGGCCCGCTGGATGATGTAGGGCGCACCGTTGTACTTGGTGCCGTGTCTGCGGGCCCAGAGGGGATGCAGCGCCTGGCCTCCCGCCTTCAGCTCCTTGGGAATCACGGTAAAGCCCAGGCGGAGCCCTGTAAATCCCGCATTCTTCGAGAAGGAACGGAACTCGATGGCGCATTCCTTCGCACCCTTGCACTCATAGATGCTGTGAGGCAGGGCAGGATCTGAGATGTAAGCCTCGTATGCCGCGTCGTAGAGAAGGATGGCGCCGTTTGCGATGGCGTAATCCACCCACTCCTGGAGGCGCGCCTTCGTAATGGAGGCACCGGTAGGATTGTTGGGATAGCAGAGGTAGATCAGGTCGGGCTTTTCCTTGGGAAGCTCCGCCACGAAGTCATTTTCCGCGGTGCAGGGCATGTAGATCACATCGCTCCAGGTGCCGGTCTCGGCGGAATAGGTGCCGGTACGCCCCGCCATGACGTTGGAATCAACATACACGGGATACACGGGATCACAGACGGCGATCTTATTGTCCGCACCGAAGATCTCCTGGATGTTGGAGCAGTCGCTCTTCGCACCGTCGGAGACAAAGATCTCGCCTGCTGCGATGTCACAGCCGCGGTTGCGATAGTCCTGCTCTGCGATGGTCTCACGCAGGAATTCGTATCCCAGATCGGGGGCATATCCGCGGAAGGATTCCGCCTGTCCCATCTCGTCCACGGCCGCATGCAGGGCCGCGATGACGGAAGGGGCGATGGGCTGGGTCACATCCCCGATGCCCAGGCGGATGACTTTGCTCTCGGGATGGGCCGCCTCATATTCCCGCACTTTTTTCCCGATGGTGGAAAACAGGTAATTCCCGGGGAGCTTCAGATAGTTTTCATTTACGGATGCCATGACTGTAACCTCCAAACGTATTCACTCGAAAAAGAAAAAAAGGCACTTCGACCGCAGTCGAAGCGCCTTTGCTTCTCAATGAGTGAAATATACCCCAGCCTCGGGGCTTTGTCAAGTTTCGATGGTCCTCTGGTTTCCCAGATAGGCGAGGAACTCATCCTCGGGTACGGGCTTGGAGAAATAGTAGCCCTGCTCGTAGTCGACGCCCAGATTTTTCAGGATCCGCGCCATCTCCAGGTCTTCCACGCCCTCGCAGACGATTTCCAGGTTACTGTCCTTAAAGAGCTCCAGCACATGGAGCAGCGTGGGATTATTGTCCTTGAAATACGCCCACACGATGGATTTGTCCACCTTCACGATCTTTAACGGCAGGCTCAGCACGTTGATGAGGTTGGAATAGCCCGTGCCGTAGTCGTCCAAGGAGAACTCCAGTCCGTAGTTGGACAGCTCCATGATATTTTTCTTGATCACCAGGTTGTTGGAATGGCTGCTCTCGGTGATCTCCAGATTGATCCGCTTCGCATCGATGTGGTGACGATACATCACCTGCTGCAGCTCCTCCGCCAGCTGGTCCCGCATGCACTGCACGGGGGAGAGATTGATCTCGATGTACTCCAGCCCCAGGGCATCCATATCGATCCGTTCGATGAATTCGCAGGTCTTCTCGAAGACGATTTGTCCCAGGCGGATGATACTGCCGTTTTTCTCCGAAATCTCGATGAAATCGCCGGGATAGATCATCCCCAGCTCGGGATCCATGATCCGCACCAGCGCCTCCGCGCTGACCGCCCGTCCCTTTTTGGTGGCATAAATGGGCTGGTAAAATACGAGGAGATTGTCATCCTGCAGCGCACGCTCCAGGGCAACGCCGACCCGGGACTGAAAATGGGTCCTTTTCATGAGTTCCTCGGAAATCGGCAATATCTTCCAGGGGCCCATCTGTCGCAGCTCTTCCGTGGCCAGTTCCAGCAGGATCTCCAGCTCTTCCTCTCCGGAGGTATGGGATCTCTCACCGCCGCCGTAGAAGAATCCGGGTGAAAGGTAAAACTCCTCTTGTCCGATGAAAAATGGTCTGGAAAAACGATCCAGCAAATGCTCGCGGATCGCCGTCCGTTGCTCCTCGGTGGAATGCAGCGTCAGGAAACGACCGCTTTTCAGGTAAAAGCAGAAGCCTTCCGTGTCGTACTGCCGGATCACACGACCGACCTGATGCAGTAGTTCATCCATGTGGGCATCGCCGTAAATGGGCCGCAGATCCTGATAATTGTCGATGATCATGACCTGCATCAGACGATATCTCTTGTACCGCAAATCCTCGCGCTTCAGCGCAAACAGGCCGTCCACATCAAAGAGTCCCGTGGCGTGATCCCGGTAATAGTCGGGATTCTGATAGACCAGGAACAGTGCCAGGATGCCCAGGGTGGAGCACAGGGACACGGTCTGGGTATGGGGCATAAAGAAGGTCTGCAGGACATTTCCGATGATCACAACGGAAGTGTTAAAGAGGATCACAAATCGTACCTCGGACCCCAGCTCGTTCCAACGCCGAAAAACGCATACGGTCGATGCCAGGAGATAGTACAGGATCACCACAAAGATCAGATGTCTGCCATACCCGTAGTGGAAGGATCCGTCAGGTCCGATGAAAAAGACAAACTTGAACACGGGCGAAAGTGCGATCAAAATCCACATAAATCCCGCAGGAATCGCAATGGCCGCTTTTTCAAAGCGCCGCAAAAAACTGTACCGGCTCCGCAGGAGCAGGCAGTAGTAGAACAGCAAAACGGGACTGCTGACCTTCAGCAGATAGTACAGGATGTTGATCCCGTAGAGGGACCACACCGGGAAAAAATGCGGAAAGCTGCACATGACGGAAGCCAGGATATCCGTCAGCGCCACCAGCCAGCAACAGGCCTCCAGGGCGTGAAAGATCCTGGTCCTGCGCAGGGGCAGATCCCGCCTCCGTACCGTATAAAAGGTCAGTACCAAAAGGATCAGCAGTGCACACACATCCAGATTCAGTTCCCATTTCATAGGCAACCTCCCTTCCGGTCGGGTCACTCTTGTTGCATGGTCGCTTGGGGATTCCGGTTTCTGTTATGTTACTTTATCCGATCTGCTCCAGGGCCTGCTTCAGGTCGGCGATCAGATCCTCCTTGTCCTCCAGGCCGCAGGAAATGCGAACCAGTCCGGCAGGGATGCCCGCAGCGTTCAGCTGCTCCTCGGTCATCTGGCGATGGGTGGAGGTAGCAGGATTCAGACAGCAGGTTCTGGCGTCTGCCACATGGGTCTCGATGGCAGCCAGCTTCAGATGCTTCATGAAGATCTCGGCAGCGGCTCTGCCACCCTTCAGTTCGCAGGAAACCACGCCGCATCCGCCGTTCGGCAGATACTTTGCGGATCTCTCGTAGTACTTGTCACCCTTCAGGGTAGGATAGCTGACGGAAGCCACCTCGGGACGCTGTGCCAGGAACTCGGCAACAGCCTGTCCGTTCTCCACATGTCTGGGCATACGGACGTGGAGGCTCTCCAGTCCCAGGTTCAGAAGGAATGCACTCTGAGGAGACTGGCTGCAACCGAAGTCGCGCATCAGCTGTGCGGTACACTTGGTGATGAAAGCACCCTCCCGGCCGAATTTCTCGGCGTAGGTGATGCCGTGGTAGGAATCATCGGGGGTGCACAGGCCGGGGAACTTGTCCGCATGAGCCATCCAGTCGAAATGACCGGAATCCACGATGGCGCCGCCTACGGCAGAGCCGTGTCCGTCCATGTACTTGGTGGTGGAATGGGTGACGATGTCAGCGCCCCACTCGATGGGTCTGCAGTTCACGGGAGTCGGGAAGGTATTGTCGATAATGAGGGGCACGCCGTGGGCGTGGGCAACTTTGGCGAAAAGCTCGATGTCCAGTACCGTCAGCGCGGGATTGGCAATGGTCTCGCCGAAGACCGCTCTGGTGTTGTCCCGGAATGCAGCATTCAACTCTTCCTCGGTGGAATCAGGTGACACGAATGTCACTTCGATCCCCATCTTCGCCATCGTAACGGCGATCAGATTGAAGGTGCCTCCGTAGATGGAGGAAGAAGCCACGATGTGGCTGCCACACTCACAGATGTTGAACAGCGCAAAGAAGTTTGCAGCCTGTCCGGAGGAGGTCAACATGCCTGCACATCCGCCTTCCAGCGCTGCGATCTTGGCAGCCACCATGTCACAGGTAGGATTCTGCAGACGGGAGTAGAAATATCCGGATGCCTCCAGGTCGAAAAGCTTTCCCATGTCTTCGCTGGTGTCATACTTGAAGGTGGTGGACTGGATGATGGGGATCTGTCTGGGCTCTCCGTTTCCGGGTGTGTAACCTGCCTGCACACATTTGGTGTTCAACTTGTAATCGCTCATTTTTTCTGTTATTACCTTTCCGCTTTATATTTTTGATTCCGGTTTGCTGCCTGCGGCCCCTTCCGGGCCGCAGACCGCAGACCCTTACGCTCTCTGAAAGACGGGGATGATGTCAATGGGAGTATCGTAAGTGATAGTGACAGCTCCGTCATATTCCTTGCCGGTGTGGATATCCTTCCACTTGCCTGCAGGGAGATAGACCTGACGGCTCTTCGTATCCGCATCCAGCACGGGTGCCACCAGATACTCACTGCCGAACATGTACTGATCCTCCAGTTCCCAGCACTTCTGATCCTCGGGGAATTCGAAGAACATGGTACGCAGCAGAGGTGCGCCGGTCTCGGAAGCTTCCTTGTAGAGCTTCTCGATGTAATCCGCCAGACTCAGGCGCAGATCCAGGTATTTTTTCATGATGCGCTCCGGCTCGGGACCGTAGCTCCAGATCTCGTTGGGCTGACCGGTGTGCAGGTAGCCGCCGCCGAAATCTCTGGTGTCCAGAGGCGGGATGTCGTAAGGGCCGCGGTCTCCGTGCATACGGAGGATGGGGCTGAATACCGCATACTCATACCAGCGCAGCAGAAGCTCCACGAAGTAGGGATCGTTCACATCATCGGTCATGAAGCCGCCGATGTCGGTGGTCCACCAGGGAATGCCGGCGATACCCACATTAAGGCCTGCCACCACCTGATCCCGGAAGGCTTCGAAGGTGCTGGGGATGTCTCCGGACCAAAGGAGTCCGCAGTATTTCTGGCTGCCCACCCAGGCGGAACGGACCAGGTTCACGAAATCCTTATCTCCGTCTGCGGTCATGCCGTCATAGAAAGTCTTCAGGTAATTCTTCGGGTACTCCAGGCCCACCTTGGAAGCGCGGCCGGTGTAGTACCGGATGTTGTCGAAATGATAGATGATGCTGTCGGGCTCGGAGTTGTCCAGCCAGAACAGATCGATGCCCAGGCGCTTGTAGTTCGCCTTGCACTTCTCCCAAAGGTACGCTCTGGTCTCGGGATTGAAGGGATCGATGGTGCCGCACTCGCCCTGGTAATCGTAGGTCTCGGAGGAGCCTCTGTCACTTCTGGACAGGAGCCCCTTATCCACCATCTCGTAGTAATTCTCGCATCTCTTATCCACAGAGGGCCACACGGAAACCATGACCTTGATGCCCATGCCGTGAAGCTCGTCACACATGGCCTTTACCTTGTCCTCAGGCCAGTAAGTCTCGTCAAAGCGCCAGCTTCCCTGGTAAGGCCAGTGGAAAAAGTCGATGACGATGACATTGATGTGAATGCCCTGTTCCTCGTATTTGTGCGCCACTTCCAGCACCTCTTCGGGGGTGCGGTAACGGAGCTTGCACTGCCACAGACCCAGGTAATCCTTGCTCATGGCGGGAGCACGGCCTACCACTGCGGTGTAATTCTCCACCAGTGCAGCGGGCGTGTCACCCACGGTGATCCAGTAATCCATCTCCTCGGTCTCGTCCGCAAACCACTCGGTGAGGTTGTAGCCGAAGTTCACCTTTCCGGTGGAAGGCAGGTTCCAAAGGAGACCGTAGCCCAGGCTGGAAAGAGCAAAGGGCACTGCCACCTGGGAATTGCGCTGCTCCAGATCCAGGGTGCAGCCCTTCAGGTTCAGGTGGGGCTGCTGATACTGGCCCATACCGTAGATCCGCTCTCCCTCGTTGCGCTCAAAGCGCACTGCCAGGCGGAAGGAATCGGAAGCCAGACCCGTAAACTCTCTGGGGGGAACCTTCAGGCAGCGGCTCTCTCTGGTGAGAGGCACGCCGTAGAAACGGTTGTACTCATAGAGGATCCTGGTATCGCCCTTGAAAAATGCGATGGTGCCGGACTGATTGATCTCCGCACGGATCTCGCCGTTTTTGATAACGGACAGGTTGGGATCGACGGTGATCTCCGCCTTGCACTCTGCAGGCTTCTCTGTCAGTGCTCTGTTCTCTCCGCTGAGCTTTGGAAGCATTGTGCAACGGACGCGGAGGGCATTCTTCCCCCAGGGCTCCAGTTGCAGGTACTCATTGCCGGATCTTCCTACCAGCGCGTTTCCGATCTGTTCAAATCTCATTTTTGGTTTCCCCTTTGCCTTTTCTGTTATTCCCTGCAGGTGGCGGGACCGGTGCAGGCATGCACTTTTGCGGATGATCCGCAACGCTCCCGTATATCACCCCTAGTATAATCATTGTACCCTTTTGCGGTAGATTTACAACCTTTTTCCGTCCATTTCCGCAAGGGAAAAAACGCGGATTTCCACATTTTTTTAGCCTGTTTTTTCGTCTGCCCTCCGCTCCTTAAGGGTCCGGAGATATGCCTTCTGCTCCGGCGTGATGCGGTAGCTTTCCACCGCCTTTTGGATGGTCTTGTTATGGGTCCACCGGGAGAGGCGGCGGTCTTCGACGAAAGGCAGTACCGCTTCATACTGCTTGGCAAGAGCCGTGGCGAAGTACCAGGCGATCATCATGTTCACGTAGTACTCTTCGGAAACCACACCGGCCACCATCTCCGGATACCTCCGGTCAAAATCCGCATCCAGGAAATGCTCCATCAGCATGCCGATGCCAAAGCGCACGGTATAGGTCTCCCCGGAGGCCAGCCAGGCTTCAATATGGGGCAGTAGCTCTGCCTTATGTTTTTTGAACACCTTTGGGGACATCTGATCGCAGGTGGCCCAGTTGTTCACATAGGGAAGAAAGCGCTCCAGTTCCACCATGCAGGCGTCGTAATCCTTCATGCCGGAGAGCACGAAGGCATGCAGCTGATCTTCATCAAAGTATTTATGAGGCAGGCCCTCCAGAAAGGGGCCTGCTTCTTCTTTCGGCAGTTTTTTCGCCAGATCCCGCAGCGCAGGGGTCCGGACGCCGATGATGGATTCCGGCGGGATGTTGGGGATGATCTTCACCTGCATCTCCCGGTATTTTGTGTCCTGCAATGCAAAGAGCCGCTCTGTGATCGTGCTCATCCGTTTCTCCCCTTTCTCGGATCAACCCGGCACGCTTTCCGGGCCCGGCGTTTCCTTACGCCGCTTCCTTTTTCTTCTTGCCCCGTTTCCCGTACCGAAGCTTTCGATACAGCTGCAATGCCCGGTAGTAGGCGACAAAGAGTCGCGGCGACTTCATGTGGAGTGCCAGCATGCGCCGCTGCTCCGCGTCGTAATTCTCCGTATAGTCCGGTGCTTCCCGGAAGTCCGGGAAATAGGTGCGCATGCCCTGCCGCAGCTCCTTTAACAGCTGAAAATCCGTCTTTTTGCTGTCCTGCATGTGGGAGAACAGGGTATTGACGTAAAAGAGTCTGGTAAAAGCCGAGCACAGGGCATCGTGGTAAGTGTTCTTCAGATGCAGAGAGTCAAAGTAATCCACAAATCCCCTGCCCGCTTTCATCCGGTCCTCCAGACGGCTCCGGTCCGTTTTGTGCACCGTGGAGCCGGGATGCTGATAGTAGGCGTACAACGGCTCATCCACCAGCTCAAACCTTGCAAAGCAGCTCATCCAGATGGGGGCAGCCATATTGTCCTCATAGAACATGTCCTCCGGGAACCGCAGGTGGTGCTCCTCGATGACGCTGCGTCGATAGATCTTTACCACCATGCTGCCGGGAAGCTTGATGAAATGGTTCATCATCCGCTGGGTGATAGGGCCGGTAAAGGCGGGATCGTGGATCTGTGCCGTCTTGCCCACCACCCCCTGCTCGCTCGTGATGTGATACTGGCACCCCACCACATCGGCTCCGGTTTCCTCCGCCTTCGCCAGGAGCTTCGCAAACATCTCGGGATCCGCCCAGTCGTCGGCGTCCATAAAGCCCACGTAATCGCCCTTCGCCACCTCCAGGCCTCTGTTTCTGGCGCCGCCCTGGTGATGATTTTCCGGGGATGCGATGACCTTCAGGCGCACCGGGTTGTCCTCTTCCATCTGCCGCAGGATTTCCAGGGAGCGGTCCGTGGAGGCGTCGTCCACAGCGATGATCTCAAATTCCTTCGGGGGCAGTGTCTGATTCAGCAACGAGTTCAGACAGTAGGTCAGCCGTCCCCCTTCCGCCATATTGTATACAGGAACGATAATGCTTAACTTCATGTACTCCTCCACTCTCAGGGAGAAATCTGCGAATGCAGTTTCTCCGAAGTTAATCCTTCCAATTCTTCCAGATCGCGTAATCCTGCAGGATAAACGCGGAGATCAGGTCCGTGAATTCCTCGATGGTCAGATGCCGTTTCTGGGTCCAGGAGGAAAGCATGGACAGGGCCCCCGCCGTGGTAAACTCCAGGAACAGGAGAAATCTGGCGTCCTGCTTCTCATCCATGGTAATGAAGTCCTCTGCCCGGAAGATCTCGATGAGGAGGCGCTTGATCTTCTCGATGTAATGAGGCAGGAGCCCTTTATGATTAAACAGGCTGAGTTTGTGATAATCCAGCGTGATCTGAGCGTTCAGACGATTGATGAAATCGTAGGGCTTCAGCGCCGTCTCCAGGCTTCTGGCATCCCGGAATATGGGCTCATAATTCTTCGTCAGATCATCCTCCACCTCTTCCACCAGGTCATCCAGACTGTCGTAATAGGCATAGAATGTCTTGCGGTTGATCCCTGCACGGTCTGCCAGGTCCGACACCGATATTTTCTCGAAATTCCGTTCTTCCAGCAGTGTCCAGAAAGCATCCCGGATGGCTTGTTTCGTGCGGATCACCCGTTTGTCTTCCGCTTTGTTCTCGGAAAGCGCTCCCTCTTTTCTCATGAAAATCCTCCGGATAAGTAACACTTGTACCGTGATTGTTTCCTAAGCAACATCACCGTTGCCTTTGACCATTGAGTTTTACTTTGTACTTTCATTATAATGAAACTGCTATAGACTGGCAACACTTGTTACATTTCCCACAAGTGTTTCAGATTGAGTATTGGAGGAAAATATGAGCAATTACGTTTTGTGCTGCTGTTCCACCGCAGATCTGAACCATGAATGGTATGACCGCAGACAGATTCGCACCGTCCCCTTTCACATCAGCATCGACGGACACGAGTACGAAGACGATATGGATGTCACCATCACCCAGGAGGAGATGTTCAAGGAAATGCTGGCCGGCAAGGAAGCCCACAGCTCTCAGGTGAGCACCGGCGCCTACGAGGAATTCTGGGAGCCCATCCTGAAGGAGGGCAAGGACGTCTTCCATGTCACCCTTTCCTCCGGTATCTCCGGTACCCTGAACTCCGCAATGGCAGCAAGAAGTGAGCTGCAGGAGCGCTATCCGGACCGCAGGATCACCGTGGTGGATTCCCTTTGCGGATCTTCCGGATACGGCATGCTGGTGGATCTCCTGGCTGACCGCAGGGATGAAGGCATGGATATGGATGAGCTGGAAAAATACGCCATCGCAGAGCGGGGCAAGATCCATCACCTGGTGCTGTCCACCGACCTCACCTTCCTCATCAAGGGCGGCCGCGTAAAGCCCGCAGCAGGTCTCGTCGGCAAGATGCTGAACATCTGCCCTCTGGTGGAGGTCGCCACCGATGGAAGCCTGAAGGTCCGTGAGAAGATCCGCGGCAGCAAACGCGGTATTGCCAGACAGATCGAGATCATGAAGGAGCGTGCAGACGGAGGCGAAGCCTATAACGGCAAGTGCTACATCTGTTACACCGACAAGGCATTGGGAGAGACCCTGAGAGATCAGGTGGAAGCCACTTTCCCCAATCTGAAAGGAAAGGTCGCTCTCTTCCGCACCGGCGCCACCATCGCTGTCCACCTGGGGCCCGGCACCGTGGTGCTCTTCTTCAAGGGCGTACAGAAGGACTTCTAAAGATCATCCGATAGATAACGCAAAAGACCTGCGCGACGCGCAGGTCTTTTGTTGTGCTTTTTTGCAATGTAAAAGGGCGGGAGATCACTCTCCCGCCCTCAGGCTTTTACTGATTATACAGTTTCAGTCTTCAGCTTAGTTCTTCCAAGCGTTGTACTGATTCTGGAACTCAGTCAGAACATCCTGGTAGCCTGCTGCATCCAGAGCTGCCTGGTAAGCAGCGATGGTAGCCTCAACGTCAGCTACAGGAACGCCACCGTTCTCAAGAGGGAATCCGTACTCCTCGAAGAGGTTAGCACATGCGGTGTACTGAGCCTCAACAGGGGTCTTGTCGAAACGGAAACCTGCTGCGCAGGAGGTGTTTGCTCCGCCGTTGAAGGCCTTGTACAGATCAGCCTTGTTTGCGGGCTCGTTGCTCACGGGAGTAACGATGGTAGCGGAAGCGGACTCCCACATGGAGTGGTTGTACTTCTCGGAGGTCTGCTCAACCTGGCCGTTAGCATCATAGGTGAAGTCCTCGCCCTCGATACCGAAGGTGTAGAGATCAGCCAGCTTGCTGTCGGTGTAAAGCAGTCCCATGAAGTCGATGCAAGCCTGAGCCTGCTCAGCGGTGCTGTTTGCGGTTACGCAGTAGCAGGAACCAAGAGCGGAAGTGCTGTGTGCATATCTCTGGGTAGCGGGCTGCATGGTAACATCCTGGCCGTAACGAGCATCTGCCTCGTCATTTACAGGGATGTCGGTCCACCAGGAAATAGCCCAATCCTGAGTCTGGGTGGTGGTGTCGGTGGTGACCTTGGTCACATCATCCTCGGAGATGTAGCCTTTCTCAGCCCAATCAGCCATCAGAGTGCAGAACTCAAGGTACTCATCGGAAAGAATGGTGTCAACGACTTCGTTGGTGTCTCTGTCAACGGCGAAGAAGTTGGTGGAAGCGTCAGCAGTGAAGAAATCAAAGCTGTCGATGTACCATCTGTAGAACATAGCGGTCTTCTGGGTCAGGAAGGGGTACTTGAGGCCGTCAGCCTTAGCATCAGCCAGCATGGGCTCAAGGTCAGCCAGCTTCTTGACGGAGGAGATATCCCAGCCGTGAGCGTCGATCAGATCCTGACGGAACATGAAATCGTAGCCCTCAACGTTGTCCTTGTAGACAGGGATGAAGTAGTTACGTCCGTTGTAGGTGGTTGCATCCCACTGACCAGCGTCCATGGAACCGTACAGAGCGGAACCGGGAAGCAGATCGGTGATGTCGTAAACTGCGTTAGCGGGAACCAGATCGTTGGTGCCGATGGTGCCTTCCCAGGAAGCAGTCCACAGAAGGTTGATCTCGTTGTTAGCAAGTGCCAGGTTAGCCTTCTCGGTGTACTCGCCGGAGCCGATATCGGTCAGAGTGATCTGAACGTTGATCTTGTCAGCGATGTAAGCGTTGATGGCGTCCTGAACCTTCTGAACCTGTGCGCTGTCAGGGTTAGCCAGGTTGAAGGTACATCTGTAAACACTGATGTTCACAGCGTCTCCGGATGCTGCAGGTGCAGTATCGGTAGATGCGGAAGTATCAGTGGAAGCAGAGCTGGAGCTATCGGTGGTGCTGGAAGAGCTGGAGCTGCTGCTGGTCGTTGCTGCGGTGTCAGCGGAGCTGCCGCAGCCTGCAAGCATGGACATAGCCATAGCTGCAGTCAGAACAAGAGCTAATGCTTTTTTCTTCATAAAATCCTCCCTTTATGAATTTGAATTATATCCTAATGCAGGCACTATGCCGGCATTTGAATATCGTAAGGTAAGTGTGTCAGCCCTTGACGGAACCGACGGTAAGGCCCTTGATGAAGTACTTCTGGAAGAAGGGGTAGATCACCATGATGGGCGCAATGACCACCACCACGGTAGCCATGGTTGCGGAGTACTGCGGAATGGTTCCTCCCATGGCTGCTCTTGCGGAGGCAGGCACATTGGAGTTGCTCAGCAGGAACTCGATACTCTTCTGGATACTGATCAGAAGGAGCTGCAGAGGCTTTTTCTTGTCGGTGGTGATGTACAGCAGTGCGTTCTGCCAGTCATTCCAGTAGGCGGTTGCCATCATGAAACCGACAGCTGCAAGTGAGGGCTTCATCAGAGGCAGGCAGATCTGGAAGAAGGTACGATACTCTCCCGCGCCGTCGATCTTCGCCGCTTCCATCAGCTCATCAGGAATACTGTTGGCGATGTAGGTACGCAAGATGATGACATTCATCGTGGTGACGCACAGGGGCAGGATCAGCAGCCAGAGGCTGTCCTTCAATCCGTAGTAACTGGTAAAGATGATATATCCGGAAAGCTGTCCGCCGTTGAACAGCATCGGGATCAGCAGGTAAACGGAGAGGAACTTGGAAAGTCTGAAGTCCTTCCGGCTGATGGAGTATGCGAACATACTCATGACCAGCAGACCCAGCAGGGTACCGGCGACGGTGACGCCGATGGTGACCACATAGGACTGGCCCAGCTGTTTGCCGTACCGGAGCACTGCGGAGAAGCCGTTCATGGAGATTGCCTTCGGCAGGAAGGAGAATCCGTTCTGAACGATATATTTCTCATCCGTGAATGCTGCCACGAAGACCAGCACTACGGGCAATGCGCAGAACAGCGTGTATAACAGCAGGATAAATGCAAGTACAAACTGCCCGGGTCCGAGATGCTCTCTCTTGGAGGGCGCCATATCAAGATCTTTCTTATTAGCCATTGTCTCTCCCCTCCTTAGAACAGTGCGTTTTCAGGTGCGATCTTACGGACCATTCCGTTAGCAAAGAGCATCAGGAGCAGACCGACGACTGACTGGAACAGGGACGTAGCTGCCGTGAATCCGAAGTTCGAATTCTTGAAGATGGCGTTCAGGACGTAGGAGTCGATAACCTGGGTGGTGCTGTACAGGATACCGCTGTTTCTCGTAACCTGATAGAACAGACCGGTGTCGGAACGCATCACATTACCGACGGAAAGCAGCAACATAACGGTGATCATGGGGATCAGGGAAGGCAGGGTGATGTGCCAGATCCGCTGCCACTTGCTGGCGCCGTCGATCTCTGCTGCCTCGTAGAGGGAGGAGTCGATGCCGGCCAGGACGGACATATACAGGACCGAGCCGTATCCGGTGTCTTTCCAGATCTTGACGATCAGCAGGATCATGGGCCACAGCTTCGCAGTGGAGTAGAACCGCACGCCTGCGTCAAAGGTGTTGTTGATGATACCGGTGTCAGTGCTGATGAATGCATATACAATGAACTGCACTGCTGCGTAGGAGATGAAGACGGGGATGATCATCATCGTCTGCATCGTCTTACCCATACGCTTGAACATCAGCTGGTCGATGGCGATGGCCAGAGTGACATTCAGGAAGGTTCCCACGGCCGTGAACATCAGATAGTACAGAACCGTGTTCTTGGTGATGTTGATGAAAGTGTCCTTGGACGCGGAAAGGATCTTGAAGTTTTCCAATCCGTTGAAGGGGCTCTTCCAGATGCCCAGTGTGTAGTTATAGTTCTTGAATGCCATAACCAGACCGGCCATCGGCACGTACATGATGAAGAACAGGATCAGGAATACCGGCAGTGCCATGACGATATGCGCCCTGTGCTTCCACGTGTTTTGCAGAAAATCCTTCATTCCCCTAACTTCCTCCCTTTTTTATATCCTCTTGACGGAACCGCCGATGTAGACGTGCCCGTCAACTACGATATGCTCAGGTTTCGTTTCCTTCGGATGCTCAATCGCCTGGATGAGCTTCTCCGCTGCCACCTCTCCGATCTTCTCGGCGTTCTGCCGAAGTGTCGTCAGATGCGGCGTCAGGTGCCTCGTCCACCGAATCCCGTCGTAACCCACCACCGAGATGTCATCCGGGATCTTCAGCCCCATGGTCGTGATGGCGTCGATCCCTCCCAGGACTGCGAAATCGTCCGGGTAAAAGATGCAGGTGGGTGGTTCCGGCAATGAGAGCAGCTGTAAGGTCCGTTCTCTGCTCAGGTCTGTCTTGCGGTACTCCGCTCTGGTGAGGTACCGGTCCGGAATGGTGAGCCCCAGCTCTGCAGCTGTCTTCTTGAAGGCTCCCAGTCGCTTCTCCGTAACGGAGCTGCGCTCTCCATATATATAGGCGATCCTGCGATGGCCCATGTCGTAGCAATACTTCAGCAGATCTCTGATCCCCTGTTCATCATTGGAAAAAACTGCGCTGTGTCCGTCAAATGCGTAGTCAACGGATACAATAGGGATCTTGCTGGCTGCCAGTTCCTGAACCTGGGGCTCCGTGTATTCCACACAGGCGATGAGCACTCCGTCGAACCCTCTGTAGGTCGCATGCTTCAGATAGGATTCGTAACTCTCATGCCCGGAACTGATAAAGGTGATATCGTATCCCCGGCTCTCGGCCACTCTCTTGAAGTGGTCCAGGATCAGGGAGAAGTGTTCGTGGGTCAGACCGTTGTTTGCTTTGTCTACAAAGAGGATTCCCAGATTGTAGCTCCGCCTGGTCTTCAGCGCTTTGGCTGCCGCGTTGGGTGAGTACCCCAGCTGCTGAGCGACCTCTCTGATATGTTTCTTTGTCGCTTCTCCGATGTCGGCATGATCATTCAGCGCCTTGGAAACCGTGGCTATGGAGACTCCACAGACCTCGGAGATATCTTTCATTGATGCCATGCCGCTTGAGTCCTTTTACGTTTACGTTGCAAATAACTTAAACCTTTAAGCGATTTCACTATATCGCACATTGACGAAGAAAGCAACCCCTTTTTTGAATTTTCTTTGTAGATTTGACGAAAGAAATGATTTTTTTCAATATTCTGTTGTGTATTTTGATATCTTGTCATATAATCGGCTTAAACGATTAACTTAATCGTTTTCTATATTTTGGCGTTTCTATATGGAACGCACTCATTTCATACGTCGTGCGCAGGTGCAGTAAAATGCGTTTCCGCACAGCTGTCCGACCGGGCCCGGACAGCGCCGAAACTACGGGACATCAATACTATTTTGCGCTCGGGATGGAGGAAAAAAATGAAATTCGGTTACTTTGACGACGAGCATCGGGAATACGTCATCAGTACTCCCAAGACTCCGCTCCCCTGGATCAACTATCTGGGATGCAACGAGTTCTTCTCCCTGATCTCCAACACCTGCGGCGGCTATACCTTTTATAAGGATGCAAAGCTGCTCCGTCTGACTCGTTATCGTTACAACGACACTGCCATCGATATGAACGGCAAGTACTTCTATATTAAAGATGGCGACACCGTCTGGAATCCCGGCTGGCGTCCCAGCCAGACCGAACTGGATGCTTACGAGTGCCGTCACGGCATCGGCTACAGCAAGTTCTCCGGCAAGAAGGACGGCCTGAAGGCTGACGTTTTCGCTTTTGTTCCCCTGAAGGACACCTGCGAAGTCACCCGTCTGACCCTGACCAACGAGAGCGGTGCGGACAAGACCTTCTCCGTCTTTTCCTATGTAGAGTGGTGTCTGTGGAATGCGGATGACGATATGAAGAACTTCCAGCGCAACTACAGCACCGGTGAGGTTGAGGTGGTAGGTTCCACCATCTTCCACAAGACCGAGTACCGTGAACGCCGCAATCACTATGCGATCTACTCCGTCAACGCACCTGTCACCGCATTCGAGACCAGCAAGGACGAGTTCATGGGTTCCTATTATGAAGGACCCGCTTTCCCTGCAGCAGTCAAGGCAGGCAAGCTGCACAATTCCATCGCCAGCGGCTGGCAGCCCATCGCTTCCCATCAGCTGGATGTGACCCTGAAGGCCGGCGAGTCCAAGTCCTTCATCTTCGTTCTGGGCTATGTGGAGAATCCCGAGGATGACAAGTGGGAGTCCCATCAGGTTATCAATAAGAAGAGAGCATACGAGCTCCTGGCAAAATACGATACCGATGAGAAGGTAGACGCTGCATTTGCAGAGCTGAGCGCTTACTGGGATGAGCTGCTCTCCAAGTACACCGTAGAGTCCTCCAACGACAAGGTCAACCGGATGGTGAACATCTGGAACCAGTATCAGTGCATGGTAACCTTCAACATGTCCCGTTCCGCCTCCTACTATGAGTCCGGAATCGGCCGCGGCATGGGCTTCCGTGATTCCTGCCAGGATCTGCTGGGCTTCGTCCACCTGATCCCCGACCGTGCGAGAGAGCGTATCATTGATATCGCCTCCACTCAGTTCCAGGATGGCAGTGCTTATCACCAGTATCAGCCCCTTACCAAGAAGGGCAACTCCGACATCGGCTCCGGCTTCAACGATGATCCCCTGTGGCTCATTGCAGGCACCAGCGCTTACATCCGCGAGACCGGCGACACCACCATCCTGGACGAGATGGTTCCCTTCGACAACGACGAGAGTGTTGCTCAGCCCCTGATGGAGCACCTGAAGAGATCCTTCGACTACATCGTAAACCACAGAGGTCCTCACAATCTGCCCCTCATCGGCCGTGCAGACTGGAACGACTGTCTGAACCTGAACTGCCACTCCACCCAGCCCGGCGAGTCCTTCCAGACCTTTGGTCCCAGCGAAGGCCCCGTTGCAGAGTCCGTCTTCATCGGCGGTATGTTCGTAAAGTACGGTCTGGAGTATGCTGATCTCTGCGAACTGCAAGGCAAGCAGGATGAGGCAGACAGAGCACGCAAGGAAGTTGAGGAGATGCGTAAGGTTCTGCTTTCCGAGGCAGGCTGGGACGGCGAATGGTTCGTCCGCGCTTACGATTCCTACGGCAACAAAGTCGGCGGTAAGGAATGCGAGGAAGGCCAGATCTACATCGAGCCTCAGGGCTTCTGCGTACTGGCAGGCGTCGGTGTCGAGACCGGCGAAGCTAAGAAGGCACTGGATTCCGTTAAGGAGCGCCTGGATACCGATTACGGTGTCATGATCCTGCAGCCCGCTTACACCGTTTACCACGAAGAGCTCGGTGAGGTTTCCTCTTATCCCCCCGGATACAAGGAGAACGCCGGCATCTTCTGCCACAACAATCCCTGGATCTCCATCGCCGAGACCGTTATCGGCAGAGGCGACCGTGCATTCGAGGTTTATCGCAAGACCTGCCCCGCATACACCGAGGAGATCAGTGAGATTCATCGTACCGAGCCTTACATCTACTGCCAGATGGTGGCAGGCCGTGACGCAAAGTTCCACGGCGAAGGCAAGAACAGCTGGCTGACCGGTACTGCTGCATGGACCTTTGTCAACATCTCCCAGTTCATCCTGGGCGTATATCCTACCCACAAGGGCCTTTCCGTTGATCCCTGCATCCCTTCCGATTTCGGCAGCTTCAAGGTCACCAGAAAGTTCCGCGAGGGCACTTACTACATCGATGTTACCCAGACCGGTTCCGTTCAGAAGGGTGTTAAGGAACTGACCGTGGACGGTGTGAAGGTCGAGGGACACATCATTCCTTACGAGAAAGGTAAGAAGGAATACCATGTACAGGTAGTCATGGGCTAACTTCTCCGATTACTCCTTTTCATACTCAAAGCCCCCTTCCGAAAGGAAG
This sequence comes from Lachnospiraceae bacterium, assembly GCA_016286555.1. Classification (GTDB taxonomy): domain Bacteria; phylum Bacillota; class Clostridia; order Lachnospirales; family Lachnospiraceae; genus AC2028. The sequence goes on along the minus strand of JAEETA010000005.1, from coordinate 82,499 downwards.
GGGGCTTTGCATTTTACAGTTTCCACTTTTTGCCTTTTTTCTTGGAGGTACTCGTGGTTTCCGTGTCGCCTTTTTCCACTGCGTTCAGGGTATCTCCCGTCAGCTGGTCGAAGGCTTTCAGATGCTCCTTCGCCTCCGGAGAAAGCTTGTCGGGGGTCTGCACCACCAGTGTTACGTAGTGATTACCGCGCAAATCCTTGTTTCTCCAGGAAGGAACGCCTTTGCCCTTCAGCCGGATACGACTGTTGGTCTGGGTGCCTGCCTTCACATCGTAGACCACCTTGCCGTCCACAGTGTTCACATAGATGGAGCCGCCCAGGGCTGCCACAGCGAAGGAAATGGGAACGATGGAATAAATGTCCATTCCGTCACGCTCGAACTCCTCGTGAGGAGCCACGATGCACTCTACGCGCACATCCCCTCTGGGGCCGCCGTTGACGCCGGGATCTCCCAGGCCGGGCAGGTTGATGGCCTGACCGTCATCGATTCCCGCAGGAACCTTGACGGAATAAGTCTTCTTCATGGGGATGAAGCCGTTGCCGTTACAGTCAGGGCACTTATCACGGATGATCTTTCCCTTGCCGCGACAGTCGGGACATACCTCGGTGGTACGGACCACGCCCAGCATGGACTGTCTCGTACGGACCACCTGGCCGCGTCCGCCACAGGTGGAACAGGTCTCGGGCTGTGTGCCTGCCTTGGCGCCGGAGCCGTTACACTTCGTACAGGTCTCCTGCACGGTGAGATCAACCTGCTTCTCGCAGCCGAAGACTGCCTCCAGAAAGGTAAGCCGAACGGTGGTACGGATGTTGGCACCTTTCATGGGGCCGTTGCTTGCACCCCTGGAACGGGAACCGTAGCCGCCACCGAAAGCACCGCCGAAAAGATCGCCGAAAATATCTCCGAAGCTGCCGAAGATATCACCGAAATCCATACTGGAATAATCGAATCCGCCGGCTCCGCCCTCAAATGCGGAATGGCCGAACTGATCGTACTGACGGCGCTTCTCGGCATCGCTCAGAACGGCGTAGGCCTCGGAGGCCTCTTTGAATTTGGCCTCCGCGGTCTTGTCGCCGGGATTTGCATCCGGGTGGTACTTTTTGGCGAGAGCACGATAGGCCTTCTTCAGGTCATCGTCGCTCGCGTTTTTGTCTACTCCCAGGACCTCGTAATAGTCCCGCTTCTGCTCTGCCATAGTCTATTAAACCTCACGGAAATCGGCATCGATCACATCATCGTCATTGCCGCCCTGGCTCGCACCTGCGTCAGCTGCGCCTGCCTGGCCTGCATCGCCTGCTGCCTGTGCCTGCTGCTGCTGAATATTCTCGTACATCTTGGTGAAGACACCCTGTGCGGAATTGGTCAGCTTCTCCTTGGCAGCCTTCAGCTCGTCGATGTCGCTGTCGGAAGCGCTTGCTTCGTTGCCGCGGACACGCTCGAGAATGGTCTTGACTGCTTCCACGTCAGCCTGTACCTGGGTACGGTCTGCATCGGAAACCTTGTCGCCCACTTCACTGAGAGCCTTCTCGGTCTGCATCACGAATGCGTCTGCATCGTTGATGGCTTCGATGTTCTCTTTCTTCTTCTTATCCTGAGCCTCAAACTCCTGAGCCTCTTTGATTGCCTTATCGATGTCGGCGTCGGACATGTTGGAGCCTGCGGTGATGGTGATGTGCTGCTCCTTGCCGGTGCCCAGATCCTTAGCGGATACGTTCACGATACCGTTGGCATCGATGTCGAAGGTCACCTCGATCTGAGGGATGCCTCTGGGAGCGGGAGCGATGCCGTCCAGACGGAACTGGCCCAGGCTCTTGTTGTCCTTTGCAAACTGTCTCTCACCCTGAACGACATTGATGTCAACTGCGGTCTGATTGTCTGCAGCGGTGGAGAATACCTGGCTCTTCTTGGTAGGAATGGTGGTATTTCTCTCGATCAGTCTGGTAGCCACGCCGCCCATGGTCTCGATGGACAGGGAAAGGGGAGTAACATCCAGCAGCAGGATATCGCCGGCACCTGCATCGCCTGCCAGCTTACCGCCCTGGATGGACGCGCCGACTGCGACACACTCATCGGGATTCAGGTTCTTGCTGGGCTCCTTGCCGGTCAGCTGACGAACCTTCTCCTGCACTGCGGGGATACGGGTGGAACCGCCTACCAGCAGGACCTGACCCAGGTCTGCATTGGTGAGACCTGCATCCTTCATTGCATTCTGAACGGGGATAGCAGTCTTCTCTACCAGGTCTCTGGTCAGATCATCGAACTGCGCACGGCTCAGGTTCATGTCAAAGTGCTTGGGGCCGTCAGCGGTTGCGGTGATGAAAGGCAGGTTGATGTTGGTGGTCATTGCGCTGGAAAGCTCTTTCTTTGCCTTCTCGGCAGCTTCCTTCAGTCTCTGCATTGCCATCTTGTCGCCGGAAAGGTCTACGCCCTCCTGCTTCTTGAACTCGGAAAGCATCCAGTCAATGATCTTGTTATCGAAGTCGTCGCCGCCCAGATGGGTGTCGCCGTTGGTAGCAAGCACTTCGATGACGCCGTCGCCGATCTCGATGATGGACACATCGAAGGTACCGCCGCCCAGGTCATAGACCATGATCTTCTGCTCTTTCTCGTTGTCCAGACCGTATGCCAGTGCAGCTGCGGTGGGCTCGTTGATGATACGCTTTACATCCAGGCCTGCGATCTTACCTGCATCCTTGGTTGCCTGACGCTGAGCATCGTTGAAGTATGCGGGAACGGTGATGACCGCCTCGGTAACCTTCTCGCCCAGGTAGCTCTCTGCATCTGCCTTCAGCTTCTGCAGGATCATTGCAGAAATCTGCTGAGGGCTGTACTTCTTGTCATCGATGGTACGGCCGCGGTCGGTACCCATATCTCTCTTGATGGAGGAGATGGTCTTCTCCGCATTGGTGACTGCCTGACGCTTTGCGGGCTCACCCACAAGGCGCTCGCCGGTCTTGGTGAATGCCACGATGGAAGGTGTGGTTCTCGCACCCTCTGCGTTGGCGATGACGGTGGGCTTACCACCCTCCATAACAGCTACGCAGCTGTTGGTAGTTCCCAGATCAATACCGATAATCTTGCTCATAATCTTTTCCTCCTTCGGAAATCATTTGCTTTTTGTACTCTATCAGATCATCAACAGGCTATTCCACAACGGAAACCATGCTGTGTCTTACGACTTTATCGTGATACTTGTATCCCTTTTGCAGCTCCTGCGCCACGGTGCCGGACTCCAGCTCATCGCTCTGGGCCTGCATCACCGCATTGTGCAGGTTGGGATCAAAGGGTTGCCCCACCGCTTCGATGGGCTCCACACCCATCTTCTCCAGCTCCGTCATGAGCTGTCTGTAAATGCGGTTCATGCCGTCCACATAGGGATCGTCCGCCTTGTCCTCGGGGACGGTGGCAAGACCGCGCTCGAAATTGTCCACCACGGGGAGCAGCTTTTCGATGACGGATCTGGCGCCCAGGTCGTAGCTCTCCGCCTTCTCCTTTTCGGTGCGGTTCCGGAAATTTTCGAACTCCGCCAGCTGGCGCTTGACCTTGTCCTCCAGCTCTTCCACCTTCTCCTTCAAAGCCGTCTTTTCCTTGTCGGCCTTCTCGGCTTTTTTGGAAGCCTTCTTATCCTTTTTGGACTCGTGCTCCTGTTCTTCCGCAGGTGCCTCCTCGGTGGCCTGTGCCGCTTCCTGCGCACTTTCCGCTTCCGCAGCAGCCGCTTCTTCTTTTACCTGCTCTTCCAGGTCCTTTTCTTCTGCCATGTCGCTCCTCTCCTGAGCCTGTTAAGAGACTCTATTCTTCTTTTCTTCCGTAGATATCGTCCAGCTTGGTCTGCAGAGTCTTCAGAGTTCCGACGACCTTGTCGTAATCCATTCGTCTGGGTCCCACGATACCGATGGTGCCGCGGAGTCCGTCTCCCAGCTCGTAGGTGGCGGTGACCACACTGCAGTCCTTCATGCTCTGGGATGCATTCTCGCCGCCGATGTACACCTGAATGCCGGTGCCGGGGCCTTCTCCGCTCTCATCGGATTCACCGATGAGAAGATTCCCCAGGAGCTGCTTTTCCTCAAAAGCACTGATGAGCTGGCTGGCATTCTGCTGATCCGCAAGCTCTGGATACCGGAAAATATTGTCCGTACCGCTGGTGTAGACCTGCAGATCCTCATCCTCGGCGATGACCTCGCCCACGGCATCGATGACATTGCTGATGATGTCGCTGTGGATCCCGGCCTGGGTCTTCATTCTGGAAATGATGCTCAGGTTAATGTCCTGTACCGCCATACCGGACAGCTGCGTGTTCAGCAGCATGTTCAGCTTCAGCAGCGTCTCATCATCGATGGCTTCATCAACGGCCAGCAGCCGGTTCTTAATTATGTTGCCCTCCATGACGATGACCGCCAGGTAGCTGTGCTCATCCACACGGGAGAGCTGAACGAACTTCAACCGGTTCTTCTGCACCGAAGGCGCCGTGATCATGGTGGCGTACTGGGTATCCTTGGCCAGGAACTTTACCAGGCTCCGGAGCATATCCTCCAGTCTGTCCTGGCGCTGCAGCAGCACGTCCTTGACCTCCGCCAGCTCCTGTTCCTTCGCCTCCATCATGGTGTCCACATAGAAGCGATAACCCTTGTCGGTAGGGATCCGTCCGGCGGAAGTATGGGGCTGAACGATGTACCCCATCTCTTCCAGGTCTGCCATCTCATTGCGGATGGTGGCAGAACTCAGATTCAGATCCGTGTATTTGGAGATGGTCCTGCTGCCCACCGGCTCACCGGTTTCCAGGTAATTCCTGATGATGGCCTGCAGTATTTTCGCTTTCCGCTCATCCATTTCCATGGGCAACCCCTCCTCTCCGATTCGGTTGTTAGCACTCAATTAAATGGAGTGCTAACATCTCCGTAAATAAAAATAGCACCCTCCACCCACGGTGTCAACAATTATTTCAGAAATTCGGGGATTACAAAGAAAGAGAGGTCCCATTTCCGGGATCATGCGATTTCTTTCATAGAAAAAACCCGGAGGAAAAATCCTCCGGGTTCCATACTCGTTCTAGCAAAAAACGGCAGTTTCAATGTCGCTTCCGTTTGACGGGAACTTAGATATCGAAGTCGCCTGCGGGCTTGCCGTCAACAACAACGTAAACCTTGTTCTCTTCGGTCTTTACGTAGAAATCAACATTCTTGTCAGCCTTGATGCCTGCCTGCAGTGCCAGGTTCTGAAGCTCAGCCTGAGAAATGGACTTACCTGCGTACTGAACAACAACGTTAACCTTCTTAGCTGCGGGAGCTGCTGCCTTCTTGGGAGCTGCTGCCTTCTTAGCTGCTGCCTTCTTGGGAGCTGCCTTCTTAGCAGGTGCTGCCTTCTTGGGAGCTTCCTTCTTAGCTGCTGCGGGAGCTGCTGCCTTCTTAGCGGGAGCTACCTTCTTAGCTGCTGCCTTCTTGGGAGCTGCCTTCTTAGCAACGGTCTTCTTAGCTGCGGGCTTCTTAGCTACAGCCTTCTTGGGAGCCTCTGCCTTGGGTGCCTCAGCCTTGGGTGCCTCAGCGGGCTTAGCAACTACTGCATCAGCCTTAACCTCAGCGGGCTTAGCGACGGTCTTCTTCTCAACTGCCATTTTCCAATCTCCTCTCTAAAACGAAATAACCAAATTCTTTCTAGCTTTCGGTCAAAAAACACGTGTTCTTTGGCTCAATCGGGTAAAGTGTATTACATAATTCGGCTTTTGTCAACTTTTTTGGATGGAAACCCTTGATTTTTCGCCGTTTTTACGAAAATAGATACTAAAAAGCCCGCATTATAAGGCAAAAATACAACAAAACCACGACGCCCAGCGCGATTCGGTACCAACCAAAAACCTTGAAATCATGGCGTTTCACATACCCCATGAGGAAACGCAGGGCAAAAAGTGACACCACAAAGGCCACCAGAGTACCCGTCAGCAGGATGCCGATCTCGGAACCGGAAAGACTGCCCTCATACTTCAGACACTTCAGCAAACTGGCGCCGAACATGACGGGAATGGCCAGATAGAAGGTAAATTCCGCAGCCACGGTTCTGGAGACGCCGATGAGGAGCGCGCCCACAATGGTGGCGCCGGACCGGGAAACCCCGGGGAAGATGGCCGCCAGCACCTGGAAGATGCCGATCAGCAGAGCCGTATGGCAGGTAATTTCCTTCACATCGTTGATGACAGGCGCACGATCCTTGTTCCGGTTCTCCACCACGATGAAGGCGATACCGAAGACGATGAGGGCCACCGCCACGCAGGGAGGATTGTAGAATAATCTTTCGAAATCATCATCAAATGGGACACCGATCACTACTGCAGGAATGCAGGCGAGGAGAATCTTGCCCCAGAGGATCCAGATATCCTTCTTAAATATAGAAGAAAACCCGGTTCTTCCTTCTGCTTCCCGCTCCGCCTTCGTCAGGGCGAAGGGCCAGATCTTCTTGAAAAACAGGACTACAACGGCCAGAATGGCTCCCAGCTGGATCACCACATCGAAAAGTTCGAAAAATCCCTCGCCGGTCTCCGAAAAGGGAAGAATGCTCTCCAGCAGGATCAGGTGTCCGGTACTGCTGATGGGCAGCCACTCCGTAATGCCCTCCACCAGTCCGTACAAAAACGCTTTTAAGATCTCGATCACGATCTCTCCTTTCTCCGGTCCCTTTCGGGGATCCGGATCCCTTCAGTATAGTAAATCAGTCTATCTCATCAAAGGAAACATCCTTCAGATATCCCAGGATCATGGCCATTTTCTCGGAAGCGTCCCGGTAGCCCTCCTCGTAAAGTGCCTGCAGCCGGGCCTCGTCCTTCTCGATCCTGCCCACCTTGCTCTTGCGCAGGGGCCGCAACACAAAGGCCGCTCCCTCCTCCACCCGGGCATCGATCTTTTCCACAGAAGCATTGTAAGCGGTATGGCGCTCCGCCATCAGCTTTGTCACGGCCGGGAACCGCAGGTATCTCGCACGGATGCCCGCCAGTGCCGCAGAGGAAAGGGGCTTTCGCACATACCCCACCTCCTTGGTCATCACCACCAGGTTTTTCGCATTGCCGTCCGCAATGGATTTTTCCAGCGGAATGGCGTCGCTGATACCGCCGTCCAGATACAGTTCCTTACCGATCTTCACGTTCCGGGAGACCATGGGCAGGCTGGCAGAGGCCTGGACGCACTTCATGTCCTTCCGCAGGTCCTTGGTCAGCAGATACTCCGCCTTACCGGTGCGGATGTTGGTCACCACGCTGTAGATCCGTCCGGGGTAAGCCGCATAAGTGTCATAGTCAAAGGGGTTCAGCACATCCGGCACCAGATGATACGCATAGTCCACATTGAACAGATCTCCGGTAAGAAGCAGAGGCAAAGGCCCCAGATACCAGGGCATGTTCACATTGTCCATGATGACATCTCTGCCTCGGCCCTTTTGCCTGGAAACATAGCTGGTCATATGGCAGGCACCGGCGCTGACGCCGTAGATGTCCCGGAAAAAGATGCCTTCCTCCAGGAACCTGTCCAGCACTCCTGCCGTATAAAAGCCTTTCATTCCGCCGCCTTCCAGTACCAGGCCGGCGTGATACATTTTATATTTCATATTACTCCTCCGCCTCCGCCATTACGGCCGGTTGTTTTTTCTTTCCTTTGCTTTCCCGCAGATGCCCTCAGCGGTAGGTTTCCGTGATGAATTTCCGCAGCACGGGCAGGGAACGCTCCACCTTCTCCGTGTCGATGCAGTAAGCCATCCGGAAAAATCCGGGAGCGCCGAAGCTGTCTCCGGGCACCAGGACCAGGTCATAATTCAGAGCCTTCTTGGAAAATGCCACTGCATCCTCCTCCGGCGCCTTGGGGAAAATATAGAAGGTGCCGCCGGGGCGAACCACCGTCACATCCAGGTCCCGCAGGGTATCGTAGATCAGGTTCATGTTTCGCTCATAGACGGAGAGATCCGAAGTGATGTCCAGGCAGGGAACGATGGCCCGCTGGATGATGGATGCGGGGCAGTTGTGCCCGATACCGCGGGAGATCTGCCCGCACATCTGGATCAGCACTTTGGCGTCCTCGCAGGCGGGATTCACCGCCACATAGCCGATGCGCTCTCCGGGGATGGACAGGGACTTGGAGAAGGAGTAGCACATGATGGTGTTGTCATAAAAACGGGAAGGGCAGGAAGGCTCCCGTCCGTCAAATACGATTTCACGGTAGGGCTCGTCGGAAATCAGATAAATGGGATGACCGTATTTTGCGGAGAATTCCCGCAGGGTGTCTGCCAGAGCCTGCAGTGTCCCGTCGGAATACACCACGCCGGAAGGATTGTTGGGGGTATTGATGAGGACAGCCGCCGTGCGCTCCGAGAGCATGCTCCGGAAGGCATCCATATTGATCTGGAAGGTCTCGGTATCCGCAGGTACCACCTTCAGCACCGCTCCCGTCAGGTCCACATAAGGGTGATATTCGGGAAAAAAGGGAGCGAAGGTCAAGACCTCATCTCCCGCAGCCGCAATGAGACGCACCGCATGAGCGATGGCACCTGCAGCGCCGCTGGTCATGAAAATGTGATCTGCTTCGTAAGGAAGACCGAAGCGCTTCTTCAGGGATTCCGCCACTGCCTGCCGCACCTCGGGAAGGGTAAGGCTGGGGGAATAGCCGTGGAGGGTGCCGTCATCCTCGTTGATGAGCCGGATCATCTCCTCCGTAAACTGCTTCGGAACGGGGACGCTGGGATTTCCCAGGCTGTAGTCAAAGACATTCTCATACCCGATCTCTTTCCCGCGGGCCGTGGCAAATTCCGACAGCTCCCGGATCACGGATTTTTTCCCAAGCATCTCTCTGTAGCTTTCTACCAACATAGCGTTTCCTCCGTATTTCGTCGCTTTTCCCATTTTATCACGATATATAAAATTGTACAAAATGGCGTATCGCTTGGCGATACGCTTCGCGCGAGCGCGGTGTCACGAAGTGACAATCCACCGTTCCGCGCGAGACGCATAAACGGCATTTTGTATGCACAGGAAGTTCTTCGAACTTCCTGTGCATACAAAATGCCCCGGGTGGTGGATGACACCCGGGGGAATTTGTGACCCACTTGCGATGGTCGCAGCATCGCAGGGCCGAATGATTGTTCCGGTAGCACGGACAAGGGGCCGGCTATACGGAAAAAGGCGCAGGTACCCTTCGGTACCAGCGCCTTTGCTGTTGTGACCATTATATATAGGTACTCCGAAAAATGCAACCACTTTTTGTATTCATGTATCCACGTCTCTCGATGCACTCTGAAAACGGTCATGCGATATTTGACTTTTTTGCGGAAAACCTATAAACTTACCTAGTCGTGTGTCGTCGGGATATCCTGGGCGTTGAAGTCCGGTCTTACGCGATGCGAGCCTGTGAACCGTGTCAGGATGGGAACATAGCAGCACTAAGCAGTCACTCCATGTGCCGTAAGGGTGCTGGGTGGAGCTCAGAACCCGGCGATGCATGACACCCATGAAGCAACGCGCCCGCCTGTCGGGCGTTTTTCTTTTCAAGAGAAGCGGCATCTCCTGCCGATCCTTCCGCAGCCCCCGGCCATGCGTACGGCTGTCCGGACATACCAGACGGAGTCATCATGAACGAAGAAACACTGCGATCTCTCATGGAAAACTGCACACTCTGTCCTCGCAAATGCGGTGCAAACCGTGCGGAGGGACGTCCCGGCTTTTGCGGAGAAAGTGCCGAGATCCGCTGTGCCAGGGCAGGACTCCACCTTTGGGAAGAGCCGGTTCTTTCCGGCACCAGAGGCTCCGGCACCGTCTTTTTCTCGGGGTGCAACCTTCGCTGCGTCTTTTGTCAGAACCGGGACATTGCTCTGGGGAAGACCGGCTTTTCCATTTCACCCCGGCGTCTTTCCGAGATCTTTCTGGAACTGCAGGAAAAAGGGGCCCACAACATCAACCTGGTCACCGGCACCCATTTCCTGCCGCAGATTGCCCTGGCCTTAGAGATTGCAAAGCCCGGCCTCCATATTCCCGTGGTCTACAACACCTCCTCCTACGAGCTGTCGGAATCCTTACGGCTCCTGGAAGGACTGGTGGATATCTATCTGCCGGATCTCAAATACTTCTCTACGGAGCTTTCCAAAAAATACTCCGCAGCACCTGACTATTTCGAGACCGCTATGGACGCCATCCGGGAAATGCTGCGCCAGACGGGAGATCCGGAATTTGATGAAAACGGCCTTCTGCGGAAAGGCATCATCGTCCGCCATCTCATTCTTCCGGGGCAGACAAAGGACAGCAAAAAGATCCTGCGCCGTCTTCACGAGGAATTCAGCAGCAGGATCTATATCAGCATTATGAATCAATATACTCCCATGGGTTCTTTCCCCGGTATGGAGGAGCTGGAACGCTCCGTCTCGGAGGAAGAGTACCGCCGAGTACTTCATTTTGCGGAAGCCCTGGGGATCGAATGTGGCTTTTTCCAGGAGGGGGGCACTGTCTCCGACAGTTTCATCCCCGCCTTTGACGGCACCGGCATCTTAAAGCCTTGAATCCGTCGCCTCCAGATACTCCAGGTAAGCCTCCACCATCAGAGCGATCTTAAATGTCAGAGCATCGTCGAAGGACCGCAGGTCCAGACCGGTGCTCTTTTGTATTTTCTCAATACGGTACATGAGGGTGTTGCGGTGTACGAAGAGCTGGCGGGCCGTCTCGGACACATTCAGGTTATTTTCGAAGAAACGGTCCAGGGTATTCAGGGTCTCCTCGTCCAGATCCGGGATCTCACCGCCGAAGATCTCCTGAATGAAGATCTCGCAGAGGCTCTTGGGTAGCTGATAGATCAGTCTGCCGATGCCCAGAGAGGCAAAGGAGATCACCTCGCGCTGCGCATAGAAGATCCGTCCCACCTCCATGGCAACGGAAGCTTCCTTGAAGGACTTCGACACATCCTTCAGCTCGCCCACCACGGAGCCGTAGGAAACATGCACCTTCAGCATCGCCTCGGTGTTCAGCAGACTGACAATGGTGTCAGCAACCTCCTGCTTCTCCTCTTCCGTGGGATTCTCCTTCATGGTCTTGATCAGGATGATGTGATCTTCGTCCACTGAGGTGATGGCGTCCCCGTTCTGGGGTGCGAACATTCCCTTCAGAAGCTCTCTTGCGAAGGTGTCCTGGCTTCCCTTCACCTCGATGAGGTAGACCAGACGATTCTGGACATTCTCGATCCGCAGCTTCTTAGCGCGGTTGTACACATCCACCAGGAGCATATTGTCCAGGATCAGGTTCTGGTAGAAATTGTCCTTATCCACACGCTCTCTGTAGGCACGGCTCAGGGCCTTCAGGGAAGTCCCCACCATCCGTGCGGTCATATACAGCGTATCATAGGCGCCCTGGGCAGCCAGCACATACACAGGATCTCCGTCATCCAGGATCCGCAGGAAGATCCAGTCTCCCGCCGTCTGGGTGTCAGCGCCGGATTCCAGAAAATCATCCAGTATCTTACGATCCGGCTCCGCGCCGGAGTTCACAAGCATCCGTCCGTTCAGCTCATAGACACAGAGCACGGTCTTGCTGACAGCACTCCACTCATCGATACAATTCTGAATCATCTGATTAGTGATCAAATGAGGTTCCTCCGATAATAAAGTAAAAAAGTAGAAAAAAAGGTCCCGGGAAAATACCCGGGACCCTTTACATTCTTACTAGTTGGTGATGACAACCTCGGTCTCCTTATCGAACACGTGGATCTTCTCGATGTCGATAGCGAACTTGATGTTGTCGCCGGGTCTTGCGGTCGTACGAGGATCGACTCTTGCAGTGATCGGGAACTCCTCAAGATCGAAGTACAGGAATACTTCGGCACCCATAAGCTCGTACACCTTAACGGTGGACTCGAATACGCTTGCGGGAGAGGTCTCGATGTACATCTCGGAATCGTAAACGTCCTCAGGACGGATACCGAAGGTGACAACCTTTCCGTCATAACCACCCTCGATCAGCTTCTTGGACTTTGCGGGAGGCAGAGGAATGCTGTGGCCTGCGATCTCCAGGTTAGCAACGCCATTCTCAACGCGAACGGTTGCATCCAGGAAGTTCATCTGAGGGGATCCCATGAATCCTGCAACGAACAGGTTCTGGGGCTTGTCATACAGATTCTGAGGAGAGTCAACCTGCTGGATGACACCGTCCTTCATAACGACGATACGATCGCCCAGGGTCATAGCCTCGGTCTGGTCGTGGGTGACGTAGATGATGGTGGTGCCCAGTCTCTGGTGCAGCTTAGCGATCTCGATTCTCATCTGAACACGAAGCTTTGCATCCAGGTTGGACAGAGGCTCGTCCATCAGGAATACCTTAGGCTCACGGACGATTGCACGTCCCATTGCAACACGCTGTCTCTGACCACCGGACAGAGCCTTGGGCTTACGATCAAGGAGTGCGGTCAGATCCAGGATCTTAGCTGCTTCCTTAACCATCTTATCGATCTTGTCCTTGGGAACCTTTCTCAGCTTCAGACCGAATGCCATGTTATCATACACGGACATATGAGGATACAGAGCGTAGTTCTGGAAGACCATGGCGATATCGCGGTCCTTCGGCTCCACGTCGTTCATAACCTTATCACCGATCTTCAGCTCACCGGAGGAGATATCCTCCAGACCAGCGATCATACGGAGGGTAGTAGACTTACCGCATCCGGAAGGACCGACGAAGATGATGAACTCCTGATCCTTGATCTCAAGGTTGAAATCCTTAACAGCTTCGAAGCCGTTGGGATACACCTTGCAGATGTTCTTCAAAGACAAACTTGCCATACTTTTGTTACTCCTTTCGAGAATGTTCTCTTTTCATACATACAGGGCCGAAAACGCCCTTACTGTGCAAGTATAACGCGACACTTCGAGGATGGACATACCACAAATACACAAAGATTATTTCTTTTCTTCGTCATTTTGTCCATTCAGCTCATCGTAGAAATGAAGCTGATTCTTGCCGTTTCTCTTGGACTTGTACAGCGCCTCGTCCGCGCGCTTGTACAGATCCTCAAAGGTCCGGGCATCCTGACCGTAGATGGCTGCGCCCAGAGATCCGGTAACGGAATACTTCACATACTCGCCCACTTCGAAGCCGGCGAAGAAGGTGATGATCTTGTTGGCCTCCCGCTTCATGACGGCGGGATCCTGCACATCCTTCAGGAAGACCATGAACTCGTCGCCGCCGACTCTGCCCACCACGTCGGAGACGCGGTAGAGATTCCGGAGACGCAGGCCCAGCTGTCGCAGTACTTCGTCGCCGAAGGCATGGCCCATGGTATCGTTGATCTTTTTGAAATTATCCACATCCACCAGCACCAGCACGCCGCGGCCGGAGGGTTTGGATTCGATGTATTCCTTGATCTGGCGCTCGGTGGCCAGCTTGTTGGTCAGGCCCGTGAGCTGATCGGTATCCGCCTTGTCTTCCAGGTTCTTGTTGTGACGCTTGCTCTGCTTTGCGGCGATGATGTAGACCACCACATAGAGGATCAGAGCGCTGGCAAAAATGATGATCAGTTCGATCTTCATGGCACGGTAGGGCTCCTGCATGAAGGCGATCTTGGTATCGACGTATTTCTGAGGAACTCCCAGGATCAGGGTCCAGCCTGCAGTGGAAAGAGGCTGTGCAAATACATGGTAGGTAGCTCTGTCGGTCTTCACGCTGACCGTGGTCTGAGTACCGCTCTTGACGCTTCTGGTGAAGTTCGCCCAGCTGTAAGAAGTGGTAGCCAGTCTGGAACCGTTGTCAAAGAAATTGAAATCCAGGATCTGGGAATCGGAGAGAGAGCCGCCGTTGAACAGAATGTTCTGATGTTCGTCCGCCACCAGATAGAAATAGGAGTTGGCGTAATCGGAAGTGCGATTCACTCTGGCCAGCTGCTCGGGATTCAGGAACAGGATCAGCTGTCCTTTGAGCTCCTCGCCGTTAAGGATGGGGGCGAAAAACGCGAATGCGGAATGATTATTGATACCGTCATTGTCCAGATAGACAAAACGAGCCTCGGTCTTGTTCAGTTCGTTTACATAGCTGAAGGTGGACAGGTCGATCTCATTACCGCTCTGATCCACCGCCTTACCGTCAGTCGAAGCATACATTAAAAGGTAAGCACCGGTGAAGGATTTGATATTGCCGAGGGTGATGCGGATCGCGTCGTCGTCGACTTTCTCCGCATCGGATAATGTAGCTGCGGCGGTAGCACCTGCTACGGAGAGTTTCTGCATCTCGTTGTCCATCTGACCCGTCTGATAGGACATGGTCATTTCTACCTGCTGCCCGATGAGTTCCTCCACCTGGCGCAGACTGGTTTCCGTGCGGAAAGACACAATAATGCTGGCGGTCACCGCAAGGGCCGCCAGGATCATACCACCATACAGGAACAGATTTTTCTGTGTCAGCTTCATCTCTTTCATGACTTACTCCAAAGGGGATTTTCACAGAAAATTTCGAAAAAATTTACTATTCTATTATCTAACATTCTCCGTCGGAATGCAAGAAAGACTGCAAGGAATTACTCCTTCTCATCCGGGGGCAGAATGGGCGCATCGCTGAAGATCCGCACCCCATCATCCTCGGGCTCTTCCTCGGGTGCGGGGTTTGTCTCCGCGTGCCGCTCCTCGATCTTCAGGAACAGCTTGTTGTACATGAGGGCGCACACAAAAGCGGGCACCGCCAGTCCCAGCAGGATCACCACGGGAATGATCTGATAGATATAGATGCCCAGCACAAAAGGAGCCACGATGACGATCAGGGACAGGACCGTCTTGGGAAGCTGCGCCACCGCCGCCAGAGCTGAGATCTTCAGGATCTGCTTCAGCGAATCATCAAACTTCGCCAGCACCGGGAACACCATGATGATCACCAGGAAAGTCAGGATCACCACGCCCAGGAACAGGCTGTTCATCCAGGTGGGAAACTCCACGGCCTTCGTGTAGATGAGGTAAAAATCCGCACCGTAAACGGCAAACAGTGCCAGCATGATCAGCCAGATCACGGTAGCCTGACGGAAATTCTGCTTAAAGGATTTGAAATAATCCTTGGTGATATAACACTCCTCGTCCCGCACGATCTTCAGACACACATAGTGCATTGCGGTAAAGGCGGCGCCGCCGGTGATCACCGGGATACAGCACAGGATCGTCAGGATGTTGACCCACATCAGATCCGCCACCTTCCCCAGAAAGACCATCAGGGGACTGTCAATACTCAGAAACTTCATATTATCCTCCATACCTCGCGGTTCACGCGGGACGTACAACCGTCGCCCGGCAAACCGGTGTGGGATTTCCTACAACCTTCGCTCCATAGGAACCACCAGGATCCCTGCATGGTCCTGCTGTGCCGAAGTGGCCAGAAATCCGCACTTTCTGTAAAAATTCACTGCTGCGGGGGCTGCAGTCACCGTCATGCTCCGCTCTCCCGCTTCTTCCCGGAGGTACGCACAGAGTCTGTCCAGCAGCGCTCTGCCGATGCCCCGGTTCTGGTGCCCCTCCTCCACAAAGAGCAGGGAAAGGCGATTGCCGCTGCGCAGCGTACCCACGCCCACCATCTGCCCGCCTTCCATGGCCAGCATCACCTGATATCCCCCGTTCAAAAAGGCGGTATGGATATCGTCGTCCGTAATAAATTCAAAGAAATGACGCACGCCCTCAGGGGTGTATTCTTTCCCCTCGGAAGCCATAAAGCTCTTCCACACCAGGCTCATGGCCGGCCGCCATTCCTCCCGGGAAGCCCAGCGAAAGGTGATATCTCCGGGCAGGCTCACACCTTGCTCATGATCCATTGATACAAATCCTCTTTCACTGTTTCCTTATCATCCTCGTTCAGGATCTCGTGGCGGTCGCCGGGATAGATCTTCAGAGTCATATCCTTCACGCCCATTGCCTTCAGGGATTCCATGGCGAGTTCCGGTCCCTTGCCGTAATCACCCACGGGATCCTCCGCTCCGGATACATACAGAAGGGGCAGATCCTTGGGCACTTTCGCCAGGTTTTCCTTGTCATAGAGCCTGTCGATGAGTTCAAACAGGGTTTTGAATCCGTTCAGGGTAAAGACGAATCCGCAGAGGGGATCCATCATGTACTTGTCCACGTTTTTCTGATTGACGCTGAGCCAGTCAAAATCGGTGCGGGGATTCTCGATCCGTTTGTTGTAGGAGCCGAAGCCCACATTGTTCAGGGCTCTGGCCACATGCTTTTCTCCCAGGAACAGCTTCTGGATCGCCACCATGGCCTTCGAAACCTTGATAAGGCCCTGCGGCTGCATGCCCGTACCCATGATGATGGCCGCCTGGATGCCGGTGCCGTAGCGGTAGATATAGTTCCTTGCGATGAAGGAACCCATGCTGTGCCCCAGCAGAACGATGGGTACCCCGGGATACATCTCCTGGGTCAGCTTCTTTAAACGGTGCACGTCGCGCACCACCACCGTGGCGGGATCCACTTTGCAAAAATAGCCGGGAGTCCCGCCCACGGGAATGGACTTTCCGTGGCCCAGATGGTCGTCACCGATGACCACCCAGCCCTTTTGCGTCATGAACGCAGCCAGATCCTCGTAGCGGTCGATGTATTCCGCCATGCCGTGAACGATCTGGAAAATACCCTTTACCTCGCCCTCATCCGGCGTCCACCGGACTGCATGGATCTTGTTCTCTCCGTCACGGGATTCGTAAAAGAAATCCTCTCTCTGCATAGCTGCGTCCTCCTGTTGGTATTGTTTTATCAGCAGATCTCAGCGCCGGAAGGCATATCCTTCTCAGGTGACACGAGTGCCAGTTTTCCTTCCGCATCCTCAGCACACAGCAGCATGCCTTCGCTCAGCACACCTGCCAGCTTCGCGGGCTTCAGGTTCGTCAGCACCATCACCTGCTTGCCCACCATCTCCTCGGGTGTGTAGGAAGCACGGATGCCGGAAACGATCTGCTTCACTTCGCTGCCCACCTGTACCTGACTGCAAAGAAGCTTCTTGGACTTCGGAACCGCCTCACAGGAAAGGATCTTTCCTACGCGGAACTGAAGCTTTGCAAAATCGTCGTACTCAATCTCCGGCTTTGCCAGGGTGTCGATACCCTGCACGGGATTCTCCTGTGCCTCCAGGGCTGCTGCTTCCTCAGCGGACATACGGCCTGCCTTCACCAGGTTTTCTCTTGCCTTCTTCTGATGTGCCAGGAACTCTTCTCTCTGGCGTGTCTTAACCTCCTCGGCCTTGGCCAGGATCTCATCCTTGTCCAGTCTTGCGAACAGGATCTCGGGAGCATCCGTCACATGATTGCCGCCGGGATAGAGACCGAACTCCTTCACCTGTGCGAAGTCACGAAGTTCGGTGTTCAGCTGCTCCGCAATGCGCTTTCCGGTGTCGGGAAGGAAAGGAGCCAGCAGGGATGCACCGATGGTGATGCCCTCCGTCAGGTTGTACAGAACGGTAGCCAGACGATCCTTCTTTGCCTCGTCCTTTGCCAGAGCCCAGGGCTCCGTCTCGTCGATATACTTGTTCAGTCTCTTGAAGACTGCAAAGATCTCGCTGAGTGCGTCCGCCACACGGAGCTCGTCCATGTGCTTCTCCACCTTGTCGTAAGCACCGCAGACCACAGCCTTCAGATCCTCATCCACAGGCTCGGAGACGCCGGCGTTTCTCACTTCGCCGCCGAAGTACTTGTTGCTCATGGAGATGGTACGGTTCACCAGGTTCCCCAGAGTGTTTGCCAGGTCGGCGTTGATTCGCTCCACCAGCAGCTCCCAGGTGATGACACCGTCATTTTCATAAGGCATCTCGTGGACCACGAAATATCTGGTGGCATCCACGCCGAAGATATTTACAAGGTCGTCCGCATAGATCACGTTGCCCTTGCTCTTGCTCATCTTCTCACCGCCCTGCAGCAGCCAGGGATGGCCGAAGATCTGCTTGGGCAGAGGCTCGCCCAGTGCCATGAGGAAAATCGGCCAGTAGATGGTATGGAAGCGGATGATGTCCTTACCGATGAGGTGCAGATCAGCGGGCCAGTACTTCTTGTACAGGTCGTCGGAATTGCCCTCCGCATCATATCCCAGGCCGGTGATGTAGTTGCTCAGCGCATCCAGCCACACGTAGACCACATGATTGGGATCGAAGTCCACGGGGATACCCCACTTGAAAGAGGTTCTGGAGACGCACAGATCCTGCAGACCGGGCAGCAGGAAATTGTTCATCATCTCATTTTTCCGGGAGACGGGCTGAATGAACTCGGGGTGAGTGTTGATGTAATCGATGAGGCGGTCTGCATAATTGCTCATCTTGAAGAAATATGCTTCTTCCTTCTCGGGATGCACGTCACCGCCGCAGATGGGGCACTTCCCATCCTCCGTCAGCTGGGAAGGAGTGTAGAAGGCTTCACACTCGGTACAGTAGGGGCCTTCGTATGCTCCCTTGTAGATGTCGCCCTGATCGTAGAATTTCTTGAAGATCTTCTGGACCTGGCGCTCATGATCCGCATCCGTGGTGCGGATGAAACGGTCGTAGGAAGTGTTCAGCAGATCGCAGAGATACTTGATCACGCCTGCGGTAGCATCCACGAACTCTCTGGGGCTCACGCCCTCCTCGATGGCACGGGTCTCGATCTTCTGGCCGTGCTCGTCACTTCCGGTCTGGAAACGGACATCGTAGCCGTCCGCTCTCTTGTATCTTGCGACACAGTCTGCCAATACGATCTCGTAGCAGTTCCCGATGTGGGGCTTGCCGGAGGTATAGGCAATGGCCGTAGTCAGATAATAAGGTCCTTTGTTTTCCATAAACTCCTCCCATCCGATAAACCGGATCATGGTTTATCCTCAGAATTCACACTAGTATCTTACTATTATAATATTTTCGGGCGCTTTCGTCAAAGAAAAACCGCCGTTTTCAGGCTTTTATCGGGTTCCCGTCAGAGCCCTGTACTGCTCACCGATCTCCTCGAAGATTTCCTCCGATCCGTTTCCGCCGTCGGGGTGATACACCTTGCACAGCTCCCGGTACCGGCGCTTGATGGAGGCTTCATCGGAACAGCCCCGGAAAAATCCGCCGGGATCGCTGCCGCCGCGCCGCTGCTCGTAAGCGGGGGCTTCGTCGTAATCCTCCTCGGGATCCTCGTCGTAGTCCTCGTAGTACCGGTCCTCGATGTATCGGTCGTCCTCGTCGTAATCTTCTTCTCCGTAGCCGCGGCGATCCTGCAGATAACGGTCATCCTCGTCGTAAGCGCTGTCTATATAACGCTCTCGTCTGTCCTGCCGGGCAGACATTCGGCCGCGCTCGAATCCGCTGTCAAAACCGCTTTCGTAGCCTCTGCCGTAGGAGTCATCCTCCTCCCGGTCATAGCCGTACCTCCTGTCGCTCTCCCGGATCACCTTTCTGCGTAAGGAGCGATACCGCAGGAAATTCATCAGGTCCAGCACCGGCCCGCCGAAAAGCATGATGCCCAGGGCGATGAGCAGGGTCTGTCCCTGCATGTGATCCCGGTAGTTCCACATCAGCACCGCCACCAGAATCCCTGCGGCGATGCCCAGGATCCAGTGGTGCATCAGACGAATGAAAAAATACAGATAGCTGACCACACCGTAGAAGATCACCAGAGCGATCCCCTGCGTCGAAAGATTCTCCTGCATGTAGGCCAGCAGGGAATCCGTGGTCCAGCCTTTCCCCAGCAGGAGAATATCAAACCCTATGAGAAGCAGGCAGGATACCAGGAGTTTCACCGGGATCACCCCCAGCCTGCTCCGCAGCTCCGCCACTTTGATCACTCGAAGCTCGTGCATGTTTGTTCCTCTCTCAGATAATACTCTCCCAGACCCAGCAGCAGATACATGATGGGCAGGGTCAGAGCCGTGCGGAAGCTTACCATCCCGTTGGCGGTGTAAGCCAACAGACAGACTGCGCAGGCAGCCGCTCCCACATTCCCTTTCTTTCCGGACCGCAGGAAGCGGAAAATGCTGCTGCCCATCCAGAATGCGGCACTCAGCATTCCCGGGAGTCCGGTATTTACCAGCAGTGTCAGATATTCATTATGGGCGTTGGTGAGCCGCAGATTGGAAAAGACCTCGCCGGAAAAATCCGCCAGCCATTCCCAGTCTCCGCCGGTGAGGTACGCATAAAACGCATCGGGACCGGCGCCGAAGATCTGCCGCAGAGGCTCTCCCCGCAGGAAAAGCTGCAATCCCACAAACCAGGTGGCGCCCCGATTGCTGCCCCAGCCGGGACTCATTTCAAAGCGCATTACGTAGATGCCGTAGATTATGACACAAACGGCACAAATTCCCAACCCCAAATAAAACAAAATCGTAGAGATCCTGCCAAAGCGATCCTTAGGGAGCCATTCATTTCCGGCAGGAGCAGCTTCCCCCTGCTGTTTTTCCCGTTGCTCAGCGAAAAAGAGGCACAGCCATAAGATGCCTGACAGCAAAAGCCCCACAGGTCCCACGGGTGTCGCGGTCCAGAGCTTCACAAAGGTATCGGAAAAATCCAATCGTGCTCCCAGGCTGCAGGCCACATACAGCAGCGTAGATGCCAGGAAAAAGAGGCACAGTACTTCCGCAAAGCGGCGCATGCGGGGAATCCGGTTGCAGGCCAGGGCCCAGAGTCCGAACATTCCCGCTCCCAGAGCCAGCACGCCGCTGGCGCTTCCCTGGATCATCAGGGCACCAAAGGAAAGCACCGTCAGCACCGCCCACAGAGCGGTCAATACTGTCTGCTCCCGCTCCCGCAAAAGCAGCAGCACCGCAGGGACGAAGAGCAGCAACACCAGATAGCCGCAATACCAGTTCATGTTCCCGATGGTGCCAAGCTTGTCCGGTTTTCCCGGGGCCACCAGCCCTGCGCCGAAGCGGTCCGCGATGCCCATGAAAGCATTTGCCGCAAGGCCCGCCATAGCCAGGAGCGGTACCCACTTCGGTCCCTTCCAGACTCTGTCAAAAAGGAAAAATACCGCCACGCCCATAAGCTCCGGCAGCAGCCCCATAAACCAGCCCCTGGTGCCCCAAAGTGCCACATCCCTGTAATCGGAAAAGAGGTAGCTCAGAAGCAGCCAAAGGACCCAGAACGCAGCCGCGATCTCTGCGACAGTGACGTCATATTTTTTCAGGATGCCGGATCCGGCTTTTTTCTGCGCACGTCCCCCTGCTCTCCTGCCGGTGATACGCATGAGCCATGCCGCCAGCGGGATCACCATCCCGGCGAAAAAGACCAGGGTGGCCCGGGTATAGAACTCCGACTTGTCCGTTCCCGCACGGCCATAGCCGTCCGTAAGGTACAGGGTCTCGGCGACGGTCACAGCCACCAGGTACAGGCTCATCCACAGAATGCAGAAGACATTCACGGGATCCTTTTTGCAGTTTTTAAAAGATTGTGAAAGCTGTCCCATTCGGTTTGATCTCAATCTCTCTTTCCGGGTTCCCGTCTTTCCCGGGAACCGTCAGCCTGTCCGCACACAATGCTACGGTGCGGACTCCGTAGTTTGCGGAAAGTTCTCTGCTCTCCGATGAACCGTATTTCTCATCTCCCAGAAGAGGTAGTCCCACATCCGAAAGTTGTGCACGGATCTGGTGAAAACGCCCCGTCAGAAGCTTCACTCGCAGAAGAGTGCAGTCCTCCCTGCTTTTCAGTACCGTGATCTCCAGAACGCTTTTCTTTCCTTCAGGGTCGTCGGCTGCGGTTGCCACGGCTGCCGCTCCCTTGGGTCCGCTTTCCTTCCTCAGGTATGTGGTCAGGCGGTAACCGTCCGAAACGGATTCTACAAGGGTGTGCCCACCCTTCCAAACTGACGGACTGCCATAACACACTGCCAGATATTCCTTGTTCAGGGTCCCTTCCTGCAAAGCAGCGGAGTAAGCTTTGGCAGCGGCAGGAGTTTTGGCAAAAAGAAGCACGCCCTCCACGGGCTGATCCAGCCTGTGAACCACGCCTACATAACCGCCCTTCAGGTAGTTTTTCAGCTCGCTCACCGCATCTGCCTGAGAGACCTTCGCACTCTGGGTGGCAAGGCCCGCAGGCTTGTAGATGACTATTTTTTCCTTGTCCTCGTAGAGGATCTGAATCCGCATCATTTTCTGAGTCCTCTGGGATAATGATTTTTCAGAGTGCCGCCGGCAGCCTTTCCCCAGCCCAGGGGTTCCTGCCCTGCACAGACCAGGGTCCAGCCGTTCTCACCTTCTGCAGGGAAAGTAAGTCCCGTCAGAAACCGGGCCGCATCCTCCATGGAAAGATGCGCGCTCCGCAGTACGTCTTCGGAACGCAATGCGTGAGACAAGGCATGGTCCGGTTCGAAGCGCCCCTTCTTAAAGCTTCCCAGCACCAGGCCGGGACGCAGCACTTTTAAGCCACGCAGTTCCGGTGTCCCCGCAGGGATCCGGCAGAGCCTGTCCCCAAAGAGCACATATCCTTCCGCGATCCCTTTGGCACGGGACAAGCCTTCCGCCTCTTCGGCAAGAGTACTTCCCGACGCAAATGTCGTTTTTGCAAATTCCAGGTAATCCTTCAACAGGCGCACTTCGCAGCCCGGTTGCAGTACGCCTTCCTGGGCGGGTGCATCTCCTTTGCGGTGAAGCAGAAAGGCAAAATGCCCCTCGCCCGGCAAATGATGGGGCCAGATCCGGACGCCCTTCGCAAGGTCCGGATTTCCGTCTCCCCAGGCAGGCTTTCCGTCAAAGGCATCTCCGGGAGCATCTTCCGCCGCGCACTGTCGCAGCGCCGCTTTCACCGCAGTACTGTCTCCCGCCTCAAAATCCGGATGCTTTGCCAGGAATCCGGCAATGACGCCCTCATCCTCCTCGGGAGCAAAAGTGCAGGTGGAATACACAAGGTATCCACCGGGGCGCAGCATTTTCGCTGCTTCCTCCAGGATCTCCTCCTGCCTTGCGGCGCAGACTCCCACCTGCTCCGGGGACCATTCCTTCACCGCCTCCGGGTTCTTGCGGAACATGCCCTCACCGCTGCAGGGGGCATCCACACAGATGCGATCAAAGGAAAGGGGGAAGCGCTCCGCCAGCTTCGCCGGGGATTCGTTGGTGACGATCACATTGGTATAGCCCATCCGTTCCACATTTTCGGACAAAATGGCAGCCCGTCCGGGATGGATCTCGTTGCTGATGAGGATTCCCTGTCCCTCCATGGCCGCTGCGATCTGAGTGGTCTTGCCTCCCGGTGCGGCGCACAGATCCAACACCCGCTCTCCGGGCTGCGGAGCCAGAAGTGTAGCAGACACCATGGCGCTGGGTTCCTGGATATAGTAGGCTCCCGCTTCGTGCAGGGGATGCTTTCCGGGCTGCAGGTCCTCGGGATAATAATATCCACGCTTTGCCCAGGGCACTGGACGCAGTGCGTCAGGCCGTTCCGGGAACAGTTCCTCCGGAGCAGCACTTCTCGTCCGCAGACCGTGCATGGCCTCCGCGGAAAAGCCCTCCAGAAAGGCTTCCCACTCCGGCCCCAGGAGTTCCTTCATGCGATTGGTATAGGATACGGGCAGCTCCATTTTTTCCTCCGTGATGAGAATTCGCGTATGCGAATTCTCAGAATCGGCGTATCGGTGCGCACGCGATCAAGCACCTGCAAATACTCTGATTTACCAGTATACCACAATGCCGCGTCCTTGTCCGCAAATGGGAACTGTGTTATAGTAGGGGCAGTTTGTGGCGGTGCTGTGAGCGGATTACCGTGGAAACCGCACTCCACCTGACGAATGTGTCGCGTTTTAAGGAGGGATCATGAGTCTGATTGTCAGAGATTTGAGTAAGAAATACGGGGAGAAGACCGTGGTGGACCACATCAGCTTCGAGATGGACGGCCCCGGCGTCTACGCTTTGCTTGGCACCAACGGTGCCGGCAAGACCACCACCATCCGCATGATGCTGGATATGCTGGAGAAAGACAGCGGGGAGGTCCTGTGGAACGGACAGCCCTTAAGCTTTACCACCTGCAACATCGGGTATCTCGCGGAGGAGCGCGGCCTCTATCCCAAGTACCCCATCATCGACCAGCTCCGCTATTTTGCGAAGCTCCGCGGTGTGTCCGACGCAGAGACAGAAAAGCGGATCAAGTATTGGGCAGAGCGCCTGAATGTGGAGGAGTACATCTTCCCCGGCAAGGCACCGGAAGCCGAGAAGCCTGCTGCCACCGAAAGCACTTCTGAGGGCAAGGCACCGGCCCGCGCCTTCGGCGGTACTCCCGCCAAGAAAAAAGAAAAGCCCAAAACCCCGGACCAGCTGTCCAAGGGTAACCAGCAGAAGATCCAGTTCATGATCGCCATGATCTCCGATCCGGAGCTTCTCATCCTGGATGAGCCCTTTTCCGGTCTGGATCCCGTGAATTCCGACATCCTCCGCAGCGTTATCCACGAGCAGATCGATGCCGGCAAGACCATCATCATGTCCAGCCATCAGATGCCTGCCGTAGAGGAATTCTGTACCGATATCACCATTCTCCACAGATCCCGCGCCGTTGTCTCCGGCAACCTCAACGAGATCAAGAAGAGCTACGGCCGCATTAACCTGAGTCTTAAGACAGAGCAGGACATCACTGCTTACGCGCAGCAGGTGGGCGTTACCATTCTGAATGAGAAAGAGTTCGAGTATGACATCCGTGTCACCGGTCAGGACCAGGCCCTGGATCTGCTGAAAGTCCTGGTGGACAACCGGATCTGCGTGGTACGCTTCGATCTCCGGGAGCCCTCCCTGCACGAAATCTTTGTAAAGGAGGTAGGCGCAGACAATGAAGATTAGGTTAGGCGGTCTACGCGAGGTTTTCTCCTTCACACTGCGGGAAACCTTCAAGGACAAGCGGTACCGCTCCTCCTTCATCGGTATGATCGTCACGCTCACACTGATGCCCGTCATCACCAACATTTCCGGGCTGGCGGGAGCAAACGCCGCTGTGTCCTCTTTTGAAGTCAATGTCAGTTCCGACAATCTGGCTACGGGCCAGGTCTATGTCTGCAACAAAACCGATGTCCCCGTAACTGCAGACGATCTGCAGGAAAGTGAACTGCTCAGCGCTCTTCCCGTGAAATTTCTGGAGGACGGGGAGGAAACCGCTCTCCTGAAGGAGCTGTCCGACCGGGAACTGCTGATCATCGCATCCCGGGACGATTCTTCCGGCCTGCCGGTCTATGAGGTCAGCGGCATCGTATCCGATGAAAGCGAGATCGGTACCAATGAGCAGGAAAGCATCCGGGATTCCTTCGCGGAGATTTACTCCACGCTGCGCTATGAATCCCTGAATCTGAGCCAGTCCGCCATCGGCAGCATCACCGGCGGTATCTCCATTGCGTCTCCCGTCTCCGAGGAAAAATACCATCTGGGCGACACAGGCGTCACTTCCGACGAACTCATGGGGACCGCGATCCTCTATGCCGTTGCACTGATGATCCTGGTGTCCTTAAGCACCTCTTTTATCATCAGCTCTCTGGTGGAGGAAAAAAGTTCCCGTCTGGTGGATATGCTCATCACCAGTGTGGATCCCCTGTCCCTGGTGCTGGGCAAGATCCTGGCTATGATGTGCTATGTCACCGCAGTACTGATCTGCGGAGGCGGCGGTGCCCTGCTCTCCTCTTCCATTGTGAAGAAGATCATGGGCAGCAACAGTGCCGTGGCAGATCTCTCGGGGATCTTTGACTTCTCCCTGCTCATGAAGCCCGCAAATGCACTGATCATGCTCCTGACCTTTGTCCTTGCATATATGCTCTACGCGATTGCTTCCGGCGTCGCAGGCAGTGCCATCTCCAATCCCGAGGATTCCCAGCACGCCATGAGCCCCATCATGATGCTGAGCATGGGCGGCTACATCCTTGCCACGGCATCCTTTGCCATCACGGACCCCACCGCCTGCACCGTTTTAAGCCTGATCCCCTTCCTCTCCACCTACATCGCACCGATATTTTTCATGGGCGGCAGGATCGGCATCGTCGTCCTCATCCTGTTCTTCCTCGTCAACATCGCCACCCTGTTCCTCCTGGCCTTGATCTGTGCCCGTACCTATCGCAGGCTGGCCATGAACGACGGTGCGAGAGTCCCGCTGAAAACAGTCTTCCGGATGGCTTTCCCGAAGAAAGAAAAGGAGGCTGCAAATGTTTGAGCATTTCGGAACCGTTTTTCGCTTCACCTTCCACAATCAGGTCAGCGGAAAAGGCTATAAATACACCACCATCTTTATGGCGCTGGCGATCTTCCTGCTGCCCGCCCTGATATTGCCCGGCAAGGAGCTCTGGCAGATCTGGCGCGGCGATCAGATCAAACCCTGCGAAGCGGAAAGCATCTACGTGGTAGATGAGACCGGCGTGAATCCCGACCTGAACGAGCTGAATCTCCTGGGAGTGGAAAATTACGACCACTTAAGCTACATCCCCGCAGATTCCGTAGACAGCGCTCTAAGCACCATCAATGCCGGTGAGATCAAGGCTTTTGTCCTGGTGATCTCCAGGGAGGAGGGCCATCCCCTGGCCTCCGTCATCGTACCGGAAAAATCCGGTCTCTCCACCGGCAACGCCCGGAAGTTTAACAGCTTCCTGGAGAAAAAGCGCCAGGCTCTGGCCTCTCTCCTGCTGGATGAAGAAGACCTGATGGCAGGAAGCGTTGAGGTCATGGCCACCGTCACTTCCGAGAGCTACACCGTCAGCGACTACCTCTCCGGCGGTGAGGACAGAGAAGCACAGGCACAGCAAAAGCAGGCAGACCTGGTCCGCGGCCTAAGCTTCGCCATTCCCTATGTCTTTATCATGCTCATGTACTTCCTGGTACTGATGTACGCCAACGGCGTGGCCCAGAGCGTAGTGCTGGAAAAAGCCTCCAAGCTCATGGATACCATGCTGGTGAGCGTCAAGCCCCAGTCCATGGTGCTGGGCAAGCTCCTGGCCATCGTGCTGGCAGCCTTCCTGCAGCTCTTCCTCTGGATCTTCTGCGGTGTGGTAGGTCTGATCGTCGGCACTTTGGTTGCGCTGATCATCAACCCTGCCCCTCTGGTGAACCTCTTCAGCCTGGCCAATGCCAATGTCAGTGAGGCTTACGCCACCGGCACGGAAAGCGTTACCGTCGGCACCTCCATGTTCGCCCCGGGCGGATTTGTCATCGCCCTCCTGTTCCTGCTGGCAGGTTTTTTGCTGTACTGCTCCCTCTCCGCCATTTGCGGCTCCTTCGCTCAGACCAGAGAGGAACTGAACTCCACCAGCTCCACCTTTGTGATGGTACTTCTGGCCAGCTTTTTCCTGGTCATGCTGGGAGGAGGCATGTCCGCCGAGAGCACGCCCATCTGGATGCAGCTCTTCCCCTTCACCGCCGTTCTGGTGGCACCGGGATGTGCGATCCTGGGCTCCTCCCCCGTATGGGTGAGCCTGCTGGGACTCCTCCTGACAGTGCTGCTCAGCGGCTTTCTGGTGGTGGTATCCGGCAGAGCTTATCATATGATGAGCCTCTACAAGGGTAATCCCATCAAAGTCCTCCAGGGTTTGAAGTTGCTCCTGGCAGGAGAAAAGAAGGAAAAAGGCGCTGCGAAGAACTGACAAAAGCGTCATAGAATTGCACAAAAAGAGAGCCGGTCGGGCAAAACCGATCGGCTCTTTGCATTTTCCAATATTGTTCGGATCAGATTTTGTTCAGGGTGATCCTCATCCGGTTCAGTGCAGGAACAACTCTGCGATGGAACGATCCGTCTCATACCCCTCTTCCTCATAGGGGCCTGCGCCTTCCCGCACAGGCAGGAGTCCGCAGATGTCCAGGGCCAGGAGCCTGCGGGGAAATGTTTTGTCTCGAAACCCGCATTCCAGGGCCCGCAGACACTCCAGCAGCAGCGAGAGGGAAATCTTCCCCTGATCCCAGTTGGTCCGCACCGTATCAGTTGTCAGGATATCCTTGTCCACTGAGAGGTAGATGGGATACCGGATCTGCGCCGCTGCTTCCGCTACGGCCTCCGCACCGCGCTCTAAGAGATCCTCTTCCGTGATACAGACAGTTCCTTCCGGCAGCGCCTCTTCCCGCTCCGCAAGGAAGGCTTCCAATTCCCGAAAAGCACTCTCCGGCGGTCCGATGAGGATCGTCTGCTTACACCGCGGATTTTCTTTTTGCAGGTTTCGCACCCAGGAGCCGCAGCTGAGCATGTCGAACATGGCCGCTTTGCAATCCGTGTGATGATCGAAGAGCACCAGGGCAAAATCCTCGGAGGTCCCTTCCGCCAGCAACGCCGACAGATAGTGGGTGTTGCCGGAGTCTAAAAGCCGGATCCCGCTTCTCTCATGCTCTGCTATCACACCGGCCAGGCGTTCCCTTGCCGCGTCATCACAGTAGAGGTTTACCCCTTCCGCGTCCGTCAGATCGATCCGGGTGGCTTCCCCCAGGAATCCCTTCATGACATTCGCGTCATAAGATCCCGTGACATCAAAGATCAGGTGTTCCATATCGAATCCTTTACTTCCGAGATGCGCTTCTCCGCCTTCCCCAGACGGTCCATCCAGGTGCCCAGTGCCGCATATAGGTCACGGGAGAACTCCGGCTTCCGGGGATACCCGCCGCTGCGATATTTGTCCAGCACGATCTCATAACGCTCGCTTGCCGTCACCACCGCATCATGCCAGGAAAGGTACAGATCCCTTGCAGCGCCCTCTCCCACCTGCTTTACTGCATCTCCGCAAGGGTACAGGGAGATCAGCTTCTCTGCCATGGAGGCAGCATTTTCCTCAATGAGGTAACCGTTGACACCGTCCGTCACGCCTTCCGCTGCACAGCTCCCCTTCACCAGCACGGAAGGAACGGAGCAGGCTGCCGCTTCCCGGACCACCAGACCGTTGGTATCGTAAACGGAAGGGAACAGGAAGAGATCCGACCGGCAATACCAGCATTTCAGCAGCTCTCTGTCAGAGATGCTTCCGGTGAAGATCACATCTTCCGTCAGGCCCAAATCTTCCACATATTCCTTGATCTCCTCCAGATCGGCTCCGCGGCCCACAAATACCATCCGGAATCTGTAATTCTGTGCTTTCATGCGGCCCAGAGCATTTAAGAGGATCCAGAGCCCCTTGTACCACATCATTCTTCCCACAAAGAGGTAGACGGGGATACCCTCCGGGATATCATAATCCTTCAGCGCTTCCCGCACCCGGTCCTCCGGGATCCGTCCGCGCTCCATGTCCACACCGTTGTTCATAACGATGTAGTCCCCTTCGTATCCCAGGGATTTCAGGTTCTCTCCGGCGCCGTTGCTCACCACCCACACCTCGTCGCAGGCGGTAACGTTCTGCACCAGCAGGCGGGTCGCCTCCCACTGGACCAGCTTGGAGGAGGTGATGTCCGCAATATCGATGTCAAACTTCGTATGATAGGTAAAGATCAGGGGCACATTCAATCTGTCCCGCAGCTCTCTGGCCAGTACCGTGGACATGGCGGGGCAGTGACTGTGCAGGATCTCCGTTTTTTCCTGCTGCAGGCGCTGTGCCAGGGACGGCGAAAAAGGGACGCCTGCCATGTAGCCGGTCTTCTTCCGCGCATCGATGCTGGGGTAGCGGACGATGGGGAAGGGGCAGTTGCTGTCATCCGCGCCGGGACAGTCCGGGGTGGCCACCACGGCTCTGCCGCCCATACTCTCGATCACCTTCGCATAGTTCATAACCGTATTTGCCACGCCGTCGATGAGGGGCGGGAAAGAGTCGTTCAGGAGGCAGACGCTGCGGGCAGCGCGGCATTTTTGTTCATCTATATTCAAATTCTCGTTCATAGGTCTCTCCATGATGTCTTGTCTTTTCTCTTACGCATTAACCGGACACTACACATGTTAATTTCCGTTTTCATCGCATAAGTTTATCAGAAACCCGGGATCACTGCAAACCATTGCGGGAGCTGCAAGTCTTCCCACGGCGGGCGAGCTCGGATACTAACCTCGCCGCTGCTCATGCCAACCCGAGCCTTGCAGGGCTGAACTCGCTTCGCGGGGGACAACGCCCTGCTGCAGCTGCGCATTTCGCACCGCTCGCTAAGTACCGACTCGCAGTTGACCGCCTTGTGGGAAGAACTTGCAGCTCCCTCGTAATCCACCCTCATTCCACCATCCCGTGGGAGATCAACGCAGCGGCGAATTCATGACAAATGAACGCTTGCGTTCATTTGTATATTGATCGAGCTCGCCCGCCGTGGGAAGTCCGCGAGCCGCCCCCAACTTAGTTACATTTTTTGTGTTGACAGATAGAATTCCCGGTGATAATCTGTGTACGAAGTGTATTACATGTCTTAATACACTTGCAATGTCACTACTGCCCCGGCATGCGCAGCCGCGGACAGTCTTTTTCCCACCGCTGATGCGGATCCCGCCGGATGCGGGCAGCGCTAACGCGGATGAAACGGCAGGTGCATATGATCTTACTCGACTATCGGGACAAACGTCCCCTCTACGAACAGGTAATTGAAAAAATGATCCAGCTCATCGCAGGCGGAGGCCTGAGCCCCGGGGACAAACTCCCCTCGGTACGGAGCCTCGCCATGGATCTTTCGGTCAACCCCAACACCATCCAAAGGGCCTACAATGCCCTCGAAGCCGACGGCTACATCTACACCGTCACCGGCCGGGGCAACTACGTGGCAGACCCGGATGCCTGGAAGCAGGATCATGAATCCGCTCTGGAACAGCAGTTGACCGAAGCCGTTCTCCAGGTCAGAAGAGGCGGCCTCACAAAGGAGCAGGCTCTGCTCTGCGTGGAAAAAGCGTTTCTTAAGGAGGAAGTATGATAGAAATACGAAATCTCACAAAAAGCTTTGATGATCTCGTCGCCCTGTCGGACATTTCCCTGACCATGGACGACGGACAGATCTTCGGCCTCATCGGTACCAACGGCGCCGGCAAGAGCACTTTGCTGCGCTGCCTTGCGGGTATCTATCGCCCGGATCAGGGGGAGATCCTGGTGGACGGAGCACCCGTGTATGAGAACCCTGCGGCCAAGTCCAAGATCTTCTTCATTTCCGATGACCAGTACTTTTTCCCCGGCGGAACCCCGAAGGACATGCTGGGATTTTACCGGAGCTTCTATCCGGATTTTAACACCGAGCTCTTCTATGAGATGATGGGCATCCTGAAGCTTGATCCACAGCGCAGGATCCAGACCTTCTCCAAGGGGATGAAAAAGCAGCTTTCCCTGCTCTTCGGGATCTGCTCCGGATGCAAATATTTCCTCTGCGACGAAACCTTCGACGGCCTGGATCCCGTGATACGACAGGCAGTGAAAAAGGTGTTCATCCGCGAGGTGGCCGAGCGGAAGCTCACCCCCATCATCGCTTCCCACAACCTGCGGGAGTTGGAGGACATCTGCGATCACGTGGGACTCCTGCATCAGGGCGGCATCCTTCTTTCCAGAGATCTGGACGACATGAAACTGGGCATCTTCAAGGTCCAGGTGGTCTTCCGGGATCCTGCGGACAAGGACAGCATCCTCTCCACCTTTCCCCTGGTTTCTTCCGAGACCAGAGGTTCCCTGCAGACCCTGACCCTGCGGGGTGAACGGGTCCAGATCGAGACCGCCATTACGGCTTTGCAGCCGGTATTTTACGAAATCCTTCCTCTGTCCCTGGAGGAGATCTTTATCAGTGAAACGGAGGTGCTGGGCTATGACTTCAAAAATCTCGCTTAAGTCCATGATGGCGGAAAACCTCAGACACCGCCTGTGGATGGTGGCCCTTTCTGCGGTCACCGAACTCATCGCCGGCCCCATCGCCATCCTCTTTGCCGTCTCCGGCATTGAGAAAAATGAGTATTACGAGCGCTATCTCTCCCAGGCCATCCTGCACTTTATCTCCGACACCTATGCAGGCATGCTGGTGGTCATCGCCGTGGTGGGGGCAGCCATTGTAGCCATCGGCGGTTTTTCCTATCTGCTGCATCCCGGCGCTACGGATCTCTACCACAGCGTCCCCGTAAAGCGGGAGAAACACTTCACCGCCATCTACCTGAACGGGCTCCTGATCTGGGCAGTGCCTCTGGTGCTGTGCTGGCTCACTGTCATGATCCTGGGCGCCGTCTTCATTCCCGAAGAGTATCTGTCCCATGTGTTCCGGTACTGCTTTTCCGACCTGGCGCTGGCAACCCTGGCCTTCCTGCTGACCTATCACCTCTTCCTGGTGTGCACCATGCTCAGTGGCAACGTGCTTTGCGCGCTCCTGAGTTCCGGCATTCTGGGCACCGTGGTGGTCGCCTGCTGGGGAACCTACTATCTCCTGATGCAGGCTTTCACCTTCAGTTTTGCGGAAGCCGGCGAAGAGCTGCAATATCTGCTCTGGATGAGCCCTCTGGCCGCTCCCTTCGGGATCCTGATGTCCTATACGGATGGAAATACCTGGTCGAATGTACTGCAGCACCTGTCTTTCACCCTTGCGGGCAGCATCCTGATGATCGCTTTGCTGCTGTTCCTGGCGATCCGCCTGTATAAGGTGAGAAAAAGCGAGCAGGCCACATCCGGTCTGAATTCCATGCTCGTACAGCTCCTCATCAGCATCCCCGTGGGATTCCTCTGCGGCGCAGTGCTGGCCCGCTTCATCGTGGAAATCCGCTATAGTATGGCGATCCTCTTCTGGGAGATCTTCTGCTGTCTGCTGGGAAGTTTCTTAAGTGTCCTGCTGCTGAACCTGTCCTTCCTGCGCTCCTTCCGGGCAGTTTGGAAGCGAAAGCTTCGCCTGATCCTGATCCCCGTGGGCACCCTGATCATCTACCTGATCTTCCGGGCCGGTCTGATCCCTTACGACAATGTGATCCCCCGGCAGGAAAACATCGTCAGCGCTCATGTGGCACGGATTTATCCCTTTGCGGAGAACGGTTACTCCACTTCCTATTACGACACCGGCGTCTACGAGTATGACAACCGCTATGTAGTCCCCATTGAGGATCCCGCACTCATCGAGCAGATCATCCGAGAAGGTGTGGCCTACAACAAACTTCGCCGTGAGCTGGGAGTAACCCCTTACCTGGGAGGCTACAACAGCATCGATGACAGCATTATCGAAGCCTCTAACGGAGACGGTTCCTTCCGTTACTATGCAACGGTGGAAATCAAGGTAGAGCGTCGCTTCGGCGGAATCTTTACCCGTACCTATTCCCTGCCCGAGTCTTCTCTGGAGTCCATTCGTGCCATCGTTGAGAGCAGGGCATATCAGGAAAAAATGTATCCCCTGGCCACCGGCCGGCTGGACCTGCCCGATTATGTCGAAGCGGACTGGTATGATGCAGCCGCCGATACCTGGCGCTATATCGAGATCCAGCCGAGGCAGATCGCCGATGTGATCGGAGCTTACCGCAGAGACTTTTCTCTCCACAATACGCTGGAAGAGCTGGATACCGAGACCGAGTCCATTGGGGATGAGACCGAGGATCCCGAAATCCACATCCAGCTGGAGCTCCGCTATGAGTCAGAGGACAACGGATGGAATGACGGATACAATTACATCACCATTCCTCTGAGCTTTACCGAGACCAACACCCTGGTGGATGAGATCTGCAGAGAATACATCCGGGAAAACATCGAGTACTATCAGGGCGACGCTTCCTACTATCAATAAACTCAGATAAATACGCCTCCACGAGAAAAGCTCCGGTTACCGAAAGGGTAACCGGAGCTTTGTATTTTGCATCTTCTGTTTTCCGACGCTTGCGTCAGATCTTAAATCTGTATCCCACGCCCCAGATGGTCTCAATGTACTGAGGCTTTGCGGTATTTTCCTCCACCTTCTCACGGATCTTCTTGATGTGCACCGTGACGGTGGCGATGTCACCGATGGACTCCATGCCCCAGATCTCCCGGAACAACTCGTCCTTGGTAAAGACGCGGTTGGGATGCTCTGCCAGGAAGGTCAACAGATCGAATTCCTTCGTGGTAAAGGAACGCTCCTCGCCGCCGATGAAGACTCTGCGGGCGGTCTTGTCAATGCGGATGCCCCGGATCTCCACCACATCATTTTCCATCTTGGCAGCGCCGGCACTCACCAGTCTCTCATAACGGGTCAGGTGCGCCTTCACACGGGCCACCAGCTCGCTGGGACTGAAGGGCTTCGTCAGATAGTCATCGGCGCCCAGTCCCAGACCGCGCACTTTGTCGATGTCATCCTTCTTGGCGGAAACCATCAGGATCGGGATGTTCATCTTCTCACGGATCCGCTTACAGACCTCAAATCCGTCCATCTCGGGAAGCATCAGATCCAGTACCACCAGGTCATACTCGGAACTCAGTGCCTCATCCAGACCTGCCTGACCGTTGTTACGGACCGTTACCTCAAAGTCGTTCATCTCAAGGTAATCGCGCTCCAGCTCGGCAATGGCCTCCTCGTCCTCTACAATCAGTATCCTGCTCATAGTACCCCCTCTCTGCCGGTCACTTTTTGTTTTGGTTTCTGTTATCTCCGGCTCTGTCAGAGCTCAACATACTTTCTCAAGACAAAATGCATACAGGTGCCTTCACCCTCCCGGGCCGTGGCCCAGATCATTCCTCCGTGATCCTCGATGATCTTCTTCACGATGGAAAGACCGATGCCGCTGCCGCCGGTGTTGGAGTTGCGGGCTGCATCCGTGCGATAGAAACGGTCGAAGATCTTCTCCAGATTCTCCTGGGCGATGCCCTTGCCGTTGTCCTCGATCTCCACACGGACCGAATCCACTTCATCCAAAAGGCGCATCTCGATGACACCTCTGGGCTTGTCCATGTACTTCACGCTGTTCCCGATGATGTTGTTGATGACCTTCTTCATCTGCTCGGGGTCTGCGATGATCATGGTATCCTCCGGCACAAAGCTTGCGTACCGGAAGTCGATGCCTCTTGCTTCCAGATCCAGTCCCACCTCTTCCTTGCAGTCACCGAAGTAATCGCTGACATTGATCCGCAGGAACTTGTAGGGGATCCTGTCATTGGCCGCCTTGGAATAGACGGTCAGCTCGTTGATCAGACGGTCCATATCCACCGTCTTGT
Source organism: Lachnospiraceae bacterium (assembly GCA_016286555.1). Classification (GTDB taxonomy): domain Bacteria; phylum Bacillota; class Clostridia; order Lachnospirales; family Lachnospiraceae; genus AC2028. The sequence continues at coordinate 47,595 of JAEETA010000005.1, read as the reverse complement.
TGTAGATGGTATGGATGTAGCGGTCCATTTTTTCCGGTGTATCCGCCACACCGTCCATGATGCCCTCCACATACCCCTTGATGGAGGTAATGGGGGTCTTCAGGTCATGGGAGATATTACTGATGAGTTCCCGGCTCCGCGCCTCCTGGTCCACCTTTTCCTCGGCACTTTCCTTCAGGCGCAGTCTCATGTCTTCGTAGTTCCGGAAGAGATCCCCGATCTCTCCCTCTTCGTCGATATCCAGGATGTAATTAAAATCGCCGTTCCGGATGGCGGTCATGGCTTCGCTCAGCCGCTGCACCGGTTCGTAGACACCGCGATTGATCCAGGCTGTGAGTCCCACGCTGGTCAGGACCAGGATCACGATAATGGCCATCAGCATGTCGATCATCAGCCGTCTGGAGATCACGCCGGACCCCTTGGCGATGACGAAAATGCTGCCTTCCGCACCATCCTGAAAGTAGAAATCCAGTTGCTGGATGTAGACCTCTTCCGTGTTCAGCCAGATGCCCGTCAGAGCCTGATCCGCCGATCTGCCGAAAGCCGGAAGCTCCCCGATCAGGGATGCGGACACATCATCGTTGCCCTTGAAAAAGATCTCATTTCCTTTCCGGCCCAGGAGAAATACCGCCTTGTTGGGGACGATGTCGCTCATCTCCTGCAGGTATTTCTCATCTTCCAGCCGGCTGGAATCCTTGTATTTTTGCCTGAGCAGATCGTTGTAGATATCATCCGCTTTCATGGTGATATCCTGAACGCTGTAATTGTGCAGAGACCAGATCGGATCATCGCTGTCCCCGATGACGGTCCGGATCGCCATAAATGACAGGACCGTCAGCAGTAGCGGGATCGCGATGATCAGAACGAAGGTCAGTGCCATCCTGGTTCTCAGCTTCATATATCCGGTACCGTGATCACTCTACGATGATCTCATCCCAGTAATCCTGGGGAACGATGGCAATGTAGGTCTTACCGACATTCATCTTCTGGATCTCGCCGGTAAGAGTGTTGTAATACTTGGTCAGCTCGGTCTCGCCGGTCTTGTCCCAGATGATGGGGATAGCCTTGCCGCCGGTGAGATAGTAGCCGTCCTTGGGCGTAGCGGTCATGACATTGTAGATCAGGTAGCCGTGATCATCCAGCTGGTTGAAATCGCAGCACTGCAGGATCACGTTGGTGAAGGCCAGGGACTCGTTGTTGCCGGCATCGTAATAGGTGCCGCTGTATCCGTACTTGCTGGTGCTGCCGGCGTACTCGTTGTAAACATACAGGCCGGTGCTCTCGTCATAGGTCAGAGTGGAACGGTTGTGCTTAAATGCTGCGGAAAGATCTACCTTGGTAGCGTCAAACACACGCTGCTCGCCGGAGAGATCCACGCCCTTGGAAGAGAAGCGGAAATGCTCTCCCCAGTAATTGTCATAGGTGCGGCTGATCTTGTCGGTGCCGATGTTGGAGGTCAGCTTGTCGGAGGTTACATACTCGGTAAACTCTCTGGGCTTGCCGTTCTCGAAACGCTTGAAGATGCCGTTCAGGTGATCCGGTGCCCAACTCTTGGCCCAGTATGCGTCGTTGTGATAAGGGCCGCCGTCATGGCAAAGGATCGCATTGTACTCGGGTGCAAGAATGATGTTGGTAGGACGGGTGGAACGAACGCTGCCCAGTCTCTCGATGGGCTCCCAGTCCTTGAACAGGACCATGAATCTGGTGACACGGTCGTTCTGGGTGCTGTTCATCATCTCATAGACGATGTCTGCCTGAGAAGTGCCGTAATGGGGCAGTGCGGTGATCTCGTTGTCGATCATGACTGCGATGGGGCGCTGATCCTTCAGGGACTCATCGATCCACTCACCGGTCAACTCACTTCTGTAATATCCCTCGCGAACCTCCTCGGGCTCCTCCTCCTCGACGGGAGCAGGCTCCTCAGCTACAGGCTCCTCGGTAGCAGGCTCTTCGGTGGTCTCGGGCAGAACCACGATGGGCTCAGCCACTACCTCGGGTGCTTCCTCGGAAGCGGATCCGCAGGCGGTCAACATAGCCACGGATAAGGCAATCGCGGCCAAAACTGTAAATCTTTTTTTCATTTTTCTTCTCCTGTCGTTTTCGAAGCTTTCGGTCCGGGCGCGGCCATTCTCGGGAAACCGGCCCGAAACCTACCTTCCATTGTACCGAAAAAACGCTGAAATGTAAAAGGGTTTATTTGCTTTGTTTCCCTATGGTCCCCACGAAAACGGGGAGCATCAGATAGAGGATCAGGTAATACCGCACCAGCACGATGGGGCCCATGAAATTGGTAAAGATAAGGCCCGCGATCAGTGCAAACACAGGGTACAGCTCCTTCCGCCTCCGGCTGATGGCGTACCCCGCCGCAAAGATCCAGCACCAGAGCTGTCCTCCCACGCTTAAGAAAAAGCCCAGCACCGGGATCTTCCACAGGCTCATCTCCCTGGAAAAATACCAGATCCGGTCATAGAGTCCCGGGATCAGGCTGTGAAGAGACGCAGGTTCCTCAATGAGACACATGAAATAATCCGTCCCTCCCTTGATCCCAGCATAGTCCGTTCTGCAATAGCCGTCGATGTCGGTGAAGGGGTACCAGGCCTCCGCCGTCAGCGCCAGGAAGGCGTCCGCATATTCCTCCGGATACCGGAGCCCCACCTTCGCCCAGAGCTTCAGAAATCCTCCCGGCCACTGGTCGATGGTCTCCTTAAACCCGGATTTGATCTGGTCCGCGTTGAAGGGGTAGTAGGGATTGACGATGTAGATATACCGGTCCAGCAGCTCCCATTCCTCCTCGGAAAAGGCGCTCTCCCCGTATTCCCTGTAAACTCTGGCCAGCTGACAGGCAGGGACGCTGAAGGCTTCGGCAATGGACCCCTCCTCCGGCTGCAGCCGCCACTCCAGCGCACGGTTTACCCCAAAGGCCAGCAGGCATCCCAGCAGCAGGACAGCCGTCCGCCGCAGCAGATCTTTTTTGCGGAAAAAAAACTGCACGACAAAAAATACGGCAAAGGCAATGGGGAGATTTTTCCGGGACAGGAGCATCAGAACTTCCAGAAGGACCACACCGCAGATGTCTATGATCTGCTGTCTTCGGACTTGTGCATCTCCGCCGCCTTCTTCATCCCGGTTCGAGCCGCGCATGTCAGCACTGCCGCGTCTTTCCGTCCGATCCTCAAACACCTCCCGGAACCGCAGCAGGAACAGCACCATCAAATGTGCGGAGAGGGTGTCCTTGGTGGTGCAGAAGCTCAACAATGTAATGGTGGGCATCAGGGCGTAGTAGAGGATGGCAAAGACCGTGATCCCCCTGCTGCGGACCCGCCTGTCCAGAACGCGGATGATGCGGATATAGACCAGATTGCAGAAGGCCATCTGTGCCACACAAAAGACGCAAACCCCCACGTTCCAGCTTCCGGTCAACTGATAGAACAGTTTGATCACGCCTCCCAGAAGCAAGGTGTGAAGCAGGGGATTCTGGGTGGAATAAGCCACATCCTCATAGAGCACCTGGATCAGTGCCGATCCCGCATCATAGGTAAAAAAACCGGGGAAGCAGGCGAGATAAAAGGGCAGCCTGCAGAGCATCAAAATGCACCAGAGCAGGAAAGCACCCTTCCCTGTCAACAGGGGCTCCGCTTCCTTCCGGCGCGCGTTCAGGCGCTCTGCTCCCTCCCACAGGAAAAATACCGACACAGATGTCAGCCCCCAAAGAAGGAGGAACTTTGCGATGTTCGCACCCACGCTCAGCGCCGGTGTCCGGTCCGTGACATAGGCCTTTCCGAAGACCAGGGAAAAAGCAAAGAGGAAGCCCGTGATCAGAGCGCAGACGCATTTCCGCACATGGATCCTTTCTCCCACGCCCCCCGCACTTTTCTGTTCTTTTGTCGCTTTGGTGTTTACCGTCATTATTTCGATCGTTCCCTAGTAAAACGGAAGTGCCGATGTTCTCGACACTTCCGCTTCTCATTTCCGTATTTGGTCTATGGGCAGTGCCCTGCGGCTTAGCCGAAATATCTCTTCAGCAGGCCTTCGAAGCCCTTACCGTGTCTTGCCTCATCTCTGCCGATCTCATGCACGGTGTCATGGATGGCATCCAGGTTCTCTTCCTTCGCACGCTTAGCGATATCCACACGGCCCTGGGTTGCGCCGTACTCAGCCTCTGCGCGGAGCTCCAGATTCTTCTTGGTGGAATCCGTCAGCACCTCGCCCAGGAGCTCAGCAAACTTTGCAGCGTGATCAGCTTCCTCAAATGCAGCGGTACGGAAGAACTCGCCGATCTCGGGGTATCCCTCGCGGATGGCCTGGCGGGACATAGCCAGATACATACCTACCTCGGCACACTCGCCGTTGTAGCAATCTCTCAGGCCCTGAATGATATCCTCGGGAGCGCCCTTTGCAACGCCTACCACATGCTCCGCAGCCCAAACCTTGTCGCCTGCCATTGCCTTGAACTTATCGGCGCCTGCATGGCAAACGGGGCACTCATCGGGAGCCTTGTCACCTTCGTAAATATACCCGCAAACAGTACAAACAAACTTCATGGAAATACCTCTCTTTCTGCGGCAGTTTCGCCGCCATTCGGCATTTTTAAAAGTTCCTGCCTATGTATCCACTTTAGCCGTTTCCGGATGCGCCTGTCAATAAGATTTCTCAAGAAGAAAGAGAGATTTTTGGATAGAAAAAAACAGGCCCCTGCACTTCCCGCAAAGGCCTGTTTTTACGCTATTTCCGGGTCCCGGCTCCCCGTCAGCCGTGGAGTCCGTCGGACTGGCGCTGCATGTCCTCCACCACGATATCGTAGATCTCACCAAGGGTACGGCAGTATGCCAGCACCAGCCAGGGCTCGTTGGTATGAAAATGCAGCTTCACGATGGCCTTCTCACCGAAGAGGTCGTCCTCGCCGCTGTCTCCTGCCAGTACCAGGCAGTCGCCTTTGAAAGTCTCCAGGATATGCTCCCGGATCTCGTCTACCAGGTCATCGGATACATCGTCGGGATCCTGGCCGTCCTCCACATATTTGTCCAGCAAGAGCTGGGTGTCATAACGAAATTCAATGATCTCTCTTTCTGCCATGTCGCTCCTTTCTCACTATGAAAAAGCCCTGCATTCCGCGGAAAATCGCGGTCCGGCTTTCACTCAAGGCTCATCATAGCAAAATTCCCTTTGAAGTACAAGAATCACGGGAAATGTGCTACAATCGGATAGGAAGTGTTACCTGTCCGCAGTTATGCTACTTCGGACGGGATTTTGAGAAATATTCTCTTCAGCAAGGAGGATACTATGGAAAAGATCGCCAGTTTTACCGTGGATCACATCCGCATGATCCCCGGGGTTTACGTATCCCGAAAGGACCACATCGGAAGTGAGACCGTCACCACCTTTGACCTGCGGCTCACCAGCCCCAACGACGAGCCCGTCATGAACACCGCAGAGATCCACACCATCGAGCATCTGGGTGCCACCTTCCTGCGGAACCATCCGGATTATAAGGAGAAAACCATCTACTTCGGCCCCATGGGCTGCCGCACCGGCTTCTATCTGCTGCTGGCGGGAGACCTGGAGTCCCGGGACATCGTTCCTTTGATGATCGAGATGTTCACCTTCATCCGGGATTTTGAAGGCGAGATCCCCGGAGCTACTCCCATGGACTGTGGCAATTACCTGGATCAGAACCTGCCCATGGCACATTTCCTGGCAAAGCGGTATCTGGAGAATGTGCTCCTGAACATCAGAGAAGATCAGTTGCATTATCCTGCATAAGACAAATACACAGACACATAAGGAGGAAAACATGAGCAAGATCGGAATCATCGGCGCTATGGAGCTGGAAGTGGAAGCACTCAAGAGCACCATGGACATTGAAAAGACTGTGACCAAAGCGGGCATGACCTTCTGCGAAGGCAAGCTGAACGGCGCAAATGTCGTAGTGGTCCGCAGCGGTATCGGCAAGGTCAACGCTGCTCTCTGCGTACAGATCCTGGCAGACATCTTCGAGGTCACCCACGTCATCAACACCGGCGTTGCCGGCTCCCTCAACGCAGCCCTGGACATCGGAGACATCCTGATCTCCCGCATCGCTCTGCACCATGATATGGATGCCACCAATTTCGGCTATCCTCTGGGAGAAGTCCCGCAGATGGGCATCACGGAGTTCCCTGCAGACCAGCATCTCATCGAGCTCTCCGCCCTCACCATGGCAGAGGTCCTGCCGGAGCTCCACAGCGTGGTGGGACGCGTGGTCAGCGGCGACCAGTTCATCGCCGAGAAATCCGTGAAGGAGCGTCTGATCCGGGAGTTCCGCGGCGACTGCTGCGAGATGGAGGGAGCTGCCATCGCCCACGGCTGCTACCTGAACAACATTCCTTTCGTGATCCTCCGTGCCATCTCCGACAAGGCAGACGACTCCGCACACATGGATTATCCCACCTTTGAGTGCAAGGCTGCGGATCACTGCGCAAAGCTGGTGACCGCTCTGGTGGCAAAGATCAAATAAAAGTTTTACCGGAAATAAGAACGGGTGACTCCGCAATCAGCAGGGTCACCCGTTTTTTCGCTTTGTTCTTTCCTCAGATGAATACGATCACAGCGTGCTTCCCACGCCTACCAGCACCACGCCCAGGATCAGAGTCGTCATGCCCAGGACTTTGCGCTTCGTGATCTTCTCCTTCAGAAGGATCCGGGATACGAAGAGGGTCCACACATAGGTCAGGGAACCGATGGGCAATACCACTGCGTAAGGAAGCTTCTGCAGGAGGTAGATCCCGCAGAGTGCGGAAAATACGTACAGGAATCCGCCCAGGTAGAAGAAGGGAGAAAGCAGGATAAAGAACTTGGGCTTTTCCCCTGTATTTGCGGACTGTTTCAGGAAATAGCTTGCGAAGGAAGCGGCGATGGTCTCCGCAAGGAGCACGCCAATGATGATGATCACGTCACTCATTTCTCACTCCCTCCTATCGTTATGACTCCCGCCATGATCACAAAGATCCCGATGACGGTCACCCAGGAAATGCGCTCCGTCAGGAAGATGGCGGAGAGGATCAGTGCAAACACATAGCTCATGGAGTTCACGGGCTGGAGCACGGAAAGCTCTCCGTATCCCAGTGCTACCGTCATGATGAGTGCACCCACCGCATAGACGATGAATCCGGGCAGGACTGCCAGGAACAGCTTCCAGAGGCCGGCGATCATGGAATCGCCGCTGTTTAAAGCCGCTACCAGTTCCGACACATTTGCCAGTTTCCACAGGAGCTGTCCCACGGACAGACTCAAGGCCGAGATCAGCATCAGGATGATGCCTTTCCCGTTTTTCTTCAACGCTTCTAACATAGTTCTCCTTTCGACCGATCAGGGATTCACCACATGGATCGGGCTGCCTTCCAAAAATGCCTTAATGTTATCGTATACGCCCAATACGCAGCGCTCTCTGGCTTCCACGCTGCCCCATGCCAGGTGGGGCGTGATGATGAGCTTGTTGGAATCCTTGATCTTGCTCAAAGGATTGGAAAGCTGCAGCGGCTCCTTCTCCAGAACGTCCAGGCCGGCGCCGGCGATCTCTCCCGCCTCCAGTGCTTCATAGAGATCCGGATTGTTCACCACGGGGCCTCTAGCCACGTTGATGAGGTAGGCGGAGGGCTTCATTTTCTTCAGGGCCGCCGCATCGATGAAGTCTCTGCTCAGGTCGCTCAAAGGGCAGTGCAGGGAAAGAAAATCACTCCGCTCCAGGAGCTCGTCCTTGCTCACCTGCTCGTAAGCCGTCACCTTGCTCTTGCCGGTGACGGAATGGAAGATCACATGACAGCCGAAGCTCTCGGCGATGCGTGCCACCCGCTGTCCGATGTTTCCCATGCCCACAATGCCCCAGGTCTTGCCATCCAGCTCATAGAAGGGGACATCGAAATTGGAAAAACGGTCCTGAGCGCTGTAGGCACCGGACTTGACATAGTCGTCATAATGGGGCAGCTTCTGGCTTAAGGCCAGTGCCATGGTAAAGGTGTGCTGTGCCACCATGGCAGTGCTGTAATTGACCACATTACACACCGGGATCCCTCTGCTCTTGCAGTAGACCAGGTCACAGTTGTCATATCCGGTGGCGAACTCACAGATCAGTTTCACATTCGCGGCATCCTTCAGACTCTCCTCTCGCATGGGGGATTTGTTGGCCACCACGATGTCCGCATCCTTCACCCGCTCCCGGACCTCTTCCACGGTAACGGTGTTGGGATAGGTAACGAGCTCACCCAGCTCCCCCAGACAGTCGACGGAGATGTCGGGTCCTACGGAATTTCTCTCCAAAACAACGATCTTCATATTTTTCCTCATGCCGCATCAATGCAATTTGTAGCATTTCCATTGATGCTCATAGCAAAGGGGGCCGTAAAACGACCCCCCTTGGTGTTTTGTGAAGTGACGATTACTGGAGTCTCTCCAGCAGCGCTGCCTTCTGTGCCTCGTAGCCGGGCTTGCCCAGAAGTGCGAACATGTTCTTCTTGTAGCTCTCCACACCGGGCTGGTTGAAGGGATTCACGCCCAGCAGGTAGCCGCTCATGCCGCAGGCAAACTCGAAGAAGTAGAAGAGCTGGCCCAGGTAGAACTCGCTGACCTCAGGGACATTCACCTTCAGGTTGGGAACCTGTCCGTCGGTGTGTGCCAGGATGGTGCCGTTCATAGCGCTCTTGTTGACGAAGTCCACGCTCTGTCCTGCCAGGTAGTTCAGGCCGTCCAGATCCACGGGCTCCTCACCGATGAAGAGATCCTCGCGAGGCTTCTCGATCTCGATGACGGTCTCGAACATGAGACGGGAACCGTCCTGAATGAACTGACCCATGGAGTGCAGATCGGTGGTCAGATCCACGCTTGCGGGGAAGATACCCTTCTGATCCTTGCCCTCGGACTCGCCGTAGAGCTGCTTCCACCACTCGGAAATATAGTGAACAGCGGGCTCGTAGTTGGCCAGGATCTCCACCTGCTTGCCCTTGCGGAGCAGGATGTTACGGATTGCAGCGTACTGCATTGCGTCGTTCTCTTCGAAATCCTTCTCGATGGCAAGCTTTCTGCCGGAAGCAGCGCCCTCCATCAGCTTGTCGATGTCTGCACCGCTGACTGCGATGGGAAGCAGGCCCACTGCGGTGAGAACGGAGAATCTTCCTCCTACATCATCGGGCACCACGAAGGTTTCATAACCTTCCTCGGTTGCCAGGTTCTTCAGGCTTCCCTTAGCCTTATCGGTGGTAGCGTAAATTCTCTTTGCTGCGCCTTCCTTGCCGTATTTTTTCTCCAGGATGCCCTTGAAGATACGGAAAGCGATGGCAGGCTCGGTGGTGGTGCCGGACTTGGAGATCATGTTGATGGAGAAATCACGATCGCCCACAACATCCATCAGATGCTTCAGATAGGTGGAGCTGATGGAATTACCGCAGAAGTAGATCTCAGGTCCCTTGCGCAGTTCCTTGGGAAGAACGTTAGCAAAGCTGTGGCCCAGGAACTCGATGGCTGCTCTGGCGCCCAGATAGGAACCGCCGATGCCGATGACCAGAAGCACTTCGGAATCCTTGCGGATCTTCTCTGCTGCAGCCTTGATGCGGGCAAACTCCTCTTTATCGTAATCTACGGGCAGGTCGATCCAGCCCAGGAAGTCGTTGCCGGCGCCCTCACGGGAAAGTAAAAGCTCCTTCGCGTCCTTCGTCAGCTTCTTCATGTAGCCGACTTCTTCCTGAGAAATGAATCCGCTTGCCTTGGAATAATCAAACTTTACCTGATTGCTCATATATCTGCCTCCTTATGATGGTGCTAAACAAAAAATCGCGCGCCGGGATGGCCCGTGCGCACATCATAGTGTAGCAAACTTATATGGCAAATTCAAGCGGATTGTGCTATGATGAAGCGGGTAAAACCCACGAAAATCAAGAACTTACGAATCGAGGCTCCCATGAAAAAAATCGTTCTGACCGGCGGCGGCACCGCAGGCCATGTCACCCCTAACATCGCACTGATCCCCGCATTAAAAGAAGCAGGATACGATATTTCCTACATCGGTTCCTACAACGGCATCGAAAAACGGCTGATCTCGGATCTGGGCATCCCTTATTTCGGCGTTGCTACGGGAAAGTTCCGCAGGAGCCTGGATTCCAAGAATTTCGCGGATTTCTTCCGCGTCATCCGGGGGTACCGGGAAGCGAAGGACATCCTGAAGAAGGAGCGCCCGGACATCGTTTTTTCCAAGGGCGGATTCGTCAGCGTCCCCATCGTGCGGGCCGCAGCATCCCTGAAGATTCCCTGCATCATTCATGAGTCCGATGTTTCCATGGGTCTGGCCAACCGGATCTGTGCGAAGGTTGCGAAGAAGATCTGCTGTAATTTCCCCGAGGCGCTGGAAAATCTCCCCTCCGACAAGGCTGTGCTCACCGGCACGCCCATCCGGAAGGAGCTCTTTGACGGTGATCCCGCCAAGGGCCGCGAGCTCTGCGGATTCGACGACAGCAAGCCCGTGCTCCTCATCATCGGCGGCAGCCAGGGCGCCGCAGCCGTGAACCAGGCGGTCCGGGACGCGCTGCCGAAGCTCCTGCCCCTCTATCAGATCTGCCACCTCTGCGGCAAGGACAAAATGGACAATCTGCTGCTGACCACTCCCGGCTACAAGCAGTTCGAGTACATCACCGACGAGCTGGGCGACCTCTTCGCCATGGCGGATGTGGTGATCTCCCGTGCCGGCGCCAATGCCATCTGCGAGCTGCTGGCCCTGAAGAAACCCAACATCCTGATCCCGCTCCCCACCTCCTCCGGTTCCCGGGGGGACCAGGTACAGAACGCGGAATCCTTCCAGGCCCAGGGCTTCTCCATTCTCATCGACCAGGAGGATCTGACCACGAAGTATCTGGTGAAGAAAGTAAACGAGCTCTACCACGACCGTCAGAAATACATCGACACCATGGCTGCCAGCCCCATGCTGGACGCCATTCCCACCATCATCCAGCTGATCGATGAAGAGTGCGGGAAGACGGAATAAAGGTACGCGGACTGCTTTCGGTTCGATTCTGCACAGAAAAAGCGGAGAGCCCTTGACAAGGTTCTCCGCTTTCGCTACAATACCATTTGTTGTTGAAGTGCATAAGTACTTTGCGGGTGTAGTTCAATGGTAGAACACCAGCCTTCCAAGCTGGACACGTGGGTTCGATTCCCATCACCCGCTCACATGAAAAGCCCTCAGGAGAAATCCTGAGGGCTTTTCGTGTGAGGAAGGCGAGCTCCCGAACCCATAGGGTTCGTATCTCGCCTTCGGCTCGGTCGGCGCAATTCTGGCGTCCCCCGGACGCCATGCGCCCCATCACCCGCTCCTTCGTCGGTCGGTTCGGCGGGAAAAAGGTCCACCGGACCTTTTTCTTATTCCGCCTCACCCCATCACCCGCTCGGTCGGCGCAATTCCGGCGTCCCCCGGACACCATGCAGTCTCCGCTTCGCTCCGGTCGTCGCAATTCTGACGTCCCCCGGACGCCATGCAGTCTCCGCTTCGCTCCGGTCATCGCAATTCTGACGTCCCCCGGACGTCATGCGACCCATCACCCGCTCCTGCGAGACGGTGATTACGGATAAGAAGTTTGCGTGGGGGGCGCTACTATCCGCAATCTTGCTTCTTGCCCGAGTTGGCCATCTGAATTTTTGCGGATAAGATGCTTGCGTGGGGGCGCTACTATCCGCAATCTTGCTTCTGGCCCGAGTTGGCCTGCCGGATTTCTGCGGATAGGATGCTTGCGTGGGGGCGCTATTATCCGCAATCTTGCTCCTTGCTCAAGTTGACCAGCCGGATTGTTGCGGATAGGATGCTTGCGTGGGGGCGCTACTATCCGCAATCTTGCTCCTCGCTCGGGTTGGCCAGCTGGATTTCTGCGGATAGGATGCTTGCGTGGGGGTGCTATTATCCGTCGGCCCCGAATCTTCCCTCCCACTCACCACAGAAAACCAAACCTTTCCATCAAAAAGGCATCAGGTCTCCGATCCGGATTCCTGATGCCTCTCTATTCATTTCGAGTATAGATCTCCGTCTATCTAAAAATATATTATTGGACGCTCTTTTTTCTCGTCATCCAGTCTGGAAATGCAATAAAACATGTCCTGTCTTTCAGATCACCAAAGATCTTTTCCGGCATGGATCCATACACCAAAACCACTTCTGGCTCTAATTCATTAAGCATCTCGACTAATCCTTCTCTAAAGTACCTTTTCGCCTCTGACGATTGTATCTGTCCATAAGTACCTACAGACACGATACTATGTTTATCGACTCCCTGAAATGCAACCTTTTCTCCTAAAAGTTCCGAGGTATAAGTTCTTTCATCTCCCCAACGGATATTTGGAACGACATAGATACCCTGTTGTTGCAAATAATATCCGATAGCTCGGTTTAAATATATATCGGCTATCTGTACACACAAGGGCGCATCAATATATAATGAGCAATCCGGTGAAACGATGCCCGGAAACCGCTTAAGATCCTCCACACAATTCTCTGTATTCGTGAGGATCTCTCGGAACTTTATGTCATGCTCATAAAAACATACGAAATCTTCAAAATTATCACTATGATTTCGCAATGAAAATGGAACCATTCCCTTCGGAATCACAATTTTGTCCGGTCCTGGTATATGTGGTATTTCAAACACCCCGTCAAAGAAAGCCCGTTCAACTAAAGATACTCGGAATCCTTCGTCAATAAGATTCTCAATCTTTTTTCCCATGTTCCTCCTCCCACTTCAGTATGTTTTCAGCACGAATTATGTCATTTTCAATACAATATTCAGAATATTCTTTCGGGAATTTGTCTTTAAGTCTTTTAAAACTCTCCACAAATTCTCTGCTGGGTATTTTTTCAATGACATCATCCAAAATCTCGCCGATATAAACATACTCCATGGCTGTACACTGATGAGTAAGATACTCTGTCGCAGATGAAATATCTTCGGTTATAATATCTGTCACTTGGTTTTGACATTTTTCTATCTCTTCATACCACTCGCTCTGACTGATTTCATCAACATATTCGCGGTGTTTTATCACTTCTTTTAGTTTCTCAGCATTCATTTTCTCTTTCCTCCTTTTGAAGTCGGCTGTTTCGAATCCGGGAAGATAGTTGCTATCTGACCATGAGTACGAATTACTCCTACACGAACGCCTTTCCACATGCCAAAAACTGCAACGCCATCTTTTGAATGCCTGTTCCCTTTTAGGTTCGCTACATGTTCACCGGCACGTTTGATGTCCTTGCCAGTCCAATTCCTCGGAAACCATGTTTGTCCCCCAGGCCTTTGTTTAGCTTTATTCTTGTGATTTGGGACACGCCCGACTCTAACTCCATTAGGATATGTTTTCTCAACGACATATTGAATCCCGTATTTGTCGAGCTCATTCATTCCGGTCTGCCCATGGCCACCATTTTTAAGCCTGATGAGGTTATCCTTGCCCGGTTTAGTGTACTCTCCTTCATTAGAATGAACTACCGCAAATTGGCTGGCAGTCCCCGCTGCACCACGGGTATTTAATACTCTTCCGGTCTTAGTTGTTCCCATAAATATCCCCTCCTGTCAACGATGACAGAAAAGGAATTATTGCGCTAAAAATAAACATACTACATCCTTTCCTTTCCGCTACATTTGTAGCAAAACTGAGTTTACGAGTAACAAATTCTCGTTGCTCTCTCGGAAAGAATGTAGTAAAATTCTGTTAAGCATTTGGGAAAGATACTTACATCTTTCTTTGAGAGAACGTATAGCCGCGCCAACGGTTATACGTTTTTTCTTTTTTTCCATATTCAATTTTTTTCAATCCTTTTCTACAAGTAATGGGGTTGTATCATCAATGGCATTTCACCCAAGATACGTTTTCAAGCTATTTCCTGCTCCCCCAATACGCATCACCTCTTTCCAACAGATCTATCTTCATTCGGTCTTACGTTCTTTCTGCTAGGATGATCAATTCAGAGAAGTAAAACCGCCTGTTTCGTTTCTTATCATCCCCCTGCAAAATGGAGTTTTCTTCCAAGGCTACTAAATATCTGTTTGCCTGGCCTACGGAAACGTTCAGCTTCTCAGCCAGATAACCCGATGTCAGTACCGGTTGCGTAAACAGACACTCCAGGATACTATCGTATTTAGGACTGTTAATACAGTTTGTGAGCGTGTTTTTCGTGCGCAGATATAGGTTATTCAGATCGTCGATATACTTTATGTGATTGTTTGCCTGCACAATCAACTTCTGCAGGAAGAACTTAATCCAGGCATTATAATCACCAGTTCTTGTCCCAGTAAGCTGATTATAGTAAACAGCCTTATCCTGACTGATAGCCTCGCTTATATAAAAGAACGGGAAATTGATAACCCTTGCTCTAAAAAGATACAGACTTACCAGCAATCTACCCACTCTTCCATTTCCATCCTCAAAGGGATGGATAGACTCGAATTGGGCATGTGCAACCGCTGCTTTTATCAGAGGATTTACGCCATCCGTTGTGTCATTCATATAGTCGATCAATTCGTCCATATATTTTTGAGTATCTTCAAAAGATGGCGGGGTAAAAACAACTTTGCCCAAACTGTTTACAATAAAGTTATTCTGTGTTTTATACCTTCCGAGTGAATCCTCCTTTTGCTTCGAAACAATGTTCGTCAGCATCAGTTCATGTATTTTTTTTATAAAAGAATGCGAAAAACCTTCTACTCTCAACACATCAGCACCATAGGCCAAGGCTTTTGTATGATTTTTTACCTCGAGCATGACGCGATTATCAATGGATGAAGATTTCACCTCGTTCTTATACACATCCGTGATGGTGGTCTGCGTCCCCTCAATGTACATCGAGGATATCGCCTCTTTTTTGTGCAGCATAGGAATAATAATCCCATTAAATTGATACCCCGAAATTTTAGCTTCAAGCAGTCCTAGAAGTTTTGAGGCATCAACCAGCTCATTAACGAAATAGTTTGCATCATAATCGTCAACTCTATCCTTAATGTACTCCATCGCTCTCCCCCTCTTATTGAACTGTTTTAATCATAATAGCTCGTAAATTGCCAACAGTCAATACTATGCGTGCATTTATTTTAATTTTACGCATGCATGGACGGGCTTTTGCTATTTTAGACGTTCAATTGCTAAACAATCAGCCTCCATGAAAAAGTGAGTTGTTCCATAGAAACATCTATGGTGATTA
Organism: Lachnospiraceae bacterium; assembly: GCA_016286555.1. Lineage (GTDB taxonomy): Bacteria > Bacillota > Clostridia > Lachnospirales > Lachnospiraceae > AC2028. The sequence goes on along the minus strand of JAEETA010000005.1, from coordinate 32,399 downwards.
TACCTATAGCGCAATGGCCTTTCTAAACTCAACTTATATAATTCCCATTATTCCAAGAATGAACTACCGGATTGGTACAAAGCTGGTACATAGTGCCTGGCGCTACTTTCCTCCTTGATTTTACTGGATTTCCAGGGGCGTACGTTATTTCGATTCCCATCACCCGCTGTTACGAAAAAGGTCCCTCAGGATATCCTGAGGGACCTTTTTCGTAAGGAGGCGAGACCTCGAACCCAAAGGGTTCGTCTCACCGTTAGGTGTGACACCTCGCGCTCCAGCTCGGTCGGCGCAATTCCGAGGTCCACCGGACCTCGTGCGCCCCATCACCCGCTCTGAACCTCCGGCTCGGTCGGTTCGGCGGGAAAAAGGTCCACCGGACCTTTTTCTTATTCCGCCTCAGTCTCCGCTTCGCTTCGGTCGTCGCAATTCCGAGGTCCCCCGGACCTCGTGCGACCCATCACCCGCTTGCTCCTCTCTGCTCGCTCTTCTCTGCTCGCTCTTCCCCGATTTTGCGGATAAGATGCTTGAGTGGGAGTGCTATTATCCGCAATTTTGCTTTCGAGTCAGCGCCTACTTCTTGTGGTTTGCGGATAAGAAGCTTGTGTTGGAGCGCTACTATCCGCAATCTCGCTTCCGCTCCAACGCTTGGCTCTTCCTTTTTGCGGATAAAGAACTTGAATAAGGGCGCTATTATCCGCAATTGCGCTTCAAGACCAACACCTGCCCACGATGATCTAGTCACAGGTATACCCTGGCTTCTTGTAGAGATACTCCGCGTCTGGGACGACGCATCTGTCCCAGACCTGTTCTTTCCAGTCCGCCTCTACGACTTCTTTGATTGCGACGGAGACACTGGAAGTCTTGCAACCCAACGTCTCCGCAACCACATCCGCTATCTTCTCAGCGCAAAGTTGCTTCTGCTCCTCCGTTCTTCCCGGAAAGCATTGAATCTCCACATGTGGCATAAGGTTCCTCCTCTACAAACCATTTTTCCTCGGTCAGGTTTAACTGAAGTTATAACTTCTTCTCCATCAGATCAAACCTCCCTTTGCGCCAATTTGCATATCCTCTGGATTCGTATCCATTATGCAAATACAGTCTTTGTGCAAAGGGATTCTCGGTAAACGTGTCCAGCCTGATGGATTGATATCCCATCTCTTTGATCTGTTCTTCAACATGCAGCAAGACTGTCTTTCCTATACCTTGATTCTGGAAAACCGGAGAGACACAGAATCTATGCAATATATATGCGGTTTTCTCTTCACATTCCCAGTGTCCGTTTTTGTATTGCTCATCGCATTCAGCGCTTATCACATACAGAGCAACCAAACTCTCATTCAAATATGCCAGAAACAATGATTGTTTTTCGATATCTTCTTCAAAATCTTTTCGTGAAGGATATATGTCGTCCCACTGATATATACCGTGGCTTTCCATCTCATTTATAGCTTGATGGATCAGCAGACAAATTGTATCTAAATCCTGCTTGGTCCCTAATCTGTATACTATATTCATTTACCCAATTTGTTCGTACTGCTTCCAGTAACGCAAAATATACTCCTCATCCCGATTACCTTTAAGATACTCGCGAATCTCGTTTACCTCATCCAGGAACTCCGGAAGTTCGCTTTCATCGATTTCATTGTTGCAGGCATCGATCACTCTTTGAAGCCAAAACAAAGAATAATCCTGTTTCGCATCTCCGTTTAAAAAAGCTTTTCTGCTTGAAATACAGCGACTGACATCCCCTGCGATATCCGATAACATATCATGTCTCCTTAAACAATCCAATCACGACGAATATCTGCAAAAACCAGCGCTGCAGTTTTTACACGTCCGCCTGCATATCCACATACCCTTTCTCCAGTTCTATATCTAGAGTTTCAGCATCCATCATCAAGACATCTGTATGTTTCTTTTCTTCCGTCTCAATACGCGCATATATGTTTGCTATTTTATCCACCATGGCATCATTCCTCTCTCTGTTCCGCCAGGTAGATTCCCCAATCCGCAAACATCTCGGGAATATCATAAACGGTCTTACCTTCTGACTCATAGCGCTCGCTTATCCCTGGGGTCTTTTCAGAGATAGTATCCCATGCTGTGACGATTTCCTCTGTCTCCTCTATTTCATGTGGCTCAAAGAAATCATCGTACTTGCCTATATTGGTGCTATAGAGAGTGAGAACATTGTATTTTCCAAACATGATCTCATCGTTACTCTCATGCCCGCCAAACCCGAAGGAAGACAATCCGTCATTGTAAAGAAGATTCCCCACTCGCATGAGAATGGTAAGCGCTTCTTCCTGGGTGCAACCATCCATGTAATAAACATCCTTGTGCTGGGTTTTCAGAACTCCGGGCGTCACTTCCTCTTCATCATCCACCTTTGCCGGAAGTTCCAGAATAAAGAATAGCGGTTCGTCATGCATGGCGATGAAGTGCTGAAAAACGTCATCAATCTTGTCGATTCCAACATTGGCTATGATATGTTCCTCATACTTCTGAAATCCTTCATAGAGAATCGTATCAGAAGAAATTTTAGAGCCAGCTTTCAATTTCAATTCATTAGCCACGCCAAATCCCCCTTATATGTCATTGTGCGTATAAATCCTTCCCTGAAAGGTTCTCATCAATCCCTTTTTATTCATCGGATCCCAAAACCACCATAACTACATATTCCGGGTACTGAATGAATACAATATCAAAAACTACATAACTCAGCATCAACGTTCGCAACTGTTAGCGCTCGTTTAGATGAAGATATAAAGAACCGATCGTAGCTTTTCGCAAATTTCAATCTTTTTTATTTTTGCGAAACAAGCCACCTGGCTATATCTATGATTTGTATGCCTTCATACTGGCTTCTATCGTGTTTTGTTCTGGCCAGGAGCATTTTAGGGTAAGCATCCTTGATGCTCAACAAAGGCGATACCTCTCTTGCAAATGTCTCGTCTCTCGAAATATCATCCGAGACCTGAATATACAGCTTCTCGCCCTCTTTGATTGCTACGAAGTCCACTTCCTTTTCATATAATTTCCCAACATAAACCTCGTATCCTCTGCGAAAAAGCTCAATAGCTACCAGATTCTCATATAGATGACCATAATCAGCATTTTTTGTCCCTATCTCCGAGAAGCGAAATGACAAATCTGCCAAATAATATTTCTGATCCGATTCCAAATATTTTTTTCCTCTAATATCGTATCTCTGAATCGGATAGAACAGAAAAGCTCGGCATAGGTAGCTAATGTAAGCCCCTACTGTTTTATCATTTGTCTTGTAAGTTCCGGATGTTAGTTTTGAGGCAACATTCCTGATGGATGTCTGGCTTCCGATATTATCCATCAGAAAATTACCAATCATGATCAGCAGGTCTTCGTTTTCTATTTTGAACTTTCTTACGATATCTTTCGCAATCGTGGTTCTATAGATTCCATTTACATATTTCCTGGCATCGTCATCCGTTTTATACAGATATGAGCCTGCCATTCCACCTTTTTTCACATATTCATCAAATGCACGATCTATATCTGTCTCCGGGTAATAAGCTAGAAATTCTTGGAAAGAAAAAGGATATAGGCTAATCTCAAAAACTCTTCCACCGAACAGCGTTGCCAAATCGCTAGAAAGCAAAAAGGCATTGGATCCGGTCAGATATATGTCATACAGTTCTTCCTCGTATATACTGTTTATGACTCTTTCAAATCCTTCACACAACTGGACCTCATCAATGAACAAATAGTTCTCTTTCGTTGAGTCATAAGACTCCTCAATGTAATTGTATAGCCCGTCCGCATACAACAGCTTCTCATTTTTCTTTAAGTTAAGCTTGATCCTAACGATATTGGCATTCTCTTCATCTGATATTTGCTCAATAAACGAGTCCATGAGCCTGGACTTTCCGCTTCGTCTGACGCCGGTGATCACTTTGATATCCGGTATGTTTTTTACCGCCAGGAGTCTATTAAGATAATAATCTCTTTTGATCAGTTTCATGATAATTCACCTCAAAAAAAGTATATTCCATTTCGCATTTTTAATCAATTTTGATTTTTGCGAAAGAAAAAATAAAAAGAATAATAAAGTATCTGTAGTACAAAAACTATTACACGACTATTACAAGTCACCTGACGGAGTTTTCCTCCTTGATTTTACTGGGTTTTCGAGCCGATATACTACTTCGATTCCCATCACCCGCTCCTGCGAGACGGTGATTACGGATAAGAAGTTTGAGAGGAACCGCTATTATCCGCAATCTTGATCCTTACTCGGGGTGGCCTTCTCGGTTTTTGCGGATAAGATGCTTGCGTGGGGGCGCTACTATCCGCAATCTTGCTCCCTTCCCTCCTCGCTCTTCCCTCATTTTGCGGATAAGGAGCTTGTGTGGATGCGTTCCTATCCGCAATCTTGCTCCCTCTTCCACACCTGCCCCTTTCTATCCTCACTGCCTCCTTTCTCCTGGATCACGGATGCCGATGTGCGCGAGATGTGTTATGCTTTTCTTGCTTTACGAGAGTAAGAATATACCGCCCATCCCCAAACTCTACGATACATAGATTTACAGGAGAGCTGCGCGGGAATACGCTGAAAGCGTAACGAGGCAACCCTTGGTACAGGAGGCACCCCTTGATCGATCAGAAGAAAACAGGACTGTTCATAGCAGCAGTCAGAAAAGCAAAAGGTCTCACACAAAAGCAGCTGGCGGAGGAGATCGGCGTCAGTGACAAAGCGGTTTCCCGCTGGGAGACCGGTCGCGGCATGCCCGACACCATGATCATGCCGGAACTGTGCAGGACGCTGGAGATCAACATCAATGAACTTCTGTCAGGGGAACGGCTGTCCGAGGATGCTTACAGCGGAAAGGCGGAGGAACATATGGTGGATTTGATCAGAAATAATGAGGCGGAAAAAAGAGCCGGAAAGCATACCATCATCGGGCTGATCATGGGCTTGATCATGATTCTTTTATTTGTGGCATTTATCATGTTTTCCTGCGGAGGATACACATATTTTTACTTCTTTTTGGATTTTCCGACAATCCTGTCTGTTTTTGGGCTGCAATTTATCATTCTGGGCATTGCAGGGCAGTTTAGTGATTTTTTCAAAGGGTTCAAGGTGGCTTTTGCGCCGAAAAAATATGCTCCGGAGCAGCTGGCTATTCAGGCAGAGAGATCTGAATATGCTATCTCATACGGCATCAAGGTGCTTCTTTTGAGCGGAACTTTATCCATTGCGATTGAGATTGTTTCCATGGGATACTGGGCCTATGAATATGACTTCACCACTCTGGGGCCCAGCTTTGCAGTCGTTGCCCTATCTGCATTTTATCCCGTTCTGGGGGCGCTGATCATGTATGCCATCAAGGGGCGGATTCAAAAAGTGAGCAGGTAAACCTGCTCACTCACTTACTTGTCTGTATTTGGTGCTAAGGGATTGCCGAATATACTGGAAACAACCACCTGGGCGCCGCACTCACGGCAATAGTTATCCGTAGAGCCCAGTTGATTCCCGCACTTTCTGCAGAATTTGTCTCTCTTAACCATGCTCATGAATCCACCCAAGCTACCATCCGCAGGGATCGGCGGGGGCGGAACGCAATCCGGTTTGATATAAGGCCTGTCGGTTCGATCTACTGCCAGATCTTCCAGCAGGCCTTTTTTCAGTTCTTCCTTCATTTTCTGAAAGATCTGTTCGGAATCCTCGTCAAGGACAAAGCTGAGGACTTCGACCTTGGCTTCGATACCGATCTCCGACAGTTCTTTTCCCAGCAGATCAGCCAGCCGTCCCTGGGGATCACTTCTCATCACGGATTTCTCTGACATGACCCCGAGGCACTTCTGTATCATACCCATGATCCCGGTTCGGACCGCCTGTCTCAGCGCCTCTTCATCCGGATACTTCTCCGTATCATATCCCGAGACATGTATGTTACCGAAAGATCGTGCGGCGAGATCCACATCAAAGATGTTCGTCCCCATGGTTTCTCTGAAGATGACGGGTTTGGGAGTTCCGTATCTGATCACAATTTCCTGCTGTTCTGCCATAATTTTTCCCCCGTGCCGATCGACAGCTGCTTATCTCCTTGTATTTGTTTTCTCTGCTATAATATAAAAAGAATTATAAATTCGGTAAACAAAGGGAGGATTCATTAAACTGATCATGAAAAGAAGAGTAATTACGGCAGCACTTATTGGGGCCATTTGCTTTTCCTTTACTGCCTGCAAAAATAGTGATAATGCGACTGATGATGTCGCAGCTCATAGTGACATAATCGAGTGGGCCGATGATCCAACCATAGGTATGGTTCCGGCAGGCAATTATAAACGTGTAGCAATTGCTAAAAAAGACGAGACCTATGAAGAAATGCTTGAACTAAACAAGATAGCGGATAAAGGGATTCTTGTCGTAAACGAAGACGGAACCGCCACTTTTGAACTTGATGGTGAAGTAACAGAGTATATTTATGACCAGTATTGCCTCTATTTGGCGGAAGATTCCGAAAAAAAGAGCGGAATGCCTTATGTTTATATAGGCGGAAGACTTACAGTTAATGATGGATCTACGATAACACAATATTTAAAATCAGAGGATTGAATAAGCACCTCAGATATTTTTTCAGCCAATTAACGTACTCCTCGGTCAGCCTTTCGCCCCGTCACTTCCGCTCACCGGGCTTTCGTCCGATCACGTTCCGGATCTGCCCGGGGGTGGCGACAGGGTACACATCGGCGATGTGCCGGGCAATGCGGCTTGCAGTTTCGTCCGGTTTTTCCGAATAAGCAGAGGTTACGTAGTCGTAGCCCCAGATCCCTTCGGGAGTCATGTAAACGGCGATGGGCCAGCCGTAGGCTTCACCCATTTTATTTTTCCGCTGACGGAAGTCCCGGACGCAGAGGTACATCTGCATCTGGAGGCCGGTAATGATCCCGTCGAAGCCTTTTTCTCCGCCCTTGCCGAACCCGGCTCTCGCTTTCAGGTCATTGGAAAAATACTCGCTGCCCTCCGATTCATCGGCGTATAGATTCATGATCTTCCGCTGTCTGGCAGAGGCTTTTCCGTCCTCCCAGAGGGCATCGAAATCATACCCGTCCCGGCGGTAATTCACAAAGGCAGGGACCCATTCTTTTGCGATGAATCCGGCCTTTTTGTCGAAAAATTTGCCATAGGCGATCTCACCCCTGCGCGCGATGATCTCACGCCATTCCCAGGGATCATGCTCTACATCTCCCGACCACCAGTACTCCGGCACGGTCCGCTCCTCCAGGGAAAACCCGGGAATCTCGTTTTTGAACAGGGGGAGGAAGCCTACCTGCTCGATATATTCGATTGCTTCATCCACGGTATGCAGGCATTCGGGGTCATCCCACTCCACGCCGTACATGATCCATGTGCCGCTTTCATTTCCCATGATTACATTACTCTCCCATGATCTCCCCATAGATCAGCACGGCGTTTCTCACGCATTCCTCGCAAGGGCAGAGGGGTTTGCCGTCCGTGAGGGTCTTCAGGTCCTTGCACTTGATGGCACCGCACCTGCGGCCGAACTCCTCCTGGATCTTCCGCACGGTTCCCAGGGTTCCCTTGCCTTCCGTCCGGAGGCCCGTGATCATGCCGGCACCGATGAGGGCGCCGCAGGTTGCTTCCAGGTTCCCCATGCCGGCGCAGAATCCGGCGGAGATCTGCATCAGTTGCTCCTCGGTGAGGTCAGTCTGATCCGCCAGCGCCACGGTCACCGACTGGGCGCAATTGTACTTTCCGGATGTTTTCATACTAACGGCCTTCTCGGCTCTCTCATTTATAGTCATGATTCTTTGCTCCTTTCCTGGTCAGATAGTCCTCGTCCCTGGGCAGTCCCCTGAGGGACGTCTTCCCTTCCTGCAACTCCCGGAGTCTCCCTACGATGGTGTTCTCCTCGTCAAAAAACTGAACATAGCCCTTTAACGATGCTGCCTTCTGCTTCAGCGTCCCGGAATGACTCCAGATATAGATGGTGGCTTTGCCCTTGCCGTTTTTGGCTTCCTGAATGAGGTTCGCCGCTGCGCTGTTGCCGTCAAAGGCGATGACCACGGAGGGGCGTCTCTCAAAGATCTCGAAATTGAAGCTCTTGTAGATGCCCATTTCCTCGGTCTCCGTGGAGACGCGGATGATCACCCCGGATTCCCGGAGCTTTTTAATTTCCGGCGCAGTAAGGGCTGCGGGAACGATGGCATAGATCCGGAAGCCCTTCCTGTTATGGTCCACAAGGTATTTTTCATAACCGGAGAGCTTATGTCCGATGACAAAGCAGACGTCGCCCGGATCCAGCGCTTCCAGAAGCTCGTCCATCTGCGCCTTCCCGGTAGGAGTTACCCTGGTAGCGCGGCTCCTGGTGTTGAAGCTTCCTCCCAGCAGGATGATGGGAGATCTGTCCCAGGCGATCTCCCCGATCCGGTCTTTCAGCTCCGCGTTGGCATCCAGCCTGGGGGCGCCCGCCTTTCCGCGGATCTTCACCGTCTGCATTTTTTCAAGGAGGACTTCCTCCAGCTCACGACCGTTCAAGAGCTTCGCAAAAGCAGCCTTCTTGGCCGAGTATCCTTCGCTGCTGAAGGCGATGATCTCCTCCTCCGCCGCCTTCATCCTGCGCAGATCCTCATCGGAGAGTCCCAGAAAAATCGCCAGAGAGAGCTGTTCATCCATGGAATTGGTGCCGTAGAGCGCAGCACCATCCGTGCCCTGCACGCAGCGGATTCCCTGCTTCAGATACTGTTTGATGGGGTGGGCATCCAGAGAATTCAGGTTGTTGAGACGCACATTGCTGGTAAGCTGAAACTCCAGCACCACGCCGTTTTCCTTCAATGCCTTCAGTGCTTCCCGCCCTCTGGCGGAGCGTAAGCTGTAAGTGTAGAGGCCATGCCCCAGGCGGATCTGAGGCACTTTCTGGCCCGGTGCCAGGTTGTCCAGAACGCAGCGGATACTGTTTGCCACATTCCCCTTCTGGCTGTCGTTCTCTCCCGCGTGGATACGGATGACGAAGTAAGGATCGGCCGCCGCGATCTTGACGATTTCCTTAAAGACGGGCTTTAAGGTGAGGATGTCGCTGATCTCCTCTCCCACAAAATCACAGCCCGCGACATAGGGATCCAGGGCCGTGGCACGGAGCACCTCCAGATTTTTCTCCAGATAATCCGCAGGGGTCACCGCATCCTTGATGATGGTGAGAGGGATCCTTCGAATGGCTGCCAGGAACCGCAGCATCACGCCGGTTTCGCGGTAGATCTTCGGCATGATCTCATGAACCTGCCTGAGCATTTCCAGGGATTCGTATTTTTTCACCAGAGTCGTGTCACTGATCTCGGCGTAGCAGATGCCCTGCCTCCGGTAGTTCCGGGCGATCCAGAGGAGTTTGTCCTGAAAAACGGTATTGCGGCAATAGTCCGGATTCTCCCGATCTCGCAGCATTTGCATAAGGGTATTTTTGACATCTTCGTCAGGAATCTGGGCCACGTGCTCCAGAGGGATCCTCTCCTCGGATTCGGTGCCCTTCGTAAAGACATAGCGATAGAGATAAACTTTTTCCAGATTGGTAAAGACGGCCTGACCGTCACGGATGATGCCTAAGGATCCGCGGATCTTTACGATGTTCATCTCCGCATTGTCCAGATTGTTCAGGATCAGATCTGCGAAATTCAGGAAGGTATTGTCGTTAATCCTCCGGGCCAGATACTTGCCCTTCAGATCGGAGGACGCAAACTGCCGCGCCACCTTTTCCCTGTCGGCATTCACCTTCTCCCACTGAGACGGCGTCAGCTCCAGCTCCAGCTTTTTCACATAGTAGAGGGGATAACGGATCTGATGGGCGATCCCCAGCGCGATGAGGATATCCGCCGGCAGATTGCCGTTCATGTGGGTAAGGAGATCCGAGCGGAATTTCAGGTCCCGGGGCACAGAGGTGGAAAAAATCGCTTTTGCCATCTCCGGGCGAAAGTCCTTGGTCTGACTCATGAGAGTCTTGGCAATGGCGGGGATGGCTGCCATCCGCTCCACGCGGCCGTCGGGGTAGATATTTGCGACACGGGTCTCTCCCAGACGGAACAGGAAGACCTCCTCGTTGTTGGCATCGATGTAACAAGGTACCTCGCCCCGGATGATCTTCTTGCCGTCCGCGTCTTCCGACAGGGACAGTCCGCAGGCCCGGGCCAGATTGGTGATCAGGTTTCCCGTATGATGGTTCGGGGTTTGCAGCACGAACAGCATTCTGTCCAGATCCCTGTACAGATTGACAATGATGTCTTTTTCGTTATCCAGGAAAAAGCACGTGAAATAGGTCATGGGCTGTCCTCCGCCTCAGAAAAACTTTATTCTGCCATCTCGTCTCTTAAGTTAAAGGTTTCGCCTGTCTGTTCTTCTTCATCGGTGATGCCGGGCACATACTCCGTCACATAGGTATCCCCGGTCACGGGATCGATGTAGTACCGGACCAGAACGCCGGTGTAGGTGCGGTAGAGAATGATGATCTGAGAATCATCCTCGGACACTGCTTCCCAGTAAACGGGATATTCTCCCGCTTCCACGATGCCCTCCAGCTCCGGATTCTGGGCGTAGCAGTGCGCGCGGATGGCTTCCAGTGCCTGTTCTTCCGTGATCCGGTCGTCTGTGGGAGTATCTGCGAGCTCCTGAGTCTCATCCGAAGTATCTGTCGGGTCTTCCATCGTCTCTGTCGGCGCTTCTTCCTGCCCATCTGCAGGAACCTCCGCCACCGTTTCGTTTTCACTCTTGGGTGTCCCGCTCTCAGTCACCGCTTCCACCGAAGCTCCCTCCGGCGTGGATAGGCTTCCTTTGCCCGCACCGCAGGCTGTCAGGATCAATCCAATGCTCAACAGCAGTGCCAATGCTCCATACTTTGTCATATTTCTTCTCCCTCACTGCAAAATCGCCCGCCCTGTGCGCCCGACCTTGCGCATCACTTCCTCCGGGCTTCCGTGCCACTTACCGTGCGTATCCGCACTCGGATTTCTCGGGCACTTCCATGCCGGACTCATAATGAGCCCGAAACTCCATGTTGATGTCGCGGATTTCCTTTTTACCGTCAATGTAATCCTGGTACATATCGATGAGGCCCGCAGCACAGCCGTCACAGGCGCCGCTGATGTTGCCCACGGACTCGGCAACGATCTGCTCCCGCTCTTCTCTTGTGGTATCTTTGATCAAAATGGAACCCATAAATCCTCCTTACATCTTCCAATACAGGAAATACAGCACCAGCAAATGCGCCGGATAAAATGCATAGAAAAACCACTTGTGGAAGGGATGTTTGCTGCCGGGTTCTCCGTTGTAAACAAAGAGATACAGCGGGATCACCATGAAAGCCCCCAGCTGGAAAATGTCTGCAAATGGATTCCCCCCAAGAATATCAAAGAAGATCAAAATCCCGCATTCCACAGCGACAATGATAGCAAAGGATGTCCACTTTGCCTTCTTGTCATCCCGATAGATAAACAGGAACAACGGCCAGAGCACGTCAAAGATGGGCCAGTCTCCGAAAAGGGACAGGATACACAGCAGAACCACCAAAGTAACCTTTGCCGCCTTCGGAAGTTTCGTCCGGTCCCAGATGCAGATGGCCATGAGCCCCAGGAAGAGGGTGTAGATCACACCGAAGGTATCTATTCCGAAGAGAGGCCATGTTCCGTATGCATTCAGACTGTAGGCGGGCCAGGAGAGCACCGCAAAGATCGCCAGTCTCAGGGCGTATTTTTTCAGGTCCCTGGTGTACTGATATCCGTCGGCGATCATGATCGCCATCAAAGGACCCGTAAGCCGCCCGATAAAGTGCATCACCTGCCCAAGCAGTGTCGTGGTCGGCACCCAATGCCATGCGATGTGGTCGATGACCATGGCAATGATGGCGATGTATTTGATCTGATTCCGGTTCAAAGACAGTTTCACTTTTGATTCCCCCTCATATCGAGCCTTCGCGGGTCCCTTCCTCCCGGGCATCGGGACCATCCCGTTCCTTCCCTTCCGTTTCCCGCAAAACTCGTCACTTCTTACTTATGAATTATAGGTTCGCCGCTTTCGTTTCGTCAACCAAACCCCGCCCGCTGTTGAAAAGAAGCCCCCTATACAGTATAATTTACCTGTTGCGGAGGGCTTTCTTCATGGAGAACAAAAGCGCGTACGTTTTAGTCGTTGATGATATGGCCATCAACCGGAGCATCCTTTCTTCGATGCTTTCTTCTTTTGGCGTGAATTCCGATCTGGCAGGCAGTGCTGCGGAGTGTCTGGACTGCTGCCGAAAGCGGCATTACGATCTGATCCTTCTGGATCATCGTATGCCCGAGGTGGACGGTGTGGATACCCTGGTCCATCTGAAGGAACTGTTCCGTCGTGACGGAACCGACACTCCCGTCATCTGTCACACCGCCGAGAGTGCCAAGGATAATGTCAATCTCTACAAGGCTGCCGGCTTTGCCGACGTGCTGTTAAAACCCGTAAATCCCGAGGATCTCTCCCGCATCCTTATGACCTACCTGCCGGAGGGCGCCGTGGAAGGTGTCCGTCATGCCGAGCAGCGGAAGGACATCGACCAGCAGCTTTCCTTCCTTCCCGTCTGGTTAAAGTCGGTGCCGAAGCTGGATCTGCGTTCCGGCATCGAGCATTGCGGCGACGCGGAGGATTACTTGCAGTCCCTGGAGATCTTTGTCACCTCCATCCATGAGAAGGCGGAGGAGATCGATACCTATTGCCGGAACGGTAACTGGTCCATGTATTCCCTGCGGACCCACTCCCTGAAGAGCATGGCAGAGCTCATCGGCGCCAAGGAACTGGCCGGGGAAGCTGCCAAGCTGGAGTACCTGTCCCGCCAGGGCGAGACCTGTGACCTGCCTGCACTGACCAGGGAGCTGCTGCTCCATTACCGTACCTTTGAGCCCCTGCAGACCTCCTTCAAGAAGGTGGAGGAGCCCGTGGTCCCCGAGCCGGAAGCTTTCAAGGATCCGGCGGATTTCAAAACCATCCTCTTCGTGGAAGGCACCCAGGGAATGGTAAACAAGGGAATCATCAACAAACTGGAAGAAGTGGGTTTCCGGATCATCCGCATTCCGGACGATCCTGCAGAGATCCTGGAACACAGACACGACGCCGATTTCTGGCTTTACTATCCCGCAGGAGATACGGAGCACATCCGCCTCATCAGCTCCCATCTGACGGAGCTCAGCGAAGATGACAACCGTGTCCTTTGTCTGGTGGGTGACGCTCTGGACATCGCAGAGGCGAAAAAGATCCACAATCCGGAACGCTACAAGGCGGAATACGCCCGTCCCATCGATATGGCGGAGTTCGTGAAGGACATGCTCTCCTTCTCCAGCATCCAGTATGAGTCCAGCCGCACCAAGACCATCTTCCTCATCGACGATGATCCGGATTTCCTGGCAGTGACGGAGCGCTGGCTCCGGGACAAATACCGGGTCAAGACCTTCCGCTCCGGAAGCGAGGTCCTCTTCTATCTGAAGAGCTCCGTGCCGGATCTGATCCTGCTGGACTACATCATGCCCGGTATGGACGGGTTCGAGACCATGCAGCAGATCCGTCAGATCCCCCGCGCCCACGATGTGCCCATCGTCTTCCTGACAGGGCAGCGCGACCGGGAAAATGTCATGAAGATCCTGGAGAAAAAGCCGGACGGCTATCTCTTAAAATCCATGCCCAAGGATGCGCTGATGGATTCGTTGGATCGTCTCTTCCGGGATCTGGTGATCAAAAACAACACGTTAAAATGATCACTGCAGCAGTGACTCCAGCTCCGCTTTTTTCGTCCTGATCCGTTCCAGATAGGAGCTGTAATCCGTATCCGTTTTGCTGCGCAGCAGTTCCACCATTTCACAGACAGGATCATGAAGGGGAGTCAGGGCCAGATTGGCCAGGACTCCCTTTAATGCATGAGCAAGTTCAAATGCCTGTGCATAGTCCTTCACTTCAATGGCCTTTTCCAGGTCCTCAAAGGAGGAATCCTCCACCGCTTTTCCGATCATCTTCAGGTAAAAACCCTCATTGTTGATACAGCGTGCCAGGCCCTCGTCCACATTGGCGCCGTATGCCCTCAGATCTTCCATCGTAGCCATTTTTTCTTCCTCCGTATGGGGAGAGATCGCATATGCGATCACCCCTTTCTGATAAACGCTTCAAATTCCTCCGGGGGTACCGGTTTGGAGAAATAATAACCCTGAATGATATCGCAGCCCATTTTCCTGAGCTGTTCCACCTGGGCCTTGTCCTCAACTCCCTCCGCCACTACAGGCACCTTCAGAAATTCCGCGATCTCCAGCACCAGCTCCACCAGACGCAGGCTCTTCTCGTCCCGGTTCATGTTGCGGATAAAGATCATGTCCATCTTCAGCACATCGATGGGAATGGTGGTGATCATGTTCAGGGAGGAGTATCCGGTACCGAAATCGTCCATCTCGATGCGGAAGCCCTGCTCCCGCAGGCGGTTCACCACATCGATGAGACCCTGGGCATCGTCTGCGTAGGCGGATTCCGTCACCTCCAGCATCAGATCCGCCGGGGTCAGGTCATTCTCCTGAAGGAGTCCCAGGAATCGCTGCTCCAGCTCCGGATCGTAAATGTCCACCCTGGACATGTTGACGGAGACGGGTACTGCGCGGCCCAGCTCCTTTTTCCAGCGCCCGATCTGAGCGGCTGCTTCTTCCCAAACATAGTGGTCCAGCTTCTGGATGAGTCCGTTGCTTTCAAACAGGGGAATAAAATCTCCGGGGCTGATCATTCCCAGCTCGGGATGCCGCCAGCGGATCAGGGCTTCGGCGCTGCAAAGCTGCGGCTCCTCTCCCCGGATGTTGTATTTGGGCTGGTAATAGACGATGAGATCCCGGTTGGCGATGGCGGCGTCGATGTCGTGGATCAGCCGCTCCTCGTAGAGATCCCGCTCATTCATTTCCCGGCTGTAGACCAGGATCTGTCTGGTATAGTCCCCCCGGATCCTGTCGCAGGCCAGCTTCGCGTGATCGAAGCGGTGCTCTGCGGGTCTGGTCTTGTTCACGGTCTGATAGATGCCCATGCGGATCCGGATCCCGGGGATCCCGATGCGCTCCGCCAGGCGGGCCTGCACTAACTCTGGGATCTCCTCATAGCTGTCTCTGTGAGGCAGATAAAAGTAATAATAATCCGCGTCGGGCCTGCTGCCGATGATGTCCTCGGGCCCCAGCAGGGAAAAGAGCGCAGCCGCGGTGGCCTGCAGCACCCGGTCTCCCTTTTTGCGGCCGTACATCTCGTTCAGCATGTGGAAATGCTCGATGTTGCACACCACGGCATCCATGGGACGATTACCGACATAGGTGTCGATCCTGGTGACATACTCCTGGAAAAACTCTCTGGTATAGAGTCCCGTGAGGTCATCCTTCTCGGCGCTGCGGATGATGCTCTTGTCCTCGTAGAGCTGGATGATCCGCTCGCATCTGGCCAGGATCACTTCCGGCATATCGTAGGGCTTGGTGATGAAATCATCCGCCCCCAGCTTGATGCTGCGCACTTCTGCAGGCTTCTCCGAAGTCATAACGATCACCGGGATGCCTGTCAGGCGCTCATTGCCGCGGATCCGCTCCAGCACCGTAAATCCGTCCATCACGGGCATCAGCAGGTCCAGCAGGATCAGGGAAAATCTGCCTCCCCCATCCTCCAGCATGGACATGGCCGTCTCACCGTTGTCCGCATAGGCGATCTCGTAATTCTGCTCCAGGATGTGGCCCAGGATCTCCCGATTGATCTCCTCGTCGTCCACGATGAGGATCCGCCGCTTCAGGCTTTCAATGTATCCCAACTCATTCATGTGCTTTCCCCTTTGTGCCGGATTACAGGTTTATCGGGATCCTTGATCCCGGTTCATTGATGCAGGATCACTTACCCCCGTTCCCGGGACAGGCGCAGGACTTTCCGGTAGCTCAGCGCCGTCAGAGCCCCTGCGATGACGATAAAGACCAGCGCCACCAGTTTGTGATCCATGGCCCGACCCATGACTACGGTCAGGACGCAGAGTCCCATGACCACAAACATGTTCGGGAACATGTAGATCACCACCCCGACTCCCTGCTTGATAACCTCCACTTCATTTTCCCAGTCCAGCCGCATGTGCTTGATGCCGCAGACGCAACCCCATGCGGTGGAAAAAGCGCACAGTACCACGCTGAGGATCAGGTACAGGATCGCATTGAGGAAGGGCACCCGGGCGGAAATGCACATGCACAGAGTTCCCAGGAGTGCGAAGGGAACGGTGAGATACATGTTGTAGAGCATTTTCCCCTGATAGAGGGTCTTCTTCTCAATAGGCAGGCTCTGTACGATCCAGTAGTTCTTCCCCTCCAGGGAGGGAGAGCAAACCGTGGAAGCCACCATCCCGATAAAGAAATAGACAATGAAAGGAATAGCAGGCTGCAGGAGCGCATGGTCAAAGGGTGCGTTCTGGGTCACCATATCAACGATCCTGTCAAATCCCAGGATCAGGGTTGCAACTGACACGAGCGTCACAAGAATCTCTCCCATGCCCACATTGGTAGCGTAGATGGTAGATCCCATCATCCGCTTGAACTCCTTGAAGGCGATGGCCTGCAGGGTGCTGCGGGTCTTTTGCGACGTCATCCGGTATTTTCCGGAAGCGGCATGATTTTTCAGAGAGGAATTGATGTTCCGGTAGGATCTGCCCACCAGTGTAAAGACCGCCAGGAACAGTCCCGTGCTGACTGCGATCAGCAGGAGTGCCTGCAGGATGCTCCCCCCGGTGACGGCATTCGCAAACCAGGCACCGGGCGGATACTTGCCGATCACCTGCTCCGTCACGTCGGAGGTTTTCTCCAACACCTGTTCCACTTTGTCATTGCGGAACACGTCCTCCAGGATAAACCGGATGGAGAAGGCAAAGAGCACGATGAGCACGGAGAGAACGGTCTGAACCACATTGCTCTTCTTAAAGCCTGCGCTGATCCGGGCGATGAGGAATCCCAGGAGGGAAGCCGCCAGCATGGGGATCAGGGGCACGAAGAAAGTCAGCAAAAACCACAGAATCAGAGGGAGAACACCCGCTCCCGTAAAGTATGCATAGGTTCCCATCATGGAATAGGAAATGATCAGGTACCAGGGCAGACTCTTTACATACATGTAAAGGAACTTGCACCCCGCAACGGCAGCGCTGCCAAAGGGCAGGGACATGAGCATATCGTATTCCTTGAAATTAAACAGATATCCGTTGGTCTTGAAAAAGGTAAATACCAGGGCCAGGCCCGAAAGGATCATGACACAAAAGGCGGGTACCGAATCTCCCAACCCCTGGGCACATAACCCGGCACAGGTGGCGATGCAGTAGGCCATCAGCATGGCATAGAGTAGGGCCAGACCGACAAAGCCGCCGATGATTCTGCCCTTCTTCTTTTTGTCCGTGGTATGTTTGAGGATATTGATGCTGCTGGTGGACAGGAGAAGGGTCCGAAGCAGCAAAAATGCGTTATTCTTCATGATCCGCCTCCAAAAATGCCTCTTCCAGGGAATGGCCTTCCGTCAGTTCTTCCATGGTTCCGGAGGCGATGATCCGGCCCTTCTTGATGATAGCCACCTTGTTGCACAGCTTTTCCGCCACATCCAGCACGTGGGTGGAGAAAAAGATGGCGGTGCCCCGCTCGCACATCTCGTGCATGATCTCCTTTAAGGTAAAGGTTGCCTTGGGATCCAGGCCCACAAAGGGCTCGTCCAGCACCAGGAGCTTCGGTTCATGGATCAAAGCGGAAATGATGGCCAGCTTCTGCTTCATTCCGTGGGAGTAGGAACTGATGAGATCCCCCAGGGCGTCCGTGATCTCAAAGGTGTCCGCGTATTTTTTGATCCGTGCTTCTCTGTCTGCGGCACTGATCTCAAAGACGTCCGCGATGAAATTCAGATACTGGATTCCCGTCAGGTTCTCATAGAGATCCGGGTTATCCGGGATATACGCCGTGATCTTCTTACATGCGATAGGGTCTGTCTTCACGGAGTGCCCGTCGATGAAGATCTCTCCTTCGGTAAAGTCCAGCACTCCTACCACCGCGCGGATAGTTGTGGACTTTCCTGCGCCGTTGTGTCCGATGAATCCGTAGATATCACCGCTCATAACGGTGAGGCTCACATTGTCCGCCGCCTTCTTCTCTCCTCCGTAGGTCTTGGAATAGTTCCGGATCTCCAGCATTGCCTTGTCGCTCATTTTTCCCTCCTGAATTTGCCTTGATAAAACGGATCTATACTTCTCCCTCGCTTTCCTTTGCGGGGAATTTTAACGTTATGGTGGTTCCTTCCCCCGGCTCGCTCTCCAGGGAAACGGTGGCGTCATGGAACTGGGCGCCGTGCTTTACGATGGACAGACCCAGGCCGGTGCCGCCCAGCTCCCGGGAATGGCTCTTGTCCACGCGGTAAAATCGCTCAAAGACTCTGTCCTGCTGATCCTTCGGGATGCCGATGCCGGTATCCGCAACGCTTAAAGCAGCACCCTCCTCAGTTTCTTTCACAGTCACGGTGACGGTGCCGCCCCAGCGGTTATACTTGACAGCATTGTCACAAAGGTTGAACACCATCTCACTGAGCAGTCTCCGGATCCCGCGGACCACGGCATGGTCTCCCTCCAGATGCAGGAGCACGTTCTGGCGCTCCGCTACGGGGCGCAGGCTGTCCAGCAGATCAGAGGTCAGCTCGTAGAGATCCACATCCTCCCACTCCGGAGGAATGGCGTTTTCATCCAGTTTCGACAGGCGGATGATATCATCCACCAGATTGATGAGGCGCTGGGACTCCCGGTAGATGTCACCGGCGAATTCCTGCACTTTTTCCTGAGGCACCAGCCCCTGCTGCATCAGTTCCGCAAAGCCGGAAATGGAAGTCAGGGGGGTCTTCAGTTCATGGGACACATTGGCGGAAAATTCTCTCCGCAGCTCTCCTCGCTGTTCCGTTTCTTCCCGGATGGTCTGGTTCTGCTCCCGGATCCGATTCACCAGGGGCGCCAGCTCCGGATAGGGAACTGCCTCGGGATCGTCCAGGTTCATGGCGTTGATGGGCTTTACGATCTGATTGGCCGCCCGGAAGGACAGGACAAAAGCCAGCAAAAATACCAGGATCACCACCCAGATCATCTGTCCTACGAAGGTAAAGGCTTCTTTCACGGGTTCCAGCGCGCGGCCGATCCGCAGGAGATTGCCGTCATCGCAGCGGAAGGCACAGTACATGGTCAAGCCCCCCTCCGGATTCCGGCGGACGTGGTACCCTTCTCCCTTTTCCCGGGCCGTACGGAACTCCGGAGCTTCCGGCTTCCCGGCGTCTTCCATGCGTCCCCGGTTGTCATAGAGGACCGTCCCCGACCCGTCCAACAGAGTGACATGATCCTCGATCTCCATAGCCTCCAGATAGGCGATGCCGTTCAGATCAATGCCTTCCCGGACAAAGACCGCCTCCCTTGCCAGCTCTTCCCTGGCCTCCTGCTTGATCTGGGAGTAGCGGAGCCCAAAGACCAGGGCCGCACAGACCAGCACCACCGCGCTTCCTACCAGTACCGTGTTCCGAAAGATCGTCTGAACCATACGTCCCTCACTTTCCCCGGCGCACCTCTCCGCCGATGCGGTAACCGATGCCGCGAACGGTCTCGATCACCTCTCCCGCAGTGCCCAGCTTGGACCGCAGGGTGCGGATGTGCACGTCCAGTGTGCGGTTTTCCCGCTCCGCTCCCAGCCCCCAGACTCTGTCCAGGAGCACCTCCCTGGTCATGACCTGCGGTCTGTTCTCCAGCAGGAGCTGCAGCAGAGCAAATTCCTTCTGGGTCAGATGCACCGGCGCTCCTGCCACCGTCACCTCGTGGCGGGCAGGGCTCACCTGCAGTGCTCCCAGAACATATCCTCCCGCGTCCCTCGCGGGCTCCGTTCTCCGTAACACCGCCCGGATCCTGGCGGTGAGTTCCATCATTCCGAAGGGCTTGGTCAGATAATCGTCCGCTCCCGCGTCCAGCCCTTCCACTCTGTCGTATTCCGTGTCCCTGGCGGTGAGCATGATCACCGGCACATGGGCGGTCGAAGGATCTGCCCGGAGGGATTTCAGGATGCTGATCCCGTCCTGCTCCGGCAGCATGATGTCCAGGAGGACCAGCTCCGGGATCTGCCGATTCACCGCCTCCCAAAAGATGCCGGGCGCCTCAAAGCCCGTGGCGGAATACCCCTGGCTTTCCAGAGCGTAGATCACCAGTTTCCGTATGCTGTCATCGTCTTCCAGAAGATAGATCAAAGCCATTTCCTCCACCGTCGGAACCCCAGAACCAACTTTCCCAAATTTTAGCATATTTGCGGGGGTTTTGAAAGACTCGGGGCATTTTGATTTAACATGAATTTAACATTGTCATGGCAGAGGATTTAACATTTCTTTTCTATGCTGAAACTACAGAAAACGCTTATAAAGGAGAATGTCATGGGCATTTCACAGATCATCGGGCTATTAATGGGCATCTCGCTGTTCCTCTACGGCATGGCCCTCATGGGAGACGGACTGAAGCAGGTATCCGGCAACAAGCTGGAGCCCATCCTGTTCCGCCTCTCCGGCACGCAGTTAAAGGGCATGCTCTTCGGCGCAGGGGTTACGGCAGTGATCCAGTCCTCGGGTGCCACCTCCGTCATGGTGGTGGGCTTCGTTAACTCCGGCATCATGAAGCTGCGGCAGGCCATCCCCATCATCCTGGGCTCCATCCTGGGCACCAGTATCACGGGCTGGGTGATCTGTCTGAGCTACATCGAGGGCGCGGAGGGCGTGGCAGGCCTGCTGTCCACCGCCACCCTGACCGGTGTGATGGCCATCATCGGAATGCTTCTGCGCATGCTGGCAAAGCGCCAGTCCACCGTCAACATCGGCAATATCCTGCTGGGCTTTGTGATCCTCATGGTGGGCATGAGCTCCATGAGCAGCTCCGTCAGCCCCCTGAAGGATGAGCCCTGGTTCCTGGAGACCCTGACCAAGATGAGCAACCCTGCCGTCGGTATCCTGGTGGGTGCCCTCTTCACCGTGGTCCTGCAGTCCGCCTCCGCTTCCGTTGGTATCCTGCAGGCCCTCTCCGTCACCGGCGCCATGACCTTTGAATCCACGCTGCCCCTGCTGCTGGGCGTCTCCGTGGGTGCCTCCGCACCGGTCCTGCTTTCCTCTCTGGGCGCTACCATCGGCGGAAAGCGCACCGCCTATGTCTACCTGGTGGAAAACATCATGGGCGTGCTGTCCGTCGGCTCTCTTTTCTATA
The DNA here is from genome assembly GCA_016286555.1 of Lachnospiraceae bacterium. Lineage (GTDB taxonomy): Bacteria > Bacillota > Clostridia > Lachnospirales > Lachnospiraceae > AC2028. Next base: position 11,127 of record JAEETA010000005.1, on the reverse strand, counting down.
TATTGAACGCCATCATAGACTTCAGCTTCACCTCCCTGACCATGAACCCCTTCTCCATCGCTCTGGTCAACACGGTGTTCCGTCTGGCGGTGATCGCGATCCTGCTGCCCTTCACGGATGTGATCGAAGCACTGGTCAAGGCCATCATTCCGGACAAGGAACAGAAGGAAGCAGAGGAAGAAGCGCCGGAGATGATCCGTCTGGAGGAGCGTTTCCTGGCACACCCCGCTCTGGCCATCGAGCAGTGCCGCCTCACCATCGCCTCCATGGCGGAGCTGGCGGACCGTTCCATCGAGTCCGCACTGGGCCTTCTGTGGAACTACTCTGACAACCGGTTCAAGCTGGTGACGGATATGGAGGCCAGAGCCGACCAGTACGAGGATATCCTGGGCACCTATCTGGCCAAGCTCACCGGCAAGACCATGACCACCCAGCAGAGCCGTGAGATCTCCAAGTTCCTCCACGTGCTCTCGGATTTCGAGCGCATCACGGACCACGCCCGCAACATCGCGGAGAACGCAAGAGAGCGGGTGGAGAAAAAAGTCACCTTCTCCGGCGAGGCCCAGCATGAGCTGCACGTGGTGACGGATGCCGTATCCGAAGTCACCCGGCTGGCAACGGAAGCCTTCAAGGCGGACGATCTGGAGACCGCTGTGAAGGTGGAGCCCCTGGAGACCGTCATCGACAATCTCTGCGACGAAATGAAGCTGCACCATGTAGAGCGCCTGCAGCAGGGCACCTGCACCATCCACCAGGGCTTCATCTTTAATGACCTCCTCACCAACTTAGAGCGTGTCTCCGACCACTGTTCCAATGTGGCGGTAGCCATGATCGAGCTGGATGCGGGCAGCTTCGATACCCACGAGTATCTGGAGCATGTGGAGGAAAAACAGTCCGAGCAGTTCCACAGGGACCTGGAGATCTTCCGCACCCGGTACCTGCTTTGATCCATCCTCAATCAATCCCCCCGCAGTCGTCTTCTTCCCGCCTTCCGACGGGCGCAGGAGCAGCTGCGGGGTTCTTTTTTCCGGGTTGCTTTCGAAAATCCCGAATTTCTCTTATATTTCTACGGTTTTCTATCGTATTTTTTTTCAATATTTGGTAACATAATTGTGTATGTGCATTTTTATTCATTTTGGTCAGATTTGATTAGAATTACAAGATTTTTCCTGCTATACTGCTTTCAATATCTGCCGGCATGAAAGGAGCGCAAAATGCGGTACGACGACATCTTACACAGCAAATTCTCAGGTCCCGCGAAAGTTTTTTCCTATGAAGGCGGAAAAGTCCGCACTCTGGACATCAACAGTCACTTTCTGCCGGAAATGGGCATGAACATCGACGAGAAGGAATATATCGACGCCGATCCGCTGTCCACGCTGGACGAGATCAACCTGGAAGTCTATCTGGGCGCCGTGAAAAAATGCGTTTCCTCCGGAGAAGAGAGCGAATGTGAGATCTGGGCCTCTCTCATGTCCAACTGCTGCGGCGTGGACAAGATCTGCCTGCGGGTCCGCCTCATCCTCCTGGAGAAGGCGGAAGACCACGCGCTGATCTTTGAAGGCATCCGGAACATCACCCCGGACCGCCGTCATCTGGACATGCTGACCGACGCCGAGCGCCGGTATAAGATGGCCAGCGAACAGATCAATATCTACAACTGGGAATACACCATCGCCACCAAGGAAATGCGCCCCTGTTACCGCTGTATGCGGGATCTGGGCCTGCCGGCGCTGGTGCGCAACTATCCGGAGCCTGCCATTGACATGGGCATTTTCCCGCCGGATTACGCGGATATGTACCGGGATATGATGCAGCAGATCGATAACGGCATCCCGGAGATCGAGGCGGACATCCCCCTGACCGTGGGCCGCGTTCCCTTCCGTGTCCGCTATACCACCGAGTTTGATGAGGCCGGGAATCCGGTGAAGGCCTTCGGCTCCGCCACTCTGATCTCCGAAACGGAGCTGGGACGGATCCGGCTGGACAATCAGATCATCGCTTCCCTGGCAGAAGAATTCGATTGCATTTATCTTCAAGATTTCGTCAAGGACTCCCTGAAGATCACCAAGCAGGATTCCGTGCTCCGGCTCCCGGAGGGCAGCACTTATCACGACCTGGCGGAGATCATCGTTCCCCGGCTCGTGAAGGAGCACAGAACGGATGCAGAGCGCCTGCGGGAGATCCCCTACCTGCGCACCAAGCTTTTTGCAGACGCGGACAAGCGGGAATACATCTACAGGGATGCAGACACCGGCCGCTGGATCCGGGTGGACTACCATGTGGTGGAGCGGGACAATGACCGTCAGGTCACCAGAGTCCTCATCACCGTGTCCGTCATCGACGACCTGCGCTCCCAGAAAATGGACGCAGACCGCCTCATCGCCAGACAGAAAGCCGAGCTGGAGGAACGGCAAGTCATGCTGCAGAAGGCAGTGGAAGAAGCCACCAAAGCCAACGCAGCCAAAACCGTCTTTTTCTCCAACATGTCCCACGACATCCGCACTCCCATGGGCGCCATCACAGGTTTTTCCAAGCTGGCCCTGGAGGATATCGACAATAAAGAGCGGGTGGCGGAATACCTGGACAAGATCATTACCGCAGGCGACCATTTGCTTAGCCTCATCAACGACATTCTGGACATGAGCCGCATCGAGAGCGGCAAGATGGAGCTGTCGAAGGAACCCTCCAAAGTCCGGGATCTGTGCAATGACTGCGCCGATATGATCCGGGACAAAATGGAGGAGAAAAAACTCCGCTTCGAGACGGATCTTGAAGCTTTGGGAGATGACACGATATACTGCGACAAGCTGCGCTTCCGTCAGATCCTCCTGAATCTCCTGTCCAACGCCTACAAATTCACTCCCGACGGCGGCACCGTCTCCCTGAAGGGAAAGCTGCTGAGCGCCGGAGACAGGCTCACCTACGAGATCCGGGTCAAGGACACCGGCATCGGTATGTCCAAAGAGTTCAGCGAGCAGATCTGGGATTCCTTCACCCGTGAGGAAGTGAAGGCTGTCCATGAGACCCAGGGAACGGGCCTGGGCATGTCCATTGTGAAAAACATCGTGAACCTCATGCAGGGAACCGTCAGTCTGGAGACAGCTCCCGGCAAGGGAAGCGAGTTTACCGTAACGCTCCCTCTGGAGCCCTGTGACGCCGCTGCGGAAGCTTCCAAGCAGGAAAAAGGCGCCGCTGCAGACGCCATGAACAGGCGGTATGACGGCAGGACCATTCTGGTGGTGGACGACACCCCCATGAACCTGAAGCTTGCCGAGCATACCCTCACCAAATTCGGATTTACCGTCCGCCAGACAAGCAGCGGTATCGATGCCATCGAGCTGGTGAAAAGATCCGCTCCCGGCGAGATCGATCTGATCCTGATGGATGTTTCCATGCCCGTGATGAGCGGCCTGGAGGCCACCCGCAGGATCCGTGCGCTGGAGGATCCCGCACTGCGCAGCATCCCAATCCTGGCCATGACGGCAAACGCATTTGCATCCGATATTCAGGATGCCCTGGACGCGGGCATGAACGCCCATGTTCCGAAACCATTCTTAAAGGAGGATCTCATCACCAAGATCAACGCAAATCTGCACTGAAACAAAAGGGGGTACAATTACATGAAAGCTTTGTTCATTGGGGGAACAGGCACCATCAGTACGGCCATCGTCAAACGTCTGGCCGGGCTTCCGCAGTGGGAGGTCTATGTGCTGAACAGAGGCAACCGCAGCAGCGTGCTGCCGGAGAATGTTCACACTATCGCTGCGGACATTAACGACGAAGCTGCCGTTTTGAAGGCCATCGGGGAAATGACCTTTGACACGGTCTGCGAATTCATCGGCTTCGTACCGGAGCAGGTGGAGCGGGATTACAGGCTCTTTGCCGGCAAAACCGCACAGTATATCTACATCAGCTCCGCATCCGCATACCACAAACCTTCCCGGAACTATCGGATCACGGAAGGCACCACCATGGCCAACCCGCACTGGGAATATTCCCGGAACAAGATCGCCTGCGAGGAATTCCTCATGAAAAAATACCGTGAAGAAGGCTTCCCCGTGACCATCGTGCGGCCCAGCCACACCTACGACGAGCGCAGCATTCCCGTGGCAGTCCACGGCAAGGGCGGCAGTTATCAGGTGATCAAGCGCATGCTGGAAGGCAAGCCCGTCATCGTCTGCGGTGACGGCACCTCACTCTGGCACGTGACCTTCAACGCGGATTTTGCCATCGGCTTTACGGGGCTCATGGGCAATCCTCACGCCATCGGCGAGGCATTCCAGATCACCGGTGACGAGGTCCTGACCTGGAACCAGATCATGGAGACCGTGGCGCAGGCCCTGGGGGTTCCTTACAAGCCCTACTACGTGCCTTCGGACTTCCTGGCAGCCGTGGCCGACGAAAAATACGGCTACGATTTCGAGGGAGGTCTCATCGGCGACAAGGCTGTCTCCGTGGTATTTGACAACACAAAGCTCAAGAGCATCGTTCCCGACATGGGAACTCACGTGCCCTTCAGTCAGGGGGCCCGGATCGCAGTGGATTATATTCTTTCTCATAAGGAGGAATGCTGCAGAGAGGATCCGGAGTTTGACGCTTTCAGCGACAGCGTCATCGCCGCCCTGGAAAAAGCAAAAGAAAGCCTGAAATAAGGCAGTTAGAATCAGGAGGAGATAAAGATGATCGAAGTAAGATGGCACGGCCGTGGCGGCCAGGGTGCCAAAACCGCCAGTCAGCTGCTGGCGGATGCAGCCTTTATGACGGGAAAGTACGTCCAGTCCTTCCCGGAATACGGTCCGGAGCGCTCCGGTGCTCCCATTACCGCCTACAACCGGATCTCGGATGAGCGTTGCCCCATCCATTCCAATATTTACGATCCGGACTATGTGGTGGTTGTGGACGAAACCCTGCTGGAAAGCGTGGATGTCACCGCAGGCCTGAAGGAGAACGGTGCCGTCATTGTCAATTCCGCCAAGGATCCCGCCGCACTGCGGCCTCTCTTAAACGGCTACAAGGGACGGGTCTGCTCCATTGATGCACGCAGCATTTCCATGGACTGTCTGGGAGCCTATTTCCCCAACACCCCCATGCTGGCTGCAGTGGTGGCTGTCAGCAACATGATCGAACGGGAGACCTTCCTCTCCGAGATGGAAGAGTCCTACCGCCATAAATTCGCCAGAAAGCCTCAGGTCATCGAGGGAAACCTTAAGTGCCTGCGGATCGCGATGGATGAGGTGAAGGAAGCATGATTACCAAAGCAGAACAGATCAATGAAAAGATCGCATGGCAGGATCTGACCACGGGCTGCGAGATCTACGAGCCCGGCACCAGCCGCCTGACCAAGACCGGCGAATGGAGAGTTCGCACTCCCGAATGGATCGAGGAAAAATGCAAGCAGTGCCTTCTGTGCGCTCCTTTCTGTCCCGATTCCTCCATCCCCGTAAAGGAAGGCAGACGGGGAGAATTTGACTACGAGCATTGCAAGGGATGCGGCATCTGCATCAAGGCCTGCCCCTTCAACGCCATTGCATGGAAGGAGTCGTAACGAATGAGTATCAGAGAAAGAATGTCCGGCAATGAAGCCATTGCCACCGCCATGCGGCAGATCAACCCGGATGTGTTTGCAATGTTTCCCATCACACCTTCCACGGAGATCCCGCAGTATTTTGCACAGTATGTAGCCGACGGAAAGGTCGACACCGAGTTCATCTGCGTTGAGAGCGAGCACTCCTCCCTCTCCGCCTGCCTGGGTGCCGAGGCCGCAGGCGCAAGAGCCATTACCGCCACATCTTCCGCAGGTCTCTCCTACATGAATGAGGTCCTCTATGTGGCAGGATCCTTAAGACTCCCCGTGGTTCTGGCTGTAGCGTGCCGCGCTCTGACGGGCCCCATCAACATCAACCACGATTACTCCGACTCTCTCGCTGCGAGAGATTCCGGATTCATCCAGCTCTATGCCGAGAACAACCAGGAAGTTTACGACAACTACCTGATGGCGCACCGGATTGCGGAACACCCCAGCGTCCGTCTGCCCCTCATGGTCTGTGAGGACGGTTTCATCACCTCCCACGCCATCGAAAACATCGAGCTGGAAGAGGACGAGAAGGTAAAGGCCTTCGTGGGTGAGTATCGCCCCGAGCACTACCTTCTGAAAGAGGAAAATCCTCTGGCCGTAGGCCCTTACGGTGTCTCCGGGTACTATATGGAAGCCCGGGTCGCACAGGCCGAGGCCATGAAAAATGCCAAATCCGTGATCCTGGAAGTGGCTGCCGACTTTGAAAAAACCTTCGGCAGATCCTACGGCTTCTTCGAGTCCTACCGCATGGAAGACGCAGAGATTGCCATGGTCATCATGGGTTCCTCCGCAGGAACCGCCAAGGCCTGCGTGGACCAGCTGCGTTCCGAAGGCGTGAAGGCCGGTCTCGTGAAGCTCCGTGTGTTCCGTCCCTTCCCCGGGGAGGAACTGGCAGCCGTACTGCAGAACTGCAAGGCCGTTGCCATCATGGACAAGAGTGAAGGCTTCTCCGCCATGGGCGGACCGCTTTTTGCGGAAACCGCAGGCGCGTGCCTGAACCTGGAACATCACCCCAGAATGATCGACATCGTCTACGGACTGGGCGGTCGTGACTTTACCGTTGAAGCTGCCCGCAGCGTATACGATCGCCTGGCAGGCATTGCCGCCGGCGGCGAACTGGGTCCTGTCTATACACACATGGGACAGCGCGAGCGCTGATCCCTTCACGGAGGATACAATGGCTTACAATCTGAAAGAAGAAATGAATAAGGAGGAGCGCTTCCACTCCGGCCACAGACTCTGTGCCGGCTGCGGCGCCGGCATTGTCTGCCGGGCCATGATGCGCGCCGTCGATCCGGATGACAAGGCTGTCATCTGTAATGCAACCGGATGTCTGGAGGTTTCGTCCTTCCAGTATCCCTACACCGCGTGGGAGGATTCCTACATCCACACCGCTTTCGAAAATGCATCCGCCACCGCTTCCGGCGTGGAAGCCGCATACCGCGCGATGCAGCGCAGAGGCCGCATCCCCGAGGATAAGCACACCAAGATCCTCGCCATCGGCGGTGACGGCGGTACCTATGACATCGGCTTCCAGTCCCTCTCCGGCGCTTTCGAGAGAGGACACGATTTCACCTATTTCTGTTATGACAACAACGCTTACATGAACACCGGAACCCAGCGTTCCTCTGCTACTCCCCGCTTTGCTTCCGCCACCACCACCCCTTCCGGGTCCGAGTCCGTAGGAAAAAAGCAGGTACAGAAGGACCTGACCCAGATCATGGTGGCTCACGGTTCCCCCTATGTGGCTCAGACCACCCTCTTCGGCACCATGAAGGATTTCCACGAGAAGGCACACCGTGCCATCTACACGGAAGGTCCCACCTTTGTCAACGTGCTGACCCCCTGCCCCAGAGGCTGGCAGTATCCCGCAGACGAGCTCATCGACATCTGCAAGGCTGCCATCGATACCTGTATCTGGCCTCTCTACGAAGTGGTGAACGGCGAGTATCGCCTGACCTATGAGCCCAAAAAGAAGCTCCCCGTGGAGGAGTTCATGTCCAAACAGGGACGTTTCAAGCACTGCTTCAAGCCCGGAAACGAGTGGACCATCGAGGCCGCTCAGGCGTATGTCGATCAGAAATGGGAAGAACTGCTGAATAAGTGCAGATAATCGCGGAGGTATCCTATGGAAAGCAAACTCTTTACCAATACCCATATTCTCTCCTGGCTGCAGTATTTTTCGGAGAACACGGACATTGATCTGGAGCATGTCAAGATCCTGGACATCACCAGAAAGAACAAGAACCTGATCCCCACGGTGGAAGCCCACAGATGCGTTCTGGTCTTTACCGAGGCGGGCAACAAGGACATTTTCTACAAAATGTGGGACGTGGGCCTGGGGGACTGCGAAGTCATCTACAACGAAGGCTCCGAGCCCGTGGGTGAGATCAAGCGCAACAAGGTCTCCGAGATGATCGACCGGGGCATCAACGCCTCCGCCGGCATGATCGTCCTGAATCCCAATGCCCGCAGCACCATCAAGTTCGGCATGGACAACAAGAAATTCGCCTCCGGCAGCGTAAAGTACGTAGGCTCCGAGATCCGTTCCGTTCTGATCTCCAAGATGCAGATCGACGAGCACAAAAATCTCTGCGTCATCTCCGGCGAGTCCATCGCGGTGGAATCCGCCATGATGTGCGGTGAAGGCACCGTCATCGCCGTGGAGTACAAGGAAAGCGACCGGGAGACCATGGAGGAAAATGTGGGCCAGTTCGGTCTCCACAATGTCACCATCATCGACCATGTGGGAAAGGACACCTTTGAAAATCTGCCCATCCCGGACACCACCATGCTGGTGGCTTCCGCGAGCCTGGAGCAGGAACTCTCCTTCCTGACAGGTCTGAACCCCGAGATGGATTTTGTCATCTACACCCTGGATTTCAAGACGGCTGCCGCTCTGCCCGACATCCTGGCTCGTTACGGCCTCACGGATGTGACCGTCATCCAGATCGCGGTCTCCAAACTGACCTCCAAGAACGTATTTGAGAACCAGCCCGCTCCCTGGATCATCACTGCGAGAGCGTAACACTATTTCCGATCAAGAAAGGAATCAATCCAAATGGCAAAGAAATCCAAAACCGCCCGCAAGGCACAGATCATCATCGATCGCGATTTTTCCATCAGCGCCGTGGATGAGCGTATTTTCGGCTCCTTTATCGAGCACCTGGGAAGAGCCGTCTATGAGGGCATCTACCAGCCCGGCAACAAGAACGCCGATAAGAAGGGCTTCCGGAAGGATGTGGCAAAGCTCATCCGCGAGATCGGTGTCCCCATCGTCCGTTACCCCGGGGGCAACTTCGTCTCCGGCTTCCGCTGGGAAGACAGTGTAGGTCCCAAGAGTGAACGCCCGAAGCGCATGGAACTGGCCTGGGGCGTCATCGAGGACAACCAGTTCGGTCTCAACGAGTTCATGGAGTGGTGTAAGCTGGTGAAGACCCAGCCCATGATGGCAGTCAACCTGGGAACCAGAGGCATCGACGATGCCAAAAACCTGGTGGAGTACTGCAACTTCAAGGGCGGCACACTCTACAGTGACCTGCGCATCAAGCACGGCGTCAAGGATCCTCATAACATCAAGCTCTGGTGCCTGGGCAACGAAATGGACGGCCCCTGGCAGATGGGATCCAGAACCGCCGAGGAGTATGGTATGCTCGCTTCCCGTGCCGGCAAGATCATGAAACTGGTGGATCCCACCATTGAAACCGTTGCCTGCGGCTCTTCCGGTCTGACCATGCCCACCTTCGGCAACTGGGAGCGCACCGTGCTGGAGTGCGGCTATGACAACGTCGATTACCTGAGCCTGCACCAGTACTACGGCAACCGCGACAACAACACCCCCGAGTTCCTGGCAAACAGCGTTGCCCTGGATCAGTTCATCTCCCAGGTGGTTTCCATCTGCGACTATGTAAAGGCAGTCAAGCGCTCCAAGAAGACCATCAACCTGTCCTTCGATGAGTGGAATGTCTGGTATCACTCCAATGACGCTGACGAGAAGCTGGAGAAGTGGGGCGCACATCCTCATCAGCTGGAGGATGTCTACAACTTTGAAGACGCTCTGTTGGTGGGCAGCATGCTCATCACCCTGCTCCGTCATGCGGATCGCGTGAAGATCGCCTGCATGGCACAGCTGGTGAACGTCATCGCTCCCATCATGACCAGCGACAACGGCGCATGGAGACAGACCATCTTCTATCCCTACATGCACGCTTCCCAGTATGCGAGAGGCACCGTTCTGAACACTCTGGTAAAGAGTGACACCTACGAGAGCAGCCACGGCGATGCTCCCTACATTGACAGCGTTGTCGTAGCCGACGACGAGAACGAGACCCTCACCATCCTGGCAGTGAACAAGGATCTGGAGAAGGATTGCGAAGTCACCTCCGATCTGCGCCAGTACGCAGGCTACCGCGTGGTAGAACACATCGTTTTGACCCATGACGATGTAAAGGCAGAGAACACCGAGAAACATCCCGACAATGTGGCTCCCACTACCAGCAAGAATTCCAAGGTGGAGAAGGGCATTCTGAGCACCGTTCTTCCCGCAAAGAGCTGGAACGTGATCCGCCTGAGCAAGTAAAAAACTCTTTCGTTACGCCAATCGAAAAGCCCCGCCGTCCGTCAGGACGGTGGGGCTTTCTTGTTTTCTCTGTTATTATCTGAGCTCGCCGTTCTCTTCGCTTCCGTCCTCGAGATGGACCACATAGCGAAGCTTGTCGGGCTTCCGGTCTCCCTTCATCTGCAGGTGTACCTTGCCGTTCTGACAGGAAGCCTCCACCTCCAGCACCACGGCACCCTCCAGATTGGGGATCTCAATGCGGCAGGGCTTTCCTTCCGTAGGAAGATAGTAATGCAGGGTCAGATCTTCCAGATAGTCATAATCAGGCACATCTTTGTTGCCTCCCACGGGCAGGACGGTATCGCCCTTCACAAATACGGCCATGTGGAAGTAATCGTAGGTCCGCTCGTACCATCTGCCGCCGGAAAGGATCTCGCCGTCAAGCAGGTTCTTCCAGAGTCCCTCGGGCAGATAGAAGGAGGTGCGACCCTCCTCGTTGAAGACAGGCGCCACCAGGAGGCTTTCTCCCAGCATGTACTGCATATCCAGGTACTTGCAGGCAGGATCATCGGGGAAGGCGAAGATCATGGGCCGCATCATGGGAACGCCGGTGTTATGTGCCTTTACGGCGGTGCCGTAGAGATAGGGCATCAGCGTATTTTTCAGCTCGGCAAAGGTACGTACCACATCCACGGATTCCTCGTCGAAGATCCAGGGCACGCGGTAGGTGTCCGCACCGTGGAGTCTGGAATGGGTGGAGAACAGGCCGAACTGCACCCAGCGCTTGTACAGGTCAGGGGTCGCCGTGCTCTCAAAACCGGAGATGTCATGGGACCAGAAAGCAAATCCGCTCATGGCAAAGGACAGCCCGGCACGCAGCGTCTCCGCCATGGAGGCGTAGGTCGCGCTGCAGTCGCCGCCCCAGTGCACGGGGAATTTCTGAGATCCTGCCGTTCCGCTTCTGGCGAAGAGCACTGCATTTCCCTTACCC
>JAEETA010000061.1 GCA_016286555.1 Lachnospiraceae bacterium | reverse complement strand
CTGCAACACCAACATGTATCCCCACAATCCCTACTCTGCCGCCCACGAGATTGAGATGCTGGCGAAGGCCATCGATAAAACGGGCCGTCCCATCGTTCTCTCCCTCTCTCCGGGACCCGCTCTCATTGAGAAGGCATGGCACTATGAGCAGCACGCCAACATGTGGCGCATCACCGACGACTTCTGGGATGAGTGGCGCCTGCTGAAAGATATGTTCCATCGCTGCGAGCTCTGGCAGGATCATGTGGCAGTGGGCAATTACCCCGACTGCGACATGCTGCCCGTGGGAGAGCTGGGGAAGGGCTTCGGCGGAGACGGCTGGCATACCCGCTTTACCAAGGATGAGCAGATGACCATGATGACCCTCTGGAACATTTTCGGAGCACCTCTCATGATCGGCACGGATCTCACCACCCTGGACAAATGGACCTTCGATCTCCTGAACAATCCCGGGATCCTTGCCATGAATGATCCCGCTTTCCGGCCCGCACAGCTCTTCCTTACGGAGGAGGAAGCAGCCTGGATCTCCACCGACGGAAAGGACTACTACCTGGCACTCTTCAACCTCTCCGACAAGCGCAGGAAGGTAACGGTCAGTGCGGAGAAGATCTGTAACGGTCTCTGGCACAGAGGCATGAAGGAGCCCACCCTCTCCGGCAGTTATCTGTCCCTCTGGACCGGGAAGACAGTGGAGTCCAAGGACGGCTCCGTATCCGTTACGTTGCCCGCCCACGGCAGCGTGGCGCTGAAGCCTCAGTAACTATCCCCATTGGGGAGGTTTGTTTGAAAAAATGCATTGATATGCCATTTTTTCAAACGCAGTTTGTAAAGAGCACAAACTGCCATGATGTGCCACGGAAAACCACTAGCGTGGATTTTCCGTGCACGGCTCGCAAAAAAAATTTTGCTCGCTGGAGGTATCATGGAATTACGTATCATACCGGGAGCGGACCGCTCCAGAGAAGGCGTTTTTGCAACATTAACGGAAGGTGTGGAATGGCTGGCAGATTGGGATAAGCAGTCCCCGGAAAATGCCTCCGCGCCCGTCAACATCCTGTTAGCGCCAGGCATCTATAAAGAAAAGCTCTGGATCCGCAGGGATCATCTGACCATCAAAGGATTGGGAGAAACGCCGGAAGAAACCATCATCACTTATGACGACTATGCCACCATGCTCATGGAAGACGGCAGCAAACGAGGCACCTTCCGCTCCTACACTCTCCTTTTTGACGGAGATGATAACCGGCTGGAAAACCTGACGGTGGAGAATACTTCCGCACCCAGGCGTAAGGTGGGACAGGCCGTTGCGTTGTATGCGGACGGTGACCGGATGATCATCCGAGACTGCGTCCTGCGCAGCTTCCAGGACACCCTCTTCACCGCTCCTCTCCCACCGACTCCCATGTCTCTCGGTGGCTTCACCGGTCCCAAGGAATTCGAACCCAGGAAACTGGGACATCAATTATATGACAATTGCGTCATAAGTGGTGATGTGGATTTCATCTTCGGCAGCGCCGTTGCCTGGTTTGAGCATTGCGCCATCATCTCCCGCTTCTCCGCTGATCTTCCTGAAAGCGAGAAAAATAAACCAGGGATCTGCGGCTATACCACCGCCGCATCCACCCCGGAAGGCGAACCCTTCGGATACGTTTTTCACGAATGTGATTTTCAAAACGACGGATGTCCCAAGGGGAGCATCTACCTGGGAAGGCCCTGGAGAGACTACGCAAAGACAGTGCTGTTAAACTGCACTTTGGACGAGCACATTTCCCCCGAAGGTTTCCACGACTGGGGTAAACCGCAAGCCCACGACTCCATCCTTTATGCGGAATACAAAAGCTCCGGCCCGGGAGCAAGTCCCGAGACCAGAGCCTCATTCGTAAAACAACTGTCCGATGCGGAAGCCTCCGCCTACACCAGAGAAGCAGTGATTGGATTCTGATCGCATCATCCAACGCTATCTTGTTTTTGGAAAGCCTTGACGGAAAAGTCAGGGCTTTTTATTCGAGTGGTTTCCCCTCTTCATCGAAGTACTGTCTGCTGACAACATTTCCATCCGTATCATACTCGTAAATGGATTCCAGTGTCCCATCTCCGCGGTAGGTGGTTTTCTTGATCAAATGCCCTTCCGCATCCACCTCCCCGATATTGCGACTCAGCAGATTGCCTTCCTCGTCGTATTCTTCGCTCAAAAGTGCATTTCCGTAGGAATCCTTTTCGACCAGGTACTCAATGATTCCGGCAGCACTGTAATTGATCTTCTTGATCTCATTACCATTTTCATCATATGCAAACTCTACACTGCCGGTAAGATTTCCATCTTCATCGAAGAACGTCCGTCTTATTTCGTATTTTCCCTCCTCATCGTAGTCATAGTACGATTCCATATTTCCGTTCGGGTAGTACATTGACAGCTTCACTTTCTTCCCGCTGTCATTATATTCCGTAACAGATTCCAGAACACCGTCTGCGGAGATCATAGACTCTTTAATCTTTTTTCCGTCCGCATTGTATTCGTACTCATGCTTGAGAAATACGGATCCATCCTCATTGTATTCGGTCATCCTGGTATTCTTTCCGTTTTCATAATCTGAAACAGAAGAAACAGAACCATCCGCGCGATAGTATGTGCGCTTTACGGTTTTACCTTCTGCATCCCGCTCCGTTTCTGACCAAAATTTTATGCTTCCGTCTTCCGCATAGTCTGTCTGCTTGATTTCATCTTCATTTGCATCAAACTCAGCTATAGAAACCAGAACTCCATTCTCATTGTATTCAGACTCTTTTACTTTCTTGCCATTCCCATCACGCTCATACTCGACCCACTTTGTGATATTCCCGTCGCCATCATAAGTAGTCGCCTTTGTCCTGTTTCCCTTTGCGTCATTCTCGTATACATACGATCTCTTAACACTTCCGTCTGCATTGTAAGACGTGGACTTTAAAAGGACCCCGTCATTATCATATTCCATGATTTCCCAGGAGCCGTCCTCTTTATCCTTTCTCTCGGTTCCGGAATGTTTCTCCTCGGTCTTTTCCTTGGAATCTTTCTTTCCATCGGATGCTTCCTGACCGGAAGTCTGCTCGCTGCCTCCGCCCTGAGATGCCGGCTGGTCTCCTGCGCTTCCGCAGGCAGTCAGCAGCAGACCTGCAGTCAGGCACAAACATACAATCTTTGCTACCTTGCTTTTCATGTTCCTCTCCCTCCCAAACGTTAAATCGGTACATCACATCGCCAAAAAGAAGTTCCTGAAAGTGTACTTCTCCGGCCCAAATGATATGCATATTCATATACCGCCCCCATCATATGGCAATTGTTGGAATTCGTCAAGAAATTCCCGCAATTGTCGAAATCCTCTCCCCGCACCGGACAAATACGCACTTATGAAGCAGGAGCATCGATCGCCGGATGGTTGAAATAATAAAGCGACGCCTATGGCGTCGCTTTTTTCATGCTATGCGTTTTCTTCCGTCTCCTGCTCCAGATCATCCACACCGATAGCGGTAAGCACCTCACCCTCCTGGCCGGTGATCTCTACATCATCCAGCAGCAGATGCCCCACATTTCGGGCGAAGATTCCTTTTTTCACACAGGGCTCAACACCCGTGCTCATTGCGGGGACGCCCTTCCGGGGCTCTGCGGCGAAATCTACCCGGATCTGCCGGAGCACGATCTCCTCGATCTTCTGCTCGGGCAGGCCCTCAAAGAATGCTGCTGCCACATGACAGTTGTGAGCGATGATGTCCTCGAAATTCAAGTGCCGCACCGAAGGAGTCCGTTCATCCACAGGGTATGCTTCTCTGGACTGCACATATTCCGTGCGTCCGTCGGGATCGCAGAAATAGAAGCAGTTGATAACAAAGGGTGTCATTACATGATCCATGCGGATCCGGTAGAAACTGATATCGTCCAGGATCGCATCCTGTCCTCTGCCGCGACGGGTCTTGATACGAAGGCCTCTGTCGGTGTGGCGGAAAATGCATTCCTCCACCTTCAGGTCCTTCACGCCGCCTGCCATCTCACTGCCGATGGTGACGGCACCGTGGCCGTTTTCCATGAGGCACTGACGGATCAGGATATTTTCCGAAGGAGTCTTATACTTCCGGCCCATATAGATCTTGCCGGACTTTACGGCGATGCAGTCATCTCCCAGAGAGAACCGCACACCCTCGATGGTGACATTCTTGCAGGACTCCGGGTCGAGTCCGTCAGTATTGGGAGAATCGAAAGGATTCTCCACGCTCAGGTTGTAAAAGGCCAGCTCGTTGCTGAAATAGGGATGGATGGTCCAGGAGGGACTGTTGCGGAAGGTCAGGCCCTGCACCGTCACATTCCGGGAATGGCTCAGGAAAAAGAGTCTGGGGCGGAAAGCGGTGCGCATCACCTTCGGGTTTTGCCACCAGTTCTCCTTAGAAGCGCATCCGTCGATGATGCCCTTTCCGTAGAGCAGCACGCCGTCCACATCGATACCGGTGATGATCCCCGCAAACATGGGAAGCGGATTCCCCTCCCAGGTCCCCAGGATATACTCGTCCGTCTCATCGTAGCTTTCGATGACCGCAGGAAATACGGGATAATGACTCCGCTCGGTATCTGCCTTCAGGACCGCACCCTCCGCCAGCTCCAGACGGAGCCTGCTCTTCAGGAACAGGGAACGGATCCGGTATTCTCCCTTCGGGATCAGAACCCGGCTCTCATCGGGGCAGGCCATGATGGCTGCCTGGATGTATTCCGTATCGTCCTGCTGTCCGTCTCCGGCAGCGCCGAAATCCCGGACATTCAAGGTGACGAACTCCCGGTCAGTGGTAAATCCGATGGAGGAAAGTTCCTCTCCCGCCCGGTTTTTCACCACGATCTCCACATCCGTCTCCGGCTTCAGATCATGGATCGAAGTGATCACGGTGGTAGAGGTCAGTTGCTTCCGACCGTTCACATAGATGTCATACGGCTCCAGCGTCTCATAGATCCCGCCGTCCGACAGTTCGATGACCGCCACTCTGGCGGACTTCATAAGTAGTTTCACTTCCATATAGTCTTCTTTTCTTTCAGGCATTCTCTCTCTTCAGGCTCAGGTACTGTCCATAGGCCATAAAGAAGGGACCCACGCCCTTCGCATCATTGCTGACAATGGGCTCGGACAGATAGTACTCCACGCTGCCGTCACGCACCGGATTGGTCTCCGGACCGAGGCCCGCCACGGAGCAGATTCCGGTAAGCTCGTACTTTCCGTCTTTTTCGATCAACTTGTTCTCGATGAGGGATTCCACGATCCGCTCTCCGATCCCGGCGTATTTTTCCTTCAGAAGGATGCCCATACGGCAGGCCTTCAGGATGGAATAGGCGATCATGGCCGTACCGGAGGTCTCCAGGTAATTGCCCTCCACATCGCTCCGATCGATGACCTGATAGAACAGGCCGGTCTCGGGATCCTGGTAACGGAGGATGCCCTTCAGCATGGTCTTGTAGATGTCCTCCAGCTCGCGATACTGCTCGTAGATCTCACGGTTCATGGCGTACATGGTGTCCACCAGCGCCATCAGATACCAGCCCATGCTGCGGAGCCAGAAATTTGCGGAACATCCGGTCTCAGGATTTGCCCAGAAGGCCTTTTTCTCGATATCGCAGGCATGGTAGCAAAGTCCCTTCTCCGCATCAAAGAGGTATTTCTGCACATTGCGGAACTGAGCGACGATGTCGCCGTAATGCTCCTTGTTCTCAAACTTCGTCTCGTACTCCATGTAGAAAGGCTGCGCCATGTACAGGCCGTCCAGCCAGATCTGATCGGGATAGATCTTCTTGTGGAAGAAGTTCCCGGTGGAGCATCTGGGATGGGTGCGCAGCTGATCCATCAGTACCTCGATGGCTCCGCGGTATTTCTCCTCGCCGGTGCGCTCATACATGAAAAAGAGGATCTTGCCGCTGTTGATGTTGTCGATGTTGTACTTTTCCTTATCGTACTTTAAAAGCTTGCCATCCTCGGTAACAAAGCCGTCCAGATAACGCTCGATGAAGTCGTAGTACTTCTTCTCTCCCGTTGCCTCAAAGAGGTTCTTGCAGCCCAGGAGCACGCAGCCGTCCTCGTAGTTCCAGAACTCTTTGTAATTGGTGTAATTCTCAAGATATTGATCGATAAATCTTTCTACCTGCATAAAGGGTTCCTTTCTCATGGTTATCATCGGTTGCAAAGATTATAGCAAATAGTTGAATTTTCGGCAATGTAAATGCTTACATTTTTTTGCGCATCCATCACATCACGCCCGAAACGAACACCTCCTCTTCCTTCTCCCTGGGGCAGAGGATCCGGTCATAAGGGCTGCCGAGCCTTTCCAGGCCCCTTGCGATGATATCGGCAAAACGCACTGCCCCCGCATAGGACAGATGGGTGTCGTCCTCCTTCCCATCGGGAAAAGCGGCATATTTCCCGGCAGGCAGATGGAGGAACCATTCTTTGCTCCCCTCCGGGCCCGCTTCCAGGATTGCCTTTCTGCTCTCCCCGTTCAGGTCAATGACGGGGATCCCCAGCCTTTCTCCCAGCTGCCGCACCGCTTCCGGATATTCCCCGTGGGTGGGATCCCCGGGGGTGCCGTCCGGGGCAAAACGCCTGCGCTCTAAGGGCGTGATCAGGACCGGGTGCGCACCCCTTTCCAGGGCGACGTTCGCGATGTGCTCCAGATTCGCCTGATACTCTCCGAAGGGAGCCGCATACCTGCTCGGATCCGCTTTTTTCTCGTCGTTGTGGCCGAACTGGATCAGGAGAAAATCTCCCGCTGTGATACGGGCCTTGATGGGCTCCAGGCGACCCTCAGCGATAAAACTTTTGGTGGAGCGGCCGTTTTTCCCATGGTTGGAGACCGGGACGTCCGCCTTCAGGTAGAGGCTGAGCACCTGTCCCATACCGGTCTGGGGATAGGTTGCGATGTCGTTGGTCTGAACCGTGGAATCTCCCGCATAGTAGACAGTAGGCATATCATTTCTCCTTCCGGATCTTCTTCCAGAGACGGCCCCCCAGTGCAACCAGTCTCCCCAGGGCGATCACCGCCGTCATCAGAATGAGCGGGCCATAGCAATACAGATATCTGGCTCTCGCTTCAAATACCATCACAAAGGTAAAGATGGCCAGCATACAGATGGTGACTGCCGTGTACGCCGGATCCTTCTTTTTCCGAAAGCCGGGCAAAAGCAGCATCGCGCAGCAGCACAGGACCAGGATCCACACACCCTGCATAAATGCCACGTATCTGCCGTGCCGCGATCCTTCATGGTAAATGTAACTGCGGATATAATCGGCAAACCCACTCTCCGCCTGCCGGAACGCCCAGTAAAAGGCACCCTCATGCCCCCAGCCAAAGGTACCGTCATTGAAATTGTTCAGCATCTTGGAATAATAGAACAGCTTTAAGGTGAGGGGATCCATGCCCTCGATCCTGCGGTTCACTTCTTTCAGATTTTCCCGCACCCGCTCTTCCACACTGCCATAACCGATGGACAGATTCACATCCTCCTGATTGTAGCCTCCCGTGTATTTCCGGTTGAGGCCCATCATCAGGTAGTGGGTCATGGTAAATCTGCGGGTCTCGTCCGGTTCATACCCCACTGCCGCACGCATTCCCGTCCGCAGCGCCAGCGCCAGCACCAGGCCCAGGGTGATCCCCGCTAGGTATTTGGAGAGCATCCGGAGACTGTCCGCTCTGTCATGTTTCTTCCAAACCGCGAAAAACTGCGTCCCCGCAAAAAAACTCAGGATCCCGAGGGTCATGACGACCGTGGGCTTGATGAGCATTCCCGTCAGGCTGATGGCAGCGATGGCAAACCAGGATCCCAGGAGGTGCTTCTTTGATCGTCGCAGGAAAATCCATACCGCCAGGGTGGGAAAGAGAATGCTGTAAGTATCGGAGTAGGGGATCGTGATCCAGTGAGATACGCCGAACAGGATCACAAACAGGACATAGGAAAGCACCACCGGAACCCAGTGACCGGTAAGCATCCGCACGGAATCTGCCATGAACCAGCCCGTCAGATTCACCAGAAGGCACCCCGCCACGATCAGCGGAAAACAGTCCTCCACAGGACCGAACAGGGCAGCGATCTTCCAGATGCCGGCAAAAAGACCCGTGATAAACACGTTGTTGGGATACATGGAAAAATAATGGGCATCCCCGATCCTGCCCCCCTCAAAGGCCAGAGAATGGGCCATGGTCAGGACCTCATGCACATCCCACCCGGTCTCAAACCAGACGATATCCGCATACCAGATCTGAACCACAAAAAGAAAAATGCCCACATGGATCAGGACCTTCCGCAGCTGCATCAGCCCCTCCGGTCTGGAATACATAAACTCCGTGCCGGGAAGGGCGTCTGCCGGAGCCGTCTTCAAACGGTTCCTTTTTTCCAGAAAATATCCAAGAATGATGCAAAACACAGCTGCCACCAGAAAGCAGCCCACATAGACTCTGTTGGGGACCGCACATCCGTTGGAGTAGAGATAGTAGTGCCTCTGGCCGTATTTTACATTCACATACAGGATAAACAGAACCGCCAATCCCGCCAGCCATTCCGAGATGCGGCAAAGCCATTTCATAAGCATCGATTTTCCTCCGGTCAAACATATGTAAGCGCTTTCTATCATATCATATCGGTCCCGAATGCAAAAGAGGGTCCCGTTGGCAGATCCCTGCCGGGTATACTATAATATCCTCGGTAACGAAAAACCTGTCGCCGGGAAAATGTTTGGCGTAGCTGCGTGCAGGCCAACGCCCGAAAGCCGGCACCATCAAGGAGAAATCATGAACATCGAAACTGTCCTGCCGGAAGAAGTCGGCATCCCGGCCTCTGCCATCCGCAATATGCTGATCCGCTTTGATCGGAAGGCCCTTCCCATTCACAGTCTGCTGCTCTGGAGAAAAGGAAGACTCGCCTTTGAGACGACCTATGCTCCCTTAGAGCGGGGGCATCTGCACCGGCTTTTTTCCATCACCAAGACCCTGACCTGCGTAGGGATCGGGCTCCTGGCGGACGAAGGACGCCTGTGCCTCGATGACCCCATCGTAAAATATTTCCCGGACAAATGCCCGGAGCAGACGGATCCTCTCATCAGCGCCATGACCATCCGGGATATGCTGATGATGAAGACCTG
>JAEETA010000060.1 GCA_016286555.1 Lachnospiraceae bacterium | reverse complement strand
TCGTGGAGATCCGCCCCGTGGAGGGCGGCACCTTCCTGGGATATTTCGGAACCAACGCCACCGACGCCAATCTCTGGACCCTGATCTGGAGAGCGCTGCTCACGGATGCACAGCGGGCAAAAATGCGTTCCAACATTCCCGCAACCCCCGACAACATGGCCATCGATGACAAGGGCATCATCTACACCGTCACCAGAGGCGAGGGCAAGGAAGTCCTGAAGCGCCTGAACATCGCCGGCGTTAACATGATCGAGCCCGATACCACCGATACCACCCCCGCCGCCGTTGCGGTGGGTAACCACGACAATTGCTTCGTGGTATCCCAGCAGGGATTTGTTTACGAATACAACAACGAGGGCGATCTGCTCTTTGTCTTCGGCGGCAAGGACGACGGTCAGTCCCGCATCGGTCTGGCTTCCAAAGCGGAGGCCATCCAGGTAGGCAGCGACGATAAGCTCTACATCCTGGATTCCGACAAGGCACAGATCCAGGTCTACGAGCCCACCGAGTTTACCAATTACCTCCACGAGGCCCTGTACCTCTTTTCCAAGGGCCGTTACACCGAGAGTAAGGTGCCTTTGAGCAAGGTCCTGGAGATGAACAATCTCTTTGACTACGCCAACATGGCCATGGGCAAGGCCCTCTACAAGGAAGAGGATTACGAGGGAGCACTGAAGTACGCCCGCCTTGCCAAGGATCTCGACGGCTACTCCGACGCCTTCTGGGAGATCCGCAACGAGTGGATCAAGCATCATCTCACCGCAGTGGTCCTGGTGCTGGTTGCCTTTTTCCTGCTCCGTGCGCTTGTAAGGATGCTGGATCGGAAAAAGCAGATCCTGAAGGCCCCCAGAGCCTTCTTCCGAAAGCTGGGAGAGAAAAAGCTGATCCGGGAGCTCCGGTACCTGTTCTACTTTATGAGACATCCCATCGACGGATGCTACGGCATCAAGCGGGAGGGGAAGGTTTCCGTGCTGGCAGCCAACATTCTCCTGGCCATCGGACTGGTGTTCTACATCGTGAACCGGTACTTCTGCGGGTTCCTGTTTAAGACAGTTCGCGAGGGACGATTTGACGTCCTCTCGGATGTGGGTATGGTCCTCATCGCAGCGACGCTGCTGGTGGGATGTAATTACCTGATGTGCACCATCAACGACGGCGAAGGCCGGATGAAGGATATCTACTGTGCTTTCGTTTATTCCTTCGGCCCCTACCTGGTGATGCAGCCCTTCCTGTTCCTCCTGTCCCACGGCGTGACCTATAACGAGGAGTTTTTCGTGCATTTCGGAACTCTGGTCA
Organism: Lachnospiraceae bacterium; assembly: GCA_016286555.1. Lineage (GTDB taxonomy): Bacteria > Bacillota > Clostridia > Lachnospirales > Lachnospiraceae > AC2028. Next base: position 7,928 of record JAEETA010000060.1, on the reverse strand, counting down.
TGTTCGTCTGGGTGGCGGTGCTCATCGTGATCTCCGTTCGGGAGATCAACAACTACACCGTGGGAGAGACGGCAAAGATCCTGTTCCTGACAGCCTTCACGGTCCTGATCGTATGTCTCCTGGCCTTCATTCTGTATGTACTTTGGGCTCAGGTATTTGACTTCGTCGGATCCTTCGTGAGAGAGGTGGTGTATCGCATTGGCTCATAAGATCACGCAAAAGTTCATAAGCCTGCTGCTTTCCGCCGCTCTGGTCACGGGACTTTCCGCGGGGGCCCTGCTGTTCGGAAGCGGGACCGCGATCACAGCCAGGGCTGCGGAGGAGATAAACGGTCATCAGTACCTTACGGAAAATGACGGTTATCGCCTTTATCTGAACGAGGAGGACCTGTCCCTGGTCATCGAGGACAAGGAAACAGGCGCCATCCTGGAATCCGCCGTCAGCTACGATGACGGAAAAAACAACGACATCTGGCTGGGCGCCATGCGCTCCGCCGTGGTGCTGACCCTCATCAACAAAAGCGACGATACGCTGCAGGCGGACCTGTTAAACGACATGGTCACCAAGAAGGTGACAAAAAACGACAGGGGTTTCACCGCAGAGCTTTACTGGACCAAATACAGTCTGGGCTTTACCCTGGAGGTCACCTTTGACAACAGCGGCCTCACGGCCCGGATCCCCGAGGCCTCCATCCGGGAGGACAGCCAGCAGTATTTCATCGGCACCATCCGCATGTACTCCTTTATGGGCTACTCCTACCTGGATGACAAGGAGGGCTACATGCTGGTTCCCGACGGGAACGGCGCCCTGATCTACCTGGACGACAAGGAAGGCAGATACCCCAGCGGTTTTTCCGGAACCATCTACGGTACGGACATCGGATTTGAGGATTCCAAGGTAGAGACCCTGCTTTGGAACAGGTACAACACCATCGCCGACGCGGAGAAGGTCCTGGCACCGGTCTTCGGCATCGCTCACACGGATGACGGGATGGCGTTCCTGGGCATCGTGGAGGACGGCAGAGAACGGGCCGCCATCGAGGTGGTTCCCAACGGCGCCAGCGTGGATTACAACAGAGCCTACGCCCGCTTCGTACTCCGCAGACTTTACACTCAGCCCACCAGCAACAATTCCACCGTAGGATCCCTGAGAATCTGTGAGGCGGACCGGAGCCACAGCGATCTGCAGGTACGGTTCCTGTTCCTCTCCGGTGAGGACGCGGATTACGTGGGCATGGCAGCAGCCTACCGGAACTATCTCCTGGGAAAAGGAGACCTGGAGGTTCGCGAGGATTCCTACAAGACCCGCATCGACTTCCTGGGAAGCGACAGACAGAGCTGGGTCCTGGGCACCCAGGCAGTGGTCATGACCACGGTGGATGACATCGAAGAGATCTACGGAGATCTGAAAAACGAAGGCATCACCGATATCCTTTCGCTCTACAAGGGATGGCAGAAGGGCGGCCTCTACAACCTGCCCGTCACAAGCCTTTCTGTGGAAAGCAAGCTGGGCGGTAAGGGGGATCTGAAGGGGTTCATGAACAGCCTCGCGGGCACGGGCACGGAGCTCTACCTCTACGACAACGCCCTCCTCATCAATCCCGATGAGACCAACGCCACCTTCAATGTCATCAAGAAGGTGAACAAGAGACGCTACGAATACACCACCTACAAGGATGTGTACGAGACCTTCTACTACCTGACTCCCGCCAGAAGCAAGCTCCTCCTGAGCCGCTTCGCAAAGAGCCTCACCTCCGCAGGCATTCAAAATCTTGCGGTGGCGGGCATCAGCAACAACCTGTTTACCTACACCTACAGCACCGAGAAATACACGCGTTTTGACTGCGCTGCGGTGTATGACGAGACCATCGACATGCTGGCTTCCGCAACGAACCTCCTGCTGGAGCAGCCCATCTCGGCTTACTGGAATGACACGAGTGTCTTTTTGGATATGCCGCTGTACACCTCCAATTACATTCTGGAGGATGAGAGCGTTCCTTTCCTCTCCCTGACCTTAAAGGGTGTGATGCCGGTCTACGCCGAGTATGTGAATTTCGAAGCCAACGGACAGGAATTTTTCCTGAAGATGATCGAGACGGGATCCTATCCTTCCTTCTATGTGACGGGAGAGGATTCCTCGGAGCTGATCTACACCAACTCCAACGATGTCTACAGCTCCCGGTACGAATCCTACCGGAGCAGGATCCTGGAGTACACGGAAGTCTTCCGTGACCTGAGCAGCCGCACTGCCGGTGCCACCATCACCGGTCACGTCATTGACGGCGACCTGCGGATCGTCACCTACAGCAACGGACTTACGATCTACCTGAATTACGGCCAGACTCCCCGGACCGCCGACGGCGTGACGGTGGAAGCCATGAACTATGTGATTCTCGATTAAAGGATCCGAAACCGAAGAGGTTAGCATGAGTAAGCGAAACAAAGAAAAACAACCCAGAGGCAAGCTGGGAAAACTGGAAAGGCGACAGGAGAGGGCCGGATGGGCGTTCATATCCACCTGGCTCATCGGGACCCTGCTCTTTACCTTCATCCCCATGTGTGAAGCCTTCTACTATATCTGGTTCAAGATCAAGGTTCGCCGGGGACTGGAATTCACCTACATAGGCACCGGAAATCTCACCCAGATCTGGCTGGAGGATCCGGACTTTCTGCAGGGCCTGGTGACCTACGTCTGGCAGACGATCCTGGAAGTGCCCATCATCGTGGTCTTCGCACTGATCATCGCCATGATGCTGAACGGCAAGATCAAAGCGAGAGGCTTTTTCCGGCTCATCTTTTTCCTGCCGGTGATCATCGTATCCGGCCCCGTGATGAACATGCTGGTGAGCGAGGGCGCAGCTTCCATCCCCGCCCTGAACACCCAGGCGGTGGTGAACGCCTTTGATACATTCCTTCCCACAACGGTTGCGGAAAGCGTGGGTTCCCTCTTCGGGAACATGATCATGATCCTCTGGTACTCCGGTGTGCAGATCCTGATCTTCCTCTCCGCATTGCAGAAGATCGACTCCGGCCTCTACGAGGCGGCGAAGATCGACGGCGGCTCCGAGTGGGAGTGCTTCTGGAAGATCACGCTTCCCACCATCAAGCCCATGATCCTGATCAACGCGATCTACACGGTGATCTTCCTCTCCAGCAACGAGCAGAACCAGCTGATCGTAATGATCAAGACGACGATGTTCTCCGCAACGGCAGAGAGAGGCTACGGATACGCAACGGCCATGGCATGGATCTACGCGCTGATGGTCACGCTGATCGTCCTGCTGTACTTCCTGCTCCTCGGCTCGAAGAAAGATGTCTACGACCGGATGGTAAAGAAGCGGCTCCGGGCAGAAAAGAAGGAGCAGCGGCTGGTGAAAAAGATAGAAAGGAGGTCCGCGCGGAATGTCAAAAAGCTCGAAAAAGCCAGAAAGAAGCGAAAGTACCACACCTACGACGGCTCAGGCGACTACTGATCCCGCAGGCAGTAAAGCTTCCTTCCCGGATGCGGCTCTCCTTTGGATGAAGACGCATCTGACGAAAGAGAAGGTACACCGCTTTCTCTTCGGCACGAAGGAAAAGCAGGGTTTTCTGAAACAGTTTACGGTCTACGCGCTGCTGATCGCCATCGGGTTCATTTATCTCTACCCGGTGATCAACATGTTCAGCACCAGTATGATGAACCAGAACGACCTGCTGGATTCCTCGGTGAAGTGGATCCCCAGCACGTTCTACATTCAGAACTACATCGACGCCGGACGATCCATGGATTTCTGGAAATCCTTCCTGAAGGGGATCATCATCGCGGGCGTCCCCACAGTCCTGAGCGTTGGTTCCTGCATGGTTGCGGGCTACGGATTTGCCACCTTTGAATTCCGCGGGAAAAAGCTGATGATGGCGCTGCTGCTCTTCAGCTACATCCTGCCCAGCCAGGTGACGATGATCCCGACCTACGTGCTCTACAGTAATCTGAAGATGACGGGTTCCCTTTGGGCCTTCATTCTTCCCTCCGCCCTGGGCAACGGACTCAACGCACAGATCTTCGTTTTGATCTTCTATCAGTTCTTCCGGCAGGTGCCGAGGGTGCTGATCGAGGCGGCGCAGATCGACGGTGCGGGATACTTCAAGTCCTTCGTGCGGATCGCCATTCCCTCCGCCGGTCCCGCGATCCTGACGGTGTTCCTGTTCTGCTTCGTATGGTACTGGAATGAGTCGTATCTCACGGAGCTCTACGTGAAGGGCATCGCCAGAACGGACAGCTTCTGGAACAATCTGGTGATCCAGCTGAAGGATTTCAACACGAACTACAGTGACCGGCTTTCCACGGGAGATGCGGCCACCTCCTTAAGCGAGTCGGTCCGTATGGCGGCCACATCACTAACGATCCTGCCACTGCTGATCATGTACTTCTTCCTGCAGCGGCACTTCGTGGAGAGTATCGATCGGACGGGAATTACCGGCGAGTAAATAGAGTCGGATTCAACAAGAGATCCTAATCGCTCGAAGCAGTGGATTCTTCGCATAGTCAGGGCCACGACCGCAGATTCATTCCGGCGGGGGCCGTACCGGAGCGCCAGCACTTAACGAGCAGCCTGTCAGGGCTGCGAGTTTAGTACTGCTGCGCGAGGATATAGGCGGGAGCGGAGCCCCCGCGGAAGAATCTACGGGTGGGGCCCGTCACTTAGTCAGAAAAAACGTCACATAGTCAGAAAAAGACACCATCACGAATCTAACCCTCATGTGGGGATGGAGATAAGAAAAGGAGGATATCTATGAAAAAGAAGTTACTCAGCGCATTGCTTGCAGTGTCGATGGTATTTGGTCTTGCAAGCTGCGGATCCGCCGGCTCTTCCGATGCCGGAAGCGGCGGCGACGGTGCGGGTGCCGACGGCACCACCACCGACAAGATCACCCTCACTTACTGGCACTACGAGGATGAGGACATGATCAACACCCTGGCTGAAAAGTTCATGGTGAAGTACCCCAACATCAAGGTTGAGTGTAAGGTCATCACGGACATGAGCACCGACCTGACCGCTGCTGCATCCAACAACGAATTCCCGGATGTATTCCTGGCAACCGATTCCGATACCGCTCTGGCAAATCAGTGGTGGGTAGACATTTCCGAGTATGTGGACAATGATCCCGAGACCGCAATGCTTGCTTCCACCATTCAGGAGTACGGCATCGGCTGCTTTGATACCAACCATCGCTATGCAATGCCTACCTGGTATCAGCCCTGTGCCATCTTCATTGACAAGAATGTGCTGGACAAGCTGAACCTGGAGATGCCCGATCCCGATACCTGGGACTGGGAGACCATGATCCAGCTCATCAAGGACGCTACCGTGGATGACAGAACCGGTATGAAGTACTACGGACTCGGTTACTACAACAGACTTGACTCGCTTTACGGGATCGCAGCATGCGCCAATGCCGAGCGCGCGATCAAGGGCGAATTCGGTTTCAACGGTGAAGATTTTGACCTTCAGTACTGGGCAATAGGCGAACAGGAATTCTCTGATCTTAAGCTTAACGGCTATGTTGCTCCCCAGCAGGAGACACAGGAGATGGAAGACTGGTCGGGCGACTGGAACACATGGTTCGGCGCAACAGGCCATGTAGCGGTATTTTCCGAGGGTTCGTGGACTTTCCAGGATCTTTGGAATCAGGCAGGATATCAGGAACAGTACGGTCTTGATATCGTTCCCTATGTAACTCCCAATGTTGTAAACGAGAAGGAACACAACGTTATCGCAAATATGTACATGGGCGGCGTTTCAACCTCCTGCAAGCATCCCGCTGAAGCTTACGAGCTTCTTAAGTTCATGGGCTGGGGTGTTGACGGCTGGAATGCAAGACTTGATATCTATGAGGATATGAGTATCGTAAACGATTCGGGTATCGCCCTCAAGCACTCTCATATGCCTTATCCGCTCACTCTTGACGAAGGTATCTGGACCAGGTTCAAAAAGCTCTTCCCTCAGGACGAGGATCATGCAAAGTACTGGAATGATTACTTCTCGAGCATCGTAAGGCCCGTTCCTTACGGCTGGTATTCGATCGCAGGTTACTGGAATTTCTGCGACCAGTACTTCAACAACATCGGCATCCACGACCTTGTTGACCAGGGTAAGGCAAAGGCAGCGGATTACGTTCTCGAAGCAACAGAGAGAGCAAATTATTATCACGCCGAGGCTATGATATCTTACTTCGGACCCGACGGCTACAACATCCTTACGGCCGATGAACTCGCAAAATTCAAGGCTGTAGTGGATGCGGCTGCAAAATAATGTACATAAAAGGAGGAATGAAAATGCGTAAGAAATTACTCGCAGTACTTATCTGCGTCTGCATGGCTGCCATGCTTTTTGCATGCGGCAAGCCTCAGAATACGGCAACGCCCACAAACGATCCTACTCCGACTCCAACAAAGGTGCCCGCCACACCTACGCCTACACAGGCAGCAGGTGAAGTGCTTCCGGATCCCGTTTATCATTACACCTTTGACAAATCGGCAGGAACAGCAGGCATCATGCCCGTCAAGAAGGAAACAGGCGCTACGCCCATCGTTCAGAACGTTGCCGACAAAGAGATCGTCTTTGTAGACGGTGTAAAGGGTGATGCCATCTATGCTGACGGCGCAACAGGCTTTAAGCTTACGGATGTAAAGGGCGTCGGCGACAAGTATACCATCAGTTTCTGGGTAAACCCTTCAAGAAACGCGCAATACATGCCGACAGTGCAGTACGGTCCCGATATCCACGGCGATCTTACGGGCGGACAGCATTATGTTAACTTTACATGGGCCGACTGGAGCGGCAACATGGAATATCCGTGCGTATGGTCATATCATCAGAACGGTGATGAGGCTGTTAACTGGCCCAACTGGTTCCCCGAGAGCGCAGATACACGCGTTAAGGTATGGAGCCATGTAGTGCTCGTTGTCGATCCCGACAACACAACCGATGAGGGTTCGAACCTTATTGCAAAGCTTTACTTAAACGGTGAGCTTATCGGTGAGCCTACTATCGTTACAGAGACAATGTCCTCTTCAGATAACTTTGAGATGCTCCTTGGTATCAACTACTGGGATGCAGTGTTCAAAGGTGCATTTGATGAATTCTATGTATTCAACGATACACTGACGGAAGGTCAGGTAAAGACACTCTTTGCGGAAGGTAACGCAACGGCTACATACAAGGAGCCCGAGCATGAGTTCATTTTCGCAAAAGAGCCCAATGCCATTGAGTCTCTCGGTGCCGAGAATTTCGTTTCCGAGTGGATGTCCACAACTTCATCCGCAAGAAAGATCGCTGACGGCGAGACTTGGCAGGTTAAGCTTCACAACTGGTCCGACGGTAAGGATTCCAAGAACAACTACGCGGTAGTATTTGCAAACAAGGCAAAGGGCGAAGAAGGCTACACAGAATATGCTGTAGTACGTGCGGATGCCTCCGGTTATACACCCGCAGGCGATATCGATTCCAAGAACTTCACCTACACATGGGGCAACTGGAATACCTGGTCTTCGAAGGTAATGCGCGATTCCGACACTACCCTCAAGATCACAAGAAACGGCGACACGATCGTTGTTGAAGCTTCAAACGTTGACTTTAATGAATCTCCCAACAACATGACAGCTACCGTAAAGACAACTCTTACAGCAGCAGACGACTGTGTATTCTACCTTACCTGCCAGAACGCATGGGTTGATATCCTTCAGGCTAAGGACGTTACCGTAAGGGAAGGCGGCATCATCGTAGGCAATACCGACAGAACAACAGGCTGGTGGTCGGCATTCTCGAACATTTTTGCCGTTCCCGAAGGACAGTCTGTAACCAAGACATTTACAAACTATACAAGCGGTGAGCAGAACTACCACAACTTCGTTCTGATCCTTCAAAAGACTCCTACAGGCCACTCTGCCGA
>JAEETA010000004.1 GCA_016286555.1 Lachnospiraceae bacterium | reverse complement strand
GATTTCATGCCGATCATGGGAATAAGCTTTTTTGCCCTGGGCTGGCTTTTTGTATACAGATACTCTGTTCAGGGGTTGGGCAATACCTTTATTCCAATGCTCTCAGGCGGGCTCGAAGTCATAATGAGACTGATCTTTGGATTTTTGGTAGGAAGGAACGGATTTAAGGGAATTGCCATTTCTGAAGTATCTGCATGGATAGGCGCTTTTCTGATGCTCATGGTGACATACTATTGTTTCATTGGCAAAAGAACTAGTCTTGTGAGATTGTCCCACAAATGGCGGAATCTCTGATAAACTGAAACTGTCTTGCCCAAGGATGGACTGCCATAGTCGATTGCATTACCGTTAAGCTTTACGGAAGAACGGAATCGTCATCTCAGACCGAAAACGCATCTTGAGATCCGATCCCATTTAAGAAGGAAAGGCCCGGGACCATGCCGAAAAACACACAGATCGTTATTGTAGAGGACGACAGGGATCTTTGCACCGGTTTGTGCAAAGCCCTGAAAGAGGACACCAGGAGCATTGTTTCCTGTGAGAACCTGAAGAGCGCACGGGAGCAGATCTTTTTATCCGATCCCGCGCTGCTCCTTTTGGACATCAATCTCCCCGACGGAAACGGACTGGATCTGGTGAAGGAGATCCGGGGGAAAAATCTGTCCTTCCCCATCATCCTGCTGTCCGCCAATGACACGGATGCGGATGTGGTGCGGGGACTCGAGCTCGGAGCGGACGATTATGTGACGAAGCCCTTTTCCTTAAGCGTCCTGCGGGCCAGAGTGGCTACCCAGCTGCGCAAGCACGAGGCGACAGGTGCGGGAGACGTGATCCGGATCGGCGATTATGCCTTCGACTTTGACCGCATGCTCTTTACGGTGCAGGGTGAGGAGATTACCTTAAGCAAGACGGAACAGCGTCTGTTAAAGCTGCTGGTATCCAACCGGGGCGTCACCCTCTCCCGGGACGAGCTCATCGACCGGCTCTGGACGGATGGGGCGGAATATGTGGATGAGAACGCTCTCTCCGTGGCCATCAAGCGCCTCCGGGACAAGCTGTCCGCCAAGGACTACATTCGGACCGTCTACGGCCTGGGCTATCAGTGGGTGAAGAGCGATGAATGAATGGATCATGATCATGGCAGGGATCATCGCTGTAGGATCCCTGGGCATAGTCATCTACAGAGAGTACAGCACCCGCAGGGTCATAAACCGCCTGCAGGAGATGCTGGAGGAAGCCATCCGCGGGGAGTTTAACGAAAGCGAGTACAGTGAGGACCGGATCTCGAAGCTGGAATCCACCCTGGCAGATTACCTGCGCTCCTCCGCCCTCTCCGCAGAAAATGTCAAGCAGGACCGGGACAAGATCAGGACCCTGATCGCCGATATCTCCCACCAGACCAAGACCCCCATTGCGAATCTCATCCTGCACAGCGAGCTTCTGAAGGAATCCGACCTTACGGCCGACCAGCGGGAGAGCCTCACCGCCATCGAGAATGAGGCGGAGAAGCTCCGGTTCCTGGTGGATGCCCTGGTGAAGCTGTCCCGCTTGGAAAACGGGATCCTGGTGCTGGAACCGCAGGCAGGAGATCTCTCCGGGCTGGTGCATGCGGTGGGCAGCGCGCTGCGGCCCAAGGCGGAAGGCAAAGGCCTCTACCTTCATGTGACGGATGAGAACGAACGGGCCCTCTTTGACTACAAATGGACCCTGGAAGCCGTCAGCAATATCGTGGACAATGCCATCAAATACACGCAGGCCGGCGGGATCGAGATCGATTTTCAGTCCACCGAGATGTTTGCCTGCATCCGCGTAAAGGATACCGGCATCGGGATCGCGGAGGAGGACATCCCCAGGATCTTCGCCCGTTTCGGCCGCCTCTCCGCCTCCCGTGAAAAGGAAGGCGTGGGCATCGGACTGTATCTGGCCAGAGAGATCCTTTCGAAAGAAGGCGGGTATATCAAGGTCCGTTCCACTCCCGGAAAAGGGTCGGAATTCCTGCTCTACCTGAAAAAATCCGGGGAATCCGCCCCGGCGCAAATCTTACAAAACTGAAAGAATTCAAATAAATCCGGAAAGAATCTGGAAAGAATCGGGTGCGATAATCAGTGTGTAAGAGGAAAGAAACCTCTGCACACTGATTTTTTATTTGGGAGGAATGATCCATGAGCATTTTGGAAGCAAAAGATCTGAAGAAGATCTACGGCGAAGGCGAAAACGCGGTCCATGCCCTGGGCGGCGTAAACTTTCAGGTGGAGAAAGGAGAATTCGTTGCCATCGTAGGTACCTCCGGCAGCGGAAAGTCCACACTCCTGCACATGCTGGGCGGGCTGGACAGACCCACCTCCGGCAAGGTCTTCGTAAATGATGTGGACATCTCCGGACTGAAGGATGATGAGCTGACCATCTTCCGGCGCAGAAAGATCGGATTTGTGTTCCAGGCCTTTAACCTGGTACCGGTCCTGAACGTGTATGAGAACGTGATCCTTCCCATGGAGCTGGACGGCGAGAAGGTGGACAAGGCGTATGTGGACGAGATCCTGGAAATGCTGATGCTGACTGCCAAAAAGGAGGCGCTCCCCAACCAGCTCTCCGGCGGACAGCAGCAGAGAGTGGCCATCGCCAGAGCCCTGGCCTTCCGCCCGGCCATCATTCTGGCAGACGAGCCCACCGGCAACCTGGACTCCAAGACGGGGCAGGACGTGCTGAGCCTGCTGAAGATCTCCGCCGAAAAATACGGCCAGACCATCGTCATGATCACCCACAACGACGAGATCGCCCAGCTGGCGGATCGCATCATCCGGATCGAGGACGGCAGGATCGTAGCTGCAGGGGAAAGGAGATAGGCCATGAAAGTCGCAAACAAAAAATGTATTCGCCGGCTGGCACACAAGTGCCTGAAGGCCAATAAGCGCCGCAACCTTATCGCTACGGCGGCCATCGTTCTCACGGCCGTTCTCTTCACCACCATGTTTACCATCCTCATGTCCATCAGCGCCACCTACGAAAACAGCATCATGCGGGAGCTGGGGGGCTGTGAGCATGCATCCTTCAAGTCCGTAACGGAGGAGGATATCGAGACCCTTACCGCAGACAGACGGATCCGGGAATGGGGCGTGCGCACCGTGATCGGGATCAATGATTCCGCCATCTTCAAAAAGCACTCCGCCGAGATCAGCTACATGGATGCCAATACGACCAAATGGTCCTTCATCGAACTGAAGGAAGGCCATTTGCCGGAAGCGAAAAACGAAGTGGCCATGGATACGGATGCCCTGGCTATCCTGGGAGCGGAGCCTGTGATCGGGACGGAGGTGACGGTTCCGTTTGAGCTCATCACCGACCAGAAGGGAGAGCAGCCACTGGAAGAGACTTTTATCCTATCCGGCTACTGGGAGGCGGACCGGCTCTGCCCTGCGCACTTTATCAATGTGTCGGAAAGCTACGTGCAGGAAATGGAGCAGCGCGCAGAAGAAATGGGTCTGCCTCCTTTCCGGACCGATCTGAACGTGATGCTCTGGTCTACCTTAGGCATCGACGGCTTCCTGGCAGACATTGCCACGGACGCAGGCTATGATATCATGGATGAGCAGGCGGACAATTACCTGCACTATGGCATCAATCCGGGGTACATCTCCGAAAGCGTATCCGGTTCCGATTCCGCGGGAACGGTGGCGGCGATCCTGGCGTTTACCCTGCTCATCGCCTTTACCGGCTACCTGATCATCTACAACGTGTTCCAGATCTCCGTCGCGGGAGATATCAAGTTCTACGGACTGCTGAAGACCATCGGCGTTACTTCGAAGCAGATGAAACGGATCATCCGGATCCAGGCCATGGCGCTGTGCATCGCCGGCATCCCTCTGGGGCTCCTTGCAGGGTACGGCATGGGTGCGGGACTCACCGGCATCGTACTGAGAAGCACCACCATGTCCGGATCTGCCTTTACTGTCAGCATGTCCCCCGTAATTTTTGTCCTGGCAGCAGTATTTGAGCTTCTGACCGTTCTCTTTTCCACGGCAAAGCCGGGCCGTATGGCAGCCAAAGTCTCCCCTGTGGAGGCCCTGCGGTATACGGAAGGCAGCGGGATCCGGAAAAAGAGCGCCGCTACGAAGGGCGCGAAGGTCCGGAGAATGGCCTTTGCCAATATGGGGCGGAACAAAAAGAAGACCGTGCTGGTCTTTGTCTCCCTGGCACTGGCCATTGTGCTCCTGAACACGGTGTTCCTTTTTGTCGGCGGCTTTGACACCGAAAAATGGCTCGCCCAGACTGTCACCTTCGACTTCGTGGTGGGAAAGACCGATTACTTCAAGTTCAAAGGCGCCTTTTTCCCGGAAAACGGTCTGGCGGAAGAGGATATCGCATATATCCGGGAAAACACGCAGGCGAAAGCCTCCGGCATTGGCTATGACATCGGTTGTTACACCACCATGGTGGTGGATCAGGCAGCCTACCGGGAGTATTTTGCGCGCAGCATGGGGGGCGAGGATGCGCCCTGGAGCGAGAGCGGAGAGTACCAGGAGTATGCCATCGCGGAAGCCATGGACGAAGCGCTGATCGATAAACTCACGGACTATGAAGGAGACGTGAAGCTTCTGAACGATCCGGACGAGCGCTATGTTGCCTTCATCTGCTATGAGGATGAGTATGGGAATCTGATCCCCGATGCGGATGCGCCCAAGATCGGGGACAAGGCAGAGTTCGTCTTTTCCGGCACCATGCCGGACAGCAACGGCGAATATGTCTTCACGGAGCTGGGAAGATACGAGTACACCGTGGCCGCTTATGTGAAGGTACCGCAGGCCATCGGACCGAGAAGAGGATCCTTTGGGGCCAATGTGATCTTCGGCTCCGCCTCCCTGGCCAAAGATATGGGAGAATGGATGGTTCCCATGTTCTATGCCTTTGATGCGGAGGACACTGCAGCGGAAAACGCAGCAGAGAGCTTCCTTTCCGCATACTGCGGGGATCCTTCTTCCGAGTACATGTACGAAAGCAAAGCCGTAGAGCGGCAGGAATTTGACGAGACCAGAAACATGTTCCTGCTCCTGGGGGGCACCCTGTGCGGGATCATCGGCGTCGTGGGTGTGCTCAACTATTTCAATGCGGTGATGGCGGGGATCCTGGCCAGGAAAAATGAGATCGCCGTGCTCCAGGCCATCGGCATGACCGGACGGCAGGTGAAGGAAATGCTCATGACGGAAGGACTGATCTACTCCGCAGGCTCCGGCCTCATCGCACTGGCCCTTTCACTGGTCTTCGTCCCGGTGCTGAATGCGGCCGCGGCAAACATGTTCTGGTTCTATTCGAAGCATTTCACCGTAACGCCGATCCTGCTCATCCTGCCGGTGATGGCGCTCCTGGGGATCTGTATCCCGCTGCTGTCCTACAAAAACTTTTCCGGGGCCAGCATTGTGGATCGGATCCGGGAGATCGAAAGCTGAGCGTAACTGTCTTCAGAAAAACTGTTGACATGTTATTACGGTTAGTGATATATTACGGTTAGTGATAGTACAGTAACCGTAATACAGACAGAAAGAGGTCGCTATGAAAGATAACGTCAAAAGCGGAGCGCTTACGGAGGTTACATTCTTCATATTGCTGGCACTCTACGAGCCGAAGCACGGATACGCCATCATGCAGTTCATCGATGAAAAAACAGGTGGGCGGCTGGTGTTGGGAGCAGGCTCCCTGTACGGGGCGCTGAATACGCTGACCGACAAGGGCTGGATCGAGCCCTACGGAGAATCCGGCGGCAGGACGAAGGAGTACGTGATCACGGATGAGGGACGCAGGATTGCGGAGAAGGAGTTGCAAAGGCTCCGGGAGCTGACGGATACTGCGGCGCAGATCATGGGTAAATGATCAAGGGTAAATCATCAAGGGAGAAACGCATGAGCATGGTTAAATGGAGATTTTTCGCCGGATTTCTGAACAGCCAGGCAAAATGGCTGAATGCCATGGCAGCGAAGGGATATCGGCTCACGGAGACGGGAAAACTGAAGTATGTCTTCGAGGGATGCGAGCCGGGAAAATACGTCTACACCGTGGAATACGTGGGGGACAGATCCTTCGAGGAAGAGGAGAATTACAAAGCCTTCCTGGAAGATATGGGTTACCGGGTTTTCTACAAGAACATGAACCTGGACTACTCCCTGGGGAAAGTCGCTTTCCGTCCCTGGGCGGATCCGGGCGGAAAGATTTCCACCCAAAGGACGACCTTCAACAGAGAGCTCCTCATTGTGGAGAAGGAAGACGACGGAACGCCCTTTGATCTCCACACGGAAGCAGAGGACAGGATCGAGTATTACAAAAGACGCAGTTATCCCTGGTATTATGCCGTGTTCCTTGCATTGCTGTTGGGGATCATCTACTGGCCGAACCCCTTTGAAACAGCCCTCTGCGGCGGCCTGGCACTACTTTTTGCCCTGCCCGTTATCATCGTGGAGCTGAAGATCCGGAAGATCCGGAGAGAAACGAAACTGGAGGAATGAGAGATGAAGAAGAACATGAATAGAAAAATCGCAATCCCCGTGATGGCGGGGGTCCTGATCCTTGTCCTGATCCTGAAATGCTTTGGCCTCATTACCTTCCGCTCCGGAACGCGGTTTGGATTTGCGGGGAACGACGGGATCCATCTCATGAACGGAAGCTACGCCAAGATCACCGGTACCATGATCCACACCTTAAGGCCCTCCAAGGACTCTACTGCAGTTCACTGTGAGATCACTACCGACTCCGGTACCCTGCATGTGCAGATCCTGCAAAAGGCCGATGACACGGTACTTCTCGATCAGGATTTTTCCGGCAACGAAACCTTTGACCTGGCGGCCGACGGGAAGATTCAGGTGAAGCTGACCACAGAAGGACACTCGGGAAGCTACCGTTTTCAATACTAAGATCGAGTCAGAGCAGTTATAAAAATTCCTCCGTGAAAGCGGAGGGATTTTTTCGTGGTAAAGCGCAAAAGATTTATCTTGCGTGCCCATCTGTGACGCGTTATAATGAAACGCACCGTCTGTTCCGGAGACATTTCCCGCCGCCGGTCTGAATGAAATTATTCCGTTTGAATCAATCTTCACACGATTGCTCTTCATTCTATTTTCTAAGCATGTACCTGCTTTGCATATGCTTGCTGTGTATGTATGTGCTTTGCCAATCGCATCTGCATCAAAATCATTCCAACACGAGGAAACAATCTATATGAGCTACATCGAAGTATCCGAACTAAAGAAGGATTTTATCGTCAAAAAGAAGCGAGAGCAGGGAAAACTCCTGCGGGAGAAGGACACGGTCCACGCCTTGAAGGGCGTCTCCTTTGACGTGGAGAAAGGCGAACTGGTGGGCTACATCGGCCCCAACGGCGCCGGGAAATCCACCACCGTGAAGATCCTTTCCGGGATCCTGACTCCTGACAGCGGAAAAGCGCAGGTGGGCGGCATCGTTCCCTGGGAATCCCGGAAGGAGCATGTAAAACACATCGGCGTGGTCTTCGGGCAGCGGAGCCAGCTGTGGTGGGATGTGCCCATCATCGACAGCTACAACCTGCTGAAGGACATCTATCGCATCCCCCAGGGAGACTACGAATCCCGTTTAAAAGAACTCACGGAAGCCCTGCAGCTGGAGCCTTTGATGCGTACCCCTCTGCGTCTCTTAAGTCTGGGACAGAGAATGCGCGCGGAGCTCTGCGGCTCCCTCCTGCATCGTCCGGAGCTGCTGTTCCTGGACGAGCCTACCATCGGCCTGGATGCCGTGAGTAAGCTTGCACTCCGGGATTTCCTAAAGTGGGAGAACCGGGAGTACGGTACCACCATCATGCTCACCACCCATGACATGGAGGATATCTCCGCACTTTGTTCCAGAGTCCTGGTGCTGGGCCACGGGCAGAAGCTCTTTGACGGCAAGCTTCCCGACCTGCTGGAGCGTTTCGATACCGTCCGCAAGGTCAGCGTCAAATACGACGGAACTGCACCGGAACTGCATCTCCCGGAAACCGTAACCTGCGAGCAGACGACCGACACCCTGGAGATCACCTATCAGCCGGCGCAGCTTCCCACCGCGCAGCTCCTTTCCCTGCTGCAGGAAGCAGGCACGATCCGGGAGCTGACCCTGCAGCCGGAAAATACCGACCACCTCATTGCTGCCATGTATAAGGAGCTGGATCTATGAGAGCCTATTTATCCGTCTTTCGCATGCGACTGCGCATGGAACTCCAATACCGCGGCGCCATGATCGGCGGCATCGTATGCCAGATGTTTTTCGGCCTGATCCTGGTGGCCCTCTACCGGGCACTGTATGCGGGAAAGCCCCAGTCTGTGCCCATCGAGAGCGTGTCCACCTATGTGTGGCTGCAGCAGGCATTTTTCCGCATGATGGTGGCCTCCGACAATGAACTTCTGGACAAGATCCGTTCCGGAGACATTTCCTACGATCTGTGCCGTCCCGTGCATATGTACAGCTTTTACTATGCCCGCATTGCGGCGCAAAAACTCATGGGAAGCCTGATGCGCGGCATCCCCATGATGATCGTGGCCTTCTGTCTGCCCAGGGGCTGGGGCATGGTCCCCCCTGCATCGGCTTTGGGGTTTCTGGCCTGCGTCCCGGCGCTGTTTCTGGGTTTTTTATGTATGTGTGCCCTGGAGAATATCACCGTAGCTTTTACCATGCGGACCCTGGACCCCAGAGGCATGCAGGGTCTCCTGAACCTGCTGATGATGACCTTGTCCGGAAACCTTCTGCCCCTGACCCTGTTCCCCGAGAGCTGGCAGCGGGTCATTACCCTGTTCCCCTACGCACAGCTCCTGGATGCTCCCATCCGTCTCTACACCGGCGTCTACGCCCCTGCGGAGGCACTGCGGATCTACGGGATCCAGGCATTTTGGGTTGCAGTCCTTATCGCGCTGGGACTTCGTATGTGGAACGCCAACCGGAAGCGTATGATCGTGCAGGGAGGCTGATCCCTGATCAAAGGAAAAAATATGAACACTTTACGACTCTATGTAAAATCCATAGGCATGCTGATCCGCTGTCAGCTCCAGTATCCCAGCTCCTTTTTCATGCAGACCCTGGCGCAGCTGGTGATGGAAGGGGGAGAGATGATGGTGGTGATCCTTATCGTGGATCGCTTTGAGCGCCTGGCGGAATGGTCCGGCAGCAACCTCTATTTCTTCTTCGGGATGATGTCCGTGTCCTTCTATCTGACCGAGCTCTTCGGCAGAGGCATCACGGGGGACTTCCCTTCCATGGTCCGCACCGGGCGGCTGGATACCTTCCTGGTGCGCCCCAGAGGGATTCTGACCCAGGTGCTTTGCGGCGGAACGGACCCCCGACGTATCACCTGCATTGCAGTAGGCGTAGCAGCCCTCATCATGGGCAGCAGGCTTTCCGAAGTGGTCTGGACTCCCCTGAAAGCCCTGGTGTTGGCGGAATCCATCGCCATGAGCTGCCTGCTGATCCTGGGGCTCTTCATGATCGAAGGGATCTTCAGCATCTACAGCGTCAAATCCGTGGAGTTGGCCAATGCCATTACCTACGGCGGCCGCAGCGCCTGCCAGTATCCCATCGATATCTACCCGGTTCCTCTGCGGGCCCTGTTTACGGTGGTCGCGCCCTTTGCCCTCACCATGCATGTGCCGGCATCCTGGATCCTGGGAAAGCCCCTCTACGGCTGGCCCGACTGGACCGCGTTTGTGACACCTCTGTCGGGCGCACTGGTATTTGCCATCATGACCGGCCTGTTTCACCTGGCCCTGCGCCACTACAGATCCACCGGAAGCTGATGCTCCGCAAACCACCGGCAGAGCCGCTAAAAAACGGGCACCGGAGAGAAAAACAAGCCCGTTGACCGCAGGCTCGAACTAAGTTACCATTAAGAAAAAGCGACAAATGCACTGAAAGGACGGTGTTTATGAAGGAATATGTCGATGAAATGTTTACGGGGGAACGCGCGCTGTTCCGGGGGGAAGATCTGCAGCTGCGCAGAGTGATCTTTGACGACGGGGAATCGCCGCTGAAGCACTCGAAAAATACGGACGCTCAACATGTGAGCTTCCGCTGGAAGTATCCGCTTTGGTATGCGGAAAATGCCACGGTGCGGGACAGCAGCTTTTTCCAGATGTCCCGGTCCGGGATCTGGTACGGGAAAAATATCACCATCGAAAATACCATGATCGAGGCCCCCAAGGAGTTCCGCCGCTGCGATGGTGTGCACCTGAGGGATGTGTCCCTGCCCCATGCGCAGGAGACCCTTTGGACCTGCAAAAATGTGACCCTGGAGAAGGTAGTGGCCTGCGGGGACTATTTTGGCAAGGACAGCGAAAACATTAAAGCGGACGGCCTGGATCTGTACGGCAATTACTGTTTTGACGGTGCGAAAAATATTGAGATCCGCAATTCCAGACTCCTTTCCAAGGACAGCTTCTGGAACACGGAAAATGTGACGGTGCGGGATTCCTACATCGTGGGAGAGTACCTGGGCTGGAACTCGAAGAACCTTACCTTTGAAAATTGCATCATTGAGAGCCTTCAGGGCTTCTGTTACATTGAGAATCTGGTGCTGAAGGACTGCACCCTCACCAACACTTCCCTGACCTTTGAATACTCCACTGTGGATGTGGACGTAAAGGGTTCCATCGCCAGTATCATCAATCCCCTGTCCGGCAGGATCGTGGCAGATGAGATCGGTGTGGTGGTGCTGGACCGTGAGTGGGTCGGAAACGGACAGACGGAGATCATCGCAAGGAACGGACAGGCGCCCAGATACCTGACCTCCGCGGATGTGGAGCTCACCTCGGGCCAGGGACATGAGACGGAGCTGAAGATCCATGAATGAAATTCGTGAGAAATAAGTGAGCTTTGCGTGCCCACCGATTTCCTGATTCGGAGAAATGATATATGCGATTTCTCTTTGAAGGAGAAACAGGATGAATTACGATTTTGACAAAGTGATCGACAGAAGAGGTACCTGCTCCGAGAAATGGTCGGTGCTGGATAACGAGCTTCCCATGTGGATCGCGGACATGGATTTTCAAACGGCGCCGGAGGTCATTGCAGCGCTGGAACGCCGGGTGCAGCATGGCATCTTCGGTTACAGCGGTATCCCGGATGTCTGGTACGACGCCTATATCTCCTGGTGGAAGCGGCGACATGATTTCGAGATCGAACGCCCCTGGCTGATCTTCTGCACCGGCGTGGTGCCTGCCATCTCTTCCATGGTGCGAAAGCTTACCACTCCTGCGGAGAAGGTGCTGATCCAGACACCGGTGTACAACATCTTTTTCAATTCCATCCTGAACAACGGCCGCCAGGTGCTGGAAAGCCCGCTGGTGCTGCGGGACGGACAGTATGAGATGGATTTTGACCGGCTGGAAGACAATCTCTCGGATCCCCAGACCTCTCTCATGATCCTGTGCAATCCCCAGAATCCCGGGGGCCGGATCTGGACGAAGGAGGAGCTGATCCGGGTGGCGGACATCTGTGCCAAATACGGCGTCCGCGTGATCTCCGACGAGATCCATTGCGACATCGTAACGCCGGGAGAGCATTACGTTCCCTTTGCCAGCGTCTCCGATACCGCCAGGAACATCAGCGTCACCTGCATCAGCGCCAGCAAAGCCTTTAACATGGCAGGACTCCAGTCCGCAGCCGTTTTTGCGGCAAATCCCCTGCTGCGCCATCAGGTGTGGCGGGCCCTGAATACGGATGAAGTGGCGGAGCCCAATGCTTTCGCCGTCACCGCAACCGTGGCCGCCTTCAACGAAGGAGAGGCCTGGCTGAACGCGCTGAACGACTATGTGGAGAGCAACAAGCAATACGCCGTCTCGCTGATGAAATCCATCCTGCCCCGGATCCATCCGATCTGCGGCCCTGCCACCTATCTGCTGTGGCTGGACGTCCGGGATCTGACGGAGAGCAGCAGAGAATTTGCCGATTTCCTGCGAAATGAAGTGGGTCTCATCCTCAGCGAAGGCGAGATCTACGGAAAAGCGGGACAGGGGTTCCTGAGAATGAACCTCGCCTGCCCCGCATCTGTGATGAAGGATGGACTGGCCCGGCTGAAGACCGGCACCGAATTATATGTTTCTAAACATCATACTTCTTAAGTAAGAGATCGAGGGCTTCCCGGAGCAGAAATGCTTCGCCGATGCCCTCTCTGTTTGCCAGCTTGGAGAGGCGCTGGAGCTGATCCTGGGTGTAGTGGCTGGTCTTGGGGATCATCTTTTCCTCCCGGGCCATGGTGACGCGATTGCGTCCGCCTGCCTTCGCCCGGAAGAGCGCACCGTCCGCCTTCCGTACCAGTTCCGCACAGCGGGTGGCATCCACGAAAGCGGTAGCCATGCCGATGGTGAGGGAGTGCTTCTGTCCATCAGGCGTAACCACATCGAAATCATTCTTCAGATCGTTCAGGAAGAGAAAGATATCCTCCCGCTCCGTCAATCCTTTGAAAATAATGCCGAACTCGTCGCCGCCGATGCGGTAGACGGTAGCATCCTTCGGCACCTTCTTCTGAATGTACCGGCCCATCTCGATCAGTACTCTGTCACCTTCCTCGACACCGAAATCCTTATTGATGTGCATAAATTCGTCGAAGTCCACCAGCGCGATGACCACGGTCTCGCCCCGCTCCTCGGCGTCGCTCTCCAGGATTTCCGTAAGGTCCGCCTCGAACTGATCCCCCAGGGGGAGGTTCAGCGCCTCGTTGACGGGGTTCCGCTTACCCGCATTCACCTTCTTGTGCTCCGCCACGGTCAGTGGACGGGGCTCTTTTTCTGTAGATTTACTTCTTGCCATAAGTACCTCCTCATAATATTTTGATGATATTATTTATGAAATAATATGTATGAACAATTATCTTATAACATATACTTTCGGGATTCGTCAATACGGAAAACAGATTTTATAACACCGCCGAATCCACAATATTTTGCGGTGTGGTCCATACCCATGAAACCGAATTCCTCAAAATGTGATAAACTGATGGGGAATGTATTTTTCATCTATGGGGGGACATTATGGCATCCAGTATCATTCATCTGGCGGTGACAAATGAGCTCATCGCCCGTCGCAGCTTTCAGGATCCGGGGAGACTGAAGTTCGGCGCCATCCTGCCGGACGCGGGAAGACATTACCGGAGTCATCTGAAGCGGAAGGTGTGGGGATTAAACAAGCGCACCTATCATCTGGAAGAGTTCCGGGAACGGTACAGGGATCTGATCCGGAAGGATGACCTGTATCTGGGGTATTATCTGCACTTGGTTCAGGATCTGTTTTTCCGGCATTTTACCTATGACAGATATCACTGGAATCCCTCGATCCCGGGGAACATCGAGCGGCTCCACAAGGACTACACCATCATCAACCGCTACGTGGCAGAGCAGTACGGGTTGATCAACGACATCACTCTTCCTGAGGGTTTTGCTGCCGAGCCCATCAATGAGCTGGAGGAATTCGACATCGAAGGCCTCATGGCAAAAATGGAATCCTACTTTATCCTCATTCCGGAGGAGGAGATCTTCTTCTTTACCCGGGAGATGGCGGACGAATACATCCGGGAAGCGGTGGAGATCTGCCTCCGGGAGCTGGAAGCCCTGGATGAGGGAGAGGCTCTGACCGACAGCTATGAGGAGGCCTGGGAGAAACAACCCTACTCCCTGCTGGAGACCACCTTAAATACCAGGGACCTGGGCAGATACCGCATCGACGGCACCCGGAACTACACGAAGCAGGGCAGGATCATCCGCAGCGACGTGGCAGAGTATCCGTCTCAGAGGGATATCGATTTTCTACTGGATGCCGACATCACCACCATCATTGACCTGCGGACGGAAGAAGAGGTGGCGAGAAAACCTCACGGGCTGGCAGGTGTCCCGGGCTTTACCTACTACAACATCCCCATCACCGAGGGCAGCGGCATTCCCGAAAGCCCTGCAGCGGTGCCGGAGAGCTACTATCGCATCGCCTACGCCGAGAACATCCGGGAGGTGTTCCGCACCATTGCGGAGGCGGAGGACGGCGTTCTCTACGGCTGCACCGCCGGAAAGGACAGGACCGGTGTCATCACCGCCATGCTCCTGTGGCTGGTGGGGGTACGTCGTAGCGACATCATCTACGACTACATGCGCACCGCGCAAAATGATATCCCCCGTTTTGACCTTATCCGGAAAAACTTCCCGGAGATCGACATGAATATCGTTATTCCTCACGAGGACAATATCCGTCTGCTGCTGGAACGGCTGGAAAACGACCACGGCAGCGCAGCGGACTATTTTTCCTCCGTCGGGATCGATCACATTACGCTGGAAAAGCTGAAAAATAAGCTCCTGTGAGCACCTTACAAATCTGTCACATCATTGTCACATGAATCGATGTCGGCGGGAATTCCGTTTCGATAAGATGACTTCAGAAACATCGAAACGGAGGTAATACGGAATGGAAATTCTGAAAGTAACGGATCTGAAAAAAACATATACATCAAGACTGGGCGGCACCCAGGTCCAGGCCCTGAAGGGCGTAAACTTTTCCGTGGAAAGCGGAGAATATGTGGCCATTATGGGTGAGTCCGGTTCCGGAAAGACCACACTCCTCAACATCCTGGCAGCGCTGGACAAGCCCACCGCCGGCAGCGTGGAGCTCCAGGGGAAGCGCCTTGACAGCGTAAAGGAAAACGAGCTGGCAGCCTTCCGGAGAGAGAACCTGGGCTTCGTATTCCAGGAGTTTAACCTGCTGGATACCTTCACCCTGAAGGACAACATCCTCCTGCCCCTGGTACTGGGCGGGCGTAATGGAAAAGAGCTGGAGGAGCGCCTGCAGCCCATCGCAGAGTCCCTGGGGATCAGCGCACTGCTGAACAAGTACCCCTACGAAGTCTCCGGCGGACAGAAGCAGCGTGCAGCCGCTGCCCGTGCCCTCATCACCGGCCCCAAGCTGATCCTGGCAGACGAGCCCACCGGCGCCCTGGATTCCCAGTCCTCCGCCGAGCTCTTGCGGGTCTTCTCCCAGATGAACGAAAACGGGCAGACCATCCTCATGGTGACCCATTCCACCGATGCGGCATCCCACGCAAATCGCGTGCTCTTCATCCGTGACGGCGTGGTCTTCCATCAGCTCTACCGCGGGGAAGCCACCAATGAGGAGCTCTATAAGAAGATCTCCGACACCCTCACCATGCTGCGGACAGGGAGGTGACGGAGATGAAAAAAGGTTTTTATCTTCGCATGGCTCTGGAAAACATCCGGAAAAATACCATGCTCTACATTCCCCGGATCCTGGCGGAAGCGGGACTCCTGGGGTGCTTTTACATCTGCATCACCTTGGCACTGGACGAAAGACTGGGGGATGCCCTGGGCGGCGCTTATCTGCCCTTCCTTATGAGCTTTGCCGCATTTGTCATCGGACTTTTGTCCTTCGTTCTCATCCTCTACGTCAACAGCTTCCTTATGAAGCGGCGGAAGAGTGAGTACGGCCTGTACAATGTACTGGGTATGGGAAAGCGCCACATCATCAAGGTGGTGTTCTCCGAGTCGTTGGTTGCATCCGGCAGCGCAATGGCACTGGGCCTGTGCTTCGGGATCCTCTTTTACAAGGCGGCGTCCCTGCTGATCTGCAGACTGCTCCACGCGAAGGTGGTGGCGGGCTTCTATTACCTGAATGCCAAGACATTGCTCCTTCCCGTAGTGATCTTCCTGGTGCTGGATTTCTTCGCCTTCCTGGTGGGCAGCTTTACCATCCTGCGGATGAAGCCCGTGGAGCTCATGGCCGGCAGACATACCGGCGAGCGTGAGCCGAGGGTGAAGTGGTTCCTGCTGCTCCTGGGCATCGGTACCCTGGGGGCGGGCTACACCATCGCTCTGACGGTTCAGAGTCCCTTGCGTGCGCTGCTCCTCTTTTTCGCAGCGGTGCTGCTGGTCATCGTGGGCACCTATTGCCTCTTCGTGACCGGTACCACCTTTGTCCTGAAGTGCCTGCAGCACAATCGCCGGTACTATTATCAAAAGCGGCACATGCCCGCTGTGGCGGGACTCCTGTTCCGAATGAAACAAAATGCGGTGGGTCTCGCATCCATCGCCATCCTGGCCACCGGCGTGCTGGTGATGATCTCCACCACCGTCAGCCTCTACAGCGGCGTGCAGGACACCATCAACAGCAACTATCCCGAGCAGCTCTATCTCTCCGCCAGCCGCGTGGTGGAGGAGAATGTAATGCCGGTTCCCATAGACGACCTGAAGTCTTTTGCCCAGGAAACGGCGGAGGAGATGGGCATCGACCTCGAAAACGTCACCTCCTCCAACCTGCTGGAAGTGTCCTACCTCTATCGGGACGACCAGCTCTTTACCAAAAATCAGGTGATCGGCGGCTATGATATCGAGGAACTCACCGGCGTGGTCTACATCACCCAGGAGACCTTCAATCATCTGAAAAATCAGTCCATCATCCACACGGACAATGACATGATAGACCTGCAGAAGGACGAGATCGGCTTTTGCCGCATCATGTCCACCATCCACAACCTGGATGAGATTCCCGACACCCTCGTCATTCACGGCAAGACCTACACCGTAGCGGAGCGCCCCACCTACTTCCCCGTCAGTACCAGCATGGGTAACCTGGTGGATGTGGTGGGCATCGTGGTGGCGGACGAGGAAGTCATGGAAGACATCTACCGTGCCCAAAAGGAAGCCTACGGTGCCTATGCCTCCGACTACATCGGACGGATCGGCGTCCTCTTTTCCGATGACGATGTGGCCATCGAGCAGGGACCTGCCTATGCGGAAGCACTGCGTGCGAAGGTCAGGGAAGTCTATCCCGAGGCCAGCATCATCATGGATACCAAGTGGGAGACGCTGCAAAACATCCTCGATATGTACGGCACCTTCCTGTTCCTGGGAATCCTGCTGGGATTTGTATGCCTCTTTACCACCATCCTCATCATCTACTACAAGCAGATCTCCGAAGGATATGAGGACAGAGAACGGTTCCAGATCATGGAGAAGATCGGCATGGAGAGCAGCGAGGTGAAAAAGACCATCGGCAGCCAGCTGGTACTGCAGTTTTTCCTGCCCCTGATCACCGCGGCCATCCACACGGCCTTTGCCTTCCCCATCCTGGCAAAACTCCTGAAGATCCTGATGCTGACCAACATACAGCTGTTCGTGATCTGTACCCTCATCACACTGGCAGTATTTGCGGTGGTGTATACGGTGGTCTATCTCATGACCGCAAAAACGTACTATAAGATCGTGCACTAAGGCCAAAGCCGCTCCCTTTCGGGGGGCGGCTGAAAGCCGTTTTACGAAAAGGGAAAAGCGATGTATCGGATCTATCTGGTGGAAGATGATGCCGCTCTGGCGGCAGAAGTAAAGAAAATACTGGAAAACACAGGCAACGAAGTGCGGGTGATGGAGGATCCCAGAGGGGTTACGGAAGAAGTCCGGGCGTACGATCCACAGCTGATCCTGATGGATATCATGCTCCCCTTTCAGAACGGCTACTACTGGACCGGGGAGATCCGGAAATTCTCCACCGTGCCCATCGTGTTCCTGTCCTCCGCCTCCGACAATATGAACCTGGTCATGGCCATCGGCATGGGCGGCGATGATTTCCTGGCGAAACCTGTGGATCCCATGGTACTGTCTGCCAAGGTTCAGGCAGTGCTGCGCAGAAGCTACGAGATCGGCGGCAACGGCGGAAGCACCATGGAGTTTCACGGCGCGGTGCTGAACCTGAACGACAATACGGTACGGATCGGGGACAGTACCCTGGATCTTACCAAAAACGAGTTCCGGATTTTGCATACACTGCTGGAAAATCGGGGGAAGATCGTGAGCCGCGACGCCCTCATGTTAAAACTCTGGAATGATGACTGCTTTGTGGAGGAGAACACCCTCACCGTGAATGTGACCAGGCTCCGGAAGAAACTGGAGGGGGTGGGTCTTGCCGATGTCATCATCACCAAACCGGGAAGCGGGTATATGATCTCATGAGCATTCTGAAAGAAGTCCTGCGAAAAAATCGACTGACTATTCTGCTTTTTGCGGTGATCACTCTGACAAACGTGTCGGTTTTTCTTCTGTACGATATCACGACGGAACCGCTGATCTATTCCACGGTGCTGGCAGCAGTCCTGTTCGTCGTCTGTCTGGTGATTTCCTTTTTCCGGGAAAGGCGGGAGCGGGAGGAGCGGGCCCATACCCTGGCATCCATTCTGGCGGACTGGCGTTCCCTGCCGGAGGGGCGGACGCTTGCTGAAAACGACTACCGGGAGATGATCCTGCGCTTGGGAGCGGAGATGGAGCGCATCACCGCGGAAGCGGATGAGGACCGACAGGACATGCTGGACTATTACACCGCCTGGGTCCACCAGATCAAGACACCCATTGCCGTGATGCGGTTAAAACTCGCAGAGGACACCCCCGAGCATCGGGCCCTTTCCGTGGAACTTACCCGCATTGAGAGCTATGCGGAGATGGCACTGCAATACATCCGCATCGACAGCAGTTCCAATGACCTGGTGATCCGGGAGTATGACCTGGACGAGCTCATCCGGGAATCCGTCCGCAAGCTGGCACCCCAGTTCGTGGAAAAACGCATCGGCATGAACTATGCGGGAACCGAAGCAAAGGTGGTCACCGACCGGAAATGGTTCGGCTGTATCCTGGAGCAGCTCCTGAGCAATGCTGTAAAATACACCCCTGCAGGGTCTGTCACCATCGAGGTAGAGGGCAACGCCCTGAAGGTCTCAGACACCGGCATCGGCATCTCTCCGGAGGACCTGCCCAGGATCTTTGAGAAGGGCTACACCGGTGTGAACGGACGGCTGGATCAGAAGTCCAGCGGCCTGGGACTGTATCTGGCAAAGAAGGCGGCAGATCTGCTGGCCGTCAGCCTGACGGCGGAGAGCACCGTAGGGGAGGGAACCTGCTTTACCCTACGGTGGCAGGAACGGTAAAGGCGACGGTTCAGCGATTGTCTGCACGGGAGAATGTGATATTATTTTAGTTGGGAAACCGTGATTCTACGAAATGGATCCTGTGACTTGAAATCGGAACTACCATGGGAAGGCAATGACATGAGAAGAAAAAGGATACTTACCATATTCACAACCATGATGTGTGCTTCGCTGCTTTTCGGATGCGGAAATAAGGAGCAGGACAGCGCGGCGGCCGGACCGGAAAGCGGACAGGAAAATGCTGCGGAAATAGCGACGGATACGGGAACTGAGAATGTGGCAGGCGCAGGGGAAACTGCGAATTCCGGTGCCGAAAGTGAATCGGCCGGTGCCGATGAGAGCGGCGCGTCTGCTGCGGACCTTCCGGAAGAAGATGCCGGTCCCGACTATGATAAGATTTACGGTCCAATCCTTTCCGAAGTGATAGGCATGATCACCGAAGGATATGATTACGAGATGGAGTATGATTATTTTTCTACCGGTATCATGGAGCGGATCATGTACCCCGGCGACGACGACCTGATGCAGACCATCGGTTATGTGATGGAGGATATCAACGGCGACGGGGTGAAGGAACTCCTCATCGGCGAAGACAACAACTTTGAATATGAGTCCGAAGACATTCGGAATTTCGTTTATTCCGGCTATACCGTAAAGGACGATAAGGCGGTCTGCTTCCTGGAAGCATGGTCCCGCAACAGACAGCATTACATGGGAAACGGGCATTTCTACAATTCGGGTTCCAGCAGCGCCTGGAGTTCCTGCATCGGAGAATGGCACTTAGAGCCCGGCGGGGCCGAGATCACCTGGGATGATTTCTATTTCTCCGAGGAGGATGTGGCAAACGGTGGCCTGGCCATTTTCCATAACACCACCGGCATCTGGGACATGAATCAGGCAGAACGGGTGGACATGTCCGACGATGCCTTTTATTCTTTGTCTGATCAGTATGAGAGTGTGAAGATTTCCTGGACGCCCCTGGCGGAAGCACTGCAAAGCGGTCTGACCTCCGCAGCCAAGGCACCCCTTTCAGAGCAGGAACTGAAAAGCCTGGAAAAGAAGCTGAACGATGACGGCTACTATGGGTTCCTTCTCGGGTATTTTTCCAATCCCCAGGACATCTACTGGGCTGATGTGTTCTATGACGGAGCAGGCATCGATGCCGGGTATCCTTCCGACGAGGTGCTGAAGGCATATCTGAAAGCGACGGGAGAGGAGGAGATCTATACCGACCTGACCGCCATCAAGGGGAAGGACCTGGAAGCCTACGTGAAAGCCACCACGGGCTATGCCTATTCCGAGATGAGCTATCCCCTGGACGACTGGGTCTACCTGAAGGATTACGACCTGTATCTGTTCCAGCACGGTGACACCAACCGTGCGGAAGTGGATGTGATCAGCGGCTACCTGCAGGACGGAATGTATCACATCACCTACGACGGATCCTATGGAGATCGCAATATCGTGGGATTCACGGAAGAGGGAGATACGCTGAGGTTTGCCTATAACCTTCCCGAGTGGTTCGTTCTGGATCCCGTGGGTGGCGGTGATGTAGACCAAAGCACCCTGACGGACGGAATGATCTTCCCTGACAGCGATGTCAGAAAACTGACGGAAGAGGATCTGAAAGGGCTCACTGCGGAGGAGCTGCGCATCGCCCGAAACGAGATCTATGCCCGCCACGGCAGACGTTTTAAGGACGAAACCCTGCAGGCATACTTTGATGCGCTGCCCTGGTATTTCGGATCTGTGGATCCCGCGGATTTCGATGAGAGCGTGCTGAACGAGTACGAAAGAGCCAATCTGAAGTTCATCTCGGATTTCGAGAAAGAGCAGAAGTAGCGGAGCGCTGTGATAGAATAGGACAGAAAAGGAGAGCATCGTGGGATGCTCTCCTTGCTGTTTCATGGGACAGGATTATACGGTTTCAGGCACCTTATATCCTTTTGCAATCATCTTGGCGGTCAGGTCCTGAACGGACAGCCCCAGGCGAGTAGCAGCTAAGTGTGAGGACAGATTCAGGGTCATTTCCTCGATTCATGACAAGTTTTTTTTGCCGTTCACGATCGTGAATATTTTGCTATGCCGCGACTGCGTGATAAAATATTGTTGGTTAATGATTTATGATTCAGAGGAGTGACATGTATCGTTTCAAAAAGATCATTGGACTTAGCGTTCTTTACTATCTTGCCCTGATCGTTCTCGGCTTTTGCACGGTTTTCCTGGAGTATTCCATGGCAGAAGTGGTGGATACCCGGATCACCTGGATCTTTTTCTTCCCCTGGTCCACGAAGCTTGTGGAGGTGAACCCCCTGTGCTACGCGGCCGGGATCCTGCTTGCCTCCACCGGGTGTTTTCTCCTGGGAAAGTGGCATGGTGCGGTGCTGGCCCATCATGAAGAGGGGTATACCAAGGGGCAGAAGACGGGCTTCATCCTTCTCCTGATCCCGGCTGTCATCCTCTGTCTTCTGGCGGAGGCGGCAGCTTACTTTCTGGTACTTTTTGATGCTACCGTAAAGAACGGTTTCCTGTTTGTAACCGTCAGCTTCCTGCTGGTCCCCGTATTCATGGTGATCCGGGCAATCCGCAGCCGTTCTATTTTGGCAAATCGGGAGTGACTCTGCGACGAACAGCGGAGCAGTAGGAATCCTTGTAATACACAGCCCATCGCTTATACTGATAGTGTGAGGGGAGGATAATCATGAAATCCATTCTGATCAAAGACACAACTCGGGAAGAGCGCGAACAGATCGTGAAGGCATCCCTGGATTGCGGTGGGGGGTGTGAAAACTGTTCCTCCTGCTGGCTGGGCGGTGGGAGCCCCTGGGACATCTATCAGGACTATATCGACGGAAAGAAGGAGATCCGTGAAATCAACATGGAGTACATGGATACCTACCGTCAGGGCAGGCAGATACATTGAGAGGATTTGGCTCATGGGAAATGCACCGGAGATTACCGGTTCTACCGAGAAAGAGCGCAGAAGCTATATCAAAGAGCGATTCCCTTGCATCGCAGATTGCGACATGTGCGGACTTTGCAAGGTGTTTCATGGCAAGGATGCTGAGACGGCCTACGCTGATTATATCCGAGGCAACAGGGAATTTATGGATGTGTCGGCTGATTATCGGTAGTACGAAATGACACTGGTAGCGTATTTTGAACAACTGAAGACGAAGGACATCGTCTGCTGGGGAAGCGGGAAACGCTTCCGGAGCAGCACGCTTCCGTTCCTGCAAAAGAGCGGCTTGCTGGATCGGCTCCGGGGATTCGTGGATGTGGCTGGGACGAAGAACTCTCTGCCGAATGGGGAGGCATTTCCCCTGATCCCGAAGAGTCGTCTGGCAGAGATGGACAGGGAGCGCGCGGTGCTGCTTGTCGCCGTTACCGGGCATAGAGAGGTGCTGGCGCAGTTGCAGGCGGATCCTGACCTGGCGGGCTTCGAAGCTATCCCCTCCATGTATTTGGAATTCCTCTATGAGGACCTGCAGCTCCTTACGGCGGAAAAGCCGCCGGTGAAATATCGGAAACATGACGCGCCTGTCATTCCGAAGAAGATCCATGCCATCTGGTTCTCGGGAGATCCTTTGCCGGATCTGTATCAAAAATGCCTGGATTCCTGGAAGCGGTATGCGCCGGACTTTGAGATCAGGATCTGGGATCTGAACAGTTATCATCCGGAGGGCTGCCTGTTTTTCGACCAGGCCATTTCTGATAAAAACTGGGCTTTTGCCTCGGATTACGCCAGAGCGGATCTCCTCCGCAGGTATGGCGGAGTCTACATGGATCTGGATGTAGAGATGTTACGCCCCATCGATGATCTGTTGTATAATGATGCATATATGAGCTTTGAGTCCATGGACCGGATCGAATGCGGTTCCGGGATGGGAGCAGTTCCGGGGCACCCGATCCTGCAGGAGATCTGCGAGAGCTATGAACGCAGGCCGTACCTGAAAGAGGACGGCTCCTGGGATACTTCCACCTGCCCGGTGCGTTACACACAGATCATCGAGCGGCATGGCCTAAAGAAAAACGGGTCCTTCCAGTCGGTGGGGGACATTACGGTGTATCCTTTTGAGACGCTGACCTGCAAGAGTTTTGATACGGGGATTGTTTATCACACGGAGCACAGCTACACTGTGCATCATCATAACGGAAGCTGGATCCCCGGTTCCGCTAAAAACGCACTCTTGGAGCGTTATGAGGAAATTCGGGCGTTTTTGGAAGAAAGAAAAATCACGCCTTGAGATATAACAAAAAAGCAAATATTCGCTTCGGAGAATCTGCTTAACAGATCTCACCATGGGTGTCTGCCGGAGGCAGACAAAGGAG
The DNA here is from genome assembly GCA_016286555.1 of Lachnospiraceae bacterium. Lineage (GTDB taxonomy): Bacteria > Bacillota > Clostridia > Lachnospirales > Lachnospiraceae > AC2028. Next base: position 97,738 of record JAEETA010000004.1, on the reverse strand, counting down.
GAAATATGAAGTATAGGATGTACAGGATCGCAGGTCTGCTCAGCGCAGTCGCATTGCTGGTCACGGGAATGCCCGCCCAGGCATTGCAGGCAGCAGAGTACGCACCGGCGCAGGAGATTGAAGAGACTGCGGAGCTTTTTGAAGACAGCGCAGAACTCATCTCAGAGCAGACAGCCGCAGCGGAGGCCTACTTCCCCGACTGGTACGAATATGCTGACACGGTTGTCATTCCTGTGGAAGAGGAGATCGACGTTACTGCAGCGGATTGCTACTACTACGAGCCTTCCGAAGAAGCGGTACAGTTCGCAAGCGGCTCCACTTTCTGGAGACAGTTCCACCCCACCGCCGCCTACAACCTGCTGACAGAGGATGAGCGGGAGTGCTGGCACCGTATGGAGGAAGCCTGCATTCAGGTGATGCAAAACAGCACCGCTGACTATACTTCCATCTCTGTCAGGACCGATGACCTGACCCTGGATCATCTGAACGGCTTTCAGATCAATTACATGTTTAAGCTGAGCCATCCGCAGTTTTTCGTCATCAACAATACCATCAACGGCTCTGCAGGTATTGTCACCCTTTATCCCCAGTTTAAGACGGGGGCGGGCAGAAGCGCAGCCGTAGAGGAGTTTACGAATGTGGTCAGCGGATGGATCCGGCAGGCAAATGCCGCATCCCTTCCCGAGGAGAAGGAGCGGATCCTGCATGACATCATCTGCGAACATACGACCTACGATTATGAAGCTGCGAACAATTCTTCCCTTATCTACGACAGCGGGGTCAGAAGGATCGACTGGGAGCAGGGGGCTTATTCCCTGATCCATGACGGGCTTACGGTCTGTGCAGGCTACGCTGCCACCACAGGGCTCCTTCTGAACGCAGTAGGGATCCGGACCATCAATGTCACCGGCTCCAGCCACGCCTGGAACATGGTGCAGCTCCACAATCACTGGTATCTCCTGGATACCACCTGGGATGATGGTGATGGTGCCGATTATGATTACGGCTATTACAACGTTGCGGGGCAGCGAAGGGGCGGTGATTACATCAACGGTCATGAGGCAGAATCCTCGGATGTTGCGGAGTGGGCAAGCCTGATCCCGACTTACATGGAGTATTCCAACTGTATCCTTGATGAGGATGCAGGCTCCGAGAGCCACGTTTCTCCCTACTTTACGGACGCAGACTATCAGTACTTTATCACCAACGGGATCACCACCCGCGGCAACGGGACCTATACCGCCGAAGTGGTGGGATCTTTGAACGGAGGTCCTCTGAGTGATCATCCTGCCACTGTGAGCTACGCGGGGAAGACCTACAATGTTACCCGGACCGCCCCCACCCCCGATGTGGACGAGCCCGTTGACGATGATGGGGAAGAGGACACCACCTGGCAGAACGATTACGAGTATGAAGTTGAGTACGGTGAGGGCATCATCCGCCTCTCCGGCTACAACGGCACCGCATCAACGCTTGTGGTTCCTGCCATCGCCAGGGTCAATGGCAGAGAATACCGCACCCATATCAGCAGCAGACTTCATTCCGTGAGCGGCACCGGATTTTGCGTGCAAAATACCGTCAGCTCCTTTGCTGCCGAAAACGGTGTGGTGATAGACTGCCTGCGCTACATGTTCTATGGTTGCACCCGTCTTACTTCCGTGCATCTGACCAACTGTAACCTTCAAAATGTCACGGACGCAGAATGCGCCTTTTACGGCTGCGGCGCTTTGACCTCCCTGGATCTGAGCGGATGGGACATGAGCAGTGTCACGGAAGCCTTTGGAATGTTGTCGGCCTGCCGTTCCCTGACCACCATTCAAACGCCGAAGAATCTGAACCTGGATGTTCCTCTTCCTGACAGATTCTATGACAGGGGAGGGAACTCCTACACCTATCTGCCTAAGGGACAGAATATCTCAATCCGCCTGACCACCGAGCAGGGCGGCGGCTCCGATGATGATGATGATGACACGGAAGCTCTGGTGAGAGCCTTTGTGGCCCGGATGTACACCGAAGCTCTGGGACGTGAGGCGGAAGAAGCAGGCCTGGAGCACTGGACCCGCCAGCTGCTGGATCATGTGAATGACGGCGCGGGTCTGGCCCAGGGATTCATCATGGGCGAGGAGTTTGCAAACCGGGGCTTAAGCGACGCCGAGTACCTGACGGTTCTGTACAGCACCTTCTTTAACAGAGATCCCGATGAGGAAGGTTTTACCGGCTGGCTGGACTATCTGAGCAGGGGCTATACCAGAGCCTATGTCCTCAGCGGATTCGTGAATTCTCCCGAGTTTGAGAATCTCTGTGAAGCCTACGGTATCGTCCGAGGCATCATGAATGAGGACGGAACGGCCGTAAATCCCGGCATCCGCCGTTTCGTGGAGCGGCTCTACACCAAGTGTCTGGGCAGAACAGGAGAAAAAGGCGGTATTGACTACTGGGTGCAGGGCATTGCCTCCGGATCCATGCAGGCTGCCTGGGTAGCCAGAGAGGGCTTCTTCTTCTCCGCAGAGTATCTGGACAAGGAAAAATCCAACGCCGAGTTCGTCACGGACATGTACAACGCACTCTTTGACAGAGAGCCCGACGAGGGCGGCTTTGCCTACTGGATGGCGAAGCTGGAGACCGGTGCGGATCGTCTGGAGATCATCTACGGCTTTACCGAGTCCGAGGAGTTTTACAATCTGCTGGAGAGCTTCGGGCTCCTGTAAAGAATCAAGAGAATAGAACAAGGCCTCCCCTGCATCCGCAGGAGAGGCCTCTTTTTATTCAGACAAACTCCTCACATATTTCCGTCAAAACAGAGCAAAAATGGGCGTGTTTCCGTTCCGTAAAAGGGGCATAATATAATATGCATTTAAATGCGCATACGGAGGAAATGAACATGGTAAAATGGGGAATACTGGGAACAGCAAACATCGCACGCTGGTGCACGATCCCGGGGATGCATCAGGCAAAAAACTGCGAGCTCTACGCCATCGCCGGCAGGAGCCTTGAGAAGGCGGAGCGCTTTAAGGAAGAGTACGGCTTTACAAAGGCTTACGGCAGCTACCGGGAGCTGGTGGAGGACCCGGAGGTGCAGGCCATCTACATCCCGTTGCCCAACGATCTGCATTTCCCCTGGGTGAAGGCGGCGCTGGAAGCGGGAAAGCATGTGCTGTGCGAGAAGCCGCTGGCCATGAATGCGGCGGAGGCGGAGGAGATGTTCCGCATCGCGAAGGAACACGGAGTCCATCTCATGGAGGCCTACGCTTATCTCCACAGCCCCTACGTGGAGAGTCTGAAAAAGGATGTGGACAGCGGCATCATCGGGACGCTGGACTACATCGATACCGCCTTTGTGACCCAGGGCTATGAGGAGGATTTCCGCCTTCATAAGGAGGCGGGCGGCGGCGCCATGTACGACCTGGGGTGCTACTGCACCACCATGATCATGACCCTGACGGGGGAGGCGCCGGAGCAGGTAAGCGCCGTGGCGGAGATGACGGATCAGGGGGTGGATTACCTGACCACGGGCATCATGAAGTTTGCGGGCGGCGCCCGGGCTTCCTTTACGGTGGGCATGAACCTGGGGAAAAATACCAATTCCCGCTTTGACAGACTCTACATCCACGGCAGCAAGGGCTGCATTCGCTCGGATGTGGAGTACAATCAGCAGGGGAGAGTCAGCTATCAGATTTTTACGGAGGGCGGCATCATCACCCGCACCGTGGAGGTTCCGCAGAATTACGCACTGGAGATCGAGCAGCTCAGCCGCTGCATCGAGCAGGGGGAGGTGCCCCATATCACGCCGGAGTTTTCTGTGAATAATGCGAAGGTGATCGACGAGGTGCTGCGGCAGATCGGATTCTGAGGATTTTCTGATCCTGCCCCTGGCACGGAAAATCGGTTTTTCGTTGCAAGGCGTGGGAAGTGGATTTATGATGATAGCGGGCCCGTCCGGGAAACGGGCAAAAAACGAAAACGCAGGGGGTTTTATGCAATACAGACAGGACAAAAAGGGAGAGCAGTTGTCGATTCTGGGATTCGGCTGCATGCGCTTTCAGAAAAAAGGAAATGCCATCGACATCGACGAGGCGGAGCGGGAGATCATGGAAGCCTTCCGGCAGGGGGTGAACTATTTTGACACCGCCTATGTCTATCCCGGGAGCGAAGCCGCCATCGGTGAGATCTTTGAGCGGAACGGGATCCGGGACAGGATTCATATCGCCACGAAGCTTCCCCAGTATCTGGTGAGCAACCGGGCAGCACTGGACCGGTACTTTAACGAGGAGCTGGCGCGCCTTCGGACGGATCATTTGGACTATTATCTGATGCACCATCTGACGGATGTGGCCATGTGGGAGAAGCTGAAGAAGGTAGGCGCAGTCGAGTGGCTGGAGGAGAAGAAGCGCGCCGGTCAAATCCGGAATGTGGGCTTTTCCTATCACGGCTCCACGGAAGGGTTCCTCCGGATCCTGAACGACTACGACTGGGACATCTGCCAGATCCAGTACAATTATTTTGACGTCAACACCCAGGCGGGGGTGGACGGCCTGAAGGCTGCCGCAGCCAAGGGGATCCCCGTGGTGATCATGGAGCCGCTCCGGGGAGGAAAGCTGGTGAACATGCTCCCCGAGTCTGCAAAGAAGATCATGCAGGAAAGCGGCCGAAACTGGTCTCCCGCGGAGTGGGGCCTGCGCTGGCTCTACGATCAGCCGGAGGTCACGGTGGTGCTTTCCGGTATGAACAGCGTGGAGATGGTGCAGGAGAACTGCCGTACGGCGGATGCCGCTCCTGCGGGGCATTTCACGGAGGCGGATCACGCCACCTTGAAGGCCGTCACCGACGAGATCCGGGCGCTGGAGAAGGTGGGCTGCACCGGCTGCAGGTACTGTATGCCCTGCCCGAAGGGAGTGGACATCCCCGGTGCCTTCCGCTGTTACAACGCGATGTACATCGAGTCCAAGAGCGAGGGACGGTTCCAGTATGCCCAGACCGTGGGTCTTACCAGGGAGCCCGCATTCCCCAGTCAGTGCATCGAATGCGGAAAATGTGAGCAGCACTGCCCGCAGAATATCCCCATCCGGGAAAAGCTGAAGGAGGCGGACAAGGCGCTCCGTCCTCTGCCCTACCGCATCGGCATAGCCGTGGTCCGGAAATTCATGTTCCGCAAGGCCCACTCCGGGAAAAAAGAGACCTAAAGAAGGATAATCATGAAAGCACACAGATCCACAGTTTTGAATATGACCGAGGGAAACCCTGTCTCCCTCATTATCCGTTTTTCCATACCGATGCTGATCGGTAACCTGTTCCAACAGTTTTACAATCTGGTGGACTCCGTCATCGTAGGCCAGTTCGTGGGCGCAGACGCCCTGGCGGCCATCGGTGCCACGGGCTCCGTCACTTTCCTGTTTTTCGCCCTGTGCAACGGTATCGGCAGCGGCGGCGGGATCATCACCTCCCAGTTCTTCGGCAAGGGGAATGTGGGTGAGATCAAGAGCTGTATCGTCAATACCGGCTATATCATGCTGGTGTTCCCGCTGATCGTGGGCGCAGTGGCATTTTTCCTGACGGCTCCCATTCTGTCCATGCTGGATACGCCGGCGGAGATCATGGCTGATGCCGTGGCCTATATGAAGATCATGTGCGTAGGCATCGTCTTTGTGTCCCTGTACAATTACGCATCCGCCATGTTGCGGGCCCTGGGGGATTCCAAGACCCCCTTGTATTTCCTCATTTTTTCCTGTTTACTGAATACGGGACTGGACGTGCTCTTTGTCTGCGGCCTCCACATGAGCGTGGTGGGCGCCGGCATCGCCACCATCATTTCCCAGTTCGTCTCCGGCATCAGCTGCCTGGTCTATGCCATCCTGAAAAATGAGTATTTCCACATGACCCGGGAGGATATGCGGTTTGACGCCGGTATCTCCGTGAAGATCCTGAAGCTTGGCATTCCTCTTTCCCTGCAGTTCTCCCTCATCGCCATTTCCTGTATGGCGCTGCAGAAGGTGGTGAATTCCTACGGCAAGGTGGCAGTGGCTGCCTTTACCGCTACCAGCAGGATCGAGCAGATCATCCATCAGCCCTACCAGACCCTGGGCGCTGCTCTTTCCACTTTCACCGGCCAGAATTACGGTGCCAACAAGCGTGAGAGGATCCGGGAGGGGTACCTCAAGGGCATGGTCCTGATGGTGGTATTTTCCGTGCTGATGCTGCCCGTGATCCAGCTCTTCGGCGAGGGAATCATCCGGATCTTCGTGGAGGAGGAAGCGGTCATCGAGATGGGCGCCAAGGCCCTGAAGATCACCAGTCTCTTCTACGCAATGCTGGGCATGATCTATGTGGTAAGAGGCGTGCTGAACGGTCTGGGAGATTCCTTCTTTGCATTGCTCAACGGCATTGTGGAGGTCATCGGCAGATTCACCGTACCCTTCCTGCTCACCGCCATCCCGGCCATCGGTCTGTGGGGTATCTGGTGGTCCGTGGGCGTGGTCTGGTCCGTCAGCGGCATTACCGCCTGGATGCGGTACCGGTTCTTCAGAAAGAGACTGACAGCGGTCATGGACGGGGATCCCGCCGGAACCGCTGAACGAAAATAAAAAACGGAAAGGAAATGACATCCATGGAAAGAGCATACGAAAGACTGATCCGTTATGCGAAGGTACATACCACTTCGGACGAGGAGAGCGGGACCCATCCCAGCTTCCCGGGAGAGTTCGATCTGGCAAAAATGTTGCAGGGAGAACTGAAAGAACTGAAGCTGGAGGACGTGAGACTGGACGATCACTGCTACGTCTACGCATACCTGCCTGCAACGCCGGGTTATGAAAATGCTACGAAGATCGGCTTCATCGCCCATATGGACACCTCCCCGGAGGCTTCCGGCAAGGACGTGAAGCCCATCCTCCATGAGCATTACGACGGCTCCGACATCGTGCTGGAAGGAAGCGGAGATATCCTGAGTATGGAGCGCTTCCCCGGCCTGAAAGAATACATCGGTGACACCCTCATCACCACCGACGGCACCACCCTTTTGGGGGCGGATGACAAGGCAGGCGTTGCGGAGATCATGACCGTCTTCGAGACCATCCTTCGGGAGAACATCCCACACGGAGAACTCTGGATCGGCTTTACGCCCGATGAGGAGATCGGCGAAGGAGCGGACTATTTTGATCTGGAGCATTTCGGTGCCACTTACGCTTACACCGTGGACGGCGGCGAGGTGTACGCCCTGGAGTATGAGAACTTCAATGCCGCAAGTGCGGACATCACCATCAAGGGCGTTTCCGTGCATCCGGGATCTGCCAAGGATATCATGGTGAACGCCTCCCTTGTGGGGATGGAGCTTCACGCTTTGCTTCCCGAGCAGATGCGTCCCGAGCACACGGAAGGGTACGAGGGATTTTTCCATCTGACCTCCTTCACGGGACAGACCTCCTCCGCAAAGATGCAGTACATCATCCGGGACCATGACAAGGCCCTCTTCGAGGAAAAAAAGAGGATGATGCAGGCGGCTGCAGACAGGATCAACGAAAAATACGGCGAGGGCACCGTGACCCTTGTCATGAAGGATTCCTACTACAACATGCTGGAGAAGATCCGGCCCCACATGCATCTCATTGAGAATGCCAGGGAAGCCATCCGGCAGGCGGGACTCGAGCCTGTGGACGTTCCCGTCCGGGGCGGTACCGACGGCGCAAGACTTTCCTATGACGGCCTCCCCTGCCCCAACATCGGCACCGGCGGCTGCAACTACCACGGCACCTATGAATGCTGCAGCGTGGAAAAAATGGACAAGATCGTGGAGATCATTCTGAATATCGTAAAGATCTATGCTGACAGATTGGAAGGCTGAGCATACGAACGGGCAGGGAATTACCCCTGCCCGTTTCCTTTTTTACCGTTCGTCGTCCTATTATACCGTTCGTACCTCCTGCTTGCGTTTCTGTTTGTTTTTACAGTATTATAACTTTGTATACATATACACTTTTCTTTGAAATACCAACGCTTTGAAACGATCATTCCCGAAAGGAGATCTTTCCGATGACGGACTATTTTGTGATCGTCGTGGATGACGATGCCGACAGTCTGGCCAATGCCAAGGGGCTGTTGGAAGGACAGTATTCCAAAGTCAGAGCCGTCCGGTCCGGTGCGGACCTGTTAAAGATCACGGCAAAGCAGGATCCGGATCTGATCCTGCTGGATATTCTGATGCCGGAAATGGACGGATTTGAGGCCTACAGACAGCTCAGGGAGCAGGAAAAACAGCTGGGCCGCACCCCCGCCCCCGTGATCTTTCTCACCGGCGAGAACGACACCATCAAGGAGCAGCAGGGACTGAACATCGGCGCTTCGGATTACATCCGGAAGCCTTTTAACCGCGAGATCCTTTTGAAGCGCATTCAGAATGCAATCCAAAGTGCGAAGATGATCGAGAACCTTACCGAGGAAGCCACCGTGGACAAGATGACGGGACTCCTGAACAAGGCGGGAGCAGCGGGTAGAGTGCCCGATGTGTGTGCCGAGGCGGAAGGAACCCTGTCCATGCTGGATCTGGACAATTTCAAGCTGGTGAACGATCTCTACGGCCATGAGATGGGAGACGGGGTGCTGAAGGCTTTTGCCGGGATCCTGAAGGAATCCGCCCAGGAAGGGGATGTGCTCTGCAGGATCGGCGGCGACGAGTTCATGGCATTTTTCCGTCGCATCTATCACAAAAAAGAAGCGGATGCCCTGGCCAAGGCTATGAATGAAAAGATGACGAAGGCCTGCCGGGAACTGATGGGAGAGGACTTCGACATCCCCATCGGCGTCTCTCTGGGCATGGCCCGCGTTCCGGAATGCGGCAGAACCTATGACGACCTGTTCCGCTTTGCGGATGCGGCTCTCTATCAGGTAAAGCAGGGCAGCAAGCACGGCGCGGCCATCTATTCTCCGGAGCCTGCAACAGAGAAGGAGGAGGACCTGGAGAGCGAGATGCAGCGTCTCACTCAGATCCTGAAGGAACGAAACCGCCCCGGAACGGCCATGTGGCCCGGGCAGGAAGGCATCACCTGGATCTACCGGTTCCTTTGCCGGTATGCCAACCAGGCAGTGAAGATCCTCTTCAGTGTAAAGCGTGAGGATGGGGCGACCCAGGAAGGATATGCAACGGCCCTGACGGATTTTGCAGGGGTTCTTGGAAACTCCCTGCGGGAGAGCGATGCGGTGCTGCAGAGCAAGCCCGGACGGTACTTTACTCTTCTTCCGGATCTGACGGAAGAGGATGCGGAAATGATCGCAAAGCGTGTCCTGAAGAACTGGGAGGAAAGCGGCGACCACCCGGGTGTGAAGATCGAGTACATCCTGGAATGCCAGGAACTGTCGGCACCCGGTGGGGAGGACAAGACTCACATCGCAGTATACGACGGCGGCAAGATCATCTTCATTTCCGTGGATGACATCATTCGGATCTATACCGAGAACCGGAAGCTCTGTGTGGTATCGCCATCCGGCAAATACGAGTCCCGGTCTACTTTACGGGAATTCGAAGATCAGCTGGATCAGACCTGCTTTGTACGGATCAGCCGTTTTGAGATCGTGAACCTGCGGAAGATCCAAAACTTTGACTTGAGCATGACCGGAACCATCCGTATCATCTTTGAAAATGACGAGGACACCTGGGTAGCCAGGAGGTATGTAAAAGAAATCCAGAGCAAACTGGGACAGCTGAGGAAAGGAGGCGAGGCACATGACTAAATTTCAGAAAAAAGCACTGATTCTCAGCAGCATCGGCTTTGTCATGGGCTGTGCCATCGGAATCTTCATCTGCATTGCCACGGCGGGCGGCGAATTCAGCTTTTCTCAGGTGAGTCCGCTGGAGATCCTCATCGGCGGGCTTTACGGAGCACTTGGAATGGGAGGTTCCGTCTCCTATGATGTGGAACACTGGGGTCTCCTTCGCGCCACCCTCACCCACCTGATCCCCGCCCTCATCGCCTTTTACCTGATGGGGTATCTTCAGGGCTGGCTGATGCCGGGAAGCACGCTCTTCTGGATCATGACCGTGGCATGGCTCCTGGTCTATGCCGCCATCTGGCTGACCATGTACCTGGGATGGCGCAGGAAGATCCGGAAGATGAACGAAGAACTGAAAGCATTGAAAAAATAAATCCGGGGGGATAAAAAAATGAGCGCTGATGAAAATCTGACGTTACTGTCGGAAATCGGACTGGACACCCAGGCGGGGATCTCCTTTACGGGCAGTCCGGAGAAGTACATTTCCGCGATCCAGCGGTTCTTTAAGAGCTTTGAGAAGAACAGGGACAAAACCAGGAGCTTCTTCGAAGCGAAGGACTATGAGAACTTTACCATCACTGTTCATGCTCTGAAGAGCAATTCCAGGATGATCGGTGCCACGGAGCTGGGCAAGCGGTTTGAAAGCCTGGAGCTTGCGGGAAAGAGCGGAGACGCCGCATTCATCGAGGCAAACACGGAAGGAACTCTTGCCGATTACGCTGCCCTGGTGGAGAAGCTGGAGCCCGTCGGTGCGGCAGCGTCCGTAAAGCCTGCGGATGAACTTTCCGCCGATCAGGCGAGGGATGTGGCGGCACAGCTCCTGGACGCACTGGATGATTTTGACGACGAACTGGCAAAGAGCCTGACGGAAAAGCTGTCCGGATATCCCTTCCGGATCACCCAGGCGGGAATGCTGAAGGAAGCAAAGGATCTGATCACCGATTTTCTCTACGATGAAGCGGCGGATCTGATCCGTCAGATCACGCAGACCATCGAGTAGTGCAGATGTTGCAGATGGGGGATACGCTTGAAGAAGATCAGTCTGATCATATCCATTATCCTGACCATCGTGTTTGGATACATATTGATCGGGGAAATTCTCTTTCCTGCCGACACGCCCATGAACGGGGACATTTGCGATGTGCTTCCCGGGGATGGCTGGCAGCAGGTTTTTGAGGACGGCACCACTGCGCCCTTTACCGTGCCCGGACGCACGGAGGGAGATATCGTCCTGGAAACCGTGATTCCTGCGGATTACAACCCGGACTACAGCGTGCTGTGCTTCCGCGGCATGGACATGCAGATCTATGTGGACGGAGAGCTTCGCACCGAGTATAAAACCACGGACTATTCCTTCCTGGGAGACCGTTCCGCGGAGTGCTATGTATTTGCTTCCGTTTATCCGACAGATGCGGGGAAGATCCTGCGGGTCTGCTACGAGTACAACTCCAGCATGGTGTATGAGGTTTACATCGGTACCAGGATCGGTATCCTGACCTACCTGTTCCGCAGATACGGACTGGAGTTTTTCGCAGGTGCCGCCATTTTGCTCCTGGGCGTGATCTGCCTCATCGCTTCGGTTACCTACAAGCTGATCCATAAAAAATATCTGGAGCTGGAGCATCTCTCCATCGGCGTCCTCATCGGAGCCTGCTGGGTGCTTTCCAATTCCATTTTCCGGCAGCTCTACACCAGGAACATCTCCGTCATGTCGGATATCCCCTTCCTGATGGTGATGATCATGCCGCTACCCTTCTTTGTTTTCATCGATTCCCTGCAAAAGGGCAGATACCGGAAGGCATATAAGGCGGTCAGCGTCCTGGAGATCGCCAATTTTCTGGTCTGCGGTCTGTTGTTCATCTCGGGGAAGGTGACACTGGTGCACAGCTTCCCTGCATCGGCGCTGTGTGCGCTGATCTCCATCGTGGTGATGTTTACCACCATCATCCTGGATCTGAAGCGAAAGCAGATCGAATCCTATCAGGTGGTGGCCTTCGGTTTTGCCATCCTGGCGGTGGCTGCCGTGATCCAGATCCTGGTATACCAGTTCGCCCACAACGGTGTATTTTCCGGGCTGTTCATGGCCTTCGGTCTCTTCGGGTTCATGATCACCGCCATCATCCATACCATAAAGCAGCTCATCGGGATCCGGTTGGAAGCAAATGAACTGGCGCACATCAATAAAGCGAAGGACGATTTCCTCGCCAATATGTCCCATGAGATCCGCACCCCTTTAAACGGCATTCTGGGCATGGATGAGATGATCATCCGGGATACCCGGGAAAACAGGACCAGGCAATATGCCACGGAAATCCGGAGTGCGGGCAACACCCTGCTTTCCATCATCAATGACATCCTGGACCTGTCTAAGATCGAGTCGGGAAATTACGAGATCCTTCCCGTGGAGTACGACCTGGCTTCCGTACTGAACGATGTGCTGAATATGACCAGACACAGGGCGCAGAAAAAGGACCTGGAATACAATCTGATCGTGTCGGAAAAGATCCCTTCGCGCCTCTACGGCGATGAGATCCGGATCCGGCAGATCCTCTTAAACATCATCAACAACGCCATCAAATACACGGAAAAAGGCGGCGTCACCATAGACATTGATTATACCGTTCCCGGCGGCGGAGAAACCATCGATCTCATCATTCGCGTCTCTGACACCGGTATCGGCATCCGGGAAGAGGACCGGCAGAAGCTCTTCCAAAGCTTTTCCAGACTGGAGGAGCGCAGGAACCGCAGCATTGAAGGAACAGGTCTGGGACTCCATATCACCAATCTGCTGCTGGAAATGATGGATGGAAAGATCGAAGTTGAGAGCGTGTACGGAGAGGGCAGTACCTTTACCGTTACCGTGCCGCAACGGGTGGTGTCCGCTCAGCCCCTGGGAGATTTTTCCAAAGCGGTGCGCAACTACCTGGATCACATCGAGATGGAAGAGGTATCCCTCTACGCCCCGGAAGCACGGGTGCTGGTGGTGGATGACAATGAGATGAATCTGGAAGTGATGGAAGGTCTCCTTCGAGACACCGCCATCCGGACGGATCTGGTGACCTCCGGGCGGGAGTGCATCGAGAAGGTGCGGCAGACCCGATATGATGTGATCCTCCTGGACCAGATGATGCCGGAAATGAACGGGGAGGAGACCCTGGCAAAGTTAAAGCAGATGAACCTGCTTTGCGGTACTCCCGTCATCGCCCTCACGGCGGATGCCATCATCGGCGCCAGAGACAATTACCTGGCAAAGGGCTTTTCCGATTATGTGAGCAAGCCGGTGAAATATGACAAGCTGGAGGCGATACTGAAATATTTCCTTCCGAAGGAAAAACAGATGATCCGTCAGCCGAAGGAAGATCTGCCCGTCCTGCTGCTTTGGGGAACGGATCCGGAGCTTCTGCGGCAGGAGAAGGAACGGCTGGAAGGGATCTACAAATGCATCTGTGTCACGGGCAGCGCCGCTGCGCAGAAGTATCAGGAAAAGCATCATCCCGACCGGGTGATGCACATCAGTTCGGAGATCTTGGAGACTGCAAATGAGTGAACAGGAAACGAAAAAAGGATCGGAAGAAAGAAAGGTATACGGGTTCAGGAAATTCGGCATCGCGCTTCCGCTGCTGATGATCTTTCTCTTTGTGACCGTCATGGCCATCTATGCTTCCAGACTGCTTTACCGGGCTGCGGCATCCAATGTGCAGGCGGTGATGGAGGACAGGATGCTGAATGTCTCGTCCATGATCGAGAATCACATCGGTACCGCGAAAAACGTCCTGCATATCACGGCGGACTCCGTACATCATATGCTGGTCAGCGGATCGACCCCTGCCCGGATCCATGAGTTCCTCGTGGCGGAGACCGAAAACGTTTCGGAGAATTTTGACCCGAATTTCAACGGTCTCTACGGCTATGTCATGACCAAATATTTGGACGGCCTGAACTGGGAGCCGCCGGAGGATTACGATCCCCGTTCCAGAGACTGGTATATCGCAGCCCAGGAAGCCGGTGGCGAAGTGGTGATCGTTCCGCCCTATGTGGATGCCCAGACCGGGGATGTGATCATCTCCGTCTGCCGTATGCTGCCGGACAGACAGAATGTCATTTCCCTGGATGTGTTCCTGAACGGGATCCAGAACATGACCCGGGAGCTGAATGTCAACGGGAAAGGCTATGGCTTTATCATGGATGACACCGGGCTGATCATCGCTCACAGTGATGAGAGCAGTCGCGGAAAATATCTCTCGGAAACAAGCGAAGGAGAGTGCTTCCGGGAGCAGATCATGGAAAACGGCTCCTCCACCTTTATCTGCGAGTGCGACGGTGAGAAAAGCACTGTCTACGTCAACCGCATCATGGATCTGTGGTATGTGGTGATGGTGGTGGACAATAAGGAACTGTACGCGGAGGTGCGGGGACAGATCGCACTGAACGCAGCCCTCTGTGCCCTGATCTTCCTGGTGATCGCAGCCTTCTACTACAACGCATACCGGAATGAGAAAAGCAACGCCAAAGAGATGGAGGAGATGCGCCTCGAAGAGCAGAAGACGGATTACGAGCGGCGTGTGCTGGAGTTGGAGAAGGATGCGGCCAATGCTTCCAATAAGGCCAAGAGCGATTTCCTGGCCAGAATGTCCCATGAGATCCGCACTCCCATGAATGCCATCATCGGCATGGATGAGATGATCCTGCGGGAAAACATCAATGACAGAGTGCGCAAATACGCAACGGATATTCAAAGCGCAGGCAAAACCCTGCTTTCCATCATCAACGGGATCCTTGATTTTTCCAAGATCGAGTCCGGAAAAATGGAGCTGGTCCCCGTGGAATACAGCTTCACCTCCGTTATGAACGATGTGGTGAACATGACCATGAAACGGGCCAGGGACAAGGGACTGGAGTATCGTCTGCAGGTATCTCCCGAGATCCCGTCCCTGCTGCGGGGCGATGAGATCAGAGTCCGGCAGATCATGCTGAACCTCATCGGAAACGCCATCAAGTATACCCATAAGGGCTATGTCAGTGTAGAGGTCTCTTACGATAACGAGACGCAGATGCTGAAACTGATCGTTTCCGATTCCGGCATCGGTATCAAGGAGGAGGATCAGGGCAAGCTCTTCGGATCCTTCCAGCGTCTGGAAGAGGATCGGAACAGGAACATCGAAGGAACGGGCCTGGGACTGAACATCACCATGGCGCTCCTGAAGATGATGAACGGCAGCATCGATGTTTCCAGTACCTACGGCAAAGGCACCACCTTTACCGCACAGATGAAGCAGACCGTCATCGACAGTACGCCCATCGGCGATTTTACCGATCATCTGACGAGCCTGCATGTCCCCAGACAGGAGTACAAGGCTGCCTTCCGGGCGCCTCGTGCAAAGCTTCTGATCGTGGACGACAACGAGATGAACCTGGAGGTCATTGCATCCCTCCTGGAAGCCACCCGAATGAAGATCACCACCGCAGAGTCCGGGCAGGACTGCATCGACATTTTGCGGGAGCGCAGCTTTGATCTGGTGTTGCTGGATCAGATGATGCCCGGCATGTCCGGACTGGAAACCCTGGAGACCATCCGGAAGGAGCATCTGGCAGACGATACCCCCATCGTGGCTCTGACGGCGGATGCTATCGCCGGAGCCCGGGAAAACTACATCAAGGAAGGATTTTCCGATTATCTCAGCAAGCCCATCATGTATGAAGACCTGGAGGAACTGCTGAAGCGGATCCTGCCTGCGCAGCTCATCGAGGACGGTTCCGAAACTGCCGAAAATGCGGCGGGAGACAGCGCGGAGAAACCTGTGGTCATCGGCATCAGCCCTTCTTCCGAGAAGCTCCGGGAGCTGAAGGCACTGTTGGGAGAGGATTACAAGGGCGTTTTCGTAAAGGACATCGAGAGCGCCGCAAAATTTGTGGAAAAGAACCGAAAACAGTGACGTAGAAATTACTGCATTGAAGAGGAGTCATGTATGAAGAAAAAGATGTTAGCCCTGTTTCTGACAGCGGCCATGACAATGGGACTGACAGCTTGCGGAGCGCAGCAAAGCGCCTCGGCGCAGCCTGATACTGCTGCGACTGCGAGTACGCAGACCGATGTGCAGCCTGTTGCGGATACTGCAGCGGATGCTCAGGGGCAGACGGATTCTGAACCTGCGGAGGATGGGGAAGAAGGTTTCCGTATCGGCATCGTCACCGGTTCCATGGCTCAGTCCGAGGATGACAGACGGGGAGCCGAAGCCTTTTTGCAAAAATACGGATCGGACCTGGTGACCCTGGCCATCTATCCCGACAATTTCGAAGAAGAGCTGGACACCACGGTGCAGACCATCGTGAATCTGGCGGATGACCCTCAAATGAAGGCCATCGTCGTGAACCAGGCGGTTCCCGGAACGGCGGAAGCCTTCCGGCAGATCAAGGAAAAGCGTCCCGACATCATCTGTGTGGCAGGAGAGGCGCATGAGGATCTGCCTGAGATCGGCGCTGTGTCCGACCTGGTGGTGGTGAATGATTTTGTGGCGAGAGGTTACCTCATCGTCCGTTCGGCCCATGAGCTGGGCTGCGACAGTTTCGTCCACATATCCTTTGAGCGGCACCTTTCCTACGATACCATCGCAAGAGAAGTGGCCATCATGAAGGAGGCCTGCGAGGACTTCGGTATGCGGTTTGCCATGGAGGAAGCACCGGATCCCATCACCGAGGTGGGCGTTCCCGGCGCCCAGGCATTTATCGAGGAGCATGCGCCTGAATGGATCGATAAATATGGCACGAAATCGGCCTATTTTTGCACCAATGATGCGCACACCGAGCCCCTGATCAAGGAATTGCTGGAGCACGGCG
The DNA here is from genome assembly GCA_016286555.1 of Lachnospiraceae bacterium. Taxonomy (GTDB): domain Bacteria; phylum Bacillota; class Clostridia; order Lachnospirales; family Lachnospiraceae; genus AC2028. The sequence goes on along the minus strand of JAEETA010000004.1, from coordinate 81,148 downwards.
GTTACTTTATCGAGGCAGATCTTCCTTCCCCGCTGATGGGATATCCCGGAGCCCTCGACCTGGATCTGGCAGAGGCGTCCGGGGACTTTGAGAAGATCCTGAAGACGGTGGAGGATGCCATCGTTGCAAAGGGCGGTGCAGGCAGATTCGGTACCTGGGCCTATTCCTACAGCTATACCGTGTCTGCGGGCCTTGCGGAGCATGTCCGGAACGTGATCCTGGGAGAGAGTAAGCTGACGGACATTGCCGACATTTCCAAGGCTTACCAGGTCTTTTCTCCCGGCGCGGACTGGAACGGCAGCAAATACATCGATGCCGATACCGGTGTCAGCGTGGACAACACCATCCTGATCTACCAGGACACCTACATCATGGGTGATCCCGGATTTTACATGGGATCCACCGATGTGGAAGTGCCGGAGAAGTATTTTACCGTGCAGTAGCGGCCCTTTCGAATCTCTTTTCGGAACGCTGTAAATCTTTCGCCAAATGTGGTACATTAGAGCTAGAATAAGCCCAAAGGGCTTATTCCTTTCAAATGCTGACAATAGAGCGCGAAGCGGTCTATTGTAGTACGAGAGTATTCCGAAAGGAGAAAAGCCGAAAGATGGCTCGTTATCATTTTGTGATCAATCCGGCAGCACGGACCGGCAGCGGCAAGATCATGTGGGAGGAGAAGGTTCGCCCTTATCTGCGGCGCCACAACATCCTCTACAAGGCATGGTTTTCCACTGCAAAGGGTGACCTGATCCGTATCGCCGGCGATATCTGTTCTTCAGAGATTGAGCGCCCCATCCGCATTGTGGTGCTGGGGGGCGACGGTACCATGAACGAATTCATTCAGGGACTCCACGGCACCCGGGACATCGTCCTGGGTTATGTGCCCACCGGCTCCGGCAACGACCTGGCCAGAGGCCTGGGCATTCCCGCCGACACGAAGCAGGCCCTGGATATCATTTTCCGCACGGGACATCCCTCCCTCATGGATATGGGGAGCCTCACCTATCCCGGCGGCAACACCAGAAGATTCCTGGTGAGCTGCGGTATGGGCTTTGACGCTGCGGTGTGCGAGGAGGCCATGCACAGCAGCTTAAAAGGGAGCCTGAACAAGTTAAAGCTGGGAAAGCTCACCTACCTCTCCATCGCCATCAAGCAGATCTTTACCGCGGGACGCACCGACGGAACCCTTACCCTGGGAGACGGACGGGAGATTGCTTTTTCCAAGCTGTTGTTTATCGCCGGCATGAACCAGCGCTTTGAAGGTGGCGGATTTGAATTCTGCCCCGGCGCCGTGGACAATGACGGCATGCTGGATCTGTGCATGGTGCAGAATATCAGTAAAGGAAGGGTGCTCATTTCCCTGCCTCTGGCACTGAAGGGAAAGCATCTGCATGTGCGCGGTATCAGCACCTATCATACCGACAGCTTTGAGATCCGGACGAAGGAGCCTCTGTGGGTCCATACGGACGGAGAAGTGGCACAGAAGACGGATGCTTTAAGCGTGCGGATCGAGAAGCATGCGATCCATATCATGCGTCCGTAAGCTTCAGAGAATAACGGCGCGTGACAGGGAGCGTACATGACAGTCGCAGAGAAAAAACTGTTTTTATTTGATATTGATGGAACGCTGGCATTGGGAGACCGGCTTTTTTCGGGTAGCAGAGAGCTTCTTTCTGAGATCCGGAGCCGGGGCGGTGTCAGCGTTTTCTTGACGAATAATTCCACCCGCAGCAGGGAGGATTACGTGCGGCGCTTTGCAGAGGTGTTCGGGCTGGAGACCCTGCCGGAGCAGTTCATCACTTCCGGCACCGTGACCACCGCTTTCCTGACGGAGCATTTTGTGGGGAAGAGGATCTACTGTCTGGCCACCGCTTCCTACGTGGCGGAGCTCCGGGAAAAAGGCCTGCAGGTGACGGAGGAGGTCAGCAGCGATGCGGACTGCATCCTGGTGGCTTACGACAGCGAGATCACCTATGAGAAGCTCTGCCGGGCTTCGGAGATGCTGCAGACCTGCGACGCGCCTTACTATGCCACCAATCCGGATCTGCGGTGCCCCGCGCCCTTCGGGTTCATCCCGGACTGCGGATCCATCTGCGAAATGCTGCAGGTTACCACCGGACGGGAGCCTGTGTACCTGGGGAAGCCTGCACCGGAGATGGTTTTCTGCGCGCAGCGCACTTTCGGTTTTTCTCCGGAGAAGACCATCGTGGTGGGAGACAGGCTCTACACGGACATCGCCTGCGGGATCAATGCCGGCGTGGATACGGCGCTGCTTTTGTGCGGGGAGGCTACCCTGGCCGACCTTGAGACCACGCAGTACCGCCCCACCCGGGTGCTCGCGGATCCCGCGGCGCTGTATGCGGAACTGTTGACGGAAAAAATGGTTTGATTTTTCATCCTTCCGTGTTATAATGCTAATGTTGTACGGAAGCATAGCTCAGCCGGGATGAGCGTTCGCCTCACACGCGAAAGGTCAGGAGTTCGAGCCTCCTTGCTTCCACGAAAGAAGAGCCCTTGCAGGCTCTTCTTTTTTGGTTCTTATGTGTTTTTGCAACACTCTTATAATTCGATCACCGTATAGGTATCCCGGGTCTTTTTGGATTCATACAGCGCTTCATCCGCGGTCTTGATCAGATTGTTCACGAGCCCTGTTCCGAAGGCGGCACCGAAGCTCATGGTGATCACTACCTCCTGATTGCTGCTGATCCGGATCTTCCGCAGTTCTGCTTTCAGGTGGGCCAGTTTCTTTTTCAGATCCTCCTCGGTGATGGAGAAAAATACCATCATGAACTCGTCACCGCCGTAGCGCAGGACCACGTCTTCTTTTCTGAGGGACTGTTCCAGTATCTCCGCCACCTTTTGGATTGCTTCGTCACCGCCCCGGTGGCCGGCGGTATCGTTGACCTCCTTGAACCGGTCGATGTCCGCCATGACCACTGCCTGACAGGGTTCATAGATGAGTTTTTCATCCAGGAACTTCCGGTTCCGGATCCTGGAGAGGGAATCGATATAGACCTCCGTTTCAAATTCGGAGATCTTTTTCTGCTGGGCCAGGCTCTGGAGCTTTGCTTCCGTGGTGTCCTGACAGCCGTAGACGATGTGGGCGAGACTTCCGTCTTCGTTCCGGTCCCCCACCATAAAGATTCCGTCGTACCAGCGCTGGGCGCCTTCGCTGTAAAATTCCATGCTGGTGGATCCGTGCTCTTCGATGGCAGCCAGGATCTTGTCCTTATCCAGCCAATCGTACAGGGTAGGGCGGAAGCTTTCTGCCACGGAATCGGCCACGTTATTTCTGAGGAACTTCAGCGCGTCCGGATCCTTCGGCACTTTCTCCACATATTCGTTGGAGCTGATCATGCGGTAGCTCATATCGTTGACGTCGATAAACAGGGAGAAATTGAAGACTTTGCCGATGGCCTCGATGATCTTCAGATACTCCTCCAGCTCCTGCTGCGCCGTGACGTCACGATAGCAGCCCATGTAGATCTCCAGGGAGCCGTCGTCCGGCCGCCGGATGAACCTGCCTGCGCCGGTGACCCAGATGATGCTGCCGTCTTTTTTCTGCATGCGGTAGGTGGCATGGGTGATGTCCGGGAGATCACGGTGCATGCGCACCGAATCCCAGAACAGCTTTACGATGGCGTCCCGTTCTTCCGGAACCAGGGTTTTGACCCAGCTGTCAAATTCATTGGGCAGATCCTCCAGCCCGTCATAGCCCAGCATCTGCCGGGTCTCGTCGTTGAATTCGAAGCTGAGCATCTGCTCATCCCGGTCGAAGGTACAAAAATACATGCCCGCCCGAAATCCCTTGGCGAACATATCCTCCCGGTATTTTGCGGTCCGGTACTTGCTGTTTGCTTCGTCGATCCTGCGGTTGCACTCGGTCAGCAGTTCCCGCATTTCCTCCGGATAGGCGGACAGGTCAAAGAGAGGTGCCAGGTCATCCACGACCAGGCTGGCTTCTGCGTTAAACTGGCCGACCCCGTTGTCTATGCTGTCCGCATAAGCTTTGTCATCCATGCTTCTCCTGTGTCTCCTTTTTACGGTGTTTCACCATATCTTCAGTATACTCCCTTTCCGGAGACACAATTCTTTAATCTTTGTGAAATTTCCTGCGAAAGTTTAAGCCGTTTTGCGTCTGTCGGCGATCTCCCGCATTATCCCTGGATCCTGCTCATCCGCGCGTAGGTTCCGCCCAGGGCCACCAGCTCTTCATGGGTTCCCTGCTCCACGATGTGACCGTTTTCGATGACCAGGATCATGTCCGCATTCCGTATGGTGGACAGGCGGTGCGCGATGGCGATGATGGTCCTGCTGCCGGAGATATTGTTGATGGCTTCCTGAATCTGCCGCTCCGTCTCCACATCCACGGAGGCGGTGGCTTCGTCTAGCACGATGATGGGGGACTTCCGCAGGATCGCTCTGGAGATGGCCACACGCTGCTTCTGTCCGCCGGAGAGCCTGAGGCCCCTTTCTCCGACAAGCGTGTCATATCCGTCCGGCATGTTCATGATATCCTTATGAATGTTCGCTGCCTTGGCCGCTTCGATGATGGCGTCCATGCCCGCTTCCGGTGCCGCATAGCCGATGTTTTCCGCGATGGTTCCGTTAAACAGGAAAGTGTCCTGCAGGACGGGAGAGATGTTCTGCCGGAGACTTTCGATGGTGACTTTCCGGATGTCCTGTCCGTCCACCAGGATCCGCCCGGAGGTGGGCTCGTAGAACCGGGAGATCAGCTTGGTCATGGTGGTTTTCCCTACACCCGTGGGGCCCACCAGCGCTAACATTTTTCCGGGGGCACAGGTAAAGGAGATATCGTCCAGGATCACGCCGCCGGTTTCATAAGAGAAGCTGACATGGTCAAAGGCGATGCTGCCCTGCACATCCTGAAGCGGCGCTGCATCCGGCGCATCCGCGATCTCGCAGGGCGCATCCAGCACCGCCATGACACGCTCGGCGCCTGCCAGGGACTGCTGCATGCTCTCCAGCAGATTGGCCAGCCCGGTGATGGGGGCGTAGAAAAGCCCCAGGTAGAGCAAAAATGCCACCACATCCTCCACCAGGAGTCCTTCTTTCCAGGCCAGATACCCGCCGCAGGATACCACCAGGATGGTTCCGATGGAGGAGATGAATTCCACGGAAGGATGGAAGATCCCGCTGATCTTCAGGGCTTTCAGCATGGCACGGATGTGTTCGAAATTCTTCTCGTTAACCTGCTCGGTTTCGTACTCCTCTCTGCCGAAGGACTGGATCTCCTGCAGCCCGGAGAGGTTGTCCTGGAGCTTGCCGTTCAGTTCGCCCATTTTTGCCTGGGATGCCTTGAAATAGGGCCGCACCTTTTTGGAAAAGATGATGCCGGACAGGAAGATCAGAGGGATGGGAGAGCAGGTGATGAGGGCCAGCTTTACATTGATGGTCAGCAGAACGATGAGGACCCCCAGGAAGGTCACCACATTGGTGATGGTCTCCGGGATCATGTGGGCATAAAGGAGCTCAAAGTCCCTGGTATCGTTCACGATGCGGCTCATGAGATCACCGGTCTGCTTGTCATGAAAGTAGCCGATGTGCATCCGTTCCAGCTTGTCATAGGTCCGGGTCCTGAGGTCTCCCACCAGGTACCAGGCCGCTTTGTGCGCCAGGTAATTGTTCAGGAAGCGGAAGAGCACTCTGCCCAGATACAGGGCCACCAGGATCACCGTTAGATTCCGGATCCTGACCATCCCTGCGCCGTCGACGCCACGGCTTACGATCCCGGTCATTTCGGAAAGCACCTTCGGAGCCGCCAGGTTGATCACCGTCAGCATCAGGGTGGAAAGGATGGCGATCACATACAGTCCTCTGTAACGGATCGCTTCTTTGCTGAGTTTTAACAGTAGTTTCATGTCAGATCTCCCCACATCGGCCGCTTTGGCCGTACGTTTTCATCTGATAACAGAATACTGTAACGGTTGGAAAAAAGATAGAAAAAAGCAGGCAGATATTGCCCGATTTTTGCGTCCGATTATTTTCCGCTGCCAGGACTAAAATGAAAATATCCCCCATTCTTACGGTTGGAGACTCCGGGCCGGAAGTGGTAAACTAATGGAGTGGGCGTATGGCCCGGAACGGAGGAAATATGAAACTGATCTCATGGAATGTGAACGGATTGCGCGCAGTGATGGGGAAGGGATTCATGGAGTCCTTTAACGCACTGGATGCGGATGTATTTTGCCTGCAGGAGACGAAACTCCAGGAGGGGCAGATCGAGATGGATCTGCCGGGCTATCATCAGTACTGGAACTACGCGGAGAAGAAGGGATACTCCGGGACGGCGATTTTTACGAAAGAGGAGCCCCTGAAGGTCACCTATGGCATCGGCGTAGAGCAGCATGATCACGAGGGCCGGGTCATTACCGCGGAGTATCCGGACTACTATCTGGTGACGGTCTATGTCCCCAATGCCCAGCGGGAACTGACGCGCCTGTCATATCGCATGGAATGGGAGGCGGATTTTCTGAAATACATTCAGTCCCTGGAGGAGAAAAAGCCCGTGATCTACTGCGGCGATCTGAATGTGGCACATCGGGAGATCGACCTGAAAAATGCCAAGAGCAACCGCGGAAATGCGGGCTTCACCGATGAGGAAAGAGAGGCCTTCGGACGGGTGCTGGAGGCAGGACACATCGACACCTTCCGGTACTTCTATCCCGACCTGGAGGGGGCTTACTCCTGGTGGTCCTACATGTTCCACGCCCGGGAGAAAAATGCGGGATGGCGCATCGACTACTTCGTTGTCTCCGAGAGCTTGAAGGACCGTCTGAAGGATGCGAAGATCCATGCCGACATCATGGGCTCCGATCACTGTCCAGTGGAGCTGGATATCGAGTAGAGAGCTGCGTCCCCGGGTGCCCAGGTGACGCATCCCAATGGCACGGAAATCTGTAACAAAAGGAATCGCACATGTCAAAACTTCGATTTGTATTCGGCCCTTCGGGGTCCGGCAAGAGCACAACCATCTATCGGGAGATCCTGGAGCGGGCGGCACGTGAGCCTGCGCGTAACTTCCTGGTCATCGTTCCGGATCAGTTCACCATGCAGACTCAGAAGACGCTGGTGCAGATGAGTCCCACCGGCGGCATTTTGAACGTGGATGTTCTTTCCTTTGGGCGCCTGACCCATCGCATCCTGGAGGAAGTGGGCATGGAGAGCCTGCCCGTTCTGGACGATACGGGAAAGAGCCTGGTGCTGCAAAAGGTGGGCTCCGCCATGGAGGAGCAGCTCCCGACCCTGGGCAGACGCATGCATATGCAGGGCTATGTCCACCAGGTGAAGAGTGCCATCTCCGAGTTCATGACTTACGGCATCGGTCCCGACGATGTGGATACGCTCCTTGCCTGCAGTGGCGGGAGAGGCTCCCTGAAGGCGAAACTCACGGATCTGCAGACCATTTACCGCGCCTTTAACGAGTATCTGGAGGGACGCTTTATCACCAGAGAGGGGAAGCTGGATCTGTTGCGCCGTGCTTTGCCCCAGTCGCAGCTGATCCCCGACAGCGTTCTGGTATTTGACGGCTTTACCGGTTTTACTCCCAACCAGCGGGCGGTCATCGGTGACCTGCTGGCCTTGTCCGGAGAGTTGATCGTTACTTTGGCGTTGGGAGCCGGGGTGGATCCTTTTGCGCCCTGTGAGCCGGAAGCCCTCTTTGCCCTGACCCATCGCACTGCTGCTTCCCTCCTGAAGCTGGCAGAGGATGCGGGAGCGGAGCGGGGAGAGGACCTCTATACGGATCATCCCGCGCAGCAGCCCTGGATGCAGCATCTGGAGCGCAGTATTTTTCGGTTCCCCACGGAACATTTTCAAGGGCAGCCGGAAGGCCTGTATCTGAACGAAATGACGGACATCGCCGAGGAAGCCCATCAGGTGGCTCTGGAGATCTTCCGCCTCACCCGTACCGGTGGATATGCCTACCGTGAGATCGCCGTTGTCAGCGGCGATCAGAGCACCTATGCGCCCTATCTGGAGCGGGAGTTTAACCGTCTGGGGATCCCTGCCTATCTGGACCGCACCACCGGTGCGTCCAAGAACCCTCTGCCGGAGCTCATCAGCAGCGCACTTGAAGTGCTTCTGGATCATTACAGCATCCCGGCTGTTTGCAGGTTCCTGCGCAGCGGCCTTTCCGGCTTTACCTCTGATGAGGCGGACCGTCTGGAGAATTACATCCGCAGTGCCGGCATCCGCAGCAGAAAGCGCTGGGAGCGCACTTTCCGGCCCTTAGACGCGAAGGCCACAAAAAAGCAGGATGAGAAATCCGAGGAAGCCTACTTTGCCCTGAACGCCTTGAGAGAACGGTTCCTTGCACTGATGGAGCCTTTGGAAAATGCGGGCAAAACGGCGGCGGAACTGGTAAGTGCCCTCTATGATTTTCTCCTGGGACTGAAAGTGGAAGAGCAGCTTTTTGCCATGGAAGATGCTTTCCATGAGAGCAAGGATCCCGAGCGGGAGAAGGAATATGGGACCATCTACGGTCTGGTGCTGGAACTCCTGGATCAGATTCATGCCCTCATCGGGGAGGAGAAGCTTTCCCTTCGTGATTTCTCGGAAATCCTGAATGCGGGATTCGGTGAGATCCGCGTGGGCACCATCCCCCAGAGCATCGACCGCGTGGCCGTGGGCGACATGGAACGGACCCGTTTGAACGGTGTGAAGGTTCTCTTTTTCATGGGGGTCAACGACGGCAATATCCCCAGGATCGCAAACGGCGGCGGGATCCTTTCGGATCTGGATAGGGAGTTCCTTCAGGAGATGGGAATGGAGCTGGCGCCTACCCCCAAGGAGGAGATGTACACCCAGCGCCTTTACCTGTACTTAAATCTGACAAAGCCGTCAGAAAAGTTGTATCTGTCCTATGCTTCCCTGGGAGTGGATGGGAAGGAACTGCGCCCTTCTTACCTGACGGAAGTCTTGCGGGATCTCTTCCCGGCATTGCAGACAGGACATCCGCACAGACGTCCCATGCTTGAACAGGTGGTGACCCCGGAGGAAGGCCTTCGGTATCTTGCGGATGGTCTCAGAGAAGCTGTGGCCAGAAGTGGCAGCGGAGAGAATGCCGCGGCAGGGGAATCCAAAGCGGAAGGCGAAAAGCAGGAGCAGAAGGAACTCTACACCCTCTATGAAGCCTACAGAAAGCATGCCCCGGAAAAAGGGCAGAAGCTTTTTGACGCCGCATTTTTACGCTATGATCCCATCCCTCTGAACCCGGAGATCGTGCAGAAACTCTACGGCAGAGAGTTGGCCATTTCCGTGAGTCGTCTTGAGAGCTTCGCAGGATGTGCTTACCGCTTTTTCCTGACGTATGGCCTGAAGCTGAAGGAGGACGGGGATTTCGAGGTGACTGCCCTGGATCGGGGCAATGTGGCCCACGATGTGCTGGATCTGTTCGGCAGGGGGCTGAAGGAACACGGTCTGGACTGGACCACCTTTACGGAAGAGTATCTGGATGAAGTGCTGCCGGGACTCCTGCACGATGTGGCAGCAGGCTACAATGGGGCGCTGTATTTTGACAATGAGCGCAACGCCGGGCAATTGGCACTCCTGGAGAGCATCCTTCGGAACAATCTTCTGTTTTTGCAGTACCAGGTGCAGAAGGGCGGATATGTTCCTTCCGCGTACGAACTGCCCTTTGAACGGGAAGAATCCGCGCTGGGCGGAGCGGCCAAGGTGCGCATGCAGGGCCGGGTGGACCGGATGGATCTCGCCGAAGACGGGGAGAATCTCTATGTGAAGATCCTGGATTACAAAACCGGTGATAAGGATGTGAATCTGGGAAAGATATATTCCGGAGAGCAGTTACAGCTCCCTCTTTACATGGGACAGGAGCTGGAGCGGTTATCCGGGGAACATCCCGGAAAAACGGTGAAGCCCGGCGCTATGCTGTATTATCGGGTGACGGAGCCTGTGGTCAAAGAGGAGGGTGCTGTCCTGACAGAACCTGAGCGTATCCGGGATGTCAGAAGTGAGATGCGTCCCAAAGGCATGATCCTGGATACCACGGGGAATTGTATCCTCATCGATCGGGAGGTGGCGCCTTTTTATGCCTCCGATGTGGCCAAGATCAAGCTGAACAAGGACGGTTCCTTCGGAAAGGGCTGCGATGTCTTCCCGGAGGAAACCATGGACCTGGTGATCCGCTATGCGCAGAAGCTGAGCATGGATATGGCGGAGCGGATCCTGAAGGGAGATATCGAAATCCGTCCCACCGACGATACGATGCGAACGACCTGCGATTATTGCGATTACCGGGAGTCCTGTCCCTTCGACCGGAACATTCCCGGATTCCGGATTCGTCTGCAGAAAAAGGAAGAGGACGATCAGATCCTGGAACAGATGAAGAACTATTGTGAGGAATCCTAATGCCTGTTGAGTTTACCAACGATCAGAAAAAAGCCATAGACCTCAGAAACAGCAATATTCTGGTATCTGCTGCGGCGGGCAGTGGCAAGACCGCAGTGCTGGTGGAGCGGATTGTAAAACTCTGCTGTCTGGATCCGGAGCCTGTGGACATCGACCGTCTTCTGGTGGTGACCTTTACCAGAGCCGCTGCGGCACAGATGCGGGAACGGGTCAGCAAAAGGATCCGGGAGCTTCTGACGGAACATCCGGAAAATGCTCATATCCGGCGGCAGTACTCCCTGGTGCACCGCGCTCAGATCACCACCATCGACTCTTTTTGCCTCAGTGTTTTGCAGAATCATTTTCAGGAGATCGGTATTGATCCGGGCTTCCGTATCTGCGATGATGCGGAGGGAAAGCTCCTGAAGGAGGATGTGCTGCAGGAAGTGATGGAGCGAGCCTACGCACGGAAGGATCCGGCTTTTTTGAGGGCGGTGGAGCAGTTCGGAAACGCCCAGGGAGATGCCCCGTTACAGGAGACTGTTCTCAGGCTCTTCGAGTATTCCGAAAGCTTTCCCTGGCCGGACCGCTTTCTGGAGGAGTGCCTGGATTACTACGAGATTGAGACGGTTCCGGAACTGCAAGGCAGCCCCATGATGGATGAGCTGCTCTGGTATCTGGACGGTCTCGTCGACAGCCTGGCAAAGGAATATCATCCGCTGGTGGACTTCTGCTACAGGAAAGACGGCCCCCAGGCATACACAGATCGCATGGAGCAGGAACTGGAAGCGATGGAGCGCTTTACGCAGGAACTGAGTGCAGAGAACCTGAGAAAGGAAATGTGCCTGCTTCTGGACATTTTCAAGGAGCGCATGCCCAGCCAGAAAAAGACTCCCGAACTGGATGAGGAACTGAAGGAACAGGTGAAAGCAGGGCATGACAGAGCGCGGAAGTCTCTGGAGACTCTTTGGAAGGATTTCTTTGTCTATTCCTACGAGGAGCAGGTGGAGATGATCCGGTATCAGCGTCCTGCGGTGGAAGGCCTGATCAATCTTACCCGTGATTTTTCGAAAGCTTTTGCAGAGAAAAAACGGGAAAAGCACATCATCGATTTTTCGGATCAGGAGCATTTTGCCCTGCAGATCCTGGTGGAGCCCCGCATTGTGGGAGACCCTGTCCCCACTGCCGTGGCTGAGGAGTACAGAAGCTTATTTGCAGAGATCCTCATCGATGAGTATCAGGATTCCAACCGGGTGCAGGAAACCATTCTCTCCGCTATTTCCGGGGAGGAGATCGGGCACTTTAACCGCTTTATGGTGGGAGATGTGAAGCAGAGCATCTACAGCTTCCGACAGGCCTGCCCCGATATCTTCATGGAAAAATATGACAGATATGTCCCGGAAGGAGACCATTGCAGGATCGACCTGAAGGAGAATTACAGAAGCCGCAGTCAGGTTTTGGATCTTACCAATGCAGTGTTCTCACGGCTCATGAACCGAACGTCCTGTGATATCGCCTATGACGACAACGCTGCCCTGCACTGTGCGGGGAAGTTCCCGGATCTCCCCGGGATGGAAGGAGAACTGATGCTCTTTTCCCCGCAGGAGATAGGAGCCTTGGGCAGGGAATGGGACAAGGAATCCGTTGAGGCGCTGGTGATCGCTACCCGGATCCTGGAGCTGGTGCGGGACGGACAGATCACTCACAAAACCTCCGGTGACCGTGAGATTGCGCCCCTGCGGTTTGGGGATATCGTGATCCTTCATCGCAGTCCCGGCAGCGTTATCACCTCCTTCAGCAGAGTCTTTGAGTCTCTGGGCATTCCGTTTGAGGCCCCGGCAAAGACAGGCTATTTTGCGTCCAAGGAGGTATGCGAGCTGCTGCAGTTCCTACGTACCCTGAACAATCCCCACAGAGATATCTCTCTGTACGGCGCCATGATCTCGGTCTTTGGCGGGTTCTCGGAGGAGGATGTGGCAAGGATCCGCGCCGTGGTGCCGGGAGAGAGCCTGGCGGATGCACTTGCGAAGGCAGCGGAGGACGAGAAGATTCCCGTTTCCCTGCAGGCGCATATCAGAGAGTTTACGGATCGCCTGGATGGCTACCGTAAGATGGCGCTTTATACCGGCGTGCGGGATCTGCTGCAGCGGATCTATGACGATTATGATTATCCGGAGTATCTGGCAGCGCTGCCCTGCGGTGCCCGCAGAAAGGCCAACGCGGAACTGTTTCTTACCAGAGCATCCGCCTTTGAGCAGACCTCCTACTACGGCCTGAATCATTTCATCCGCTACATGGACCGGATGCAGAAATACAACCAGGATATGGGGCAGGCGGATGTGTCCGACGATGGCGCCAATGTGGTGCGCATGATGAGCATCCATCAGAGTAAAGGACTGGAGTTCCCCGTGGTGATCGTGGCCGGTCTGTCGCGCCAGTTCAATGAGAAGGACATTAATAACGCAATCCTCTGGGACGGTGATCTGGGGATCGGCTGCACCTTCCGGGACAGGAAGCGCTTCCTTTCCGCAAAGCCCTTCGCCAAATCCGTTCTGGCCCTGACGAAAAAGCACAGCCTTCTGGCGGAGGAGCTGCGGGTACTTTACGTGGCCATGACCAGAGCAGAGGAAAAACTGATCCTGTCCGCAGCTGTTGGGGATGTGGAGAATGAACCGATAACCATGGAGCTGGAAAGGGTAGACAGTCTTCCCTTTTCCCGCTTTTTGGCGGCATCCTGTTATTATGATTTTCTCAGACCCATTTGCAAAAATCTGCCCCTGGAGCTGCGCCCCTACCGGCTGGAGGATGTGGCGGGATCCGTGGCAGACAGAGAAAGAGGATTCGGAGACCTCCGGGAGAAGCTGGAGCACAGCGAACGCTACGCAGAGCCTGCGGATCTGAAAGCGCTGGAAGAGCGCTTCGAACTGCAGTACCCTTACGGGAATCTGGAAGACCTCTATACGAAGACCTCTGTCTCCGAGCTGAAGATGGCGGCGCTGGAGCGGGAGGAGGAAGAAGAGGGCGTGAAGGTACTCTTCGAGACCAGAGAGCGAAAGAGCCGCGTCCCTGCCTTCCGTGCGCCCGCGGAGGAGATCTCCGGCACGGTCCGCGGTAATGCCTACCACAGAGTCATGCAGCTCATGGACTTTGACAGAGTGCTGGGGGCTGTCCTCGGGAAGTTGCCGGAGGATTACGCTGCATTTCGTGATGCGTTTTCTGACAGTGCTGTCATAAAGAGCCCTCTGGAAACCTTCCTTGCGGAAGAAAGGGAGAGCGGCAGACTGTCGCAACAGTACCTGGATGCGGTACGAAAGGATCGGATCCTGACCTTCCTAGGGAGCGAGCTGAGCTACCGGATGTGGCGTGCGCAGCGCGCAGGTGCGCTCAAAAAGGAGCAGCCCTTCGTCTACGGCATTCCCGCCGACAGACTGGAAGGAAAGGCTACCGGCGAGACATTGCTGATCCAGGGTATCATTGACGTGTACTTCATCGAGGACGGGAAGGTGATCCTGGCAGATTATAAGACCGACGCGGTGGAGCAGATGAAGGAACTCTGGGACCGCTACCGCACCCAGATGGACTATTACGCGGAGGCCTTAAGCGGCCTTACGGGACTCCCCGTTGCGGAGCGGTATCTGTACTCCTTCCGGCTGGGATGCGCCGGAGCGGACGAAACCGCAGACAGCGTGCGCCAAAACTGACAGCACGTCCGGCGCAGACGGGTTCATCCCGCCACGACAGATGAGGACCTGCGGATAGATGGATGAAAAGATGGAAATCAGGGAGAGAACTGACATGAAAAAAAGGGTGTTGATGTGCATTTTACCCTGTCTGCTCCTGGCTGCCTGCGGCAAGGCGGAGCAGGAGGCGGCAGATGCAGGCAGCAGGCCTGCGGAGAACGCGAGTGCTTCGGCAGGTTCGGAAGCGGCGCGGGAGGATGCTGCCTCTGTGACTGCCGGGCCGGAAGATGGCATGGCGGATGCTGCGGAGCCGGTTTCTCCCGAAGGGGCTGCGGAAGAAGCGTCGCCGGAGCAGAGCGGGTCGCAGCTGTCTGTCACCATGGAGGAGCTGGACGCAGCCGAAAAATACACCTACACGGATCTCTACAACGGAAAGACTGAAGGGGACTATTTCTATGTCGGAACCTTCGAGGGGTCAGATGGAGAGCTTTTCGGCAGGACCGATTATGAGTGGTACGTCGCCCGCATCGGGGAACGGCTGATCGAGATTCCCGTGTTTGTGGATAACAACGAACCGAATTACCTGGTATCCGGGGATTTTGACCGGGACGGCGAGCCGGAATACGGATTTTCCGTCTGCAATGGCAGAGGAACCGGATTCTATGTGGAGGCCCTGGTGCTCATCGATCCGAATGCGCAGGAACCGGTGGTCACCTTTGGCGTGGATGATGTGGTCTATGGGGACGGGAGCCTCTTTGACTGTGTCAAAACGGAAGTGAATGAGGAAAAGAATACCCTGGATTACCGGCTGGAGACCGGTGACAGCATATCCGATGTGGGAACCCTGGAACTGCCCGGTTACATGGCAGAAGAAACCTGCTCCGGGCTGTATTTCGGTGATATCTTCCGCATCAGTTACAGTGACGGCGTATGGTATTTCGATGCTGTCGGCGGCAGCCTGTGGACCGGAATGGCCATGCCGGAATACGAGGATTCCCTGCACTTGATGGGACGCCTCATCATCCGAAACGGGGAGATCACCTTCAGCGTGCCGGCCGGTGTACAGCTCCTGCCCGACTGGGCGACGATGCCGGAAAATGAGAGTACGGGCACCATTGTCTACGGCAATTACACGGATGATTTCCTCTTCAATTTCGGCGGATATCGGATTACTTCGGAAAGCTTTACCCCTCTCGACTGCGGAAGCGGAACGCCGGATGGATGGAACTGCCTGGGCGGTTCCGGAGTCTGCATCGATCCCTGCTACGGGCAGCGGGAAACCTTTACGGATGGGGTTCTGACAGATTACCACTGGGTGGACAATCACACCCTGGCGGAGAAGGTGGATGCCTTTACGGTGGGTGAAAATGCCGCCGTCCTGTACCGTTACAGCTTCGATCTTTTTACGGCCGCGGAGGCGGATTCCCTGCCTGCAGGAGCGCCTCTGACCTCGGAGTATTGGGTGCTGTTCTTTACCCGGGGAGAGGGACGGCCGCTGTACCTCAAATACTTCAGCTGTGATTATTTTACGGAGGACGAGGTCCGCAACAGCCTGTATTAGAACGAAGGATAGCGATGAAAAGCGCCCCGGATGAGGATCTCACCCGGGGCGTTTTTGTTATGATCGGATCGTGTCATCAATTGTGTGCGAAATTCCGGACGGCGCGGATCGCATTCCGAACGGGAGGCAGCGCCAGGATCACAACGGTGAGGAGTGCCTCTGCGTAGATGTAGATCGCATTGTAGACCAGGGAGTAAGCCCAGGGGCTCCAGCCGTCCCAGGCATAGGCGCCGAAGAAGATCCAGCCGCTCAAAAAGCTCATGAGAAACCGCCCGGTGACGCCCACCAGGTAACCCTTGATGAGACCGTACTTCTTCAGCCAGAAGAAGCCGGAGAGACCCAGCAGACCGAAGGCCAGGATGTAATCCAGCACCAGCTGGCCGGGATAGAGTACGTAAGGATCGATCAGGAGCTGCAGGAGACCGTAGCCCACTGCGGAGAAGAGGCCTGCGCCGGGTCCGAAGAGGTAGCCGGGCAGGGTGACCATCAGCATGGAAACCAGAGTGATGGAGCCGCCGGTGGGGAAATGATAGAGCTTGATCTCGGAGAGCACCATGCCCAGTGCGATGGATACAGCACAGAAAGTCAGTTGTTTTGCGGACATTTTTAAGGGATTGGCGGGAAGCGGGATCCGCGCGTCGGGATCCGCAGTGTCAATGCCTGCCGCCTTCTTTCCTTCGATGGCAGACAAAACCAGTGCCAGGGTGATGACTGCAAAGATCAGGAACAGCAGTAACGCCACGCCCGAACCTGTGGGGTAATAGACCACTTCCCCCCAGTCGTTGACTTCAGAGTAGTAAAAGATAGATTCGTTCATTTTTCTTTCCTTCCTTCCGCCGGAATTATCCGGATCAAGTTTTAAGGGTTCCGGTAGCTTCTACCGATCTCAGCGGATGAACCGCACCCCCGGATGACTGCGGTGAAAACTATAAGATAAATTCTTGCTTTCGTCAAGCGTTACTTTGCCGCTTTAAATCGTTGACGCAAAGGAGCGAAAATGATAAAGTTTATCTGATACGGTCTGCGCATGCGGACCGCAGATCATACGCGCAAAGGAGCACAGAAAATGCCTGTAACGGAATACCTGGATCGGAATGCAAGGCTGTACGGAGATGAGGTTGCACTGGTGGAGCTTAACCCCGAGGAGGCGGATACCCGCCGCGTTACCTGGAAGGAGTACGAGCTCATCGAGCCCAGCGTTTTTGCACCCTACCGTCGTGAGATCACCTGGAGCGTTTTCGAAGAAAAAGCCAACCGGTTTGCCAATCTCCTCATTGAGCGGGGGATTCAAAAAGGAGACCGCGTGGCTATTATTATGTACAACTGTCTGGAATGGCTGCCCATCTATTTCGGCATTCTGAAGAGCGGCGCCATCGCCGTTCCCTTCAACTTCCGCTATGATTCCGACGAGATCATGTACTGCGCGGAGCTGGCGGAGGTGCAGCTGGTGGTCTTCGGACCGGAGTTTATCGGCCGTATCGAGGCCATTGCGGACAGGCTCAGCAAGGGCAGGCTCCTGCTGTATGTGGGAGACAATTGTCCCCGTTTCGCGGAGAGCTATCGCGAGCTGGTGGCGGATTGCTCCAGCGTCGCTCCGGATGTGACCATCACTGACGATGATTACGGTGCCATCTATTTTTCCTCCGGCACCACCGGATTCCCCAAGGCGATCCTGCACAAGCATCTGTCCCTGACACAGGCTGCGGAGATGGAGCAGAAGCACCACTCCACCGGCCGTGAAGATACCTTCCTCTGCATTCCGCCCCTGTATCATACCGGTGCGAAATTCCACTGGATGGGTTCCCTGGTTGCCGGCAGCAAGGCAGTCCTTCTGAAAGGTGCAAAGCCGGGTACCATTCTCTCCGCCATTTCCACGGAGCACTGCACCATCGTTTGGCTCCTGGTGCCCTGGGCTCAGGATATCCTGGACGGCCTGGACAGAGGGGAACTGAAGCTTTCCGACTATCAGCTGGATCAGTGGAGACTGATGCACATCGGTGCACAGCCCGTTCCTCCCAGCCTTATCAAGCGCTGGAAGGAATACTTCCCGAATCATGACTACGACACGAACTACGGTCTTTCCGAATCCACCGGCCCCGGCTGCGTGCATCTGGGCGTGGAGAACATCCACAAAGTGGGTGCCATCGGCGTGCCCGGTTATCGCTGGGAGTGCAAGATCGTAGGCGAGGACGACAAGGAAGTTAAGCAGGGAGAAGTGGGTGAGCTCTGCGTTAAGGGCCCCGGCGTCATGACCTGCTATTACAACAATCCCGAGGCCACCGCAGAGGTTCTGAAGGACGGCTGGCTCTACACCGGCGACATGGCGATGACGGATGAGGACGGCTTTATCTTCCTGGTGGACAGAAAGAAGGACGTCATCGTCAGCGGTGGCGAGAACATCTACCCCGTGCAGATCGAGAACTTCATCCGTGGCTACGACAAAGTAAAGGATGTGGCCGTCATCGGCATCCCCGACTACCGTCTGGGAGAGAAGACCGCGGCCATCATTGAGATCAAGGAAGGCTTCACCTGCACCAAGGAAGAGATCGAGGAGTTCTGCATGGGCCTGGCCCGTTACAAGAGACCCAAGGAGATCTTCTTCGAGGAGATTCCCCGGAACGCCACAGGAAAGATCGAGAAGCCCGTACTGCGGAAACGTCACGGCGCCGACCAGCTGGTGGCACAGGAAAATCGCAGCTGATTTGTGACAGAACTGTCATGCTGCAATCCATTTTTACCCGAAAAGGACAGAATATTTTATGAAGGAATTGATGCTTGGAAACAAAGCCGTAGCCAGAGGACTCTACGAAGCGGGCGTGCGGTTTATCTCCAGCTATCCCGGGACTCCCAGCACGGAGATCACCGAGGAAGCTGCAAAATATGACGAGATCTATTGTGAGTGGGCCCCCAACGAGAAGGTGGCTCTGGAAGCCGCACACGGTGCTACCCTGGGCGGTGTCCGCGCCGCTTCCGCCATGAAGCACGTGGGCCTTAATGTGGCGGCGGATCCCCTCTTTACCATTTCCTACCAGGGGTTGAATGCCGGACTGGTGATCTGTGTGGCGGACGATCCCGGCATGCATTCCTCCCAGAACGAGCAGGACTCCAGGCACTATGCGCAGGCTGCAAAAGTCCCCATGCTGGAGCCCTCCGATTCCGCTGAGGCACTGCTTTTTGCAAAAAAAGCCTTTGAGATCTCCGAGCAGTTTAATACCCCCGTCTTCTTAAAACTCTGCACCAGAGTGGCCCATTCCCAGAGTGTGGTCACCGCAGGAGAACGGGTCGAACCTGCACAGGTCCCTTATCAGAAGGATCCCACCAAGGTCATGATGACCAAGAACTCCCGGGACGGACACGTGCGCGTGGAGCAGCGGACGAAGGATCTGATCGCCTGGGCGGAAACCTGTGATCTGAACCGCGCCGAACTGGGCGATACTTCTTTGGGAATCATCACCTCCTCCACCTCCTACCAGTATGCGAGAGAGGTGTTCGGTGAGAATGCCAGCATTCTGAAACTGGGTATGATCTGGCCCCTTCCCGAGAAGCTGATCCGTGATTTTGCCGCGAAGGTGGACCGTCTCATCGTTCTGGAGGAGCTGGATCCTTTCATCGAGACCCACTGCAGAGCCCTGGGACTTACCGTGGAGGGTAAGGACCGGTTCCCCATCTGCGGAGAGTTTTCTCCGAACCTGATCCGGCACTGCATGGGAATGGAGGAGCCGACCTGCACTTCTCTTCCCGACGAGATCCCCGGCAGACCTCCCGTCATGTGTGCAGGATGCCCTCATCGCGGGATCTTCCATCTGCTGAAGAAATTAAAGTGCATGGTCTACGGTGACATCGGCTGCTACACTCTGGGAGCTGTGGCGCCGTTAAATGCCATGGACCTGAATGTTTGTATGGGTGCTTCCTGCTCCGGTCTCCACGGCTTTAACAAAGCGATGGGTCCCGAGGGTGAAAAAAAGAGCGTGGGCGTCATCGGCGATTCCACCTTCATTCACTCCGGTATCACCGGCATCACGGACGTCGCCTACAATATGAGCAATTCCACCGTGATCATCCTGGACAATTCTATCACGGGTATGACGGGACATCAGCAAAATCCCACCACCGGTAAGAATCTCCGTGGAGAGCCCGCGGGGAAGGTGGACCTGGAGGCCCTTTGCCGTGCTCTGGGATATGAGCATGTGGTGGTGACGGATCCTTACGATCTGAAGACCACTGAGCAGGTGATCCGGGAGGAGCTGGCCTACGAAGGTCCCTCCATCATCATCAGCCGCAGACCCTGCGTCATGATCAAAGGTGTGGAGCATAAGCCTCCCATCAGTGTAAATCATGACAAGTGTGTCGGTTGTAAGGCATGTATGCAGATCGGCTGCCCTGCCATTTCCGTTGTGGACGGCAAGGTACAGATCGACCGGACCCTGTGCATCGGATGTAAGGTATGCACGCAGCTCTGCCGTTTTGGCGCATTGGAGGGAACCTGCTGATGGAAACGAAAAATATCATGATCGTCGGCGTCGGCGGACAGGGAACCCTTCTTGCCAGCAAACTTCTGGGCGCCGTTTTACTGGAACAGGGATTTGACGTAAAGGTATCCGAGGTACACGGTATGAGCCAGCGGGGCGGCAGCGTGGTAACCTATGTCCGCTTCGGTGATCTGGTCCGTTCCCCCATCATTGACAGGGGAGAGGCGGACATCATCCTGTCCTTCGAGTTGCTGGAGGCTGCCAGATGGCTGGAATATCTGAAGACAGGCGGCCGCATCATCGTCAATACCCAGCGCATGGAGCCCATGCCCGTCATCGCAGGGGATGCAGTTTATCCTGAGGATCTGGTCACGAAAATGGAAGCAGCCGGTGCTCTGGTGGACGCAGATGATTTTCTGCGGATGGCAGAGGAAGCGGGCAGTGCCAAGGCCGTGAACATCGCACTCATGGGGAGACTTTCCCTGTATTTCCCGGAGATCCCGGAAGCGGTGTGGCAGCAGGCCCTGGAGAAAAATGTGCCGCCCAAATTCCTGGAGCTGAACCGGAAGGCTTTTGCTCTGGGAAGACAGCGGTAAAAGGATGTAAGAAAAATGCTGAGAGAAGGTTCTCTGGAGGAGATCTCCGACGGAAAACTGTATACGCCCCGGGATATGGTCCGGGCGGACACAGGCGGCTGCAAAGGGTGCTCCAGATGCTGTGAGGTCATGGTGGACTCCATCGTGCTGACGCCTCTGGATGTGCATCACCTCTCGGAAGCCACCGGATTCACACTGACGGAACTGATCGAAGCCCGGAAGCTGGAGCTGACCATCCGGGACGGGATGCTGATGCCGGTCTTGCGTGGCATTCCGAAAAAGGATGTGACGGGAGATCCGCTCCGCAACGTTTGCGGGGAGGAACTGCGCCCCTGCCCTTTCTTAAACGATGCCGGCCAGTGCTCCGTCTATACGAAGCGCCCGGATCTGTGCAGGCTCTTCCCTTTGGGACGGATCTATACGGAAGATGGTTTTTCCTACTTCCTGCAGGACGGAGAATGCGATCATCCCCGCAGTAAGGTAAAGGTGAAAAAATGGATTGCGGATGCTGCCATTGATGATGAGCGCTATGCGGAGTTCCTTTTGCACTGGCACGAGATTGCCGTGGCCATGCGAGGACAGACGCCCAATGAAACCGTCATCCGCAGAGTCTTTTCCCTCTTTTATGCGCCTTATGAATCGGGGGATTTTTACGCGGAGTTTGCGCAGCGCAGAGATGCGCTCCTGCAGGCCTGACGGCGCGCGCAGTGCCCCGGAGGAGGCCCTGCCGAGAAAGATTCTCACGAAGCCGCAAAATAACAAAAATCGGGCAAAATATCCGTGATGCGTTTCCGTCCCGCCTTCGTGCGGGGCGGGAATTTTTTTATAAAAAATTTCGCGTTTCCGCGGCGGGAAGCGTCCCGCCGATTTGTATTCACAGGGCCGATTTGCTATAATCTTTCATGGTGGGTTTCTTCGGGAAGCCCCCGCTTTCTGACAAAAACAAGGACGGGAAAGGCCTGTCCGTGTTACTTGCGCAACCGAAAATAGGAGGGAAGGCTCATGTTTTTTGACAATAAGATCTGGATCGGAAACAGCGGTGACGAGAAGGTGTACATCTATCCTTCCATGGCCAACCGGCACGGCCTCATTGCAGGTGCCACCGGTACCGGTAAGACCATCACCTTAAAGGTGCTGGCAGAGTCCTTCAGCGATGCGGGGGTTCCCGTATTCTTCGCGGATGTGAAGGGGGACCTGGCAGGTATGTGTGCTCCCGGCGTTGACTCCGCGGACATGCAGGAGCGGATCCGCAGGTTCGGCCTGGATCAGGCGGGCTTCCGTTTCACCTCCTATCCCACAACCTTCTGGGATCTGTATGCGAAGGGCGGCATGCCGCTGCGCACCACCATCTCCGAGATGGGGCCCCTGCTGCTGGCCCGGATCCTGGATCTGAACGATACCCAGACAGACCTTCTGGCAGTGGTCTTTAAGATCGCGGATGACAATGGTCTCCTGCTGATCGATACCAAGGATCTGAAGGCGATGCTGAACTATGTGGCGGACAATGCGAAGGAATACGCTTCCGAGTACGGCAACATCGCCAGAGCCAGCGTCAATGCAATCATCCGCGCCATCGTGGCGCTGGAGACCGAGGGCGCCGATCAGTTCTTCGGCGAGCCCGCGCTGTCCATCAGCGACTGGTTCACCATGAACGGCACCGACAAGGGTTCCATCCAGGTGCTGGACTGCCGCGAGCTGATCCACAAGCCCAATATGTACGCCACCTTCCTGCTCTGGCTCATGTGCGAGCTCATGGAGAGCCTGCCCGAGGTGGGAGACGGGGCAAAGCCCAGGATGGTCTTCTTCTTCGATGAAGCGCACCTCCTGTTCTCCGGCACTTCCAAGACCCTGCTGGCAAAGATCGAGCAGGTGGTGAAGCTGATCCGTTCCAAGGGCGTGGGCATCTATTTTGTCACCCAGTCCCCCAAGGATGTGCCCGACGGCGTCCTGGCCCAGCTGGGGAACAAGATCCAGCATGCCCTTCACGCATACACCCCCGCGGAGCAGAAGGCAGTGCGGGCAGCGGCAGATTCCTTCCGGGAGAATCCGAACTTCAAGACCTACGATGCCATCACCGAGCTGGCAGTGGGCGAGGCACTGGTGTCCGTGCTGGATGAAAGCGGTGTTCCCACCATCGTGCAGCGGGTGAAGATCCTGCCGCCCCAGAGTAAGATGGGCACCATCGACGATTCCCTGCGCGACAGCCAGATCCGCAGCAACCTGCTGTATTCCAGATACAACGATTACTTCGACCGGGAGTCCGCTTACGAGTTCCTGACGAGACAGGGACTGGAGGCGGCAGCGGCGCAGGAGGCAGCCGCTTCACAGGCTGCGCAGGCACCCCAGGCCGCAGCTGTGGATGCACCGGCTCCCGCGGCATCTTCCGGATCCGCATCCGGTCTCACCGGACTCAGCGCCCAGGCAGCGGCCAAAAAGAAGAAGCCCGACCGGGATTCCATGGAGTACAAGGTGAACGCCGCAGCCAAGTCCGTGGCCAAGACCACGGCGGGTACCGTGGGCCGTGAAGTGGGCAAGTCCCTGGGGGCCGTGGGCGGCAAGTTCGGCAAGACCCTGGGTGGAAACGTAGGTGCCAGCCTGGGTCGCAACATCATGGGACTGTTCTTTAAAAACTGATCGTAGGAGCATTTATGGGATTCAAAAGAGTATTAAAAGAAGTAAAAGAGTATAAGCTCGCGTCGGTGGTGACGCCCCTTTCCATGATCCTGGAAGTGGCGATGGAAATGGTGGTGCCTTACCTGATGGCGTCCATCATCGACGACGGGATCTATGCGGGCAGTATGCCGCATATCCTGAAGGTGGGACTCTGGATGGTACTGGCAGCCCTCGTCGGACTGCTGGGCGGCCTTATGGGCAGCTTTTTCGGCGCCCGTGCCTCTGCCGGCCTTGCGAAGAATCTGCGCAAGAGCATGTATGAGAACATCCAGACCTTCTCCTTTGCCAACATCGACCGTTTCAGCACGGCGGGCCTGGTGACCAGGCTCACCACGGATGTGACCAACGTTCAGAACGCGTATCAGATGATGCTCCGCATGGCGTTCCGTGCCCCTTCCAGCATGATCGTGGCGCTGTGCATGGCATTTTACATCAATGCCAGGATCGCCAGCATCTACCTTATCGCCCTTGCTTTTCTGGTGGTGATGATGTTTATCCTGCTGCCGAAGACCAGCAAGCTTTTTTCGGAAGCCTTTCCGAAGTATGACGCCCTGAACGCCTCCGTCCAGGAGAATGTCTCCGCCATCCGCGTGGTGAAGGCATTTGTCCGGGAGGACGAGCAGACCGAAAGGTTTAAGACTGCCAGCCGGAACCTCTACAGGATCTTCGTCAAAGCGGAGAACATCATGGTGATCAGCATGCCGCTGATGTCCGCCACAGTCTATACCACCATCCTGGTCATCAGCTGGATCGGTGCAAAGCTCATCGTGGATTCCGGCAACACGGCACTGACCACCGGTGAGCTCATGAGCCTTCTGGCATATTGCATGAACATCCTCATGAGCCTGATGATGCTGGCCATGGTCTTTATCATGATCACCATGAGTAACGCCAGCGCTAAGCGTATCGCAGAGGTGCTGAACGAGAAGAGCGACCTGACGAACCCGGAGAACCCCGTGACCGAGGTGCAGGACGGCTCCGTTTCCTTCCGGAACGTGTCCTTTGCTTACAATTACAAAGAAGGCGGGAAGCCTGTGCTGCGGAACATCAACCTGGAGATCGCATCCGGCGAGACCATCGGGATCATGGGAGCCACCGGTTCCTCCAAGACCAGCCTGGTGAATCTCATCAGCCGTCTCTATGACGTGACGGAGGGTGAGGTCCTGGTGGGAGGCCGCAATGTGAAGGAATATGACCTGGAGACCCTCCGCAGCAATGTGTCCGTGGTGCTCCAGAAAAATGAGCTTTTTTCCGGCACGGTCCTGGAGAACCTGCGCTGGGGCAAGGCGGACGCCACGGTGGAGGAGTGCAGCAGGGCGTGCAAAATGGCCTGCGCCGACGAATTCATCGACAAGCTGCCGGGAGGGTACGAGACCCGGGTTGAGCAGGGCGGCAGCAATTTTTCCGGCGGACAGAAGCAGCGTCTGTGCATCGCCAGAGCCCTGTTAAAATCTCCGAAGGTCCTCATCCTGGATGATTCCACCAGTGCCGTGGACACCGCCACGGATGCCCGGATCCGCAAGGCTTTCCGGGAAGAGATCCCCGGGGTGACGAAGCTCATCATCGCCCAGCGTATTTCCAGTATCCAGGATGCAGACCGGATCCTGGTACTGGATGAAGGCCGGATCGCCGGCTTTGATACCCATGAGAACCTGCTGAAAGACAACGAGATCTACCGCGAGGTGTATGAATCTCAGATCGGCGGATCCGGGGACTTTGATGAGGTAGGTTAAGGAGGATTGAGAAATGGCCAGAGGCGCACTGGGAAGACCCAGACCGAAGGTAAATAACCCCGGACTTTTGTTCCGGCGGATCATGGGATTTGTTTTTCGAAATTATAAGATCCACTGTTTTGTGGTGGTGATCTGTATCGTGGCATCGGTGCTCTGCAATCTGCAGGGAACGCTCTTTATGCGCAATCTCATCGATGATCACATCGCTCCGCTCCTTCTTGTGAAGGAAAGCGGCGGGGTGGTAAGCTATGATGCGCTTTTGCAGAACATCCTGCGGGTGGCGCTCTTTTATGCCCTGGGGATTGCTGCTTCCCTGACCCAGCAGAAGCTGATGGTGAATGTGACCCAGGGGACCATGCGGGATCTGCGGAATGAGCTCTTTGAGCATATGGAGCAGCTCCCCATCAAGTATTTTGACACCCACGCCCATGGGGACATTATGTCCATCTACACCAACGATATCGACACCATGCGGCAGATGATCTCGCAGAGCCTGCCCCAGATGATCAATTCGGGCATCACCATCGTCTCCGTTCTGACGTCCATGATCGTCCTGAGCCCCATCATGACGCTGGTGACGCTGGCCATGGTGGCCGTGATGCTGGTTGCCACAAAATATGTGGCAGGCAACAGCAGCAGGTTCTTTATCGACCAGCAGCGCCGCTTGGGCGGGCTGAACGGCTACATCGAGGAGATGGTGGGCGGCCAGAAGGTGGTAAAGGTCTTCTGCCACGAAGAGGAGAGCGTGGAGCATTTCACGGAGCTCAATGAAGCGCTGGAGGCCAGCGCTTACAAGGCAAACGCCTATGCCACTGCCCTCTGGCCCATCAACGGACAGCTGGGGAATCTGAGCTATGTGGTCTGCGCCATCGTGGGCGGTGCCCTGGCGCTTAATGAGATCGGAGGCTTTACGGTGGGCGCCCTGGCGGCCTATCTGACCCTGAACCGGAGCTTTAACATGCCCATCAACCAGGTGGCACAGCAGTTCAACTCCATCATCATGGCCATGGCAGGTGCGGAGCGCATCTTTGCCCTGATGGACGAGGAGCCCGAAGCGGACAACGGCTACGTCTTACTGGTGAACGCCCGGGAGGAGAACGGACAGCTCACGGAGAGCACGGAACGCACCGGCAAGTGGGCCTGGAAGCATACCCATCAGGCGGACGGCAGCGTGGATTACAAGCCCCTGCAGGGGGATGTGGTATTTGACGGCGTGGACTTCGGCTACACCGATGACAAGATGGTATTGCATGATGTCAAGCTTCATGCCCTGCCCGGTCAGAAGATTGCCTTTGTGGGATCCACCGGCGCCGGCAAGACCACCATCACCAACCTGATCAATCGTTTCTACGACATCCAGGACGGCAAGATCCGTTACGACGGCATCAATGTGAACAAGATCAAAAAAGGCGACCTGCGTAGATCCCTGGGCATGGTCCTGCAGGATACCCACCTCTTTACCGGTACCATTGCGGAGAACATCCGCTTCGGTAAGCCGGATGCCACGGACGAGGAGGTGCGGGCAGCGGCAAAACTGGCCAATGCGGACACCTTCATCAGCAGGCTTCCGGAGGGGTATGACACCATGCTGACCGGGGACGGGGCGAACCTGAGCCAGGGTCAGCGGCAGCTCCTGGCCATCGCCAGAGCCGCTGTGGCGGATCCGCCGGCCCTCATCCTGGATGAAGCCACCAGCTCCATCGATACCCGCACGGAGCGGATCGTCCAGGAGGGTATGGATGCCCTTATGAAGGGCAGGACCACCTTTGTCATCGCTCACAGGCTCTCCACGGTCAAGAACGCGGATTGCATCATGGTCCTGGAGCAGGGGCGCATCATCGAACGCGGCACACACGATGAACTCATCGCCGCAGGTGGGAAGTACTACTCCCTCTACACCGGCAATCAGATTGCAGAGTAGGTAAGCAGGTAAGTATGGTTTCTGAAAAGGGCTCTCAGCGCACGGTTGAGGGCCCTTTTTACGGCACGGAACGCGGAAGGAAGGGGATACGTCTATGATGACAGTAACACCGCCGAAAAAGCGGAGGATCACAGGGGTCAGAAAAACGGAGAGCGCAGTTTTCCTGGAGGCAGAATGCGGCGTGTTGCGGGTGATGCCGCAGACAGGAGGCATTGTCCGGATCTCCTTTTCGGAGGAGGGAGATTTTGCTCCTGCCCAGGGAAGCTTTTACCGGGATTTTTCGGGGACCATCTCCTTTACGGTGACAGAAGGAGCGGAGGAGATCCGGATCGTTACCCCGGAGGGCACTGCCGCAGTGCGCAGGGAGACGGGAGCAGTGACTTTTCTGGATGCCCGGGGGCAGGTGCTCCTCCGGGAAGCGCAGGACGTGCCCAGGGAAATGGAAAAGATCACACTCTATCGCACCGTTCTTTCCAAGGGGTTGCAGGTGGAAGAGATTGAGACGGCAGATGGGGTGAAAAAGCGGGTGAAGGCAGCGGAGAAGGAAGTCTGCGGGGAAGCGTACCGCACCCGGACCCGGTTTTCCTTTGAGGCTTCCGAAATGCTTTTCGGCCTCGGGCAGGGAGAGCACGGGGAATGGAACCTCAGACACTCCACCTACTACGTCCATCAGGGAAACCGGAAGATCGGCATGCCCCTTCTGGTATCTACCCGGGGTTACGGGATTTTGCTCAGCACGGAAAGCCCCGCACTCTATTCCGAGACGCGGGGGGAGGCCTTTTTGCAGACGGAGGCGGATGCGTACCAGGACTATTATTTCCTCTTTGGGGAGGATCTGTTCCGGGTGGTGAAAAACTACCGGAGGCTGACCGGCAGTGCTTCCATGCTGCCGCTGTGGGCATACGGATATCTGCAGTCCAAGGAGCGGTATGAGAGTCAGGCGCAGCTCCTGGATACCGCGGAGACCTTCCGGCAGCGGAAGATCGGAGTGGATGCGCTGATCCTGGACTGGATCAGCTGGGTAGAGGGACAGTGGGGGCAAAAGAGCTTCGACCCGGAGCGTTTCCCGGATCCCGCCGGGATGGTGGAGCAGCTCCATGCCCTGGGGATCCGCTTCATGATGTCCATCTGGCCCAATATGAGCCCCAATACGGAGAATCAGCGGGAGTTTCTGGAGCGGGGGTTGCTCCTGCCAGGGACGGATATCTATGATGCGTTTTCCCCGGATGCCCGGAAGCTATACTGGGATCAGGTATTAAGAGGCCTTGCACCCGCGGGCGTGGATGCCTGGTGGTGCGATTCCAGCGAGCCCGTTACCCCCGAGTGGGGGCATGTGATGGAGCCCACCGACGGGGAAAAGTATGAGAATTTCAAGCGGGATGCTGCGGATATCATGCCCCAGGAAAAAACCAATGCCTATGGCAGATACCACGCCCTGACCATCTGGGAGGGGATGCGCAGTGCTTTCCCGGAAAAGCGGGTGGTCAATCTGACCCGGAGCGGCTGGGCGGGGAGCCAGCAATACGGGACGATCCTGTGGTCCGGCGATACGGCGGCCTCCTGGGAATGCCTGAAGGAGCAGATCCGCTGCGGCCTGCAGATGGCAGCCAGCGGCATGCCCTACTGGACCATGGATACCGGTGCTTTTTTCGTGAAAGAAGGGCCCGTCTGGTTCTGGAAGGGAGCGTATCCGGAAGGGATAGACGAAGGATACAAAAAGCTCTATGTGCGCTGGCTGGAGTGGGCAGCATACCTGCCGGTCTTCCGGGCCCACGGCACGGATGTGGACAGGGAGCCCTGGGCCTTTGGAGAAGAGGGAGATCCTGTCTACGAAGCCATCTGCGAGACCATCCGGGGCCGCTACCGGCTGATCCCCTATCTGTATTCTGTGGGGGCCTCCGCCGCTCTGGAGGATGGCATGATCATGCGTCCTTTGTTCTTTGATTTTTCGGAGGATGAGAAGGCTTCCGGGATCCCGGACCAGTATATGCTGGGGGACAGTCTCATGATCTGCCCCGTCACGGGAGAAGAAGATCGAAGGGATGTCTATCTGCCGGAAGGAACCGGCTGGTATGACATGCTTACGGAAAAGTATTACGAGGGAGGCCGGAGCGTGGAGATGTGCTGCAATCTGGCCCATATCCCGGTCTTTGTCAAAGCGGGATCCCTGATCCCCGGGAAAGAAGCCGCGGACTGCACAGACAGGCAAAAAGGGGCAGCGACAGAGGTGGTGGTTTATCCCGGAAAGGATGCTGCGTTCCGCCTTTATGAAGATGCCGGGGACGGATACGGTTATGAACAGGGGGAGTATTGCATCACCGAGCTGAAATGGGAGGAAGCAAAGCAGGCCTTCAGTGCCAAAACCACGGGAGATATGCGTTTCCGTTCCGGAGAGATCCGGTTCCGGATTGCCTCCGGAGAGAGAGCGTGAGTCCTTCCGGCAAAGCAAAAGAGCGGCTTTGGGCCGCTCTTTTCATTTCAAGTGTTTACTTCAGGATCAGTCGTACGCCCTGCCCTTCGAAGCCCGCTCCCGTGATGGTCTGGTCGATGGGAGGCTCCAACAGGTCGCTGTGGGGGAAATGGGCATGGCCCGCCAGAATGTGGACCACGGGACTCCCTTCTCCCAGCAGGGAATTGATCAGGTTTACGGTGGGATCGTCCATGGGGATGCCGTCCCGGCCCAGCAGGACTTTGGATCTGCCGTCGGGGGAAGCGCCCCAGGCTGCGATGGAAGCTTCCAGCAGGGAGGTGTCCTCCGTCAGGGGTTCGATGGGCACGTGGGTCACGGCCAGTACCGGCTTGCCCGCATCCCGGATGTACTCGAAGGCTTCGTAGGCCTGCTGGGAATACCGGTTGCCGTAATCATCCGCCGCAAAGACCAGAAAATCCCCACAGTCCAGGATCTGGTACCCTTCCCGGGCATCCGACAGGCCGCTCAGTCTGGGCAGATATTCCGAAAAAGCCTTCGCGGAATAGTATTCGCTTCCGTATTCAAAATCATGATTGCCCATGAGGTAAAGGTAAGGGCAGGAAAGGGTACCCAGCTGCTCTCCCAGGAAATCGATGGAAGCGTACATGGCGGAGTCGATGATGTCGCCTCCCAGGATCAAAAGGTCCGGGTTTTCCGCTGATACGAATTCCATCCAGGCCCGGAAGGTGTCATCGGCGCCCCGGCCCGCAGGATCTGTCATCTCTTCGTACCGGGCAGCTGCTTTCTCCATGAGATCCCCGTCCCGCTCGTC
The DNA here is from genome assembly GCA_016286555.1 of Lachnospiraceae bacterium. Taxonomy (GTDB): domain Bacteria; phylum Bacillota; class Clostridia; order Lachnospirales; family Lachnospiraceae; genus AC2028. The sequence continues at coordinate 50,905 of JAEETA010000004.1, read as the reverse complement.
GCAGAGGGAGATGTGGGTATCCGCCAGAAAGATCACTTCCCGCTCCTTCGTGATCTCGGGGACATCGATCACCACTTCCTGCAGGGTCAGGTTCAGGTCCGCAAGGAGCTGCGCTCTTTCCTCTGCGGAAAGGCCGGGTTTTTCGGAGTCTGTGACCGGATCCTCCGCCTTCCCTGCCTCGGGATCTGCCCCGGTGTCGGCCCCGGCATTCTGCCCCGGATCCGCATCGTCCTCTGTAAGGCCCGTAGAAGGCCCTACAGCGCTTTCCGGGCTTTGATCCGGTGTGGTATCAGTTGTATCTCTTCCGCCGCCACAGCCCGCCAAAACGGCGCTCAGAAGGGCGATGGAAAGCAGGATGGGTAATTGCCTTCGCTTCATGTCCAAAATCATCCTCTCAATCCCCGAAGAGGGCCTTGATCCCCAGCAGGTCCTCCACCTGTGCGGTGAGGTACGGCGCCATCTCCGGTTCCTCCGCCGTCTGGTCCGGTACAAAGATCACGCGGCAGCCCGCCCAGTGAGCGGAGCGGATCCCGTTGGGGGCATCCTCTACCGCCAGAGTCTCCTCCGCATAGACCCCCAGCTGCCTGCACGCCTCCAGGTACACATAGGGATCCGGTTTGCCCTGGGGCGCATCACAGGCGCTGCAGACCCGGTCAAAGAGTTCCAGGAGTCCTACCTGCTCCAGATAGGCGGATGCTCTGGGCACATCCGTGGCGGTTGCCACGGCGCAGAGGATACCCTTCTCCCGCAGGTATTCCAGGATCTCCCGGGCCCCTTTTTTGGGTTTGATCCCTTCCCGTTCCATGTCTTCTTTTACCAGTTCGCTGCGGTATCTGCGGATCTGCCAGTAGTCACAGTCCTCACCGAACCACTCCTTGAACTGGGTTACCACAAAGGGCCTTCCCATGCTGCGGATCTTCAGGGCCTGTTCGTCCGTCATCTCATAGCCGAAATGGGCCAGGGCGATGGGCCAGTTTTTCCGATAAAATTTCTCGGTATCCAGGATGGTCCCGTCCAGGTCAAAGAGCACCGCCTTGACGGAACTGCTGTCAAAAGGTTGCATCTGCAGCCTCCTCCTTACACTTTTTAGATTCATTCCCATCCATTTTACCATGTTTCCCCCTGCCTTGACATTTTTATTCCCCCTCATTAAAGTTTTCAGTAAACGAAGGCGCTGCAACGCTGGGATTTCCTTGTATTTTGCACATGGACACCGCTTTTGCGCGCTGCGAAGGAGACAGCTATGGAAGAGACAAAAATGATCCGAAGTGTCACACTGGTGGGAGTGCTCGGCAATATTCTGCTGACTGCTTTCAAGTTTTTTGCGGGCATCGCAGGCAGGTCCGCCGCCATGATCTCCGATGCGGTCCATTCCCTTTCGGATGTCATCGCCACACTCATCGCCTTTTTCGGATCTGTCCTTTCCAGGCGCCCCGCCGATCAGGAGCATCCATACGGTCACGAGCGCATTGAGAGTGTTGCGTCTCTGTTCCTGGGGCTCATTCTGGCGGTCACCGGCCTGGAGATCTTCCGGTCCGGAATGCACACCATCCTTTCGGGGGATTATGATTCCCTGCGGGTGCCCGGCACGGTGGCGCTGGTGGCTGCCGTCATTTCCATCGTCACGAAAGAGCTCATGTACCGTTACACCAGGTTTGTGGCGGAAAAGCTCAGCTCTCCCGTTTTCATGGCAGATGCCTGGCACCATCGCTCCGATGCCCTGTCCTCCATCGGCTCCCTCGCGGGTATCGCCGGTTCCATGCTGGGACTGCCGGTGCTGGATTCCGTGGCCGGCGTGGTCATCAGCCTCTTTATCCTGAAGGTGGCCTATGACATCGCCAAAGGCGCCATCCAGAACATGATGGATACCTCCGCGGGAACGGAATATGAGGAAAAGATCTGTTCCTTTGTGGCGGAGCAGCCCGGTGTGGAGCGCGTGGACCTGGTCCATACCAGGATGTTCGGCAGCAAGGTCTACGTGGATCTGGAGATCGGCGTGGATGAGTCCATCACCGTCCGGGAGGGACACGATATCGCCGAGCGGGTACACGATCTGGTAGAGCAGCACTTCCGGGAAGTGAAGCACATCATGGTACATGTGAACCCTTTTTCAGGAAAATCATAAATCCGATGGAAAATGCGGGCGGTTTGGAAAACCACTTGCAGTATGGTAAAATACTCCTGTTGGACAATTTTCCGCACGATCAGGAAGGATCCCATGCTTCGATTTTATTATGTCATACTCATTTCCATCCCCTATATCATCTACTATCTTACCAAGATGAATTACATGGCCCGGCACATGAACCGCTTTCCGGAGCCCAGAGCTTATAAGACCTTCCGGCGTCTGGTACGGCAGATCATGATCAACGCCAGGATCCGGACCAAGGCTTACGGCATGGAAAAGCTCCCCGCGGAAGGGGGCTATGCCATGTATCCCAACCATCAGGGAAAATACGACACCATCGGCATCGTGTATTCCCATGACAAGCCCTGTACGGTTGTGATGGACGCCCAGCGCTCCACCATGCCGCTTGCGAATGAGGTCATTAAGGTCTCCAGAGGCTTCCGTTTGGACAAGACCAACATGCGCTCCCAGGTGGAGGTCATGAGCAGAGTTCAGAAGGATCTGGAAGCGGGACGGAAGATCATCATCTTCCCCGAGGGAGGCTATTTTCACAACCGGAACAATGTGCAGGACTTTATGCCCGGCGCCTTCAAGCCTGCCATGCGCGCCAAGGTTCCCATCGTTCCCGTGGCCCTCATCGACTCCTACAAGCCCTTTGAGCTGAATTCCATCCGGAAGGTCACCACCCAGGTCTATTACCTGGATCCCCTGTATCCGGAGGATTACGAGGGGCTGAACACTCGCCAGGTGGCGGACATCGTAAGGGACCGCATCGTGGAAGCCATGAAGGCTGCGCTGGGAGTTACGGATCTGGATACCCAGACCCATGAGGAGACCGTGAAGGACCTCCGTGCCCAGGAGTTAGAGACCTGGAAGCGGGAGAAAAACGAGATTATGGATGACAAAATGGAATTCGGCGATGTGATCGAGACCCTCAAGGAAGACATTCACAAGAACGAGGAGAAATAAAACCGGCTGAATTTACAGCTGCGAAATCCCAAAGAAACCCAAATAAAAAGAGCGGAGAGATCCGCTCTTTTGTATTGCGCTTATGCAGGCTAGCTTATTTCAGCCAGATGAACTTGCAGAACAGGATAAAGAGGAAAAAGACGACGATAAACACCGCAGCCACTGCCAGAGAGGCCAGCAGCACGCCCTTTGTGACATAGAGTGTTTCCTTAAAGCCCATGGGTTCCGGAGCTTCTCCTGATTCTGTTTTGGAAGGGGCCGCGTCCCGGGCTTTCTTTCCCGGATTATACCAGGGCATCCCATCCACATTCATGTCGGCGATGGTCCGACCGTCATCTTCCCATTTATTTTGCTTTTTCAACCGCTTCTACCTGTTTTCCTTCGGAAACTGCTTTTTTCTTGTCTTCAGCGACCTTTGCAGCCTCGGCTTCGAACTTCGCATTCATCTCAGGCGTATTGTACAGATGGCACGCTGCGAAATGTCCGGGATTGATCTCACGGTACTCGGGCTGGCAGTGCTTGCACATCTCCATGCACTCGCTGCAGCGGGTGTGGAACTTACAGCCGCTGGGCGGATTTGCGGGAGAAGGAATGCTTCCTTCCAGGATGATACGGTTCATCTGTGCATCTGGATCGGGAATCGGGATAGCAGAGAAGAGTGCCTTCGTGTAAGGATGCAGAGGATTTGCAAACAGCTCATCCGTCTCTGCGTACTCTACCATGTTGCCCAGGTACATAACGCCTACCGTGTCGGAGATATGCTCCACAACGGACAGATCGTGGGAGATGAAGAGGTATGTAAGACCGAACTCCTGCTGCAACTCTCTCAGCAGATTGATGATCTGCGCCTGGATGGATACGTCCAGAGCGGAGACAGGCTCGTCACATACGATGAATTCCGGATTCAGGGCCAGGGCTCTGGCGATACAGATACGCTGACGCTGTCCGCCGGAGAACTCGTGAGGATAACGGTCCTTGTGGTACTCCTGCAGACCGCATGCCTTCATGATACGGGAGATGTAATCGTCGTACTCCTCCGGAGGAACGATGCCGTGCTCTCTGACAGCCTCACCGATGATCTCACCGATGGGAAGTCTGGGAGAGAGGCTGGAGAAGGGATCCTGGAATACGATCTGGATCCTGGGACGCATTTTCCGCAGCTCTTCCTTGCTCAGAGAGAAGATGTCCACGCCGTTGAACAGAACCTCGCCGGAGGTCTTGTCCTGCAGACGCAGCAGCGTGCGTCCGGTGGTGGACTTACCGCAGCCTGACTCGCCTACGAGGCCCATGGTGGTGCCGCGCTTGATGGTAAAGGAGACACCGTCCACTGCCTTGACATAGCCCAGGGCTTTGCCGAAAAAGTTGGTTGCGGTGGGGAAGTACTTTTTCAGGTCCTTTACCACAATGATATCGTCTCCCGCAGTTTCAGGAGTGGTTTTTGTTTCGTTCATTACTTCAGCCATTACAGATCCTCCACATTGACGGGATTCGGATATCCGCCAACCTTTCCTTCGTCATAGAAACGATAGCAGGAAACCACATGGGTATCACTGATCCTGATCTCGGGAGGATAGTTGCCGAAGCCTGCTTCCTTGTTTCTGCACTTGTCGCAGGTATACTCACATCTGTCACGGAAATAGCAATAGTCGGGCATGTCGATGGGGTTGGGGACATTGCCGGGGATATTGTACAGCGCATCCACCTTCTTGCCTACCACGGGCTTGGACTTCATCAGGCCGATGGTGTAAGGGTGGCAGGGATTGGTGAAGATGTCCCTTGCGGTACCTTTCTCGATGACACGGCCCGCATACATGACTACCACGTAGTCTGCCATGTTTGCCACAACGCCCAGGTCATGAGTGATGAGCATGATGGAACTGTTGACCTTGTCCTTCAGGCCCTTCAGCAGATCCAGGATCTGGGCCTGAATGGTCACATCCAGAGCGGTGGTGGGCTCGTCCGCAATGATCAGTGCCGGACGGCATGCCAGTGCGATAGCGATCATGATACGCTGACGCATACCGCCGGAGAGCTCGTGAGGATACATCTCATAGACGCCTTCCTTGTTGGCGATGCCAACAAGCTCCAGCATTTCCAGAGTTCTGGCCTTTACGTCTTCCTTGCTCATCTCGGGATTGTGCAGCTCGATGACCTCGTTTACCTGCTCGCCGATACGGAACACGGGATTCAGGCTGGTCATGGGCTCCTGGAAGATCATGGACATCTTGTTGCCGCGGATGGTCTGCATGACCTTGGTAGGTGCCTTTACGATGTTGATGGCATCTCCGTTACCGTCCAGATTCAGACGGATCTCGCCGCCTACGGTCTGTCCGGAGGGACGCTGCAGGAGCTGCATCAGGGAGAGGCTGGTAACACTCTTGCCACAGCCGGACTCACCCACGATACCCACGGTAGAACACTTGGGAATCTCGAAGGAGACACCGTCCACGGCCTTTACCACGCCGATATCGGTAAAGAAGTAGGAGCAGACATTGTCGAATTCCACGACATTGCCCGAATCCTTCATCTTTGTCTTGTATTCGCTTTCCGGCACATTCTTGCGCTTGCGGGCTTTTTCCAGCTTGCGGGTGATCTGCCGGTTTCTTCTCGTGATTTTTGCTGTCTCTCTGTTGGAGATATAGGAACTTTTCTTAGCCATTTTCTTCTTGATCCTTCGGTCGTTTATTTGGTGCGAAGTTTATCTCTTCATCTTAGGGTCGAATGCATCACGCAGACCGTCGCCTACAAAGTTGAAGGCCACAACGGTGAGACAGATCAGCAGACCCACGGGAACCCAGATGTAGGTATAGGACTTCATTGCTTCTGCAGTGGACACGGAGTTGATCATGGTTCCCCAGGAAGCCAGAGGATGCTTCACACCCAGACCCAGGTAGGAGAGGGTGGACTCCGTAATGATGACGCCGCCCAGACCGGAGGTTGCGGTAACGATCAACTGAGGCATGACATTGGGGATCAGGTGACGGAAGATACGCTTCCGGCTCCGCAGACCGATGGCTTCGGCTGCTACCATGAACTCCTGCTCTCTCAGGGAGAGGATCTGGCCTCTGACCAGTCTGGCCACACCGGCCCAGCCCAGGATACCCAGGACTGCCATCATCCAGGTCAGTCGGACATAGGGCTTCATCTTCAGAGCGTCAAACATGGCACCCATGATGATCAGGATGGGCATGCTGGGAATGCAGTAGAAGATATCTACGGCACGCATGATCACATTGTCAACCCAGCCGCCGAAGAAACCTGCGATACCGCCCATGATGATACCCAGCACGGTCTCCAGGATGACGACCACGAATGCGACCATCAGGGAGACACGGCCGCCGTACATCATACGGGAGAGCACGTCCATACCGTCGCCGTCCGTTCCTGCGGGATGCTCTTTGGTAGGACGTGAGAAGGTATCGATCAGGTAGACCACCTGCTCGGCGGTCATGACATAGGAACCGTTCTTGTTGGTAATGGTGACGGTGCGGTCTTCTTTGATGACCTCGCCGTTCTCGTCGTAAGCATACTCACCGTTTGCATCCACCTGAGCAATGGGCCAGGTGAAGGATCCGGTCTTGGAACCGGAAGCATTCATCTCCTCGATGGTGGTGCGGGCCTGCTCCTTGAAGTCCAGGGAGAGGGTATCCTCACCGCTGTAACGGCGGATGACCAGGGTGGAGAATGCAGCCACGGGAGTGGTGCTGTCAGCTGCGCTGTAGATCAGGGTCTCATCTTCCTCGGACACCACCTTGTAATCGGTGCCGCCGGCGGTAAAGGAACCGCCTTCCAGGGAAGCCTGCAGTGCTGCAACCTGGAACTCATCGGAAACGGTGAAGGAACTGTCATAGGTATCGAAAACGTAAGTGGTCAGCAGTGCCACAGCGGATTCGCCGTTCACGCGGTAGACCACCAGGCCTTCCCCTGCGGGAACCACGCGGAAGGTTTCATTCTTGTAGGTAAACACGCCGCCTTCCTCGTTCTCGGTGACCAGAGCTTCGAAATCCTCGCCCTGCTTCTCGAAATTGTAATTCATGCCCTCGCTTGCGCGGAAGACAGTGTAGGTCTTCTTATCCTGCACCAGGGAATACTCGTCATTTCCCAGGGTGAAGGTTTTCTGCTTGCCGGAGATGGCCTTCTTGATGGCGTCTGCCAGGCCGCTTACCTCCTCGGCGTCTGCCTCATAGGTCAGGACGCTGCCGATGGTGGAGTAGGTTGCATACTTCACGGAACCGGAGATGGATGCATACTCCTCGGAATCTACTGCGTAGAGGGAGTAGATGTGGTCTGCATCTTTGCGGATACTGTAGGAATTTCCGTCGGTATCAGCCAGGGTCATTTCCTCGATGCCGTCCTTCTCCATACCGGTGATGGTGGCAGTCAGCTTGTTCTTAACGGAGTAGTGCACCTCGGGAGCACCATCCAGGTAAAGCAGGGTATATTCGGTACGTTCCTTGGCCTGAGCGTAATCGATCAGGGAATTGTCGTATTTGTAAAAAATCTCCGTCTGAGAGTAGGGATAGAAGATGGGCATTACAAATGCGAACAGGAACATAAAGATCAGGATCAGGGATCCCACGATAGCCAGCTTGTTGGTGATAAAGCGCTTAAACACCAGCTGTCCGGGGCTCAGGACCTTGACACGCTCGGTGCTGTCCAGGGCCAGTTCGGGATCGGCCTGTTCGGTCTTATCAGCGTTCAGTTCTTCTCTGGCTTTCCGTTCCCGCTCCTTCAGCGCCTCATTGATACTTTGCTGCGCCATGGGGTTGCCGACTCTGCCGCCGGGAATATGTTTTACTTTTCCGTTTTCTTCAGTGAAATTCATTTTTGCGGCTCCTCCCTAATTTACTCTGACTCTGGGATCGACCACAGCGTACAGGATGTCGGAAATCAGATTGCCGAGCAGTGTGAGAATGGATATAAATGCAAGGTAGAACATGGTGAAAGGAATGTCACCAGCGACCATGGACGCGTAAGCGTAGTAGCCGATGCCGCGGATACCGAAAAGGGTCTCGGTGATCAGCGCACCGGAGAACAGTCCCGGAAGGGAACCGCCCAGGATGGTGACAAGGGGGATCAATGTATTGCGAAAAGCATGGTGGCTCACGACCTTATTCTCGGGAAGTCCCTTTGCTCTTGCGGTACGAACGTAATCCGCATTCAGGACCTCCAGCATATTGGTACGGGTATAACGCATCAGACCACCGATGCTTACGATAGTCAAAGTCATGATAGGCAGAACCAGATGGTTGGCCAGATCCTTAAAACGTCCGGCAGCATCCAGAGTTGCGTAATATCTGCCCTGCATACCGACCAGCTCAAACCAGCCGAGCTTCACGGAGAAGATCAGCTTCAGAACGGTTGCCACAAAGAAGGTGGGCATGGAGATGGCGATCATGGAAACCACCGTCACCGCATAGTCGGTAAAACTGTATTGTTTTCGCGCCGCCAAAACGCCCAGCGGTATCGCGATGATAATCTCCAGGATAAAACAGATCAGTCCCATAACGAAACTGTACCAGATACATGTATTGAACAACTCGGTCACCGGCATGGTCTGAGCCCAGCTGTCGCCGAAATGACCGGCTGCGGAATTGCCGAGCCAAGTGCCGTAGCCCTTGATGATGCCCTGATCCATTCCGTATTGCGCATTCAGTTCATCGATCCACTGCTGCGCACTCTTGGTATTGCCCGGACGGGTAGCCAGTTCTCTGGCGGTCTTCTCCACATAGCTGGTGGGAAGGGAATACTCCAGGATATAGACGATGAAGGTGACGAAGAAGAAAATGATCACACATAATCCAAGTCGTTTTGCGATAAATTTTGCCATAACTGAAAACCTGCGTCCTCACATTTCATTTCATATAAAAGGGCCTGTAAAAATTTACAGGCCCTTTGCATAACCAAAAAACCGAAATTCGTACTTGAGTAGATCTTTAGTTCATTTCAAGAAGTTCGATATCGTTCATCCAGCCCCAGAAGGTGGTGATATCGGGGGTGACAGTGTCCATATTCACACGCTGAGTGCTGAATACGACAGCGTTCTGTCTCTGGTAGGTAGGAACCTCAACTGCCCAGTCAAGGATGATCTCAAGGCACTCCTTGTAGGTAGCCTTACGATAGGACTGGTCAGCACTCTCTCTTGCAGCAACGATCAGCTCATCCAGCTCATCGGAAGTGATGGAGTAGTGGTTGGAGGTGGTGCCTGCCATGTAGTTGGAAGAGTGGTAGATCTGGTACATATCGGGATCAACGGTAGCGCCCCATGCCGCTGCCCACATATCAGCGGTGTCAGCATCCAGTGCATCCCAGAGGATGTTTGCATCGGAGGGATCATTGATCTCCAGGGTGATGCCTACGGAAGCAAGAGCCTCCTTAGTAGCGGTAAGAACACCGTATGCAGGGTGATCGCCGGTACCGCCGCCGGGGATGATCACTTCGTAGGTCATCTCAGCACCTTCGGGTGCAGCGGTGAACTGGCCGGATGCCTCATCGTAGGTGTAGCCTGCAGCCTTCAGGAAGGAGACTGCTGCAGCCAGAGCTGCCTCGGACTTCTGCTCGTCGGTCATGTCGGAGGTGTAGATGTCATTGCCGTCCGCATCAACGGAGTAAGCAAGTCTGTAGCCGTCGTCGGCGGGCTTGGGAGCTGCCCAGGAAGTGTTGGAGATAGGATACTGGATAACGGTAGCCATCTCGCCGTAGTAGGAATTGATAACGGTATCTCTGTAGCAAGCGAACAGAGTAGCGAATGCCTTTCTCAGGGACTTGGAAGCCTCGCTGTCCTTCTGATCGCCAACCTTAACATTGCTTGCGGAGATTCCGATATAGCCGTAACCAAGGTTGTCAACCAGGCTGGTGGTAAGCACGTCGCCGGTGATCTCGCCGTTGGAGTTGTAGCCCTTGATGTTGCCAAGAACCTCAAGGCTCATGGAAGGATCGGAAATATCGAAGGTACCCTGTGCTACGCCGGTAAGCTTATCTGCAGCCTGGGTCTCCTTGAAGTTGATGTACTTGATCTTAGGCTCGCCCTTGAAGTAGTTGGGGTTAGCCTCGAAGGTAACAACGCCGTTCTCATAGCTTACGAACTTGTATGCGCCTGCGCCCAGGGGCTCAAGAGTCTTGGACTTGATCAGGCTCATGTCACCCTTTACGAAACCGAACTTGTTGTTGTCGTAATCGTACAGGGAAGGATCGCCGTAGTAGTGAAGAGGGGCAACGGTAACACCCAGCTGATAGATGGCAACAGCATCGAAGCTGTCCATGGTAACGCGGATGCTGTAGTCGCCGGTCTTCTCGATACCCTCGATGTGATCAGCGGAATCACCGACGGTGATGGTCTTGTTGTAGGTGTCATAGTCAGCCATCAGCGTTTCGATCGGAGTGCCTGCGGACTCGGTGGAGCTCAGGGTAGCAAGGTCATAGTCATATGCCTCCAGCATGATGTTGAAGACATCGGTGGTGGTAGCATCTTCGGGAGCGTCGAAGCCCCAGTTTGCAATGCAGGTAGCGGGAGTATCGTCTGCACTGTTGTAGCCTGCAGCTACGAGGTAGTCAATGATCTCCTGAACGAAAGCAGCACCTGCCTCGTCAAGGCTTGCCCAGAAAGCGGTCTGGGTTGCTTCATCCCAGTAGGTGAAGTCGGTGTTGTCACGGCCTGCCTCAAGCAGGTAGGTGACCATGGAGCCCATGTTGCTTCTGTAATCTGCCATACCCTTGATGGGCAGGGAGTAGAAGGTGGAAGATCCGTCATACATGGGATCGGAAAGAACGTACATGCTGAAGATCACGTCGTCTGCGGTGATGGGCTCGCCATCGGAGAACTTCAGGTCGTCTCTCATGGTGAAGTCATACACTACAGTGCCGTCATCCTTCTGGTCAATCTCCAGATCAGCAATGCCATAGTAGGTGTAATCGGTTCCGTTGTAAGGAACGGTCTCACCCTCGATACCCTTGAGGATGATGTTGCCCTCACGGTCGCTGGTAAGAAGTCCAACGGAGCACATGCTTGCTACATCCTGGTCATAAGCGGTAGTAGCGAAGAAAGGGCTGAACTTGCTGGAGAACTGATCATAACCAACCACCAGGGTCATGTCCTGTGCAGGCTCCGCAGTATCGGTTGCAGCAGGAGTCTCGGTAGCGGTGGTATCAGTTGCAGCGGGGGTCTCGGTGACGGTGTCGGTTGCGGGATCCGTCGTTGCGACAGGCTCGGACTTACCGCAACCTGCCATTGAGCCGACTACCATGGCGAGGCCAAGGAGCGTAGCAAGGCTCTTCTTGAGGTCTTTTCTCATAATATTTTCCTCCTTCCGAACACTTGTATTTTTGTATCCACGCAAAAGCAAAAAAATGCCCCCCCATGGATACGGGAAGGAAATCGCCCGGGTTCGGTTCGGGCGGATCCTTTTGCGTTTTGTCATACCATAAACAGCGCCGAGTGACCTTTTCTCTGCATTGTTCACGTCATGACATTTGCTACCAATGTGCGATTATATTATATTTTTATTAAAAATTCAATGATTAGGAGCGAATTTCAGCAATTTGACCGTAGATTTTTCGGCCCAGGAGATAAAAATAGATCAAGTTTCCCATTTGAATCAGACAGCATACCAAAAAGAAACCGTCGGCAGGATTTACAGTTTCCGCCTTTGCCAGGACGACGATGCTGCCGATGAGAGACAGAAGATCCAGAAGAGCACCGATGGCGCCGATGGGGCGGAAGCGATCGTATCCCACGGTCCGCTCTCTGCGGATGAAGGATTCTTTCACGGGGAGGTATGACGCAATACTTCCTATAAGAAATGCATAGGTCAGAAAATTGCACGCATAGGGGAGTACTGCATACCAGGCATGGGCCTGGGCGCAGTCAAAATACAGACCCAGGATAAAGAAGAGTACGCAAAGAACGCATCCTGCGATGAAGCAGATGCTCCGTTTCCTGTGTTCCTCCCCCGTTTCACTGATCGTATACCGGGGTCCCACGTAGACGGCAATCTCCCGGGGCTTCCCGTTCGGTCCGTCCTGCCACTCTATTTTGTAATCTTTTGAAAAACCGTTCAGTATCATAGGAGATAATATACCATAAAGCGGCGGGCCGGGCGAGTGCTTTTTTCACGCTTGCGAAGAGTGCCCGTGAGCGGTAAAATAAAAAATTGAGTGAAAAGTGAGTGCATCGCACTTACAGATAAGAAACAAAAGGAGAAGACTATGAAGCGCAGTTTTGATGATGTCATTGCAAAGGTAAAAGAGCTGGACAAGAAGGTGGTTGCCGTATCCGTGGCACAGGACGAGGCTGTTCTGGAAGCGGTAAAGGCTGCCAAGGAGCAGGGGATCGCCGATGCAATCCTGGTAGGAGATGAGGCAAAGATCCGCGAGATCGCAGCTTCCATTTCCATGGATCTGTCCGGATTTGAGATCATTGACGAGCCCGATGTGATCCAGGCTTCTCTGAAGGCTGTAAAGCTTGCTCATGACGGACGCGCTGATATGTATATGAAGGGAATCATCGATACCAAGAATTTCCTGAAGAGCGTTTTGGATAAGGAAGTGGGCCTTCGTACCGGCGGCGCCCTTTCTCACGTATGCGTCTTTGACGTGCCCGGATTCGATCAGTTGCTGTTCCTGACCGACGTGGCATTCATGACCTACCCCACCCTTGAGGATAAGGTCAATATCATCAACAACACCATCCCCGTTTGCAACGCATGCGGTGTTGCAAATCCCAAGATCGCACCTCTGGCAGCTGTCGAGGTGGTGAACCCCAAGATGGAAGTCACTGTTGAGGCTGAGGCACTCACCAAGATGAACGAGGAAGGCAAGATCACCGGATGCGTCATCGACGGCCCCTTAAGCCTTGATCTGGCCATCGATCCCGAGGCAGCAAAGCACAAGGGCGCTACCGATCGTAAGATCCAGGGTGACGCAGATGTGCTGCTCTTCCCCGACATCCACGCAGGAAACCTGGTTTACAAGGCAATGGTTCACATGGTGCCCGGCGTAAAGAACGGCTGCATCATCACCGGTACCAAGGTGCCCGTCATCCTCACCAGCCGTTCCGATACCTTTGAGACCAAGCTTCACTCCATCGCTCTGGCAGCAGTCGTTGCAGAGGAAATGAAGAAGCAGGCATAAATTAAGGAATAACGAAAGGAGACCCTATGTCTATCAAGAGTTTGATCATCAATCCCGGCTCCACCTCCACTAAGATCGGTGTTTTCGAGGACGAGACCCTTTTGTTTGAGGAGACCCTTCGCCACACCACCGAAGAGATCGCACAGTATGCGATGATCGTGGATCAGAAGGATTTCCGCAAGAAGATCATCATTGACCTCCTTGCTTCCAAGAATTTCGACATGAAGTCCCTGAACATGGTCGTGGGCCGCGGCGGTATGCTGAAGCCCATTCCCGGCGGCACCTATGCCGTTACCGACGACCTGCTGGAGGATCTGAAAATCGGTAAGCAGGGCCAGCACGCTTCCAATCTGGGCGGTATCCTGGCAAGAGAGATCGGCGACGAGCTGGGCATTCCTTCCTATATCGTAGATCCCGTGGTTGTGGATGAGCTGGCACCCGTTGCCCGCTACTCCGGCCATCCCGAGCTGCCCCGCACCTCCGTGTTCCATGCACTGAACCAGAAGGCTGTGGCAAAGCGTTATGCAAAAGAGATCGGCAAGCCTTACGATTCCCTGAGACTCATCGTTGTTCACATGGGCGGCGGCGTGTCCGTAGGTGCACACATCGGCGGCAAAGTGGTGGATGTCTTCAACGCTCTGGACGGCGACGGTGCTTTCTCCCCCGAGAGAGCAGGTGCGGTTCCCGTAGGAGCTCTGGTCCGTCTGTGCTTCTCCGGTAAGTACAACCAGGCGCAGGTCACCAAGATGCTCACCGGTAACGGCGGTCTGAATGCTTACCTGGGCACCAACGATATGCGTGAGGTTACCAGGCGCGTGAACGAGGGCGACAAGGAAGCTGCAGCCGTGAAGGAAGCCTTCATCTATCAGGTCTGCAAGGACATCGGTTCCATGGCATGTGTCCTGGAGGGCAAGGTAGACCGCATCATTGTCACCGGCGGTATCGCTTACGGCAAGGAAGTGGTGGAAGCTATGGAGAAGATGTGCGGCTGGATCGCACCCTTCACCGTATATCCCGGCGAGGACGAGCTTCTTGCACTGGTTCAGGGCGGACTCCGCGTGCTGAACGGTGAAGAGAAGGTTATGGAGTATTAATCACACAAAATATTTCCCATATTGACATTTTTCCCCATGCCCGTTACAATGCAAAACGGAACAGGGTTTCAAATTCGTCGGAGGACGAGGCATGGGCGAAAAAGGGAATTACAAAACCAAACATAAAGCGCAAATGCAGGAATACCTGGAAAACAGAGGCAGTGTACATTTTACGGCTGCCGATGTTTCCGGGTATTTTCTGTCTAAGGGTACCCCTATGGGGAAGACTACCGTCTACCGTCAGCTGGAAGAACTGCTGGCGGAGGGACGGATCAAGAAATATGTCATCGACGAGAACAGCAGCGCCTGCTACGAGTATCTGGGTGCCGGCTGTGAGCGGCCTGATGCCTATCACCTGAAATGCGAAAAATGCGGCCGGCTCATTCATCTGGAATGTGATGAGATCACGGCCTTTGAAGAGCATATCGCTGCGCACCATAAGTTTACGGTGGACCGGAGCAGGACCGTTTTTTACGGAATCTGCGAGGAATGCTCGTCTGACAGGAAAGGCTGATGCCCTTTCCTGTCAGACAGCAGTTTTGCCGAAAAGCAAAACTGCACAGTTGTACCGGAGAAACTGCATGCGCAGATTTCTCCTCGCGAGGTTACGTTTGGAGGAAACCATGAGTCAGTTGATCTGTAAGGATCTGAAACTGGGATACGAAGACATCGTCCTGGTGGAGAAAATGAATATCGAAGTGAAGAAGGGAGATTACCTGTGCATCGTGGGAGAAAACGGTGCCGGTAAATCCACTCTGATGCGAACCCTCCTGCGGCTACAAAAGCCCCTGGGAGGAGAGGTGCTCTACGGTGACGGCCTGTCCCCGAAGCGCATCGGCTATCTGCCCCAGCAGACGGTGGTGCAGAAGGACTTCCCCGCTTCCGTTCGGGAGGTGGTTTTGTCCGGCTGCCAGACCTCTCTGGGAAAGCACCTTTTTTACACGAAAGAGGACAAGGATCTGTGCCGGAAAAATATGGAGCGTCTGGGGATTGAGAGCCTGGCGGGCCATTGCTACAGAGAACTTTCCGGCGGGCAGCAGCAGAGGGTGCTCCTGGCCAGAGCGTTGTGCGCCACGGAGGATATGCTTCTTCTGGATGAGCCCGTGTCCGGTCTGGATCCTATGGTGACCATCGAGATGTATGACCTGATCCGCAAGATCAACAAGAGCGGCATTACCATTCTCATGATCTCCCACGACATCCACTCCGCGGTCCGGTATGCGGATCACATCCTGCACATCGGCGGCGATTATTTCTTCGGCACTACGGAGCAGTACCTGGCTTCCCCTGTCGGCGCAAAATACTTGGAGGGGGCGAGCGAAAATGATTGATAAATTAGTGTTTTATCTGTCCTATCCTTTTGTGAGATATGCCTTTCTGGTAGGTGTGATGATCGCCCTGTGTTCCTCCCTGCTGGGAGTAACGCTGGTGCTGAAACGATTTTCCTACATCGGTGACGGTCTGAGCCATGTGGCCTTCGGCGCCATGGCCATCGCAGCGGTCATCGGCCTGACGGATGAGATGGTGCTGACTCTGCCCATCACCATTTTCAGTGCAGTGCTGCTGCTCTGGACCGGGCAGAATGCGAAAATCAAAGGAGATGCGGCAATCGCCATGATCTCCGTGGGAGCTCTGGCCATCGGCTACCTCCTGATGAATCTCTTCCCTACCTCCTCCAATGTGTCGGGAGATGTGTGTACCACCCTCTTCGGATCCGCCTCCATCCTGACGCTGAAGCAGTCGGAAGTGATCCTCTGTACGGTGCTTTCCGTTCTGGTCATCGCATTGTTCATCGCTTTTTATGACCGTATCTTTGCCGTGACCTTTGATGAGAACTTTGCCAGAGCTGTGGGTGCTCCCGTGAATGTCTACAACCTGATCATCGCCGTCATCATCGCCGTGATCATTGTGGTAGCCATGAAGCTGGTAGGTTCGCTCCTGGTATCTGCGCTGGTGATCTTTCCTGCGCTGTCCGCCATGCGGATCTTTAAGAGCTTCCGTTCCGTTACCGTCTGCTCCGCAGTTCTGTCCGTGGTCTGCACCCTTACCGGGATCCTGTTGTCCATCCTCTTCGGAACGCCCGTAGGTGCCAGTATCGTGGCCATCGACCTGGTGGCGTTCATTATCTGTGTGATCATCGGAAGAGTGAGGTTAAAGTAAAAAAACTGATACCATAAGAAAAGCCCCCGGATCCGTCTGGACCCGGGGACTTGTTGTTTTGTTTTGCTTCGATGCTCTATCAGATCTTGAAGAAGTCGATGGTGTCATTCAGATCGTTTGCAATCTTCAGCAGATCGGAAGCGGACTCGCTGATGAGAACGAAGGTTGCATTCAGCTCTTCCATGGAAGCATTGGTTTCCTCGGAGGATGCTGCATTCTCTTCGGAGATAGCGGACAGATCGGAGATGATCTCCATCAGGCCGTCCTTCGCTTTGGAGAGGGCATTGACACGTCCGGAAATGCTGTCGGAGGTCTCCTTGACGCTCTCGACGCTGACGGACATCTGCTGCATGTCTTCCTTGGTGGAATCCAGCTGAGCTTCCTGCTTGCTGAAGCTTTCGTTCAGCTTCTCCAGCACGTTCACGGAAGATTCTGCATCTGCCAGGAGCACGTCCACGATCTTCTTGATCTCGTCTGCACTGTTCTTGGACTGATCTGCCAGCTGGCGGATCTCGTCTGCCACCACTGCGAAGCCTCTGCCTGCCTCACCTGCTCTTGCAGCCTCGATGGAAGCGTTCAGGGACAGGAGGTTGGTCTGGCTCGCGATATCGGTGATGGCCTGAGTGAAGTTGGAAATGGACTGCGCGGAACTGTTGGTGGAATTGATGGTGTCGCCGATCTCTCTGACGGACTCGGTCACGGCGCCGCTCTGCTTGATGAGCTCATCCAGTGCGGACATTGCCTTGTCACAGGAGGTCTTCATATCCACTGCGCAACGATCCAGCTCGTCCACGCCTGCTGCGATATCTTCGATGTTGTTGCCGATGTTGCCGGTATCGTTTGCCGCTGCTTCAACACTCTCAGCCTGAGAAACAGCACCCTTGGAGATCTCGTCCACCGCGTCGGTAACCTGGCCGGAAGCCTGGGTTGCATTGGATGCGTTGGTATCCAGATCCACGCCTGCCTTGTTCAGGTCTGCGGACATGGACTTGGTCTTCTCGATGATCTCTCTGAGCTTTGCGGAGAGGGACTTGGCGCTCTTCATGATGGAGCCGATCTCATCCTTGGCGATATCCTTATCCGCAGGGAAGGAGACGGTCAGGTCGCCCTCTGCCAGGCAATCGATATTCTTGGTAGCCTGCTTTACGGTCTTGCTGATGGTCTGGATCAGGTAGATCGCGAAGATCAAAAGCAGAATGATGATGATGATAAAGAAAGCGGAAGAGGTGATGATCTTGGCACGGATGCTTGCGGAAAGTTCAGCTTCCTTTTCCGTTGCCCATGCCTCGGTGATCTCCTGCATGTCATCCAGCAGTTCTCTGGAGATGTTGAAGGTGTCGTTGAAATTTCCCCACTCACCGGTGTTGTTCTTTACATCGAAAAGGGCCTGCCACTTAGCATATTCGATCTGGAAGTCCTGTGCAGCTGCTTCAAAGGTATAGCCGTCCTCTGCGGTGATCCCGCGGTAGAGGCGCTCATCCTGGGAAGCAATCCCGATGACCTTCTCGATGCGCTCGGTGACCTGTGCGATATTCTTGTCATAATCCTCCAGTTTGCCCGGAAGGAGCGTGGGAAGAATGTCTGCAGGAACATCGGCGTAACCGTTGACCATATCGTAGTACTGGGTGGCAGCCACCAGAGCCTGATAATAGTCTCTGTCGCCGTTTACCAGCTCGTTGTTCACGGTGTACAGCGTGTCGTAGTAAACATTGGTAAACTCGTTCTTGGTGCTGGTGATTTCGCTTCCTGCAAACATAACAGCAGCCATGACACAGATGATCAGGGGCACTGCCAGCATAAGGAGCTTGGCACGGATACTAAGGTTGTTGATTGCTTTCATATCTATTCTCCCTTCTTGAAAATAACCTGCCAAAGGGGCCTTCCTCATCTCGTTTCTTACTAGCAGATCATTAAGCGATTATAGGAAAATTATATATCAAAGGGGGGGAACCGCGGATAAACATTCAATTAACTTTTCCTGTTTTCGGTGTTTTTCGAAAAAACCAGTAAATAAAAGAAAAATCGGACCGGTTGACTTGCAATCGATCCGATTGATTTTGAAAATCTAAAAATTCTATATAAAAAATGAAAATAATGGGAAGATAATCAGGGGCCGTAATCCACTCCGTACGGATTATTTCTCCAGAGGGAAACGGAAATAATTCACGGCGTTGTAGTAGGATACGTTCCGGACGATCTCACCCAGGATATCGTAATCCTGCGGGAACTCACCGTTCTCTACCCAGGTGCCCAGCAGATTGCACAGGATCCGGCGGAAATACTCATGTCTGGTGTAGGACAGGAAGGATCTGGAGTCCGTCAGCATGCCCACGAATCCGGACAGGTTCCCCAGATTTGCCAGGGAGGTGAGCTGATCCGTCATGCCGGTCTTGTGATCGTTGAACCACCACGCGGAACCCTGCTGGATCTTTGCAACGGCGGTGGAATCCTGGAAGCATCCCAGAATGGTTCCCAGGTATGCGTTGTCGTTGGGATTCAGGGAGTAAAGGATGGTGCGGGGCAGCTCGTCCGTCATCTGCAGTGCATTCAGGAAATCAGCGGTCTGGGCAGCGGAAGAGTAATTGCTGATGCAATCGTATCCCGTATCGGGGCCCAGCTTCTCGTACATAAGCGTGTTGTTGTCTCTCTTAGCGCCTGCGTGGAGCTGCAGTACCCAGCCGCGCTGGTGATACTCTTTGGAAACGAAGAGCATGAAAGCGGTTTTGAAACGGTACTCCTCCTCCTTGCTCAGAGGCACATTGTTCATGCGCTTCAGGAAGATCTCCTCCACTTCGTCATCGGAAGCGGGATAGTACATGATGAACTCCAGTGCGTGGTCGGAGACCAGGCATCCGTTCTCTGCAAAGAAATCCATTCTGGTCTTCAGCGCGTGGCGAAGTCCGTGCCAGGTGCGGATCTCGGGCATGCCGGAAACCTCTGCCAGCTTCTTCAGGTAATCCTTGTAATCCGGCTTCTCCAGGTTCATGGCCTTATCGGGGCGCCATGCGGGGAGAACCTTTACCTCGAAGGAAGTATCCGCATTGATGGCGCGATGATACTCCAGGCTGTCGATGGGATCGTCGGTGGTGCAGATCAGAGTAACATTGCTCTGGCGGATGATGTTGCGAACGGTCATGGAAGGCTCAGCCAGCTTGGCGTTGCACAGGTTCCAGACCTCCTCGGCGGTAGCTGCGCACAGATGGCCGTGATAGCCGAAATATCTCTGCAGCTCCAGATGGCTCCAGTGATACAGGGGGTTGCCTACAGCCTTGCCCAGGCACTCTGCCCATTTCTGAAACTTCTCTCTGTCGGGAGCATCTCCGGTGATGTATTTTTCGTCCACACCGCAGGAACGCATGAAGCGCCACTTGTAATGGTCGCCTCCCAACCATACCTGGGTGATGTTGTCAAACTTCCGGTCCTCTGCGATCTCCTTGGGGCTGATGTGGCAGTGGTAATCCAGGATCGGCGTCCCCTCGGCGTAGTCGTGGAACAGCTTCTTGGCGGTTTCGCTTTGCAGCAGAAAATCCTGATCCATAAAGTCCTTCATAATTTTTCTGATCTCCTTATTTTTCTATACCTTTATGCCGGCGTGGTGGCACGGCTGATGAGCTCGCCCGCAAATACGGTCTGCTTCGGCATTTCGTTGCCCCCCAGGACACCCATCAGAGTGGAGGTCAGGGTCTGACACAGCGTCTCCAGACGGTTGTCGATGGAGCTGAGCTCCGGGGTGACACATTCTGCCAGGAAAGAGTTGTTATATCCGATGACTGCCAGATCCTCGGGGATCTGCAGGTTCTTACGATAAGCAAATTTCAGAGCGCTGATGGCCAGGGTATCGTCGGATGCGATAACGGCCTTGAAATGATGGCCCTTGTCCCAGTGGCTCTCCAGCTGTGCGGTGACGGCGCCCACATCCTCACGGGCTCCCTTGTAGAATAGGAGAGAATCCTCTTTCAGCTTGATCCCCGCATTTTTCATGGCATCCCGGAAGCCTGCTTCCTTCCGCTTGCCGCTGTAGGAATGGGAATTGTAGAGGTAGAGGATCTCGCTGATCCCCTGTTCGATGAGCTTCGTGGTAGCGTTGAAAACGCTGGTGTAGTCATCGGAAGTGATGCAGTACACATTGGGCGCATCCAGTGCTGCGTTCAGGAGCATCACCGGCACCTGTGCGGCTGCGTCGTAGATGTACTTATTGTCTTCTTCATTTTCATAGATGAAATTGGAACCTACCAGGATGATCCCGTCCACCTTCTTGGTCAGCAGCAGGTTCATGGATGCGATCCTGTTTGCCAGGGTGTAGCCCGTGCAACACAGGAGGCAGTCATAGCCTTCGTTCCGCAGGAGCTGCTCCAGATAGTAGATACCCTTTGCCAGGTACAGATCGGAGCTGTCCGCTGCCATGATGCCGATGGTCTTCATGGTGTTCAGTCCCAGACCTCTGGCGAAGGCGTTGGGCGTGTAGCCCGATTCTTCCATGGCTGCCAGTACCTTCTGGCGGGTGGCCTCGCTCACATTCTCGCTTCCGTTCAGGACTCTGGAAACAGTGGCAATGGAGACGCCGGCCTGTTTGGAAATGTCATAGATAGTAACGGCACGTTCTTTCATTCTCTCCCTCGTGTGTTTTGAAACCTTATGAAAAATTTAATGTAAGTGGTTTCATAAACAAACTCAATTATACAGACGCGCCCAAAAGAATGCAAGCCCTTACATTGGAAAAAAATCGCGGGATTTTTCGGCAAAATATACAGATTCTTTACGTGCCATGACTATTGACGAAACCGAAATCGTGAAGTATTATCAGTATGTAAGTGCTTACATCAATCGGCGTAAGCAAATGCAATTATCCTTATTACATACAGTTACATTCTTGGGAGGAACAAACGAAATGGATATCCTGAATCGCAGCAAATCCGGTAAGAAAGATCGCCCCATCCGGGTGGTACAGTTCGGCGAGGGCAATTTCCTCAGAGCCTTTGTTGACTATATGATCGACATCGCCAATGAGCAGGGAAAATTCGACGGCGACATCGTCCTGATCAAGCCCATCGAGTTCGGCAGCCTGGAGCAGTTCCATAAGCAGGACTGCCAGTACACCGTTTCCCTGCGGGGCAACGTGAACGGTGAGGGCAAGGTTTTAAACCGCGTGGTCACCAGCGTGGCGGATGCGGTGGATGCCATCGAAGAGTACGATAAATACATGAAGCTGGCGGAGATCGATACCCTTCGCTTCGTTGTTTCCAACACTACCGAGGCAGGCATCGTATATGACGAGAGCGATCGTTTCGAGCTGAATCCTCCCAAGTCCTTCCCCGGCAAGCTGACAAAGTTCCTGTATCACCGTTTCGAGACCTTCGGCGGCGACGCTTCCAAGGGTCTGGTAATGCTTCCCGTGGAGCTCATCGACGACAACGGCCTGCACCTGCGGGAGTGTGTCCTGCAGCAGATCGCAAACTGGGGACTTTCCGACGAGTTTAAAAAGTGGGTGGAGGATGCCTGCATTTTCACTTCTACCCTGGTAGACCGCATCGTTACCGGCTATCCCAGAGCCACCGAGCAGGAAGAGTGGGAGAAGCTGGGCTACGAGGATCGTATCATGGTCACCGGCGAGCCCTTTGCCCTCTGGGTCATTGAGACTCCCAAGGACATCACCGCAGAGTTTGATCTTCCCGGTGCCGGCCTTCCCGTGATCTTTACCGACGATCATCATCCTTATAAGCAGAGAAAGGTCCGCATCCTGAACGGTGCACATACTTCTTTCGTTCTGGCAGCTTACCTGTGCGGTAAGGACATTGTCCGGGATTCCATGAACGATGAGGACATCCGCACCTTTATGAACGAGACCATTTACGATGAGGTCATTCCCACCCTGACCCTTCCCGAGGAGGAGCTGAAGGCCTTCGCCGCAGAGGTGGTGAACCGTTTCAATAACCCCTTCGTGGATCATGCGCTCCTGGCCATCTCTCTGAATTCCGTATCCAAATGGAGAGCACGCTGCATGCCCAGCCTTCTGGGATATGTGGATCGCTTTGGAAAGCTTCCCAAGCACCTGACCTTCTCCATCGCAGCACTTATGGCATTCTACAACGGCAGCGAGATTGTGGACGGCGTGCTGAAGGGCAGCAGAGACGGCGCTTCCTACGACATCAAGGATGACGCGGAGGTTCTGGACTTCTTTGCGGCGAACAGCAGCAAGGATGCCCGCACCCTTACGGAAGAATACCTGGGCAGAGAGGACTTCCACGGTCAGGATCTGAATCAGGTGCCCGGCCTTACCGATGCGGTGGCTTCCTACCTTGAGGACATCCGTGCAAACGGTATGCGCGCCGCAATGCAGCATCTGGAAAAATAAGATCTGAATCATATGCAAAAATCGTACCCGGTTCCGAGCGCGGAGCCGGGTATACCCCTTTGAGAGGAAAACGATGCAGGAATATTTGAAAATCCATGAATCGGATAATGTGATCGTAGCGCTGCAGCCCCTGGCGGAAGGTACCGTAGTATCTCCCGAGGACGGACTGCAGGTAAAGGCATTGCAGGAGATTCCCGCGGGCCACAAAATGGCCATCCGGGACATCCCCGAGGGCGGCGAAGTCATCAAATACGGCTATCGCATCGGTATCGCTAAGGAAGCCATTCCCGCAGGTACCTGGATCCATACCCACAATGTAAAAACCGGTCTGGGAGAGATCCTGGAGTATCACTACGAGCCGGAGTTCGCAGAGCCAGAGGCAACGGAAAAGGCAACCTTTATGGGCTATGTGCGTAAGGACGGCAAGGTGGGTGTCCGGAATGACATCTGGATCGTGCCCACCGTTGGCTGCATGAACAATGTGGCTTCCGCCATTGCAAAAATGAGTGCGCAGTATGAGAGCGATGACTGCGAGGTCTTTGCTTTTACCCATCCTTACGGATGCTCCCAAATGGGAGACGATCAGGAAAATACCCGCACCATTCTGGCAGACCTCATCACCCATCCCAATGCGGGCGGCGTCCTGGTGCTGGGCCTGGGATGCGAGAACAGCAACATCGATGTGCTGAAATCCTACCTGGGAGATTACGACGAGACCAGAGTCCGGTTCCTGGTGGCCCAGGAGCATGAGGATGAGGTTGCGGACAGTCTCGCGCTGGTGAAGGAACTGGCAGAGCAGGCAGCAACTTTTAAGCGGGAACCTGTCAGCGCGGATCGTCTGATCATCGGCATGAAATGCGGCGGATCCGACGGACTCTCCGGCATCACCGCAAACCCTCTGGTAGGCAGATTTTCGGACCTGTTGATCTCTAAGGGCGGCACCACAATTCTGACAGAGGTGCCGGAAATGTTCGGTGCAGAGACCATTCTCATGAACCGCTGCGCTACGAAAGAGCTCTTTGACGATACGGTCTGCCTCATCAACGACTTTAAGAATTACTTTACTTCCAACCATCAGACCATTTACGAGAATCCTTCTCCGGGAAACAAAAAGGGCGGCATCTCCACCCTGGAGGACAAGTCCCTGGGATGCACCCAGAAGTCCGGTTCCGCACCGGTTCACGGCGTTCTGTCCTACGGTGAGAAGGTCTGCAACAAGGGGCTGAATCTCCTGAGTGCCCCCGGCAACGACCTGGTGGCTGCCACCGCACTGGCTGCGGCAGGAGCACAGATCATCCTCTTTACCACGGGCCGCGGCACTCCTTTCGCAGCGCCGGTGCCCACCATGAAGATCTCCACCAATACCCCTCTGGCTACGAAGAAATCCGGCTGGATCGACTTTAACGCGGGTGTCCTGGTGGAAGAGGGCAGCACCTGGGAAGAGGAGACGAAGAAGCTCTTTGATCTGGTGCTGGAGACTGCTTCCGGACGCAAAGTCAGAAGCGAGATCGCAGGCTATCACGACCTGGCCATCTTTAAGCAGGGCGTAACCCTGTAGTATGGAGAAAACAATGCAACTGGGAATCCGTTTACACGATACTGAGGCCCTCACTTTTGAGGAGCGGATCGCGAAAGTTCATGAACTGGGCTTTGCCTGCGGTCATCTGGCCCTTTCGAAAATGAAGGACGCAGACGGGAACAAGCTCCCCGCGGCCCCCGAGTCCCTGACTCCGGGCTATGCGGCTTATCTGCGGAATGTGTTTGCGAAAAATAATGTGGACATTGCAGTGCTGGGATGTTACTTGAACCTGGCCCATCCCGATCCCGCAGAGCTTTCGAAGATCACGGACAAATACATCGCACATCTGCGCTTTGCCTCCCTGTTGGGTGCAGGCGTGGTGGGAACCGAGACCGGCGCTCCCAATGCGGAATATAAGTACTGCCCCGAATGCCGTTCCGAGGAGGCGCTGCAGACCTTTATCACGAACCTCCGTCCCGTGGTGGCGGCGGCAGAGCGTTTCGGCGTGATCCTGGCTATCGAGCCCGTGGCAAAGCACATCGTCTGGGGCCCGCAGAGAGCGCGGAAAGTGCTGGATGAGATCGGCTCTCCCAATCTGCAGATCATCTTTGATCCGGTGAACCTTCTGGATATGGAGAATTATACCCGTCGGGAGGAAATCTTCGCAGAGACCATCGACCTTCTGGGGAAGGACATCGCCATGATCCATCTGAAGGATTTTCAGGTGGGAGAGAAGGAACTGACCAGCGTCGGATGCGGCCTTGGAGAGATGGATTACACGCAGGTGCTGCGCTTTGCAAAGGAGCGCAAGCCTTTCATTCATGCAACGCTGGAGAATACCTGCCCGGAAAACGCACTGCAGTGTGCGGCCCATATCCGTAAGATCTATGACAGTTTATAGTAGTAGAAAATGACGAATTTGTCATTTTTTTCATTACTTTCCCTCCTTTTGAATCCTTTTGTGAACAGCGAAAAACCCGGGGATCTCTCCTCGGGTTTTTCGCTGTGTTTTGTGTAGGTTCTTTCCTCTGCCTACAGCAGCTGCTCGATGGACAGGTGCGGTGCCTTGGACAGATCCAGGAAGCTTCCACCCAGGTCGATAACGGGCTTGGACAGATGGGTTGGATTGTTCATGACGATGGTACCGATCCGGCCGTCGCTGAGGCGGCATCTGGTCTGCAGGTAGGTGTTGGTCACATTCTTCAGGAAAGTGAGGACCATGTCGGGGTCGTATTTTTCCAGGCCTTCCTCCTCGAAGAGCTCCACCACACGGAAAGGACACAAGGGCCCGCGGTAAACTCTGGCACTGGTCATGGCGTCGTACACATCCGTGACGGAGGTGAGACGCGCGTAAGGATCGATCTGATTCCCCTTCAGGTGCAGGGGATAGCCGGAACCGTCGTAGCGCTCATGGTGCATGAGGGAAGCGTTCCGTACCGCGTCACCCACGTTCTGCTGCTTTAACAGCTCGAAGCCGAAAATGGAGTGCTTCTTGATGGTGGCGAACTCGCTTTCGTTTAAGCGGGAGGGCTTTAACAGCACGTTCTTCGGGATCTTCAGCTTGCCCACATCGTGGAAGAGACCGCAGGCCAGAGCCAGGGTTTGACGCTCCTCATCCCAGCCCATCCATCCTGCCAGGACGTAATTCAGCAGCGCCACGTTCATACAGTGGGCGAAGGTTGCGTCGTCGAAGCTCCGCATGAGATGGAGCATGTCCATGATGTTGGACCGGGAGCCTGCCCGCTTGATCATTTCCAACGGGCCTTCGATCACCAGCTGGGCATCAATCTTGATATTTTTCTCCACCATCTCGTTTAAGGAGAAGGCAAGAGATTCCGTCTGCTTGTTGTAGTCCTCTTCGAACTCTTTGAACTCCTCGGAGGAACGGACACGCTCGAAGTAGGAGAGATCATCATCCTGCGGGATGCCGGCATCTGCCGCCTCCTGTTCTATACGGTCCTTCACATCCTCCGTCAGGGGATTGTTCGCTCCCGCGGGAAGGGGTTCCGTAACCTCTGCAGTGGGCTGGACCTGTACCGTATCGTCTATATAAACGTTCAAAATACCGTACAGCTCCAGACGCGTGATGAGCGTGTCCGTCAGTACGGTACCCTTGGCAAGTACGGTCCGGTCATCGTAGGACTGTACGTCAGATCCTACGGTCATGCCCGGAGTCAGTTGTGAAGTAGCTACTTTTTTCATAACTGAATCATACCATTTATCCGCTGTTTTGAAAAGGTGTGAAAACTTCTCCCTTGCCATTGAAAGAGGGGCCTTTTTTTGCTAAAATGACAAGGTTGAAGATGAAAAATCGGATGCAAATCCAAACGGATCTTGAAAGGTTACGGAATGAAGATTATCGATAAAGTCTTTGGCACACACAGCCAGAGAGAGTTAAAAAGGATCATCCCCATCGTGGATAAGATCGACTCCATGCGTGAGGAGATGCAGGCACTGAGCGACGAGGAACTGCGGGCCCGTACCCCCTGGTTAAAGTCCAGACTGGAAAACGGCGAGTCCCTGGATGACATCCTGCCCGACGCTTTTGCCACCGTTCGCGAGGCTTCCAAGAGAGTCATCGGCCTCGAGCACTTCAGAGAGCAGCTCATCGGCGGCATCATCCTGCACCAGGGCCGTATCTCAGAGATGCGTACCGGTGAAGGTAAAACCCTGGTATCCACCTGTCCCGCCTACCTGAACGCGCTGGAAGGCAAGGGCGTCCACATCGTCACCGTCAACGATTACCTGGCAAAGCGTGACGCGGAGTGGATGGGTAAGATCCATGAGTTTCTGGGCCTGACCGTGGGCGTGGTGCTTAACTCCATGAACCCCGAGGAGCGACAGGAAGCCTACGGCTGTGACATCACCTATGTCACCAACAACGAGCTGGGCTTTGACTACCTCCGTGACAACATGGCCATTTACAAAAAGCAGCTGGTGCTGCGGGATCTGCACTACTGCATCATCGACGAGGTGGACTCCGTCCTCATCGACGAGGCTCGTACACCTCTGATCATTTCCGGCCAGAGCGGCAAGTCCACTTCCCTCTACAAGATGTGCGACATGCTGGCGAGACAGCTGAAGCGCGGTAAGGACGTGCAGGAGCTGAGCAAGATGGACGCCATCATGGGCGTTACCCAGGAGGAGGACGGAGACTTCGTCGTCAACGAGAAGGACAAGATCGTCAACCTCACCGCACAGGGTATCGCAAGGGTGGAGCAGTTCTTCCATCTGGACAATCTGGCGGATCCCGAGAATACCGAGTTCCAGCACAATATCATCCTGGCTCTCCGTGCCCACAACCTGATGTTCCGTGATCAGGACTATGTGGTGAAGGACAACCAGATCCTCATCGTGGATGAGTTTACCGGACGTATCATGCCGGGCCGCCGCTATTCCGACGGTCTGCACCAGGCCATCGAGGCAAAGGAAGGAGTGGAGGTAAAGCGCGAGAGCAAGACCCTGGCTACCATCACCTTCCAGAACTTCTTCAATCTCTTTGACAAAAAGTGCGGCATGACCGGTACCGCTCTCACCGAGGAGAACGAGTTCCGCGAGATTTACGGCATGGACGTTATCGCCGTGCCCACTCATAAGCCCGTTATCCGTATCGATCATCAGGATGCGGTGTATAAGACCAAGAAAGAAAAACTGGCAGCCATCATGGAAGCAGTGGAAGCTGCTCATGCAAAAGGACAGCCCGTGCTGGTGGGTACCATCAACATCGACGCTTCCGAAGAAATCAGCCGCATGCTTTCCAAGCGCGGCATCCAGCATAATGTGCTGAATGCGAAGTTCCATGAGATGGAGGCTGAGATCGTTGCGCAGGCAGGTCAGCACAATGCCGTCACCATCGCTACCAACATGGCAGGCCGTGGTACGGATATCAAGCTGGACGAGGAAGCGAGAGCAGCCGGCGGCCTCATGATCATCGGTACCGAGCGCCACGAGTCCCGTCGTATCGACAATCAGCTGCGTGGTCGTTCCGGACGTCAGGGCGATCCCGGTGAGTCCCGTTTCTATATCTCCCTGGAAGATGACCTGATGAGACTCTTCGGTTCCGAGCGTCTGATCAGTGCCTTTAACGCCATGAAGATCCCCGAGGGACAGGAGATTTCCGCAAGCGCCCTCAGCGGAGCCATCGAGTCCGCTCAGAAGAAGATCGAGGCAAACAACTTCGGTATCCGTAAAAATCTGCTGGATTATGACAGAGTCATGAGCGAGCAGCGTGAGATCATCTACGAGGAGCGCCGCAAGGTGCTGGATGGCGAGTCCATGAGAGACTACATCTACAAGATGATCACCGATATCACCGAGAATGCGGTAGACATCTGCATCAACGACGATCTGCCCATCGAGGAGTGGGATTTCACCGAGATCAACAGCCTGCTCCTGCCCACCATCCCTCTGGAGCCCCTGAGCGCAGAGCGGGTGAAGAAGGCAAAGAAGAGCAGCTTAAAGCAGCAGCTGAAGGAAGAGGCAGTGCATCTCTACGAGGCCAAGGAGGCTGAGTTCCCCGAGCCCGAGCAGATCCGTGAGGTGGAGCGTGTCATCCTGCTGAAGGTCATCGACCGGAAGTGGATGAACCACATCGACGACATGGAGATCCTCCGTCAGGGCGCAGGCCTGCAGGCATACGGCCAGAGAGATCCTCTGGTGGAGTACAAGATGCAGGGCTACGAGATGTTCGATGAAATGACTCAGAACATCCGCGAAGAGACTGTCCGCATGCTGATGCACATCAAGGTGGAGCAGAAGGTGGAGCGTGAGCAGGTGGCAAAGGTCACCGGCACCAACAAGGACGACACCGTTGCAGCAGCACCCAAGAAGCGCGCGGCTGCCAAGGTTTATCCCAACGATCCCTGCCCCTGCGGCAGCGGCAAGAAGTACAAGAACTGTCACGGTATGGTAAGAAAGTAGGCTATTTTGATTGAATTAGATCAGATGAAAACCGAGATCCTGACCTATCAGGCCCCCTTGAAGGAGGTCGGTGAGTCCCTGGATCTGGACAACAAGAAAAGACGCATCGAAGAGCTGGAGCGGGAAATGGAAGCTCCCGGTTTCTGGGACGATCCCGACAAGGCAAATGCGAAGATGAAGGACCTGAAGGTGCTGAAATCCACCACCGAAGGTTTTGCCAAGCTGGAGACCCAGTTTGACGACATCCTGACCCTGATCGAGCTGGGGAACGAGGACGAGGATCCGGACATGGTTCCCGAGGTCCGGGCCGAACTGGATGAGTTCATCGAAGAGTACGAGGAGCTGCGGGTATCCACCCTGCTCTCCGAGGAGTATGATAACAACAATGCCATCCTGGAGCTGAATGCGGGAGCCGGCGGTACCGAGAGCTGCGACTGGTGCAGCATGCTTTACCGTATGTATACCCGCTGGGCTGAGCGGAAGGGCTTCTCCGTAGAGGTGCTGGATATGCTGGAGGGAGACGAAGCGGGCATCAAGTCCGTGACCTTCCAGGTAAACGGCGAGAACGCATACGGTTACCTTCGCTCCGAGAAGGGTGTCCACCGTCTGGTGCGTATCTCTCCCTTCAATGCCCAGGCAAAGCGTCAGACCTCCTTCGTGAGTCTGGACGTCATGCCGGATCTGGCAGAGGATCTGGACATTGATATCGATGAGAAGGATCTGCGCATCGATACCTATCGAAGCAGCGGCGCCGGCGGTCAGCACATCAACAAGACTTCCTCCGCTATCCGTATCACCCACATCCCTACGGGAACGGTGGTGACCTGTCAGAACGAGCGCAGCCAGTTCCAGAATAAGGACAAGGCAATGCAGATGCTGAAGTTTAAGCTCCTGGAGCTGAAGCGGGCAGCCAATGCGGAGAAGCTTTCCGACATCCGCGGTGAGGTCCGTGATATCGCCTGGGGTAACCAGATCCGTTCCTATGTCCTCCAGCCCTACACCATGGTGAAGGACCGCAGGACCGGCGTGGAGAGCAGCGATGCCAGCGGCGTCCTGGACGGCAAGCTGGATCCCTTCATCATCGGATATCTGAAGTGGAAGAGCACCGGCGGCGTTGAGGTCGGCGGCGACGATGACGAGTAAACAACACAAAAAACGAGGCTCGCAGGGGCCTCGTTTTGCTTTACAAAAAAGGAGATCCTCGGGGGACCTCCTTTTTGGTGTTATCAGACTGTGCGGTCAAAGCTTCCGGAGATCACCTTGGGATTCATGAGATCCAGATAAAATCCGGTGAGAGCGGTGCGGTAATACACCTCCACCCAAAGCAGGCCGATTCCAAAGCTGCAGGCTCCCAGTACTATCATGGGCAGGAAGCTGAGCATGAGCTTTAATAGCCGCAGGCGATTTCCGTGCATTTTCAGGAAGGTGCGCTTCAGGACCTGGGCCGGTGTCAGCTCCGGGAAGTCCAGCGCCAGGTAAAAAGCAGGTCCGATGAGCAGTGCCATGATCACCCGCACCAGGAGTCCCAGAGCGAAGAGTGCGACCAGGATCCATGTATCAAAGGTTGAGCCCATGGACTGCACCATGTAGAAGCAGATGTAATAGGGCAGGGTTGCTACCAGGGAAGGCACCTCCAGCGCTGCGGAGATGGCCAGAAAGTCGCCGAAGCGGGTCTGGAATCCGTAGTAGAAATCCGAGATCTGAGGCCTGTGCCCTGTCATGAGATTCAGATAGAAGAGGGCCACACCTGCCATACAGACGCTTGCGATGATCAGCAGGAAGGAGGTTAAGAGATACCCGCCTCCTGCCACTAGCAGATCCGCTGTCAGGGAAAGGGTCTTGCCCGATCGGGTCAGCATCCCACGGAGGGAATACTCCAGCTCTGCGCCGATGAAGTTTGCAAAATAAGGAAAGAGCAATTGCGAGAGAGTGATGCCGATCGCTCTGCCGTAATTGCCCATTAGTCTTCCTCTGGCCGAGTCCTTCAAAACGGAAACGGTCCGATACTCATACTGCATAATCTAAATTTGCTCCTGCCAGTTTGTCGTAGTGCTGTGCCTTCAGATCCTTCTGGTAGGGATTCTCCTCGTTGTAATACTTGATCTGGGTATGTGTGGTGCCGCCGCTGACATAGGTGCGTCCGCACTCGGGACATACAGCGGTGTGGATGGAGACGGAAGCCTGGATCACCTTGCCGCCCTTCATGGCTGCCTTGTCGTAGGCGTTGGCAACGTGCTCCTGCTCGTGCGCCCGGACACGGGACGCTGCGGCATTGGGGGAAATATGAGCTGCCGCCTTGAAGGATACCATCTCGTCGGATCCGTCCTTGTACTTCCGGTTCTTGCAGGTCTCGCATTCGCAGGACGGGTCGTGAGGATCGTACTCCTTCTTCTTCAGACCCATCTTTTCCAGTTCTTCTTCCCGCTCCTTGCGTTCTTCAAGTGTGGGGGGCCTGTATTCGATCCGTTCCTTCAGCTCTTCTTTTTTCTGCGCTTCCGCTTCCTGCTCCTTGTAGGGAGAGGTCTGTCCGCCCATATAGGAGGAGCTGCGGGACAGGCTCGCATAGAGGCTTTGGTTGATTCCGTTGTATCCTGCGGATATGTTCATAAGCCGCTCCTTTCTCCCATGTCTTAACCGGATACTACGACTTGCTTCGCTGCTTCGCAGCTCCCGCAAGTCTCCAAGCATTCACAATCCGCTAATTTCCTTGCTTCGCAGGAAATTGCTACTTGCTCATGCTTGGGCGGGTCATTAAGTCAAAATGCTCGTTTATGCACGCATAACTCGCATTATTGACTATTGACCCTTGTATCCTGCAACATCTGCAGATACGTATTCCAGTCGTCGCCCGATCCGTAGAGTGCATTGTACATCTCATTGACACTCTCCAGGATCCGGGGATCGTTCAGTACCAGATACACCGAGTAGAGGATCAGCAGGAGACTGAGTCCGAAGCCGATGGCGGAACTGATGAGTCCTGCCCTTTGCAGGGAAGAGGGCTCCTGCCCTTTCCGAAGGCTTAAGAATCCGAAGATCATTCCCAAGGCGCCTGCGGCGATCCCGAAAAATCCGGTGATAATGAGCAATACCGAGATCACGCCGAAGATGAGAGATGCCGTTGCCAGTTGATCTCCCGGCTTCCTGCGGACCGGTAAGGGCTGCATATTTGATGAATCCATTGCAATACTTCCTTTTTATCTACCGATACACCTTAAATATATCATCCGCTCTACACAAAACACAAGCAAATGCGCTATTTTTCAGCGTTTTTTAAGATTTTTGGATCAGACTTCGCCGCCCACTTCGATGCCGGAGTGATTGCACTGATCCAGGAATTCCTGAGAGGAGGTAAAGCCGTTCAGCACCCGCTCTCTGGTCCAGCCCTCGTTCTCCAGGCGGTTCACCCAGTCGTTGTAGCCGCCCTCGTCGGGCTCACGGTTAAAGATGGCATGGTAAAGATCCGTTACATACTGACCGTTGGTGCGGTTCAGGTTATGATATTCCTCGCCGTTCATGAAGCTGTTGACCAGGACACGCCCGGTCACATCATGGCCTGCCAGGTGTCCTACCCAGAACAGTACCTCGAATTCCTCGGGCTGGCGTCCCAGCGTGGTCTGATACAGACTCCGGACCAGGACCACCACAGGTGCTTCGTTGCCGCAGCCGGCGATGGTGCAGTGTGCCTGCTGGATGGTGCCGTAGGCGGGGACATTGGAAAGTCCGGTGCCGCAGGTAACACCGAAGGATTCACACAGATCCTGGAACTCGGGGCTGGTGAGGAACCCCTGGGCTACCCGCTCTCTGGAATAACCTTCGTCGATGAGGGCCAGCCAGCCGTTAAAGCCGCCTTCGTCCGCAGGTCTGTCGAAGAGTCCGCGATAGAGATACTCCAGGTAGTGATCGTTACACAGGTTCCGGTCGATGAATTCGGGGCTGAAGATAAAACCTGCAGCCACCTGGCTTGCGTTTGCGGTGCCCGCAATGAGCTGATTGCTCCAGCCTGCCACTTCATCCGCGCCGGGAGTTCGATCCAGGAAGATCCGGTACAGCCTGGTGACGAATCCGGAAACGCTGGGATCGATGGGATCCACGTCCATGTCATCCCAGGTGATCTTCACATCGGGATAGGGGAGGGTGCCGGCACCCTTGTTTCTCCTGTAATTGTAAAAGTAGTCGGAGGCTTCATCCAGATCTCCGGTTTCATCCATGATCCGCCTTCCGGTTTCCGTATCCTTCAGGTCGCCGTACCGGTAGTACAGCGCTCCCTTGTAGTTCCGGACGCCGTAAATGGCACTCAGCGCGGTGGGCTTGTTGGTATAGGTAAAATAGGTACTTAAGGTACCGGTGGAGGGCTGATAGCAATACACATGGTCATTGTCGTTGAAGAACAGAAGGTCTCCCACGCGAGTGAGGCTGACGCCCTGGTAGAAGACATCCCGCGCCGGGTAGGATTGATATTCTTCCCCTGCGACGGTGAGGGCCTTGACGATGCTCTCCCTGCCGGTGGATTCGCTTCGGAATACCACATTGCAGGTATTTTCATCTGTCCATTTCAGATAATAGACACCGCTGTCGTCAAAGAAGAACATGGCGGAAGTGCTGTGCTTTACCTGGATGTCGGTCCAGTAATTGGTATTTTCATCCCAGGAAGTGTCGGTGCACTGGTGGTCCCGGCCGTGATAATTGTGACCGGTACTTGCGAGGAATGCATCGCTCCGCAGAAGATTTTTGTGTCCCACGCCTCCGGGGATCATGCCGTCATCCGAATCCCAAGTGCAGTCCAGCGCATACCAGGTGCCGTTCACTTTCACGGAGTTCCAAATATGATTGCCGCCGGAAGCATATCCGGTTTCCAGTCCCACCCAGCGGGCCAGGAGATTGTAGGCCTCCGCATAGCCCTGGCAGACGCAGAATCTGTCAACGAGGGCGTGCCAGATGTGATGCCCCTCCAGCGTGTAATCGTAATCAATGTTGGTGCAGAGCCACTCATAGATGGAAATGGCCTTCTGCAGATCCGTCATATCCGTTGTGACGCTCTCGGTGAGGGCCAGAGCGATATTCTCGCGCAAAGCATCGGTGGTTTCCTGATCCAGGTACTGCAGATTGGCTACATACTGGCAGGTATTTCCCATGCCTCCGTAGCTGTACATGCTGTGATCCCACCAGAAGAGCCGCACTTCATTGTCTTCGATGTCTTCCAGGATTTCACCCACCTGCTCGACAGTCAGACGAAAGGCGGAGACATCGATCTCCTCCTGACGGGCGATGAGGCCTGCTATGATGGCACTTCTGCACTGCTTAACCGCATCTGCGTAAACCGGTCCTTCCGGGCCTTCATCAAAAACGGTCCGCCCGTAACGCTCCAGGAGCTCAGCTTCCTCTACCCGTACCGGATCGGAGACCACGGGATGCAGCATATCATCTTCATTGACGAAGATCTCGTAATAGCCTCCGTCATCCGGGATCGCAGCAGCGGATTCCCGCAGAAGCTCCTGCGTTAATCCCAGAGCCTGCGCATTCATTCCGTTCCCGAAGATCAGAACACACAGCGCAAAAAGCAGACCGAAGAAAATCCCCGGTCTGCCTGTTTTGTGATGTTTTTCCACAGCAATGGAAGTGTGGCGCTTCATATGTAATTTTCCCCCTTCAGAAGAAATCAAGCGGACTTACTTCAGGATAGATCGCTGTCCGCATATATATCTGAAGAGATTATAGTCCCTCTTATCCGTTTACGGAAGAACTTTTTTTCGCTGCGGAAGCGTGAGAGGACTTGAGAATGGGGCTCAGCTTCTTATACACCAGCAGGGTGATGACGGAGTTTACCGTACCCTTGATGAAGTTCAGCGGAGCCACGCAGTAAACCACGAAACGGAAGATGCTGCCGGAGATGGAAGGGAAGATGGCTTCTCCCATACCGATGAGCGCCTCCAGAGGCATACCGTAGAGCTTGGCAAAAGCGGGCAGCAGGTAAAAAGCGTTGAAGGACGTACCGAAGACGGTCAGCACCAGAGTGCCCACGATCATGGACAGCAGTGCCTGCTTCTTGGTCTTCCGGAAGGAATAGATCACGGAAGCGGGCAGGATCAGAGAGCAGCCTACGGCGAAATTGGCCAGCTCACCCACAAAGGCGGTGGAGGTTCCCTTAAAGAGCAGCTTTAAGAGGATTTTGATGAACTCCATCATAACGCCTGCGGAAGGACCGAAAGCAAATGCACCGATGAGGATGGGCAGCTCGCTCAGGTCCAGCTTGTAAAAGGACGGAGCGAAAGGCATGGGCACCTCAAAGAGCATCAGGATAAATGCCACAGCGGAAAACATGCCGATCATGGCAATGCGACGCGTAGGCGACAAAGGTTCGTTATCCGGATTTTGCTTTTGGGAGATTTTTTCCAGGAGATAGGCCAGTCCGAAGAGAACCAGCACGATCAGCAGAAAGCCGATACAAAAACCGAGGTTGCTTTGGAACGTTTGAAGAACAGACATAGAAATGCACATAAAAAAGAACCCTCCTTCTTTCATCCAGACTTTAACTGTTGGTCCCGGAGTTTCACCGGGTCGGCTCCGTTTTGGAGTTCGCGGACTTTACCGCCAGTAGGGAATCACACCCAACCCTGAAGTAATAGTTACGGTGGCTATTATAGGGGGCTTCGGCGGTTCCGTCAAGAACCCTCCCTTATTTTGTATCGGCTTGAAATTTTACCCCAAATAAACTACAATAAATTGATTTAATATGCATATTCGGAGGCAGCCGTGATCGAACTGGACATTACTTTATCCGTATCCGATCTGTATGATTTTAACTTAAAACACGCCTATTCCAAGCCCTCCTCCATCATCGCTTCGGCCCTGGGAGCCGTGGGCATCGTGTATGGGATTTCGGTGCACTATTTCATTTTGGTGATCGTGGGAGCCATGCTCCTCTTTTATCTGCCCGTGAACCTCTACATCAGCTGTTTCAGGCGTTTTACGTTGGGGGAGACCTTCAAGGCGCCTCTCCATTACATCCTGAATGAGGACGGCATCACCGTCCGGCAGGGAGGACAGGAGAATTTCGCTCCCTGGAGCGATGTCACCAAAGCGGGCTCCAGCGGGCGCTCCATTTTTCTTTATACGGGTGTGGGGAATGCTTCCATCCTGCCCAAAGCCCAGATGGGGGATCGGACCACTGCGGTCATCGCCCTCGTTTCGGAGCATGTAGACCCCAAAAAGGTGAAGATCCGGGTATAAGTATGAAAAAGATCATTGAAACCAATTCCGCCGCGGAGACCAAAGCCCTGGCGGAGCGCATCGGACGGGAGGCGACTCCCGGCACCGTCATCTGTCTGGACGGGGACCTGGGAACCGGTAAGACCGTATTTGCCCAGGGCGTGGCAGCAGGCCTCGGGATCACGGAGCCTGTCAGCAGCCCCACCTTTACCATTCTCCAGAGTTATGACGAAGGGCGCTTAAAGCTCTGGCACTACGACGTCTACCGGATCGAGGATCCCGACGAGATGGAGGAGATCGGCTACGGGGATGCCTTTTACGGCGATGGCGTCTGCCTCATTGAGTGGGCGGATCAGATCCGGGAACTGATCCCGGAAAATGCAACCCGCATCACCATTTTAAAAGACCCCGAGAAGGGATTTGATTACCGCCGCATCGAGATCGATGAGGCATAAACGAAAGCTATGAAGATCATCGGAATCGAGAGCTCCGGACTGGTGGCCGGTGTCGCCCTCTGGGAGGACGGCGTGCTGCTGGGAGAGAGCATGACCAATTGCAAAAAGACCCATTCCCAGACCCTGCTCCCGCAGCTGGAGCGGATGCTGGCAGAGGCGGGGGTAAAGCCCACCGAGGCGGATGCCATCGCCGTGGCATCGGGCCCGGGCTCCTTTACGGGGCTTCGGATCGGATCTGCCACCGCCAAAGGACTGGGACTGGCCATCGGCAAACCCCTGGTGGAGGTGCCCACCCTGGAAGGGCTGGCCTATAATCTCTGGGGCGCGGAAGGTATCGTCTGTCCCATGATGGATGCCAGGAGGAGTCAGGTGTACACCGGCGCCTATGCATTCCCCCGGGGAGCGGACGGAAGCATCACCCTGGAAACGGTGATCCCCGGCAGCGCCATCGCGGCTGCGGAAGCGGCGGAGCGACTGAATGCCCTGGGCAGACCCGTGATCTTGCTGGGTGACGGCGTAGAGGTGAGCAGAGAGCTCCTGGAAAGCATCCTCACGGTGCCCCACACTTACGCACCTGCCCATATGAACAGACAGCGGGCCGGTAGCATCGCAGCACTTGGCGCCATCTACCTGGCCGAAGGACGCGGGATTTCCCCCGATGATCATGCACCGGATTACATGCGGAAGAGTCAGGCTGAGAGAGAAGGACCGGGACATTTTGAAGTATGATGAGCATTCGGAGATTAGAATAAGGCACCTGGAGGAAGGAGACGTAGGGGCCCTGGCGGCCATTGAGGCGGAGTCCTTCAGTATGCCCTGGAGCGCCGAAGACTTTCTGCGGATGACGAAGGAAGCGGATGCGCTCTATCTGGTGGCGGAGCTTGGCTGCGAGATCGCAGGCTCTGCGGGAATGCGTATGGTCTGCGGCGAGGGCTACATCGACAATGTGGTGGTGGCACCTGCCCACAGGCGCCGCGGTATCGGCAAACTGCTGATCGAAGCACTGCTCCGGGAAGGCGCTGCGTTGGGATGTGAAGCTTTTACCCTGGAGGTGCGGGCCGGTAACGAAGCGGCCATTGCTTTATACGAAGGAGCGGGCTTTGTCAGCGCAGGGATCCGCCCCGGATTTTACGAAAAACCGGTGGAAGACGCCGTGATCTATTGGAAGAGGTAATTTGTGTTAGATATTTGTCTGCTGGGAACGGGAGGTATGATGCCCCTGCCATATCGGTGGCTCACTTCCCTGATGCTGCGATACAACGGCAGCAGTATATTGATCGACTGCGGCGAGGGCACCCAGATCGCCATGCGGGAAAAGGGCTGGTCTCCCCACGATATCGATGTCATCTGCTTTACCCATTATCATGCGGACCACATCAGCGGTCTGCCGGGAATGCTCCTGAACATGGGAAATGCGGAGCGCAAGGAAGTGCTGACCCTCATCGGACCGAAAGGTCTGGGCCGCGTGGTCGCGGGACTCAGAGTCATCGCCCCGGAGCTTCCCTTCCCGGTGCAGTGCATCGAGATCACGGAAGCCACACAGGCCTTTGAAATGAAGGGCTTTCGCCTGAAGGCCTTTAAGGTCCGCCACAGCGTACTTTGCTACGGCTACTCCCTGGAGATCGACCGCAGCGGCAGATTTGATGCAGACAGAGCCAGAGCCGCCGAGATTCCTCTTCCGTACTGGAATCGCCTCCAGAAGGGCGAGATCATCACCGACGGTGACCGCACCTTTACCCCGGACATGGTCATGGGACCTGCCCGTAAGGGACTGAAGGTGACCTATTGCACCGATACCCGCCCCACCGACAGCATTGCGGAAAATGCCGCAGGCAGTGACCTCCTGATCCTGGAGGGCATGTACGGCGATCCTGCGGAGCAGGAGAAGGCGGAGCAGAAAAAACACATGACCATGCAGGAAGCAGCCCGCATTGCTGCGGAAGTGGACGTGCCGGAACTGTGGCTCACCCATTTTTCACCCGCTCTCGGGAGACCGGATCAGTACCGGGATGCCATCCGTGAGATCTTCCCCCGGACCGTGATCCCCAAGGACGGCCGGAGCTGCGAACTGAAATTCAGCGAAGACGAATGATCCAGGCATAGAAATGCCGCAGACCGGCCCGACTGCGCCGGAAAACGCCCCAAAAATCGGAAGTTTCTTCCGGAAAGGAGTATCCCACTTTACGATGAATCGCAAACAGGTTCGGATCATCATCATCATAATCATCCTCGTTGCGGCACTTGTGGGATACTATGCCTTCCTGTCCGGCAGAAATCGGGACAGAAGCACCGAGGGAAAAATGACCCTCATCGAGAAAGTGCTGGCCAGAGATCTGACCAACGATTATCCCCCCACCCCCAAGGAGGTCATGGTCTACTACAATGACATCCAGAAATGTCTCTACGGCAGCGAGGTGAAGGAGGAGGAGATCGACGAGCTGGGACTGAAAATGCGCGGGCTCTTTGACACGGAGCTCCTGGCACAGAACGAGCAGGGCAATCACCTGCTGCTCCTGCGCCGTGAGGTGGAGGATTACAAATCCGCCAACCGCCGTCTCATCAGCAGCGGCACTGCCTCCAGCACCAACGTGGATTACTACACCAGAGACGGCTATTCCTTTGCCAGACTCCTCTGCGCCTATACCATCAGCGACAACGGCGTCAGCACCACCCAGCGGATGGTCTTTCTGCTGCGAAAGGATGAGGACAAGCGCTGGAAGATCTATGGCTGGGATCTGGAAGCCAACGTGGACATGGACGGGGACGGCATCCCCGAGGGACAGGAAAACACACAGTTCAACTGACCCGCTCAGCATTACGCTCCCGGGGCGCAACACGCCACGGGCAGCACACAGACAGGATAAAGAGGCATATATGAGTTTTACATGGAAAGAAGATGCACTGGTTCTGGGGATTGAGAGCTCCTGCGATGAAACCGCCGCCTCCGTGGTGCGCGGCGGAAGAGAGGTGCTCTCAAATGTTATTTATTCCCAGATCGACCTCCACACCCTTTACGGCGGCGTGGTGCCGGAAATCGCATCCAGAAAGCACATTGAGAAGATCAATCAGGTGATCCGCAAAGCACTGGCGGAAGCGGAGATCACATTGTCCGATCTGGACGGCATCGCCGTAACCTACGGCCCCGGACTGGTGGGTGCCCTGCTGGTGGGTGTGGCGGAAGCCAAGGCCATCGCCTACGCGTGCGACCTGCCCCTGGTGGGAGTGCACCACATCGAGGGCCACATCTGTGCCAACTATATAGAACATCCCGACCTGGAGCCCCCTTTCCTGTGCCTGGTGGCCAGCGGCGGACATTCCCATCTGGTGATGGTCCGGGACTACGGCTCCTACGAGATCATTGCAAGGACCCATGACGATGCGGCGGGAGAGGCCTTCGACAAAGTGGCCAGAGCCATCGGCCTCGGCTACCCCGGCGGACCGAAGATCGACAAGGCGGCCCGGGAGGGAAATCCCCACGCCATCGAGTTCCCCAGAGGAAAGGTGGAGGGAAGTCCTTACGACTTCAGCTTCAGCGGCCTCAAGTCCGCAGTGCTGAATTACCTCAACGGCTGCCGCATGAAAGGAGAGGATTTCTCCCAGGCGGACGTGGCTGCATCCTTCCAGAAGGCTGTGGTGGATGTGCTGACGGAGCATTCCCTGGAGGCTGCAAAGGACCTGGGAGTGAAGACCTTCGCCATCGCAGGCGGTGTCGCTTCCAACTCGTGGCTTCGCAGCTCTCTGCAGGAGGCCTGCGATGCAAACGGCATCCGCTTCGTCTATCCCAGCCCCGTGTACTGCACGGACAACGCTGCCATGATCGGTGTGGCGGGCTACTATGAATTCCGGGCGGGATACCGCTCCGGCACGGAACTGAACGCGGTGCCCGGTCTGAAGATCGGTGAGAAACAGGGCGTTTGGATCCCCGGGAAAAACGAATGAAAAAACATTGCACGGCGATCCTGCTGGCCGGTGGACGGGGCAGCAGAATGGGCGCCGAGATACCGAAACAATTTATGGAAGTAGGGGGAAAGCCTCTCATCGCCTACGCGCTGGAAGCGGTGGAACGCTCCGCGATCCTGGATGACTGCATCCTGGTGACGGCGACGGAAGACACGGAGCGGATGCGCCGCACCGTGCTGGACCGCTTTCCTTCCGAGAAAGTGCTGGCCATCGCACCTGCAGGCTCCGAGCGCTGCTTTTCCGTGGCAAACGGCATCAGAGCCCTGACGGAGATTCAGGGGAGTTGCGACGCCGGCAGCGGAGGGACCGATGTGCTCTTCGTATTAGACGGCGCCAGACCTTTCCTGACGGAGGAGATCCTGCAGCGCTGCTATGAAAGCGTGCTACAATACGGCAGCGGCGTAGCGGCGGTCCGCAGCAAGGACACCGTCCGCATCGCCGATGAAAACGGCTTTGTAACAAGCACTCCCGTCCGCTCAAGCGTATGGAATATCCAGACGCCCCAGGCATTTTTCTACCTCGAGATTCGGGATGCCTATGAAAGCATGCTGAAAGCGTACGAGGGGAAGGAACCAAAGGATATCACCGACGATGCCTGCGTCTATGAGCGCTTCGTTTCCAAAACCGTGCATCTCACCGAAGGCTCCTATGAGAACCTGAAGGTGACCACGCCCGAAGATCTGGCTCTTATGGAACAGATTTTGAAAAAAAGTAACAAAGCATGAAAAAAGAATGAAAGCGTTTCCAAGTTGAAACCATTTACACCCCATTTTCTTCTCCGAGAAAATGGGGATTTTTAACGAAAAACTAACGCAATTTTTGTGTGTAAGTGCTTTCAAAAAATGCTTGCTAAATGAAAATATAAATGATAGAGTTAATGATGTGAGAAGGAAATGTTCTCACGACAATCTATTTTTTCTATTTCTATGGGAGGAAAAAAATGAAGAAGAAAGTTTTATCCGTACTTCTTGCTTCCGCTATGGTTGTTTCTCTGGCAGCTTGCGGCGCTTCCGATGACGATACTTCGGCAGCTTCCAGCAGCAGCTCTTCCAGCAGCACTTCCAGCAGCGCAAGCACCGACACGGCAAGCACTGACACCGCTGCAAGCACCGATACCGCTGCTGCAGAGGACTATGTTCTTGAGAAGCTCCACATCGTTGTAGACGGAACTCTTACCGCTACCGTAGACAGCGGTCAGCAGGAGTTCGAGGCTCAGTGGGAAGAGGCTGTAGGCGAGAGACTTGGCCATCCCATCGATCTGGTCATCACCCAGCTGGATCACTCCGATTATACCGGAACCGTATCCAGAATGCTGGCTACTTCCAGCGTAGGCGATGAGGATTATCCCGATGCGATGATCATGAGCGCTTCCATGTATCGTCAGTATCAGACCACCGGTATCCTTTGGGATATGGCATCTGCTTACGACAATGCAGAGTTCCAGGCACGTGTTACCCTGCCTACCGTCAACGAGAACATGAAGACGGCTGACGGCAAGCTTTACGGCTTTGCTCCTACCTACGGCAACGGTTGCGTTACCTACATCAAGCAGTCCTGGCTGGATGCTGTCGGCAAGACTGTCGATGACATCAAGACCTTCGATGATTACTACAATCTGCTTCTTGCCTTCACCAACGACGATCCCGACGGTAACGGCTCCGCAGGCACCTATGGTGTCATCGCAGCAGGCTTCGGTAAGCTGGATGAGGCTCCTTACATCAACTACATGCCCGAGTTCTGGCAGGGCGCATATCCTTCCTTCTATCAGAAGGACGGTGAGTGGGTAGACGGCTTCACCGAGCAGGCTACCGTTGACGCTCTTGAGAGACTGGCTAAGGCTTACGCTGACGGCATCATCGATCCCGATACCGAGGAAGCCGGCACCAAACAGGCACGTGAGAAGTTCTTCTCCAACGATCAGTCCACCTCCGAAGGTGTGTTCACCTACTGGGCAGGTACCTGGCTGAGAACCCTTACCAACAACATGTCCAAGAACGAAGTTGATGACGACCTTGGCGATGACAGACTGGTTCAGCTTCCTCCTATCAAGGAGATCGTTGATACCTGGGGCGGCTACATCAACCGTGAGGCTCCCGTTTGGGTTATCACCGATGACGGCGACGGTAGCAACGCTCGTGAGCAGGCTATCTTCGACGCTCTGCTTGACACCATGCTGGACGGCGACAGAGTACAGACCCTGTGGACCTACGGTGCAGAGGATGTTCACTGGTCCATCCACGCTGAGGAGTTCTCCACCAATGCTGACGATCCCGACAAGAGAAAGGATTACAGCTATGAGGAGGGCGAGTTCCACCTGAAGCAGTCCCCTAACGATCCTAACGCTGTATGGAAGAAGAATCACCTGGATTCCGTCCTTGTCATCGCTCCTCTGACCAACGGCTTCGTTGATGACGATGAGCTCGTTACCAAGGGCAACCAGTTCTTCACCACTCACTGTGTTGACGCTCCCGCAGCTGCAGCATGTGATACCCTTACCGCTAACCAGGAAGACCTGACCTCCAAGAAGAAGGAGCTGATGAACCTGGTTGTTGCGGGCGAGATCACCGCTCAGGAAGCTATGGACGAGTACACCGATGAGTTCGGCGATATCGTTGAGCAGATCCTTGCAGAGCTGAACGCTCAGTAATTCATGGATTTTTAAGGCTTTTGGACAGGCGATTTTATTGCAATACAAAAGCATTTGTTCTACAATTAAGATGTCCTGCCTGGGCGGCAGACGCCCCCCGGCAGGGCATTTTTTGGGGACAAAGACAAGCAATTTTTGAAGAAAGAGATGGGAAACGATGGGTAAGCAGAAAACGGTCACCACATCATCGGGGCAGCCAATCCGCAAGAAGCCGTTAAGCATCAGAATGTGGAACAGCAGAGGCTATTATCT
The DNA here is from genome assembly GCA_016286555.1 of Lachnospiraceae bacterium. GTDB lineage: Bacteria > Bacillota > Clostridia > Lachnospirales > Lachnospiraceae > AC2028. The sequence continues at coordinate 7,115 of JAEETA010000004.1, read as the reverse complement.
GATGTTTTTACCGGTCTTTATCTATGTCCTGATTGTCTACTATTGGCCTATGCTGGGAGTGCGCTATGCGTTCTACGATTACTCCCTGAAAAATTTTGAGTTTATCGGTCTGGACAATTTCAAGGAGATGTTCGCCACGAAGGATTTCTGGAGAGCATTTTTCAATACCTTACAGTTGTCGGTCATCAAGCTCCTGATCACCACCTTTGCATCGGTGATCATTTCCGTCTTCCTGAATGAGATGGGCAATATGGTTGCCAAGAAGACGCTGCAGACGGTCATCTATCTGCCTCACTTTATGTCCTGGGCAGTGGTTGCCGCCATCTTTACGCTGTTCCTTTCGAAGTCTTCCTCGGGCTTTGTCAATGAGACATTGAAGAGCTGGGGCGTCATCGAGAAGAGCATCGACTTTATGCACAGTAAAGCCTGGTGGAGACCGATCTACTACATGGTCAATGTCTGGAAGGAGACAGGTTGGGGAACCGTTATCTTCCTCGCTACCCTTTCCGGCATCAATCCGGAGCTCTATGAGGCCGCCGACATCGACGGTGCATCCCGCATGCAGAAGATCTGGAATGTGACGGTGCCGGCTCTGGCAAACACGATTTTGATCGTTCTGATCCTCAACCTGGCGAAGGTCATGAACCTCTTTGAGTCGGTCTTCGTTATGTACAACACCCGCGTGTACAAGGTTGCGGACGTTATTTCCACATATATTTACCGTGAGGGCTTTATGACCGCTCTCCCGAACTACGGTTATACGACGGCTGTCGGCCTCTTTAAGAGTCTGGTCGGCTGCGTACTGGTCCTGGTCTGCAACTTTGCTTCTAAGAAAGTTCGCGGACGCGGGATCATATAGGAGGGCTTCGCTATGGAAAAAACTGCTTATAAAAAGCCCAAAAAGAAAATCCGTGTATTTGACGTGGTCAATTACCTGATCTTCATTATCATCGGCCTGATCGTTATGATCCCCATCTGGAAGGTGCTGGTCGGCTCCTTCAGCGCGGTGGGTGTGTACCAGTTCAAGCTCTGGCCCACCCAGCCCACGGTTGACGGTTACCTGACCATCTTTACCACGAAAAAGCTCCTGCGGCCCTTTATCAATTCCGTGGTCACCACCGTCATCGGAATGCTTCTGGGTCTGGTGATGTCCACCCTGGGAGGCTACGTCCTTTGCCAGGAGGATATGCCCGGCAGAAATCTGTTCTCCTACTTCCTGCTCTTTACCATGATCTTCTCCGGCGGTATGATCCCCGAGTACCTGGTCATGAAACAGCTGGGCCTGGTGAACAGCATGTGGATCCTGGTGGTTAAGCACGGAATGAACGTCTACAACCTGGTCCTGATGCGGAACTTCTTTGAAGGCATTCCCGGCTCTCTCTATGAGGCAGCCCGTATCGACGGATGTTCCCCCATGGGAATCTTCTTTAAGATTGTGCTTCCCCTGTCCAAGGCAGCTCTGGCTTCCATCGGACTTATGTACGCCGTGACGGTCTGGAACGATTACAGCACCGTGCAGATCTATATCACTGACCGTGATCAGGTGAACTTCCAGTATATCCTGCGTGTCATGGTCATGGACGGAGATACGCCCACAACGGCGTATAAGGTATCCCAGGATACCCTGTATTACGCCGGCATCGTCTGTGCGATCCTGCCCTTCATGCTCCTCTACCCCTTCCTTCAGAACTATTTTGTGAAGGGTGTGAATGTAGGTGCGGTCAAGGAGTGATCATTGCTTGATTTGAGGCATGTGCGAGACTTCGCACATGCCTTTTTTGTGTGACAACGAGGGTTCCGATTCCTTTTTCCCCTTCTCGGTGCTATACTCTTATGCGCAGACAGGAGAGCTGCCGGTGGCAGTTTTCCAAAGGGCGCTTCGGCGCAGGATACTTATGATTTTGGAGTGAACGAATGAAAAAACAGATCTGTCTGATCTTGACGATTTTCCTGATGCTGCAGGGCTGGGCGATGCCTGCAAATGCGCAGGGACTGCCGGAGCAAAGTACTTCGGACCATATTGCTACGCGGAATGCAGACCTGCAGGATCTTCCTGCCGATCTGGTGGTCCTTCCCCTTACGGAGGAGCCGGACCCTGCCCTGACGTTTTATTACGAAGAGCGGGAGACGGATGGGGCTGCCAACACGGCCGCCCTTCCCGATGCGTCCTACTGGATGCAGTTTCATCCCACAGAGGCCTATCAGCTGCTGACCGCGGATGAGCGCAGGCTCTGGAGCAGGATGGAGGCTGCCTGCATCGCCGTGATGTGCGACAGTACCTCCGCCGTCGGATTTATCCACGTGGATTCGGATGACCTTACCCTGGATCATCTGGATGGTACCCAGCTGAACTATATGTTTAAACTCAGCCATCCCCAGTTTTTCATCCTGAGCAACAGCATCAGTTCCAATGCGGGCGGTGTGTCCGTGTATCAGGCATTTCAGAGCGGCCCCGCCAGAGCTGCGGCCATCGAGGAATTCCGCACCGTGGTGGATGACTGGGTAGCACAGGCCGATGCAGCGGAACTTCCCGAGGAGAAGGAGCATATCATTCATGACCTGATCTGCACAAATTGCACCTATGATCACGATGCAGTGAGGGATCACAGCCTGAAATACGATGAAGATACCCGTATGATCGACTGGGACCAGGGGGCCTTTTCCCTGATCCATGACGGGAAGACCGTATGCGGGGGGTATGCCGCTGCTACGGGCCTTTTGCTGACGAAACTGGGGATCTCTACCCTGAATGTCACTTCCGCAGGTCATGCCTGGAACTATGTAAAGCTTCACCATCACTGGTTTCTGCTGGATGTTACCTTCGATGATGACAGCTTCGGTTCCTGGATCTATATGGATTACAATGCCATCGGGATGAACTCCGACGGCTCTTTCCCCGGGGGACATGAGCCCGAGCGGGGAGGGCTTGCAAACTGGGCGCCCCTGGTGCCGGAGACAAAGGACTGGTCCAATTGTGACCCTGATGAGGATTGTTACTCCGGATATCATGAGAATCCCTATTTTACCGTGGACGGTTACCGGTATTTTGTGGTGAACGGCTGCACGGATTATGGTCCCTACACAGCGGAACTGGTGGACTCCCCTGCGGGGCTTGACATTAACGCAGCGCCGGAGACAGTGACCTGCCTGACCAAAACTTACCGTGTGACCAGGACCGTGGAGCCGGAGCCGACGCCCGACCCCACACCGGATCCTACTCCTGACCCGACGCCGGATCCGACACCGAACCCGGAGGGAGTCAGCGGTTTCGTGATCCGCTTGTATCACGTTTTCCTGGACCGTACTCCCGATCAGGAGGAAGTGGATGCCTGGGTGGCGCTTATCGTGTCCGGAGAGAAGACTGCAGGCGAGGTGGCAGCAGGCTTCATTTTCAGCCCCGAATTCATCGACCGGAACATGTGTAACTCCCACTTCCTGGATTACCTCTACAAAGGCCTCTTCAACAGAGTGGCGGACGAGGATGGAAAGAACGGCTGGACCTTCCTGATGGATGAAGGCTACTCCAGAGAGATGGTGGCACAGGGCTTCCTTACCAGCCCCGAGTTCTTCAACCTCTGCGAAAGCTACGAGGTCAATCCCGGCACCGGTCTGGCAAATGTGCCCGCCCTGGGAACCATCCAGACGGACCACTGCACCATCGCAGGATGCCCCAACGACGCTCCTGTAAAGCTGATGGTTATCAGTCTGTATGATACGGTCTTTGGCCGTGTACCCGCGCAGGATGAGGTGGACTTCTGGGTAACCCACATGTCCAACCACACTCTCGGCGTCTCTGCCCGCGTTATGGTAAATACCTTCCTGAACGGCGAGGAGTACAGCAACCTCAACCGGGATAACGGAGACTACATCCGTGACCTGTACCACGCGATCTTTAACCGCGATGCGGACGAGGAAGGCTTTAACGACTGGCTGAATCGTCTCGAGAACCTGGGTTGGACCAGAGAGCGGGTGCTCAACGGCTTTACCGGATCTCCCGAGTTTATCGATCAGTGCCACCATGCGGGCATCGAGATCGGCGGAGAGATCTAAAGAAAACCCCTCATTGAAACAAATCTAAAAATTTGATAAACTGTTAGTCGTAACAGAGATTTGTTTCTGTGTTTCGTAGATGAGGGGTCAAAGGGATGATAAGGGGAGTTGAAACTTAGAATCGTCTTTATGGACAGGGAGAATCCTGTCCATAAGGGCGATTTTGTTTATTTGGAACGCTTTACCGTTGACAGGAGGGAGAGACATGAAAGGTAAAGAAAAACGCTGCAGACGCGCTGCAAAATGGGTGCTTTCTTTTGTGGTATCGGCGGCAATGATGCTGGGTCTGGTACCCGGCATGAGTATGAAAACGCAGGCGTATGCCGGCAATCCATATCAGTCGCTGGTGAACACCACCACTGTGGTGCATTTTAACAATATGGACTGGTATCTCATTGCAGATGCTTCCACGGCGGTGGATGCGGGAACCGTTACGCTGTTTGCAAAAGAGTGTATCGGAGCTTCGGTGTTCTGCAATCAAAGCACCCGACAGGAGGATTATACCTACAGTGGGTCCATCGTGGAAAACTACCTGTCTGAGTATTATGATCAGCATTTCGTTAACATGGGAAGCGCCATCGTAAACGGCACCTATGGCAGGCTCTACCTTTTAAGCGAGGCAGAGGCACAGGCGCTGAATGATGATGTGAAGTTATGTGCCCAGGCCACAGGAGCAGATTATAACGAGTGGTGGACTCGCACTTTTGAGACCGGTGGTGAAACATATAATTATGCCAAAGTAGTGAAAGGCAGTGACGGAGGTAGTGATGGAGAGGCTGCCGACCTTTACTCATGTGGCGTCCGTCCGGCGCTGCAACTCAATCTGGCCTACGTGACCTACAATTCCGGTACTGCGACTTTCGCAATGCCTTTTTCCGGCTATAGCGTGAGTTTGACGGGAGGCGCCAATGCCACTGCAAGTGGCGGCAGCACGACCCAAAACGGATTGATGGGGGCGATGCAGACCGTGACCTACACCGCAAATTCCGGATACTATTTTGATGAATTTGCTGCTTTCACGAACCACGGCATCACGGTCAGGAGAACCAGCAGCACCACGATCACAATTTCCGGGACTCCCAATGGAGATGCTACCATCACCATTCCGGGGGCGGAGAGGACGTATCATCGATATGTGGTAACGAGTAGCGATACCGCTTCAACCCTTGCAAACAAAAAAGTGTCTTTCGGTGGACATGAATGGTATGTCATCGCAGACAATTCTACTTCCGGGACAGCGGGTACTCTGACCCTCTTTTCCGTAGATGCCTTCGGCAAGTCGAAGTTTCGGGCCGGTGGTTCCGATACTGCCTACAGTACATCTACCGTAAGATCCAGACTTGCTTCGATTCTGAATTCCGATGACGGACTGAGAAGAGTAGCGGATGCAATCAATGCGGTTACGGTTACCACCGGAAACGGTCACGGTGGGAATGACACTACCGACGGAACGGACAAGTTGTGGCTACTCAGCAGAGATGAGACGAGCGCACTTCCTTCGGTGGCAAAAGTGTGTGCTGATGGATGCGAAAGTGCGGGTTATTGGTGGCTCAGGACGCCCCATGCTACGGCGGGGAGGATGGAGACAGTAATTTGCAGTAGCGGAGGACGTGTAGAAAACGGGAGTGCAGTTGATGACGAACTTGCTGTGCGCCCTGCTTTGCAGTTGAATCTGTCTTCCGTGCACTTTTCTGCCTCTACGAGAGCGTTTACGCTGGAACTTCCCGGTTACATCGTAAATCTTACCGGCGGTGCCAATGCGGTGGTAAGCGGCGGAGGTACTTACCAGACCGGTCTGACGGGGGCCATGCAGACAGTGACTTATACGGCAAGCAGTGGTCATACCTTCCCGACCTTTTCTCCCATTACGGATCACGGCGTTACAGCAAGAAGAGTCAGTGATACAGTGGTGACGGTTTCCGGCACGCCCACGGGAAATGTGAACATCACGATTCCCGATGCGACGACGGCCTATGCCCGGTTTTTGCTTGATTCTATTCTTGATGTTGGTCTGGAAGATTTAGCAGCGAAGGAAGTGTATTTCGGAGGACATGACTGGTATGTGATCCGTGACGATTCCACATCGCCGACCACGGGGACATTAACACTTTTTTCGGCGGGGACCCTCGGTGAGGGGATTTTTCTAGAACCAAATAACGCCGGAGGAAATTACTACAGCATATCAGATATCAGGACGACACTTTCTGGCCTCCTCACCACCGACGAAGGGTTGCGAGAAGTCAGTAATGCGATCAATGCAATTCCTATAACGACTTATCGTTATGGCACAAATGATCAAGTGTATAATACGACGGACGGCAGCGATAAACTCTGGCTTTTGAGTGAGCAGGAAGCGGGAGAACTCCCTGGGATTGCAAGACTATTGGATAGTGGGGATGATAATCCGGGCTGGTGGCTCCGCTCCCCCGGGGAAGATAGTCGCAAGGCGGCATATGTGGACGAGTATGGCCAGTTGGCTTTGGAAGGAGGTTCGTTAGCTTCCTATAGACAGTTGCGTCCTGCATTGCAACTGAACTTGTCAGCCGTTACCTTCCTTGCCGATAGTAAAACTTTTGTGCCGAGGCTTTCCGCCTTCAATGTGTCCTTGAGCGGTGGTGCCAATGCTACGGCAAGCGGCAGTACGGCGCAGAGTGTTCGGCCCGGGAATGCTATATCTGCTGTGACCTATACTGCAAACAGCGGATACCATTTTGCGGAATTTGGCGACATCAAGGACCATGGGATCACAGTGCACAGAAGCAGCAGTGCTACCGTGACGGTTTCCGGAACACCGACTTATCATGTGAATATTACTGTGCCAAATGCGGTGGCGGATCCTGCCCCTGCCCCTGATCCCACCCCTGATCCTACGCCGGATCCCGACGACGACTGGATTGATGACGGCACGGTGAACAGCTTCGTGACCCGCCTGTATCATGTTTTCCTGGACCGTACTCCCGATCAGGAGGAAGTGGATGCCTGGGTGGCGCTTATCGTGTCCGGAGAGAAGACTGCAGGCGAGGTGGCAGCAGGCTTCATTTTCAGCCCCGAATTCATCGACCGGA
>JAEETA010000023.1 GCA_016286555.1 Lachnospiraceae bacterium | reverse complement strand
GCTGGCGGATGATCTCCGTCAGGTGGGTTGCGATGATGGAAGGCGGGTCGACCACGGTGTAGCCCAGGGTCTCCGCTTTTTCCCTCTGTCCCTCGGTGATCCAGATGGCGGGGAGATGGAAGGAAGGCTCGAAGGTGGGGATACCGCTGATCTCCTCCTCCACGAAGCCGGGGTTCATGGCCATGTAATGATCAAAGAGGATCTCGCCCTCACTGACCTGAATGCCTTTGATCTTAATAATGTACTGGTTCGGGTTCAGCTGGATGTTGTCTCGCAAACGGATGATGGGAACGATGGTACCCAGCTCCAGCGCGATCTGACGACGGATCATGACCACACGATCCAGCAGGTCGCCGCCCTGGTTTACATCCGCCAGAGGGATGATGCCGTAGCCGAACTCCAGCTCGATGGGATCCACCTGCAGCAGGCTGTTGACGTTCTCGGGCTGACGGATTTCCTCCGCCTCTGCCTCTTCCTCCGTCACTTCCTTCTCCACAGTTGCTTCCCGAATGGTCTTCGCAATCGATCTGCCGGTGAGGATAAAGGCTGTACCCAGACCGATGAAAAGGATGGTATTCAGGTCCGTTGCCAGACCCAGGAAACAGAGCATGATACCAACGATGTAGAGCACCTTCGGAATACTGAAGAGCTGCTTGATCATGGTATTACCGAAGTCCGCGTCCTTGCTGCCCTTGGTCACCAGGATACCGGTGGCCAGGGAGATCATCAGGGAAGGGATCTGGGATACCAGACCGTCACCGATGGTGAGGATGGAGTAACGGTTTAAGGCATCGCCCACAGCCATGCCCTGGGTCAGAACGCCCATGGCGATTCCGCCCACCAGGTTGATGGCGGTGATGAGCAGGCCGGCGGCCGCGTCTCCCTTAACGTATTTCACGGCACCGTCCATGGAGCCGAAGAAGCTGGATTCTTCCTGGATCTTCTCTCTTCTGCGCTTCGCTTCCGCGTCGTCGATGGCGCCGGTATTTAAGTCTGCGTCGATGGCCATCTGCTTACCGGGCATAGCGTCCAGGGTGAATCTTGCGGTAACCTCGGACACACGCTCGGAACCTTTGTTGATGACCATGAACTGGATGATGATCAGGATGATGAAGACGATGACACCGATGATCAGGTTACCGCCGCCAACGAACTGTCCGAAGGTCTCCACCACGTTTCCGGCATCGCCGTCCCTGAGAATGAGCCTCGTGGAGGAGGTGTTCAGGGCGATACGGAACAGGGTGGTGAACAGTAACATGGTGGGGTAGAAGGACATATCCAGCACTTCCTTGCTGAACATGGCTCCGAAGAGGATGGTCATGGCAATGGAAATGTTGAAGGCAAGTAAGATATCCAGGACACCGGCGGGAATGGGGACGATGAAAAGGATGATGGCCAGCATGATGTAGGCGGCGACAAAGACATCATTTCTGGACATTGCTTTTAATTTCATGTCGCCCTCCTTTCATCTGACATTTCCGTCATTTCTGACCTGTCCCCGGTCAGCCGGTTATTTCTGCGCTTGCGCGGATGATACTTACGATCTGATTTTTCCCCGTCAGGATACTCTCCCCTGCAGGCTGTAGACAAAGGCCAGAACCTCCGCCACCGCCTGATAGAGCTCCGGCGGCACCATCTCACCGATCTCCACATTGTGGTAGAGCATACGGGCGAGGGGTTTGTTTTCTACCATATGGATGTCGTTCTCTCTGGCCACTTCCTTGATCTTCTGGGCCAGGTACCCCTCTCCTTTGGCCAGCACGTAAGGTGCTTCCATCTCGTCGGGGTTGTAACGGATCGCCACCGCATAGTGGGTAGGGTTGGTAATGACCACATCCGCTTTGGGAATGTCAGCCATCATACGTCTTCTGGAAGCCTCCTGCATACGCTGCCGGATCTTTCCTTTGATCTGGGGGTCACCTTCGGTATTTTTATACTCGTCCTTGACCTCCTGCTTGGTCATCATCATGTCTTTGTGGAATTTCCACTTCTGATATCCGAAGTCCGCCGCAGCCACAATGGCAAAGACCGCGGAAATGCGGATCCCCAGGTCGGATACCAGCTCTCCCACCAGGCCGATGGCCTGCATCAGCGGGATATCGTAAAAGGAAAACAGGACCATGTAGGAGTCCCGTATAAAGCTGTAGGAAATGTAGAAAATGAGTCCCACCTTCACCAGGCTCTTGATCAGCTCCACAATACTGTTTAAGGAGAAGATCCGCTTAAAACCTGACAGAGGGTTCATTTTACTGAACTTCGGCTGCAGGGGCTTGGCGGTGGGCTTCCACTGAACCTGCACCAGGTTCGACAGGAAGGCGACCATGAAGCCGATGAGCAGGATGGGCAGGAGGATCATGATGATCTGGTAGATGGCGCTGCGGAAGAGGTAGAACATATTCAGCGCAGGCATGTTCCCCTCGTAAAACTTCGCGTTCTCATGGATGTCCCCGTAGACGTACTTCATCACATTGATAAACTGGGTACCCATGTGTCCCGCCCAGAACTTCAGGATCAGGAACATGGCGAGGAGACACAGGCAGCTGGGGATTTCCTTACTCTTGGCTACCTGTCCTTCTTTTCGCGCATCATCTAGTTTTTTCGAGGTAGGTTCTTCGGTCTTGTCATCCCCACCTGCAAAAAACTGGAGGTTAAATTCCCAAAGCATTACATCATTCCTTCCACAACGGAGGCCATCAGCGTCTTGATCTCTCCGAAGATCAGCTCCGATGCTCTGGGCATCAGAGAGACGGTGAGAAACAGTATTCCCAGACCCAGGATCACCTTCAGCTGCATACCGACGGAGAACATGTTCATCTGGGGAGAAACCCTGGCAATGATGCCAAGGATGGCATTCAACATCATGACAGCACAAAAGATCGGCAGGATGATCTCAAAGCCGATCAATACGTAGTTCCCAAGGAAGCGGATCATGGACTGTACGATATGGTCCCAGTGAAATACCACGGCATTCACCGGGATAAGCTTGAAGGAATCCGCCAGTGCCCCCAGCAGGTAGCGGTACATGCCGCTGGCGATGAGGATCATGGAGAATCCGTAATTGTACAATCCGCCGGTGATGGAGATGTTCATGCGGGTGGCGGGGTCCAGGATCTGGACCATGCTCAGACCGATCTCCATATCCGCTATGGTTCCGGCAAAGGTCAGGATGGAGCTGCAGATATTGGTGGCAAAACCCATCAGCAGTCCGCAGATGGCCTCTTTGATCACGATGACGGCGTACTCCACCACCGATTCCGTGATCACGGCGGGGGCGGGTGTCAGCACCTGATAGAGCAGCATGGAGGCAAAAAAGGACAGGGCGATCCGCACCGGTCGCGGCGTGTTGTTCATGCTGAAAAAGGGTGCCAGATAGATGAAGCAGCTCACTCTGGTCAGGATCAGCAGGAAGTATTCCAGGTCATAAACAGAAAAGGAATAGTTAATCATTATTTATGAACGTAATAGCTGAAAGTGTGCCAGAGCTCCTGGGTAAACTCCACAATGGAGCTCATCATCCAGTTGCCGAGAAACATCAAAGTCAAAAAAATGCCCAAAAGCTTCGGAACGAAGGTCAGGGTCTGCTCCTGAATGGAGGTGACCGTCTGGAAGATACTGACCAGGAGACCGATAGCCATGGACACCAGCAAAATGGGCAGAGCACATTTCAAAATGACATAGAGTCCGCTTTGGATCATATCCACAACCGCTTCGGTAGTCATCTGTGCTCTCCTCTCCTGCATATTTCCCCGAAGGGGCGGGGATCCCCCGCTCCGGCGCTATCCGCCGGGGCGCGAAAGTGACCTGATCAAGGTCGCTAATAGAACGTTTTAACCAGCTCCCCGATGATGAGCGACCAGCCGTCCGCCAATACAAAGAGCAATATCTTGAATGGCATGGAAATGGTCGTGGGCGGTAGCATCATCATACCCATACTCATGAGGGCCGACGCCACCACCATATCGATCACGATAAAGGGGATGTAGATCATAAACCCGATCCAGAATGCGGTTCGCAGCTCACTGATCATGAAGGAAGGCACCAGGATGGAGTTGGGGATGTCCTCCAGGCTGCCGTCCCAGTCACGCTGGGCGATCTCCATAAAGAGGCTCACATCCTTCACCTGGGTCTGGGGATACATGAATTCCCGCAGAGGCTCCATGGCCAGTTTCAAGAACTCCTCCTGCTCGATCTCATTCTCCTGGAAGGGAATGACAGCAGTGTCATTGATCTTCTGGATGGTGGGCTCCATGATAAAGAAGGTCAGGATCAGTGCCAGTCCTACCAATACCTGGTTCGGCGGTGCCGTCTGGGTATTGAGCGCAGCCCTGGTAAAATGCAGCACGATGAGTATCCTGGTGAAGGATGTCATCATGATGATCAGGATCGGTGCGATGGAGATGAGGGTCAGGGTGATGAGGATACGAAGCGCACCGTTTAAGGAACCGTTGTCATCGTCATAGGTCAGAGTGATCCTGTTTACCGTGTTCAGGGTATTCAGATCCTCCGGATTCTCTGCGGTGGCAGGGTCCTCGATCATGGTGGTCACTTCCCGGTCACCGGTCTCATGCTCAATGGCATCGGATGCCTGGACAGGAATTGCCCTTAACCACAATATGCCTACCGTAACCAGCAGGCATATCGCTTTTATGATATTTTTTCCAGTCAGCTTCCGTAGCCGCATGAATCGTCATCCTTGTCGCTGTTTCCATCCGCGCTGGAAAGATTATTGTTTTTCGCAGTCTTCGCTTTGCCCATGGCTTTCTCAAAAAGCCCGGAAAAGGACACACTTGTAGAAGGCGCCGAAAGTTCCAGCTCCTCCGCGGGGATATCCCCCAAATAAGTAGACTGGTCCCGCGAAAGCACCACTGCCTTGTAAGTATGGCCCACCCGCACGATGGCGATCCACTTATTGTTGGACAGACGTGCGGACTCCACTACTTCGATATTCCTGCCGACTCCCTGCGCCTTCTGATAGTTTGCGATCCATCTGGTGACGTAAGCTGTGACCGCCAGTACCGCCACGAAGATGATAAGGACCGTGATCAGCTGCGCATAGGAATTGCCGCCGGGCGAGGATAGGAGCAGCATCTTAGCCGATAACCTTCTTCACAGCCTCCAAAACGCGGTCTGCCTGGAAAGGCTTAACGATGAAGTCCTTGGCACCTGCCTGGATGGACTCGATAACCATTGCCTGCTGACCCATTGCAGAGCACATGATGACCTTAGCACCGGCGTCCGCCGCCTTGATTGCCTTCAGAGCCTGGATACCATCCATCTCAGGCATGGTGATGTCCATCAGAACCAGATCGGGGCTGACTTCCTTGTACTTCTCGACAGCCTTGGCACCGTTCTCGGCCTCACCTGCAACATTGTAGCCATTCTTGCTAAGGATATCCTTGATCATCATCCTCATGAAAGCTGCATCGTCACAAATCAAGATGTTTTTAGCCATAACTTTTTAATCCTCCAATGCTTTTATTTTATGATCTCTGTTACTCTGATTCCGAAACTTTCTTCGATCACGACGACCTCGCCTCTCGCAACGAACTTACCGTTGACCAGGACGTCGATGGGCTCACCGGCAATGCGGTCGAGCTCTATGATGGTACCCGGAGCGAAATTCAGGATCTCGGAAATGGACTTGGTAGTCCGTCCGAGCTCTACCGTTACCTCCAGAGGCACATCCATGATGAGGCCGATGTTCTCTCCGCCCTGTACGTTGTTCAGCGCTCCGCTGAAGGACTGGAAGGATGCGGGCTGGACATTGACGGGCTGCTGCATCGGCATGCCGTACATCGGCATCTGCATGGGCATTCCCTGCATGGGCATTCCCTGCATGGGCATTCCCTGCATCGGCATTCCCTGCATCGGCATTCCCATGTTGGGATCCATCATGCCGGGCATGGGCTGCGTCATCTGCGCCGAAGGATCCGCGAAGGATGCGGGCGCCGGCGTGGGGGCCGGAGCGGGGGCAGGTGCGGGTGCAGGTTCGGGAGCGGGTGCCGCTCCGCCGCCTGTCTGCTGGTTGATAAAGGTCTCTACCAGCTTCCGGGCGAATTCCACCGGGTACAGCTGCATGATGGTGGAGTCCACCAGATCATCGCCGATCTGCATCCGGAACTGGATCTTAACGAAGGTTCCTCCCAGGAAGGGAGAAATCTCGGCTCCGGATTTGTACTGCGTCAGATCCAAAAGGGATGAATCCGGAGGTGAGATGTCGATCATGGTAGCCAGCATGGTGGACAGGGACGTTGCCGCTGCTCCCATCATCTGGTTCATAGCCTCTGAAATCGCGCTCAGGTGCAGCTCTGAGAGTTCACCCTCCGTATTGGTACCGTCACCACCCATCATCAGGTCGGTGATGACCTTCACGTCATGCTCTTTCAGCACCAGGATATTGGTGCCGTCCAGACCCTTGGTGTACTTGATCTGGATGAAGACGCAGGGCTTTTCGTAGTTTTCGAGAATGGACTCCCATTTTGCCAGGGATACGATCGGGGTGGTGATGTTCACCTTCCGGTTGACCAGCGAGTAGAGTGTGGTGGCCGAGGAGCCCATACTGATATTGGCTACCTCTCCAATGGCATCCTTCTCTACATCCGACAGCAGATCGTCTCCGCCGTCAATGGCGGGCGTGTCAATCAGGTATGCATCCTTGGGCGGTTCAGGTTGTGCAGCCATCGCTTCGGTATAGCTGCTCAGATCGGGCGCCTCATCTCCGGACAGATCCATGCCGCTTAAGAGGGCATTTATCTCGTCCTGGGATAGCATTCCATCCATCTGCTAATCCTCCTCTCTGATCACTGATGTCACCTGGACGGCGTAGGAGTCGTCCTTGGCTCCCGGCAATGCAGTGAATTTCTTTATATTTCCGACAAAGACATCCATGTCCGAGTCTACCTTGGAATCGAGTCTGATACAGTCTCCCACCTGGAGATTGAGGAAATCCGAAACGGAGATCCTGCTGTTTCCCAGCACCGCCCGGATAGGGATCACCACGCGGCGCAGCATGGACTCGATATTGTCCTTATAATCATCTTCCGAACTATCCTGCATGGTGGAGAACCAGTACTTCGTGTTCAGCTTGTCCATGACGTCTTCCAGTGTGATGAAAGGAAGACAGATATTCGTGAATCCCTCGACGTCGCCGATCTTCATGTTCAGGGTGATGATGGCGATCATCTCGCTGGGAGCAATGATCTGTGCAAACTGTGAGTTCGTCTCCACTCTGGTGAGCACCGGGTCCAGATCCACCACGTTCTTCCAGGGTTCCCGCAGGAGCTGGGTGAGCATGATCATGATCTTCTGCAAAATGGACATCTCGATCTCGGAGAAATCCCTGTTCCGTTCCAGTGGCGTTCCGGAGCCTCCCAGCATTCGGTCGATCATGGCGTAACCCAGGTTGGTGGCCAGATCGATCATGACCGATCCCTTTAAGGGAGCAAAATCAATGATGCCAAGAATGACCGGATTGGACAGTGCGTTGGAAAACTCACTGAAGGTAACGGTCTCGGAACTGGCAACGGAAATGGTGGCGTTTTTCCGAAGGAATACGGGCAGGTTGGTGGATACCAGTCGTCCGTAGTGTTCAAAGATGATCTCCAGGGTTCTCAAATGCTCCTTGGAGAACTTGGTAGGCCGGCCGAAGTCGTAATTCTTGACCTGCTTTTCATCTGCATTGGATATCGTTTCGACGTCCAATTCGCCGGTGGAGAGAGCCGCCAGTAGATTGTCTATTTCGTTTTGCGAAAGGACTTCACTCAAAGGGCTATCCTCCCTAGTTTATTTGGCTTCTCCCATAATCAGCCGAACTTTGCTTCACTGATGGATACAGCGTAGATAAAGTCGGATCCGTAGAGCTTCTGGATGGCCTGCAGGATCTCAGCCTTCAGCTCGTCTCTGTGGTTCTTGCAGAAGTCCTCGGTATGGCTGCTGATGACGGAGCTGACACAGTCCTTGATGACGCTGACGTTGGTGGTCAGGGTCGCGCTGTAGGTCTCGTAATCCTCGTGAGTCTTGTTCAGGGAAAGGGAAATATCGCAAACCATGTAGACCTGCTTGCCGCTCTCATCGGGTACCAGAGGAACGGTAAGGGAATCTCCCAGCTCCACAACCTCGGTATCCGCCATGGAAACGGTAGCTGCCTCTTCCTCTTCGGATCCGTCGGTAATGACCTCCAGGCTCATGACGGTGGCGATGGTGTCCACCAGTGCAGCGGTTCTGGTATTGGTGGAGGTGACGCTGATCATCATGATGGCGGTGAGCACGATGTTCACCAGGAGCAAAGCCAGTATCACTATGGTAAGCAGATTCTTCTTCATGGAAATGGCTTCCTTTCGGGGCCCGGACTTCAGACCCGGTTATTATCAGTTGGAATTGTAAATTCTGATTTCCACGCGGCGGTTGCGGCTGCGACCTTCTGCGGTGGAATTGTCCGCTACGGGAACTCTCTCGCCCATGCCGGAATGCTTCAGGGAGCTGGGACTGAGGTTCGTATTGGAGATCAGGTAGTAGAACACGGAAAGGGCTCTGGCACTGGACAGCTCCTCGTTGTCAGCGTATTTTGCGCTGTGCATGGGAACGTTGTCCGTGTGACCGTCGATCTCGATCTCACCCTGGGCGTAGCGCTCCAGGATCACGCCGACGCGGTCCAGAACGTTGTAGCACTCTTCCTTGAGCTCGGCGGAACCGGAATCAAAGAGCAGTGCTCCTTTCATGGTAAGCAGCACGTACTGGGCGGAGAAGGATACGTCGATCTGATCCGACATGTTGCTCTCGGAAACCGCCTCGCTGATGAGCTCGGCCAGCTCCTCGTTGGATTGCAGATTCGCCTGCTCCACTTCGTCGATCATCTCCTGGATGCCTGCCGGCTCCTGATCGTACTCTTCGAAGCTGACGGCGTCCGAATCGGACTCTGCGGTCCGGCCCGTGCTGTTGATATATTCACTCAGCTCATTGAGCTGACTGACTCCGTTACTGATGAGGATACCGTCTCCGATGGAGGTGGCGCCTCCGCTGAAGACGCTGAAGGTACTGTTCATAGAGGCAATGATCTCGTTCAGCTTTGCCTCGTCAATGGTGGACATGGAGAAGAGCAGCACGAAGAAGCAAAACAGCAGATTCATCAGATCGGAGAATGTCGACATCCAAGCCGGCGAACCGGCCGGGGGGGCATCTTCCTGCTTACGTGCCACGCTTACTCACCCCCTTCTCCGTTGTCACTGGATGCGGAAGCACGATCCTTAGGTGCCAGGAAGGACTTCAGCTTCTCCTCTATGACGCGGGGATTTTCTCCTGCCTGGATCGACAGCAGACCCTCGATCAAGATCTCTTTCTGTGTCATCTCAATGGCGTTATCCGCCTTGAGCTTATTGGCCGTAGGGGTACATACCCAGTTGGCCAGCAGGGATCCGTACAGGGTGGTGATCAATGCCACGGCCATTGCAGGTCCGATGGAGGATGCATCATCCATGTGGTACAGCATGTCGACCAGACCTACCAGGGTACCGACCATTCCCCATGCAGGGCCCATGGATGCCCATGTTTCCCAGAAGCCTGCGATATTCTTATGACGGCCTTCGATACATACCATCTCGGTCTCGAGAATGCCACGGACCAGATCGGGATCGGTACCGTCGACCACCAGAAGGATTCCTTTTTTCAGGAAAGGCTCATCCATGTCCGCTGCCGCTTCCTCAAGAGACAAAAGGCCTTCCTTACGTGCTACGTTGGAAAGCTCGATGATCTTCTTGATCATGTCGGCGGTATTGGCGGAAGGAGCCTTGAAGATCAGGGTCAGAGACTTGAGACCCTGAACGAAATCAGCCATGCTGTAAGAAGTCATGGTAGCAAAAATAGAACCACCCATGGTGATGATGAATGACGGAACGTCTACATACTCGGTAATGCCGGCCACGCCTGCAGAAGACAGGATACCGAAAGCCAGCATTCCGAAACACATTATGAATCCAATGAGTGATGCTATATCCACTGATCAGTTACCTCGAATTCCGCCGATGGTCAATCGTCGGCTAGGATATCCTTTCTGTACGATTTTACTAAATTTTTGAGGTCTTGTCTACTTTCTTTTACGATTATCTTGCGACCCGTCGTAAGCGTCAAAACCGTGTCAGGAGTTTCTTCCACGAGCTCTAACAGGTGTGGATTTATCAAAATTTTAGAACCGTTAAGTCGTGTTACTTCGATCATGGTTTTTCCCTCCCGGGCCTGTCCAAATCACCCCGCCGTGAAAAACGGTTTTTGTGCAATTTGACGATGCCCTGACAAAATGCGAAACAGGGGGCAGAAAAATCTGCCCCCTATGAATGGTTCTGCGGTCCTCCTTTTGGGCATTATGCCCTCGGGCCAGCTATCGGATTATCTCTTCAGATTGGTCAGCTCCTCCAGCAGGGTATCGGAAACGGTGATGATACGGCTGTTTGCCTG
The DNA here is from genome assembly GCA_016286555.1 of Lachnospiraceae bacterium. GTDB lineage: Bacteria > Bacillota > Clostridia > Lachnospirales > Lachnospiraceae > AC2028. The sequence continues at coordinate 30,782 of JAEETA010000023.1, read as the reverse complement.
GAAGCCTCTCTGGGTGGTGATCATGTCGGTGAACTCCTGGGACAGGTCCACGTTACTCATCTCCAGAACGCCGGTAGACATGTAGCCGCCGCCTGCGGTAACATCCACGCCGATGCCGTCGAACTCGCCGGAGTTCAGGGTTGCGCTGTAGAGGTTGTCTCCTGCCTTCTCCAGACCGGAGGGGTTCGCGAAGCTTGCGGTAGCGATCTGGCCGAGAAGCTTGGTCATACCGTTGTCGTAGCTTGCGTAGATCATGCCGTCCTTCTGGACGGAAACGCCGATCATGTCACCCAGCATACGGCCGCTGCCCAGTCCCTTAGCGTCGCCGCTAGTAGCGGTAACGGTGGAGGTGCCGTTGTTGTTGTACATGGAGATGGCGGAGAAATCAATGCTGATGGGCGAGAAGTTCTTGCTTACAGCAGAGAGATCCAGGGTTACATTGGTGCCGCCGCCGATGCTGACGAACTCACCGGTGTTGGGATCGAAGTTCAGCAGGCCGCCGTTTACCAGACTACCGTCTGCCTGGAAGCTGGTCACATTCGTAGCGGTGTCCAGAGTAGCCAGGGTGGTAAGGGTACCGTCTGCGATGTAATCTCTCATTGCCTTGTAGGTAGCGGGATCGGTGGAGGTATCAGCGGTAGCCAGCTTCAGGAAATCAGCGGTGGAGCCTTCCTTGCCGTATGCCTTTGCGATGACATCCAGTGCATCCTGCACGGTCTTGGTATCGTCGCCGTTTACGGTATAGGTGCCTGCCAGAACAGCGGGATCGGTGAGATCCAGGCCGTTCAGACCTGCGATGTCCACGTACTCCACAGTGCCGTCAGCGCTGGTGAGCTTGGAGCCGTTCCATGCGTAACCCTCGGTGTTGAAGGTAACGGTAGATACCTTGGGAGCGAAGGTTCCTGCGGTACCGAAAGCATTGGGTGCGCCGGAGATGTCCACTTCGTCGCCGTTGGAATCCAGCAGTTTGGTGAACTCAACGCTGTACTGACCGTCGGTATCGGTGGTCTTCAGAACCAGTCTTGCGGTGTAGCTGTAGCCCAGTGCATCGTACAGGTTCAGGTTCAGGGTCTTACCGGAGGAGCTGTTGACATCCGTGTCGTTCTTGTCGAGGATACCGGAGACGTAGCCCTGGGTGGTTGCCTCAGGGGGATAGGTCATGTTTGCCGCGCTCATGATACGCAGTGCGGAAACGTTGTCCATCTTGATCTCCATGGTCTCGGGATCTACCTGCCAGCCCATGACATTGTAACCGGTGGAGGTCATTGCCAGGTTGCCGGCACCGTCCACGTAGAAGGAACCGTCACGGGTGAAGAAGTTATCGTTGCCATTGCTGACCACGAAGAAATTGTCTCCGGTGATCATGATATCGAAGGGGTTACCGGTGGACTGTGCGGAGCCCTGTCCGGAAATGTTCATGTTGATGGCGCCGGCTTTTACACCGAGGCCGATCTGCTTAGCGTTGGTACCGCCGACGCCGGTGGTGGCATTTGCGCCGCTGGCGTTCTGGGTGGTCTGGCTCATCAGGTCCGAGAAGGTAATGGAACTGGACTTGTAAGCGGTGGTGTTGACGTTTGCAATGTTGTTACCGATGACGTCCATCTTGGTCTGGTGAGTCTTCAGACCTGCAACACCGGAAAATAACGATCTCATCATAAGGCATTTCCTCCTAAATTTTTACTTAAGAGTGATCCTGGGGGCTCCTTCTGTCCTTCGGGAGTCCAACCCTCCATCCAGGTCCGGGTTAGTTGATCACTGCTCCGTTAATGTTGGTAAATACATTTTCCGTGGCGTCTGCCGAATCCATGGCGGTTACCACTGTTCTGCTGGGGACATTCACGATGAATGCCATATTGTCGATCAGCACCAGCGAATCTTTGATCCCTTTCTCTGCCGCTTTACTGGTTCCGTCGTTCAAGCGGTCCAGCTGATCTCCCGTCATCTCCATCCCCCGGTCATTCATCCGGAAGGAAGCGTGTTTGGAAAATCGGATCCCGTCTCCGACGCTCTTCTGTTCCAGGATCTTCCCGAAATCAGGTGCCGCGCCGCCGGTCTCTTCCCTTGCGGGAGCCGGTCGGGAAAACTGTCCGTTCAGCTGATAGGTGGAAAGGAATGCGCTTCTTTGCAGATCCATACTGCTCTCCTTTCCCGAAGTAAATCCCTTTACTCCGATGTGACGCCTTCGCCGATGCCGTCATCGGTGTCAGTGTCGGTCACGGTATCATTGGTATCGGTGTCGTCCGTGTCATCCACCTCATCCTTGGTCAGGGCCGCTGCTCTGAGCTCTTCCAGCTTTGCGATGTAAGCCTTGAGCTTGTCGGTGTTTTCCTGGGTGAGGAAGGACTTCTCGTAATCGGACATTGCTCCGAAGATCTCTGCCATGGAATCGATCTGGGTTCCGTTGCCGGAGATCGTGATGGTTGCCAGAGCGGGGAGCTTGTTCAGTGCTACAGTCAGGTCGTATGCCTTGTCGTACGCTGTCTGGTATCCGGAGTCAACTACGGTATCCAGGTCATCCAGGCTGTACAGGTTCTCCTTGATGGAGAGGTAAGGCTTGCCGCCTTCGTAGACTACGTAGTCAACCTTGCCCTGTACGTAATTGGTCTCTCCGGTAGAGGAAGTGGTCTTGATGTAGACTTCCTGTCCCACCAGGCCGTTTGCTCTCATCAGGTCCATGCCGGAAGACATGTTGTTCAGGGATTCAACCTGGGAGAACTGTGCGTACTGTGCCACATACTCCGTGTTGGAGGTGGGCTCCAAAGGATCCTGATACTGCATCTGTGCTACCAGCAGCTGAAGGAAGGAATCCTTATCAAGGGTGCTGCCGGATTTTGCATTGCTGAGGGAGGACTGGGAAGCGGACTCTACCACTTTGCCGTCCACGATACTCGCCACAAGTGCCATATGCCGTCTCCTTTCTGTTTATGCTTTGTAATCCAGTGTATTTCCGTTTGCAGCCATCATCTCGGCTGCCAGCCTTTCTTCGTCGTCCAGATCTTCCAGATCTTCATCGCTCAGGTCGCCGTCGATGCGGAGGCGTCTGGTCTTGGACTTGCCGGCTTCGCTCTGCTGCGCGTCTCCGGATCCGTTCTGATTCAGGTTCTGGTCGAAGGCTCTGGTCTGTACGGTGACTTCGATGGCTTCCACTCTGACGCCCTGCTCTTCGAATCTCTCCTGGAGCTGGACCATCTGTGCTTCGATCACACTCTTGACCTGTTCGGACTGTGCCACAAAATTGGCAGTGACAACGCCTTCACGGTTGGAGATGTGGATCTGCAGGTTGCCGAGGCTCTGGGGATGAAGCTGCATCTCCAGGCTGCTGAAGTCTTCCTTGACGTTGGTCCTGATGTAATCCAGGATCTGTCTTGCGATCTCCTGTGTCTGGGAATAAGGAGTGGTTTCGGTGGTGGGCGCCGCGTTCTGGATCTGAGGCTCGAAGGCCTGCTTGAAATCGGCTGCCGCATTTCCGTTACCGGTCTGCTCCTGGCTCTCGCCGTGCTTATTTCCCTTCTTGAGGAGTGCTTCGGCTCCCAGGGTCTGTCCCTGATCCGTGGTCACCTTTCCGGTGATCCGGTCACCGTCTTCCGTCACTTCCGTGCGACTTACGGTGGGGAGTTCCTCGTCCTCTTCCTCATTGGCTTTACTTCTGACAGGCTTGTCATCCGTAGGAACCGCTGTGGGAAGGATCTGGGTCTGAGGTAAGATTTCGGTTTCGGGAGTAAGCTCTTCGGGCTGCTCCGTCACCGTTTCCTGCATCTGTGTCAGGACTTCCTGAAGCTCCGCTACGTTCAGTCCTTCGATGTCGGTAGGCATCTGCGTGATCTGTTCCAGCTGTGCTCCCAGCTCCTTGAAGATGGGGTAGTTCACATCATCCGTGAGCAGTGCCAGGCTGTCTTCCACGCCGGTTGCCTCAAAGAGGAAGCTCGTGAGGACTTCGGGATCCGTGAGATCCGATACCTCCAGGTTCATGTCCGTCAGGATCTGTACCAGTTCCTGCGGATCTGCTTCCAATAAATGACCTGCCTGATCGAGCAGCTGCGCACCCAGTGATGTGAGTAACGCTAATGCCGCATCCATTTCGGCAGGACTCAGAATCCGTTCTGTATTTCCTTCGGACACCTCTGCTTGAGTGTCCGTCTCCTTCGCATCCTTGCTCAGGGCCTTTTCGGCAGGCTTGCCGCTGTCTTGCTTTTCCGTCTTTCCGGTGTCTTCGGTCTTTTCCGCCTTGGGACTTTCGTCTTCGGGCTTCTTAGCCGTGTCATTACCGGAATCTTTTACCGTCTTGTTATCCGCTGCGATGTCGCTCTTCTTCTCGGCAGGTTTTACGCCTGCATCTGGATCGCTGCCGGCCTTCTGGGTGTTCCAGATGTCCTTGAAGCTGTCACCGGATTCCGTTACCTGCGGAAGTGGCGAAGCGGCCTGGGGGAGATTGACGGTAAGGCTGCTGAGCAGATCGCCTGCACCCTTGATCGTAATGCCCATGCAAATCCTCCTTTCACTAAGATTTGGGGGATGCGTCCCCTATACAAATCTTTTATCGGACGATCGCAGGGAAAACTTAAGAGTCGGGATCCATTATTTTTGTGAGTCTTGCGGCCACTTCGGAGTCCATAACGCCCATGATCTTGCCACGGTCGTCGGCGTTCATGGCAGAGAGGATCCGGGCAGCCAGATTCATGCCCGCGGTATCGGTCATTTCCTCAAAGATGGCAGCTGCCTGCTTCGGCTTCATGGAGACAAAGGCATTGACGTAATCCGTCATCTCCTTCTCCTCCTCCAGCTGGGCAACCACCTGTTTGTAGAGATATTCCGCCGTGGTGGGATCCATGCCCTCGTACCACTTTTTGTATTCCTCGGCGCCGGGTCCGTTCTCGGCGTAGATCACTTCTTCGTAAAATTCTGTCCGGATACGGGAGAACTCCACCTGCATGTCCTCGAATTCCTTCAGACGCAGGATCTCCGCCTTCAGGTCCTCGATCTCCTGATCCTTGGCGGAATCGTTCACCTGGTACTGCTCCAGACGGCGCTCTAAGTCGGCGATCTGGGTCACAGCCTCCTGGAGGCTGGAATAACCGCCGTAGCTGTCGGGATCGTTGGTGATGGTGGTACCTGACTTGGGCAGGATCAGGTTGATGACGGGCACATCCTTCAGAATGGGGGTCAGCACGGAGCTTCCGAAGCCGCCCACATCCAGCTTGACGATGACCACGATGACAGCCAGCCAGAGCACAACAATCAGGAGGGTGGCGATCATGGTAATGAATCCGCCGCCTTCCCGGTCCTCGTCCAGCTCTTCTTCCTGCTTGGCGATCTCTTTGGCACGCTTCTTCGCCTCTTTTTTGGCGTCAGCCTGCTCTTTTTTCAGTTTTTTCTTCTCTTCTTTGAGCCGCTTTTTTTCTTCTTCGGCGGCCTTTTCTTCCGGCGTCAGTTCCTTAGCCATGTTACTCTCCAGACAATCTTATTTCTTTTGACCGTAGGTGTAGGTGGTGAGTTCGTCGATCACCTTGCTCTCGGCCCGGTTCTCTTCCAGCATGTACTCGTCGAAGGCTTTTTCCCGGAGCTTCTCGTAGATCTTGCGATCCTTGATGGCGTCCTCCAGGGCCTGGCGCATCCGTTCAAGATTCGCCTCCGCTCTGCGGACGCGGATGACCTGGGCGGAAATGGCCTGCTCGTTCAGCTGCCTTGCCATGTGGTTGTCGCTAATATCATGAAAATCCAGGATGCCGCTGCGGAGCTCCACGGCTTCCTGCTCCAGGGCAGCCTGCTTTTTGTGGAGCATTCGGAGGGTCTCCTCCTCCTGATCCAGCGCCTTACGGGCATCGGCAAAGTTCTGCCTGGCCTGGGTTTCCATCTTCTCTTTGATCTCCAGAATGTTCTGGAGGCGATAGCGAAATCTGGCCATCCGGGATCACCCGTTAACCCTTTCCGTCGTCCTCAAACAGTCCCTGCAGAAGGCCGACGCTTTCTTCGAAACTGAATTTTGCATCCGTTTCCTGACAGAGGAAACCGTTCACCGCATCGATCTTGGCAATGGCATAGTCGATGTTGGGATTGCTGCCGCTCTTGTAGGCACCGATGTTGATCAGGTCCTCCGCCTCGTTGTAGGTGGCCAGCACCGTCTTCAGGCGGCTGGCTGCCTTCTTGTGATCCTTGGTGGCGATGGAACTCATACAACGTGAAATACTCTGCAGGACATCAATGGCAGGATAATGGTTCTTGTGTCCAAGCTTGCGGTCCAGCATGATATGTCCGTCCAGGATACTTCTGGCGGTATCGGTGATGGGCTCGTTAAAATCGTCGCCGTCCACCAGCACGGTATAAAGGCCGGTAATGGAACCCCGGTCGGATTTTCCGGCACGCTCCAGGAGCTTGGGCATCTCGGAGTAAACGCTGGGAGGATATCCTCTGGTCACGGGAGGCTCGCCGCTGGCAAGGCCGATCTCGCGCTGCGCCATGGAAAAACGGGTCAGGGAGTCCATCATAAGGAGCACGTCCCTTCCCTGGTCACGGAAATATTCCGCGATGGCGGTGGCGGTCATGGCTGCTTTTTTTCGTTCCAGCGCAGGGCGGTCGGAAGTAGCCACCACCACGACGCTGCGGGCCATACCTTCCTCTCCCAGGTCGCGTTCTATGAATTCACGCACCTCACGGCCACGCTCGCCAATGAGGGCTATGACATTGATGTCAGCTTTTGTATTGCGGGCGAACATGCCCATCAGAGTGGATTTTCCCACACCGGAGCCGGCGAAGATTCCGATACGCTGTCCCTTCCCCAGGGTGATGAGTCCGTCCACCGCCTTCACGCCGAGGGGCAAAACCTCGTCGATGATGGCACGTTTCATGGGATCGGGCGGAGCCGCGTCCACAGGGCGCATCTCTCCCTCGATCACGGTGCCGTCCGTGGGGACACCCAGCGCATTCACAGATTTTCCCAGGAGCTGGTCGCTGACCGGGATCAGAAGCGGATCGTTCGTATTTTCCACGATGCTGCCCAGACCGATCCCGTCCGTAACACCGTATGGCATCAGCAGGGTCCGGCGATCCTTAAAGCCTACCACCTCGGCCATGATGGGTTCCGGTGTCTCCGGTCCCTCGGACTTCGGGATGATGTGGCACAGATCTCCCAGCTTCGCATCCGGGCCCAGGGACTCGATGGTCAGGCCCACCACATTCACCACCTTCCCCATCTTCTTGAAGAGGGTGGCGTCCAGGACTCTGCTGTATTTGTTCACATTGATCTCGGGCATCGAAAGCATGCGGCGTTTCCTTCTTTGTTAAGATCTGCTGTAGGACAGGAGGCGAAGCTTGGCGCCGAGCTCGCTCAGCTCGGTATCGATCCCGCAGTCAAAAATGCCGCCGTCGGTCTCGATCATGCACTCCCCGTCTCCCAGGGCCATATCCTCCACGATCTCCAGCACTGCGCCGGGCATGGCGATGATGTCCGACAGCTCCTGCTTTCTGGAGGAGACATAGTCGAAACTGTCCTTCCCCACATGCACAAAGTAGCTGCGGCTGTCCTCCACCCGCTCCAGGGTCCGGCCGATGAGAAAGGCCAGGATCTCCTTGCGGGATTTCATGTCCACCCGGAAGATATGACTGTAAATGTCGGTGATGGCATCCACCAGTTTGGGCTCCATCTCCGACAGCATGTCGTTGTATTCCTGCTGCATGGCCAGGGCTTCACCCCGCATGCGCTCCATCTGGGCTTCCAGCTCACGGTTTGCCTGTTCGGAGCCTTCCCGGTAGCCCTGCTCTCTGCCTGCTTCCACGGCGGAAGCCTTCATTTGCTCCGCATCCGCCTGAGCATTTGCGGTGATCTGGGCTGCCCGGTCATTTGCCTGCGCCAGAATCTCCTCTGCCTGCGCGTTGGCCTGGGCGATGATGGCCTCGGCATCCGCAGCCGCCTGGGCGTTTGCCGCCTCTCGCTCCTGCATCAGCTTTGCGAGGGTCTCCTCGTCAAGCTCCTCTCCCTCGCCGAAGCCTTCCGGCATGGACAGGGGGATGGCATCAGGATCGATCTCCTCTGCCATGAGGCCGGACACAAAGCCGCCATTCGATCCGCCGTTTGCCCTGGACAGGGCGGCCAGATCCTCGATGCGCTTTGCAACCAGATCGTTGGTGTCAATGACCCGCTTCTCGGAGTCTCCGATATTCATGTAAGAGGTTTTCAGTAGGTTAGACAATGATCTCGTCTCCTCCGCCTCTGGAAATTACGATCTCGCCGGCATCCTCCAGTCTTCGGATGATGTTGACGATCTTCTGCTGCGCTTCCTCCACGTCCTTCATACGGACAGGTCCCATGAAGTCCATGTCCTCCTTGATCATGACAGCCAAACGCTTGGACAGGTTGCCAAAGATCGCGTTCTGCACCTGCTCGTTCGCACCCTTGAGGGCGATACCCAGGTCGGAATTGTCCACCTCACGCAGCACACGCTGGATCGCACGGTCGTCCAGGAGCAGCACGTCCTCGAAGACGAACATCTTCTTGCGGATCTCGTCTGCCAGTTCGGGCTCTTCGATCTCCAGGGATTCCATAATATGTTTCTCGGTACCGCGGTCCACGGAGTTGAGGATCTCCACCACGGAGTCCACGCCACCGATGATGGTGTAGTCCTGATTGACCAGGCTGGCCAGTTTGGATTCCAGCACGCGCTCCACCTCCTTGATGACGTCGGGGCTGGTTCTGTCCATGACTGCGATCCTTCGCGCAACGTCTGCCTGTCTGTCGGGGGGCAGACTGGAAATGATCTGGGCTGCCTGCTGGGGTGCCAGATAGGAAAGGATCAGGGCGATGGTCTGAGGATGCTCGTCCTGAATGAAGTTGATGAGCTGAGAAGCGTCGGTCTTGCGGACAAACTCGAAAGGCTTGACCTGCAGGGATGCGGTAAGTCTGCCGATGACGTCCAGTGCTTTCTCGCTGCCCAGGGATTTCTCCAGCAGCTCTCTGGCGTAGCCGATACCGCCTTCCGCGATGTACTGCTGTGCCAGACAGACTTCATAGAACTCATTGATGACTGCTTCTTTGACCTGGGGGGTGACGCTGCGGGTATTGGCGATCTCCAGAGTGAGGGTTTCGATCTCCTCCTCCTTCAGATGCTTAAAAATCCCGGCAGAGCGCTCCGGTCCCAGTACAATGAGCAATATGGCGGCTTTCTGTACGCCGTTGATCTCCATCTCGGAAGCTGATCCACCTCTGGCCATTTTCCGTTTCTCCTTCTCAGTGGTTTGTCTATGTCAGGATCAACCCCACTCGTCATCCAGCCAGTTCCGCAGGAGGATGGCTGCAGCTTCGGGGTTCTCGTCCACGAATTTCTCGATCATCTTTCGGGTCTCGGACTTGGTCTCCACATCGATGTCCTCGATGGTAGGCTCGGGGTTGGACTGGAGCAGATCTTCCACGGAGATCTCCTCGGGCTCCTCCTGCTGCTTCTTGCCGGGGAGCATGTTCCGGAGCACCACAAAGGCCAGGAGTCCCAGGATCAGCAGGAAGAGCAAAGCGCTCAGGACTGTGGTCCAACTGACGGCGAGGCCTTCCTTGTCGTAGAAAATGGGTGCTTCGTATGCGATGATGGAAATGTTGGCAGCGGGGAATCCGCTGGCGTTGGCCACTGCCGCCACCAGGTCATCCGTCACGGTCTGCCGCACCATATCGGAATTGTTCAGCTTGTACTCTTCCCAGGTGATGCCGTCCAGGAGACCCTGGAGCTCCACATCCTCCTGGCGGATCGCCTTGTAGGAAATGGCCGCGATGGACAGGGAAGAATTGTTGTAATTGATGCTGCCTGCGGGAGTGACCTTATACTCGGCACTCTCGTTGGGTGCATAGTCCGTCTCCGTCTCGGTGGTGGCGGTGGAGGACTTATCGTAATCGCTGGTGACATAGGTGGTACCTTCACCGTTGGAATCGGTGCCGGGGACGCCGCCCACGCCGCTCTCGCTCTCGTTCTCGTAGTTCTCGTTGTGGATGATCATACCCTCGGTCCGACCCTCGTTGGCATAGTACTCCTTGACGGTCTTCTCGTAGTTGGAATAATCCATGTCCAGATGGCTGGACACTTCCACGTTATCATACTGATGGGTACCGATCATGAAGCTCTTGATGCTGTTGGCCACCTGGCATTCCGCCTGGGTCTGAAGTTCCAGCATGGAGCTTGCGATGCCGGCGGTGGAGTACTCGTCTCCGCCTGCAAACAGGAGTTCTGCGTTGTTGTCAACGATGGTGATCTTCGCCGTGGTGTCATTGCCCAGGGCGGTGGCCACGCATTTTGCCACATAAGCTGCGTTGGAGGAAGTGAAATAGCCGTTGGTCTCCAACTGCACATACGCGCCGGATTCCTGCTCCTGCGCGATGAGGGTACCGTTCTGTTCGGGGATGGAAAGAGTGACCTTCGCACTCTTGATGGAGTCGATGTCCTCCAGCATGGTCTCAATCCGGGACTCCAGATAGAGCTGTTTCCGGAAGGCACGCTCGCTGGCGGTGGTGGACAGGGAAGAAGTCAGAGCATCGTCCACGGTGAACTCATCCGCCACATAGCCGTCCGCTGCCAGTGCCAGCTCTGCTTTAGACAGATAGCCGGTCTCCACGTCGATCTTCAGAGCGTCGTTGGAGATCTGGTAGGGGATATTGTTGCTCTCCAGGATCGTCACCACCTGATTGGACTGGTTGGTGTTCTCACAGGTCATGAGTCTGGTGTAGCGGGGTCTGGATACCACATAGACGATGACACCGAAAACAACGATGGTGAAGATCGCAAGGCCGATGATGATTCCCTTTTGCCTTCCGGTGAACTTCCCCCACCATTCCTTTATTCGATTGAGGATGTTTTGGATTTGTTCGGGCATTTTTCCTTCCCCTGTAAGTCGAATTATTATTCTTTGTTTCGTTCGGTTCACGAAAAGCAGTTTTATGCACGGAGCAAGCAACACTAAGTTCAGAGTCCGCTCAACTTAGATCTGAATCTGCATTAACTCTTTATATGCCTCGAGCAATTTGTCGCGGATGGCCACGGTGTACTGCAGCGCAGTGGATGCCTTCTCCAGGGCGATGGTCAGGTCATGAGTGCTGTCGGACTCGCCCAGGGCAAAGAGAATCTCCTGGTTCTCCGCATCGGACAGATATGCATTGGTGGTCTGGATATTGTCCAGGGCCGTGTTCAGGAAGGACTCGAACATGGTGCCCTCGGCCTTGGAGGAGTCGGCTCCCAGTCCGCGGACCACACCGTTAGCAGATGTTTTGTACAGGTCGGTAACGCCCTGCAGTTCTTTCAACAATGAAACGTCCATAATCTATCTATTCCTTTCCCGATAAACCTTTATCAACCATTACCCATGGTCAGGCCGCGCTGTGCGATGGACTTGCTGGCGTTGAAGGCGGTTGCGTTTGCCTCGTACGCACGGCTGGCATCGATAAGGTTGGTCATCTCGGTGATGATATTGACATTGGGATAGGTCACATAGCCGTTCTCATCCGCATCCGGATTGGAGGGATCGTAGACCATGTTCATTTCGGTCTTCTGATCCTCGTAGACCCCTGCCACCTTCACGCCCTTGCCGGCGTAATTCTTGGTGACGGTGCCCAGCACGGAACTGAAGGAATCCGCGCCGCGGACGCCCTTTTCCTCGAACACCACGACCTTGCGGCGATAAGGGGTGCCGTCCTGGGTCCTGGTGGAATTGGCATTGGCCACGTTCTCGGAGATCACGTCCATACGGTATCTCTGAGCGGTAAGGCCGGAAGCACTGATGTCAAACGATGTAAAAATTCCCATAAATTCAATCCTCCACGAAAAGAGATCACAATTCCGTTTTGTTGCAAAACAATCCTTCCATGGATGTGTTACTTCATAACAGTCTGCAGATTCTCGAACTCGGCGCTGATGCTGTTCAGCAGACCCTGGTACTTCAACTGGTTCTGTGCCAGGTAGACGTTCTCGTTTTCGATATCCACGTTATTTCCGTCGGTGCGGTAGGAAAAACCGCCGTAGTCAACGTAAGCACCCACCTGGAGACGACGCGGGTTCACTTTGGAAACTTTCTCGTCCATGGAAACGAAGCGGGCAGCACCCAGCTCCTTGGAGAGAACGGATTCAAAATCCACATCCTGGCGCTTGTAGCCCGGAGTATCCACATTGGCAATATTGTTTGCAATACACTCATTTCTCAGCCAGGAAGCGTCTGCGGCCCTGGTGAGAACGTTGATGTAATCAAACGCATTCGTGTTGATCATAGTACCGCCTTTCCGGATTTGCGTATTCTTCCACGCATACATCCTTAATTATACTGAAAATTACTCAAAATACAATACCACTTGGGTGTTATAACACGTGATATACTATATCTTGTGGTCTTTATATAAATTTTAGATTTTGACCCGATTTGTATGAAAACGGAAACTCCGGGGCATTTTGGATAAAACAAAAAGGACTTACTTTCCGCTTTCGCTTCCGTAAATCCTTTTTCGCAGGGCGCCTGCCCTTCAAAATCCGTTTTTTATTTTACTTCAGGTTCTGCTGTCTCTTCAGCTCTTCGATCTCGGAGAAGACCACATCGTTCAAAACCTTGATGTAGGTACCCTTCATTCCGGAGGAACGGGATTCGATGACTCCCGCGCTCTCGAACTTACGAAGGGCGTTGACGATGACCGAACGGGTGATGCCCACGCGGTCCGCGATCTTGCTTGCGACCAGCACGCCCTCCATGCCGTCCAGCTCGTCGAAGATGTGAACGATGGCCTCCATCTCGGAGAAGGAAAGGGTGCTGATGGCGGATTTGACCACCGCGATCTTACGGCTCTCTTCCGCGCTCTCCTCACTGACGGCTCTCAGCATTTCCAGTCCCACCACGGTGGTACCGTACTCGCAGAGGATGATGTCGTCAATGTCATACTGCTCATCCACCTTGTAGATGAAGAGGGTCCCCAGCCGCTCTCCCGCGATCTCGATGGGAGTGATGATGGCCTGGAAATGGTCGGTATCCGTTCTCTCAAATCCCAGCGTGCCCAGGTTCACATTTTCCTTGGTGGAAAGGATCCCCAGGAGCCGCTCGTTCAACATGGGATCGATGAATCCGCCCACTTTCTGATCCAGCAGTTCCGTGATGGGAGGAACACCGTCCAGGAATCCCACGCCCAGGACCTTGCCCTTCCGGCTGATCACCAGGACATTGGAGCCCAGGATGTCTCGCATCACCTTGCAAATGTCGTTGAATACAACCTTGCTGGAATTGTTGTTGTGCAGTAATTTGCCGATCTTTCTGGTCTTATCCAGAAGCTGTACACTACTCATAGTACCTCCCGGGTTCTTTCGTCATACCCAGGATGAGTATAGCACAGATAATTTGTGCAATCAATTAAAATTGACTGAAAATTTAATCAACTTTTTCGGTAGTATTAGAAATTATGTGTCCGCACTCTTTATTTGCACACACCATTTTGTTTCCTTTTTCCACCATGTAGGAGCCACACTCAGGGCAGCGCTCCTTCACGGGGCGGTTCCAGGACATGAAGTCGCAATCCGGGAATCCCATGCAGCCGAAGTATCTGCGGCCCTTCTTGGACATACGGATCACCAGATCCTTGCCGCACTGAGGGCAGGGAACGCCGATGCGCTCGTAGAAGGTTTTGGTGTTGCGGCACTCAGGGAAATTGGGGCAGGCAAGGAATTTGCCGTGAGGCCCGTATTTTACCACCATGTGCACGCCGCAATTTTCACAGATCTCCTCGGAGACCTCATCCTCGATCTTGACATGCTCCAGCTCCTTCTCGGCAGCCTTCACGGCTTCGTCCAGATCGGGGTAGAAATTGGCGATAACGGTCTTCCACTTCACGGTTCCCTCTTCCACGCTGTCAAGAAGGGTCTCCATGTTGGCGGTAAAGTGCAGATCCACAATGCTGGGGAAGGCCTGGTTCATCATATCGTTTACGGCGTTGCCCAGCTCGGTGACAAAGAGATTTTTCTGCTCCTTGATCACATATCTGCGCTGCACCAGGTTGGTGATGGTCGGTGCGTAGGTGGAAGGTCTGCCGATGCCCTGAGCCTCCATCTCGTGAACCAGCGCTGCCTCGGTGTAGTGGGCGGGGGGCTGGGTGAAGTGCTGCTTGGGATCCAGGGAAAGGAGCTTTAACTTGCTCTTCTCGGAAATGGCAGCCTGGAGGGAATTGCTCTCCTCCTCTTCCTCGGACTCGGTATATACGGTGCGGAAACCGTCAAAGGTGATCCGCGCTGCGGACAGGGTAAAGATCTCCTCGCCTGCCTGAATGCGGACGGAGGTGGTCTCGTATTTTGCCTCTGCCATCTGGCTCGCCATGAAGCGCTTCCAGATCAGAGTGTACAGACGATACAGGTCTCTGGGGAGCTGATCCTTCAGAGAGGAAGGGGTACGGGTCACGTCGGTGGGACGGATTGCCTCGTGGGCATCCTGGATCTTCTGTCCGGTCTTGCCGGCAGCCTCGGTGCTGCCCAGGTACTCCTTGCCGTAGTTTTCGCCGATGTATTTTTCCGCCTGCGCCCTTGCCTCATCGGAGACACGGGTGGAATCGGTACGCAGGTAGGAAATGAGACCCACGGTGCCCTCACCGGCGATCTCCACACCTTCATAGAGCTGCTGCGCCAGGCGCATGGTCTTCTGGGTGGTGAAGTTCAGGGTCTTGCTGGCCTCCTGCTGCATGGTGGAGGTGGTGAAGGGCAGGGGGGCCTTGCGGGTGCGATCTCCCTTTTTCACTTCCTTCACGGAGAAGGCTTTCTTTTCAATGCTCTTAACCAGCTCTTCGACCTGCTTTTTGTTCTTCAGGTCCTGTTTGCCGGATTTGTTGCCATAGTATTTTGCGGTGATGGGGCGTTTCTGGCCGTCCACCTCCAGAGAGGCTTCCAGGCTCCAGTACTCCTCGGGAACGAAGGCGTCGATCTCCTTCTCACGGTCGCAGACCATGCGAAGGGTTGCGGACTGTACGCGGCCTGCGGAAAGCTTGCCCTTGATCTTGGCCCAAAGGACGGGGGAAATACGATATCCCACCATGCGGTCCAGGATACGGCGGGTCTGCTGCGCATTCACCAGATCCATGTCGATCTCTCTGGGATGCTTTAAGGATTCTTTCACGGCCTTGCCGGTGATCTCGTTAAAGGTAATGCGGTAGGTGGGCTTCTCGTTCAGCTTCAGGGCGTAGTACAGATGCCAGGAGATTGCCTCTCCCTCACGGTCAGGGTCGGTTGCGAGGTAGACTTTTTCAGCCTTCTTCACTTCCTTGCGCAGATTGGAAAGCACGTCTCCCTTGCCGCGGATGGTGATGTACTTGGGCTCGTAGTCGTTCTCCACGTCGATGCCCATGGTACTCTTCGGCAGATCACGGACGTGACCGTTGCTTGCCACGACCTGATAATTGTTTCCCAGAAATTTCTTAATGGTCTTCACCTTTGCAGGCGACTCCACGATCACCAGATATTTTGCCATTCCCTGTTCCTCCGGGTGCGCCCGTTTCCGGGCCGTTCAAAAGTGCATGGGTCATAAACCCTCAAAGCGATTCATGCAAGCATGATCGCATTTCGGTTTTTGCCCCTATCATCATATAGTAGAAATTGTTACATCGAGACAAGACTATACAACAAAATTTTTTAGGATGCAAGTATGGATTATGAATGCGCATCCACGCGGAGCGCCTATTTTTTTGCTTTAAAAGACAAGAAAAAAGCCCGTACCTTTCGGTACGGGCTTCGCAGCTGGTAGGGGAATCGAACCCCTGTTTCCGCCGTGAGAGGGCGGCGTCTTAACCGCTTGACCAACCAGCCATAACAAGTCGCAATTGCTTTTGTTCTGCACGCGACTTGCTTATATTACTATAGCCATTTAAAAAATGCAAGCACTTTTTAAATTTCTTTTTCGGTTTTCTTTCAAAAGCCGAAAAATCCTTAATCTGCGCCGAAAAGATCGAAGATGCTGATCTGGTTCGACTCGGGGAGTTCCCCTAAGATGCCCAGACGATGAAGGGTATCCGCCACGGTCTGGGACACTTTGCAGCGCTCCTTGAAGTCGTCTCTGGAGGTGAAGGGGCCTTTTTTTGCACCTTCCACAATGGAATCCGCCGCAGTCTCTCCCAGTCCTTCCACGCTGAGAAGGGAAGGCATGAGCTTGCCGTCCACGATCTGGAAGTGGCGGGACTTCACCTTAAAGAGGTCGATGGGAACGAACTCAAATCCCCGGGCATACATCTCCTGCACGATACGCATGTCACCCAGCTGCAGCTCTTCCTTGTTGGACAGGGGCTCCAGGTCGGATCCCTTGTCCGCATCGCGGCGGGCCTTGTAGCGCTTTAGCTCGCTCTCCAGGTGGGCTTTTCCCTGACACATGAGTTCATAGGAAAAGGCCTTGGCACGGATGCTGAAGTAAGCCGCATAGTAAGCCAGGGGATAGTGGATCTTACAGTAGGCAATGCGCCACGCCATCATGACATAGGCCGCAGCGTGGGCCTTCGGGAACATGTACTTGATCTTCTGGCAGGACCAGATGTACCAGTCGGGCACATTGTGGGCCAGCATATCCTCTTTCCATGCGGGCCAGTTCTTGGCATCTCCCTTTGCCACCTTACCCTTACGGACGGCCTCCATGATGTTGAAGGACTTGGAGGGATCCAGGCCCATACCGATGAGGTAGGTCATGATGTCGTCTCTGGTACAGATAGCGGTGGAAATGGTGGCCTTGCCGGATTTGATCAGGGTCTCCGCATTGCCCAGCCACACATCGGTGCCGTGGGCCAGACCGGAGATCCGGACCAGGTCGGAAAAGGCCTTGGGCTGTGCGTCGATAAGCATCTGCATTGCAAAGTCGGTACCGAACTCGGGGATGCCCAGTGCGCCCAGCTTCGTGCCGCCGATGTCGTCGGGGGTAATGCCCAGCGCTTCGGTATTCTGGAAGAGGCTCATAACATCCTGCCCGTCCAGAGGGATGTCCTTTACGGGATCCAGTCCCGTCAGGTCCTGAAGCATACGGATCATGGTAGGATCATCGTGTCCCAGAATGTCCAGTTTCAACAGGTTGTGGTCGATGCTGTGGTAATCGAAATGGGTGGTGATGATGTCCGTGGACATATCGTTGGCAGGGTGCTGCACCGGAGTGAAGGAGTTGATGTCCTGTCCCAGGGGAAGCACGATGATACCGCCGGGGTGCTGACCGGTACTGCGGCGCACGCCCTCACAGCCCTTGGCGATCCGGGCCACTTCACCTCTGCGCTTTACGATCTTTTTCTCATCAAAATAATGCTTTACGTAGCCGATGGCCGTCTTCTCCGCCACGGTACCCACGGTACCCGCACGGAAGGTCTGACCGGATCCGAAGATAACCTCGGTGTATTTGTGGGCCTTGGACTGGTACTCACCGGAGAAATTCAGGTCGATATCCGGCTCCTTGTCTCCCTCGAATCCCAGGAAGGTCTCGAAGGGTATGTCAAAGCCGTCCTTGTGCAGGGGCTCTCCGCAGACAGGGCATACCTTGTCCGGCATGTCCACGCCGGCCTTTCCGGCATATGCTTTTACTTCATCGCTGTCAAAATCCACATAGTGGCATTTGCTGCAGAAATAGTGAGGGCTTAAGGGATTGACCTCGGTGATTCCTGCCATGGTGGCCACAAAGGAACTTCCCACGGATCCTCTGGAACCTACCAGATAGCCGTCCTCCACGGACTTCCAAACCAGCTTCTGAGCGATGATGTACATCACGGCGAATCCGTTGGTAATGATGGAATGGAGCTCCCGCTCCAGGCGCTCCACAACGATCTGGGGCAGGTCGGGGCCATAGATCTCATGAGCTCTGTTGTAGCAGATCTCCGTCAGCGTCTTGTCGGAATCGGGGATCACGGGAGGACATTTGTCCGGGCGCACGGGAGAAATGGTCTCGCACATATCGGCGATCATGTTGGTGTTGGTGACCACCACCTCCATGGCCTTCTCACTGCCCAGATAAGCGAATTCCTCCAGCATCTCCTCGGTGGTGCGGAAGTAAAGAGGTGCCTGAACCTCTCCTTCTTTGTTGCCCTTACCCACCATAAGGATGCGTCGATAGATCTCGTCCTGGGGCTCTTTGAAATGCACGTCTCCTGTCGCTACCACAGGTCTGCCGAACTCCTTGCCCAGCTCCACGATCCTGCGGTTGGCATTGCGCAGATCATCCTCGTTTTCGATGGAGGAGATCTTCTCGTTATCAATGAGAAAAGCGGCGTTGCCGATGGGCTGCACTTCCAGATAGTCATAGAACTGCACGAATCTGGCAACCTGCTCGTCGGTATTTCCTTCCACGACAGCGCGGTACACCTCTCCATTCACACCGCTGCTTCCCACGATGAGGCCTTCCCGCAGGGCGTTCACTCTGCTCTTGGGGACCTTGGGAACACGGTTGAAATAGGTGAGGTGGGACTCGGTGATCAGGTGGTAGAGGTGCACTCTTCCCAGCTCATTTTTTGCAAAGATCACTGCACGATGGGGGATCTTTTTGGCGATGGCGGAAGGGGTTTTTCCTGCTTTCTCGTTGATCTGTGACAGGTGTGTCATTCCTTCGTTCCGGAGCTGATCCAGGAAGCGCACGAAAATCCATGCGGTACACTCCGCATCGTCCACTGCTCTGTGGTGATGACCCAGGTCGATGTTCAGGGCTTTCGCCACAGCATCCAGGGTGTATTTTGCATGTCCGGGGAGCTGCACTCTGGCCAGGGGCAGGGTGTCTACATAGGTGGGCTGCTGAGGATAGCCGAAGCGCTTGCAGTGCTCCTTCAGAATGTTCACGTCGAACTCGGCGTTGTGTGCCACCAGGACGCAGCCCTCGCTGAAGGCCAGAAACTCCCGTACAGCGACGGAGGCATCCGGTGCATCCTTCACGTCCTCATCCCGGATAGAGGTGAGGGCGGTGATGGCATAGGGAATGGGTCTGCCGGGATTGACGAAGGTGGAGAAACGATCCACCACCTTGCCGCCGGAAACCTTGACCGCGCCGAACTCGATGAAGGTATCGGTGGTGACGGACAGGCCGGTGGTCTCCACGTCAAAAACGACAAAGTCGTCATCCAGGGTCTGTCCTCTCTCATCGGAGACGATCTCCAACAGGTCGTCTACCAGGTAGACTTCCGCTCCATAGAGGATCTTGAAAAAGTCCTGCTTATCGGGAGCGGGCTCTCCCGCTTCCTTGCGTTTTTTCTTCTCGTCCTTCCAGAGGTCCTCCCACACATGGTTGGCCTCGGTAAAGCCCTGTACCACACCGTTGTCGGTGATGGCCACGGCGCGGTGACCGAATTTCAAAGCGCACTTCACCAGGTCCGCCGCATCGGAAACGCCGTCCATATCGCTCATCTTCGTATGGAGGTTCAGCTCAACACGCTTGTGCACTGCCATGTCACGACGGGGCGTACGGAAATCCTGGCTCTTCTGAATGCCCTTCACGGAACCGATGCTGAGCTCGTGGTCGAAATTGTCCATCTGGGGAGCTCCGGTAAGTCGGATGAAGGCACCGGGCTTAATGTCTCCCATGAGCTCCTTCACCTTGTCCGTGGGCACAAAGATCTTCACACGGAAAGTGTCGGTAAAATCGGTGACATCGAACATGAGGATGGTGCGCTCATTCTTGATATCACGGGAGTCCACGGCCATGACCTGGCCCTGGATCGTCACGGTACCGATCTCGCCCACGATGTCCTCCATGGGAGTTATATCCCCGGTGACTTCGCGGCCGTAGATCACGTCCGGATTATCGGTGTATTTGATGGCACCGTCATCACGCCTGCCACCGCCGGAGCGTCTGCCGCCGGAAAAACCGTAATCCGTTTTTGCGCGGTTGCCGCCGGTGCGCAGTTCGCCCGGCTTTGCAGCAGAAACAGAACCTGCGGAAGCAGGAGCCTTGGGTGCCGTATTTTTCTCTGAAGGTGCTGCGGGGGATGCAGGAGCTGCGCCATCCGCGGGAGCCTGCTCCTTCACCGCCACTGCTCCCAGGAGCTCTTCTCCCGGATCTCTGCCATAGACACGTCTGGTGATCTCTTCCACTCTGGCCTGCAGTCTGGGATCGACGGTATCTTCCTTCTCACTCACCACCTCATGGTAAATGACCCGGGCCTCGGCCTTGATGCCGCAGCGCTCACAGAGGATCTTGTTCAAAATGGAGACCAGCTCGGACTCCTTCTTTCGGTTCAGGAAGGTGTCCTCCGCATCGATCTGCAGCACATCCTCTTCGGGGCAGGTTAGTTCTGCCTTCCGAAGCATCTGATACATCAGGAAATTGTAAGATTCGATCTCGGAATAGATGCTCTCCAGGTACAGGTCCAGCAGTTCCTTTACCTTATAAGCCTCCGACAGTTCAAAATGCTCGAAGATCCGGACCTGAACAGGGGATACCTTTTTCACGAAGCGGGCGATCTCCTCCTCCGCCGCCCAGATCTCTTCCTTGGGAATCAGGTGATCACTGGTCAGATACAGGCGCAGATTGGTCCTGCTCTTGTCCATGGTGATGCGCTCCACCCGAGTCCCGTCAAAATACAGTCTGGTCCGCTCCTTCATATCCAGATCGGAAAATACATCAAAAAACGACTTACTCATCTCATACTCCAAACACGCGCCTCAGCACAGCCGGGCATTTTGCCGCAGCCGCACGGGGGCGGAACATCTATGGTATTTCTCTTACTTCCAGGCGTCCAATTCTTGCTTCAGGGCGCTCAGGAGTTCGCTCTCCGGCACCTTGCGGATGATCTCTCCGTCGCGGATCAGGAGTCCCTCCCCCTTGCCGCCGCAAATGCCCAGGTCTGCTTCCTTTGCTTCTCCGGGGCCGTTGACCACACATCCCATCACCGCTACCTTGATATCCAGAGGGTAGTCCTTTACCAGCTCCTCTACCTTCGTCGCCAGGGAGATCAGGTCGATCTGGGTACGGCCGCAGGTGGGACAGGACACTACTTCGATGCCGCCCTTTCGCAGCCCCAGAGTCCGCAGGATCAGCCGGGCTGCACCGATCTCCTCGCAGGGGTCTCCCGTCAGAGACACGCGGATGGTATCGCCGATGCCCTGATTCAGAATGAGACCCAGTCCGATGGCAGATTTGATGCTGCCGCTGCGCACGGTACCGGACTCTGTGATGCCCACATGGAGCGGATAATCCATCTTCTGCGCCAACAGTTCATGGGCCTTCACACACATCATCACGTCCGAGGATTTGATGCTTATGACAAGGTTGTCATATCCCATATCCTCGATCATCTTCACCTTGTCCAGGGCACTCTCCACCAGGCCTTCCGCAGTGACACCGCCGTATTTTTCCACCAGATGTTTTTCCAGGGAACCGGAGTTCACGCCTACGCGGATGGGGATCTCACGGGCCTTCGCCACATCCACCACCTGCTTTACCTTATCGGCGTCGCCGATGTTGCCGGGGTTGATGCGGATCTTATCCGCGCCGTTTTCCATGGCGAGGATGGCCATGCGATAGTCAAAATGAATGTCCGCAACCAGAGGGATATGGATCTGCTTTTTGATCTCTCCGATGGCTTTCGCCGCCTCTTCATCGGGCACCGTGCAGCGCACGATCTCACAGCCCGCCTTCTCCAGTGCAAGGATCTGGGCCACGGTAGCTTCCACATCCTGGGTTTTTGTATTGGTCATGGACTGGATCAGGATGGGGTTCCCGCCGCCGATGACGCGGTCGCCGATCCGGACTGTCCTGGTATTTTTCCTGTCTGTCATAATGTCTCCTTCTATCTGTGCAGGTTCCAAAAGGTATTTTTTATTCTACCACATCTTGATGGGCAATAGCATTAGACACCACTAGTTATTGTGAAAAATCGGAAATTCGAACAAAGTTTCGGGATAAAAAATTGTGCATCTTTCATGGTTGACTTTTGGAAGGTGCCGTTTTTAGATAGAACCATCGATGCGGGAGATCCTCTTCTCCCGATCCCCCAACGAGATTCGTTCGGAGCGAAGCAGTCGCCGGAGATGCACACCTTTATGCCTGCGTCAGGCAGATCCGTCAGTGTGCCCCCCACGGAACGGAAAGAAAAATGCCCATAAATCAGATGGGCGGAAAGTCGGTTCTATGTTTACTCTGTATGAAAACGAAATATCCCGGGAGGAGCGTCTCTGCGCCCTCTGGCTCTGCTCCGTTCCCTGGATCGGCAGCGCCACCGTTTACAGGCTGCTGGCGGAATACGGGAGCTGTACCGCCATCTACCATGAAACGGAATCACGAAGGGAAGTGCTCCCCGCCAAAACCTATCACACGCTGCTGACCCAAAAGGAAAAGGTCCGCCCGGAGGCACTGGAGGAACAAATGGAGCGCACCGGAATGCGCTTTCTCCTGCCGGGGGATCCGGACTATCCGGAACGGCTCCTGAACATCCCCGATCCCACCTTCGGTCTCTTTTTGCTGGGAAATCTGCCTCCGGCGGACCGTCCCTCCGTAGCTGTCATCGGTGCCAGAGGATGTTCTGCCTACGGAACGGAAGTTGCAAAGGAACTGGGTTCTGCTCTGGGCGCAGCCGGGATCAGTGTCATCAGCGGCATGGCGGTGGGAGTGGACGGCCTGGCGCAGATGGCTGCCGTGGATGCGGGAGGCTACTCCTGCGCCGTCCTGGGATCCGGGGCAGATGTCTGTTATCCCCGTTCCAACCGAAGGCTCTACGAAGCCCTGCGGGAAAGGGGCGGGATCCTCTCCACCTACGGGCCCGGAACCCCTGCGGTGGCAGGCCATTTTCCGCCCCGGAACCGCATCGTCAGTGGACTCTGTGATTTCCTGGTGGTGGTGGAAGCCAGACAGCAAAGCGGCACTCTCATCACCGTGGATATGGCGCTGGAGCAGGGACGGGAGATCTACGCCGTTCCCGGGCGCATCACGGACCGCCTTAGCGACGGCTGCAACGGGCTTCTGGGGCAAGGCGCACAGGTGTACCTCTCCCCGGAGATCCTGATCCGGGAATTATTAGAGTATACCGAAGGTCGGATTGACGACGAAAAATCCCGCCGCCGGAAAAGCTTCTCCGGCAGGGAGTCTGCAAATCCCTACCCGAAAGGAACTGACCTTCATGTCATTTTTTCCGCTCTGGACTTTACTCCCCAAACACCGGAGGAACTGGCGCAGCGCCTGGAAAAATCCGGCACGCCTCTTCCCACAGAGACCATTCGTCTTAGCCTTATGAGTCTCCTCCTGGAGGGCACCGCCACACAGGTATCTCAAAACACATTTCGCAAATCATAATTCAAGAAGGAAAATTTATGTACAGTTCGATCCAAACATCCGCCCTGCTGGGCGTCGAAGCACTGCCGGTTCGCGTGGAAGTGGACATTTCCTCGGGCCTTCCCAGCTTTACCATGGTAGGCAGTTTATGTCAGGAAGTCCGTGAAAGCAAGGACCGGATCCAGGCCGCCATGAAAAACTGCGGGTTGGATCTCCCCGCTTCCAGGATCACGGTGAACCTCTCTCCTGCCGACATTCACAAGGACGGCACTGCCTATGATCTGCCCATTTTGATCGGAATCTTAAGCTGCCTCTCCTTCTTCCCAACCGAGCGCACGGAAGGTACCCTCTTCCTGGGAGAGCTGGGGCTGGGAGGCGAGGTCAAGTCCGTCCGCGGCGTACTTCCCATTGTGCGAAAGGCACGGGACCTGGGGATCCACACCTGCATCGTCCCCCGGGCCAACGAGCGGGAAGCGGCAGTGGTACCGGGGATCCGGATCCGTTCCGCAGATCACATCCGTCAGGTCCTGGAATATCTTCAGACCGGCGAGGAGGAAGCGCTGCCTGTGGCGGCTCCGGTCTCTGTACAGGAAGCCTGTGAGGAATCTTCCGTCCCTGATTTTTCCGAAGTCTGCGGCCAGGAAAATGCAAAACGGGCGGCCATGATCTCCGCGGCGGGATTCCACAGCCTCCTCCTAACAGGACCGCCGGGAGCAGGGAAGTCCATGATTGCCAAACGGATTCCGGGTATCCTTCCACCCCTGACACTGGAGGAAAGTCTGGAAGTGACTTCGGTGCATTCCGTGGCAGGACTCCTGCCCCCAGGGGTTCCGCTGATCCGAAAACGCACCTTTCAGGCGCCCCATCACTCCCTCTCCCTTCCCGCCCTCATCGGCGGCGGCGTCTCTCCCAGACCCGGGGCCATTTCCCTGGCCCACCGCTCCGTCCTCTTTCTGGACGAGCTGCCGGAATTCCAGAAAAATACACTGGACAGTCTGCGGCAGCCCCTGGAGGATCATCTGATCCACATTGCAAGGGCACGTTACAACATCACCTATCCTGCGGATTTTCTGCTGATCTGCGCCATGAATCCCTGTCCCTGCGGCTACTATCCGGACAGAAACAAATGCAGGTGCTCAGAGACCCAGATCAGGCATTACCTGGGCAGAGTCTCCGGTCCCATCCTGGACCGGATCGATCTGTGTGTGGAGTTAAAAGGGGTGGATCTGAAGGACATGCGAAAGCCTGCGGAAGGCCTCTCCTCCGCGGAGATGCGGGCTGCGGTGGAAAAAGCCAGAGCCATGCAACGGGAGCGGTACGCAGGGACGCAAGTGAGGTTTAATTCAGACCTGTCTCCAAAGGAGATCGAGCGTTTCTGCGCCCTGAGCCCGCAGGAGCATGCCTATCTGGAAAGCGTCTATGACAAGATCGGGCTCAGCGCCCGTAGCTATCACAGAGTCCTGCGGGTAGCCAGGACCATTGCGGATCTGGAGGGAAGTGCCTCCATCGAACGGAATCATCTCCTGGAAGCCATCTATTATCGCCCAGACCTTTCCTACTGGAAGGGGTAAATGCATCGGTTCCACAGACAGAAAAACCATGATATAATCCTTATCAGAAAAGGATTCTCACGGTCAAAGAGGGTCCTTTCAGCGGCCCTCTCAGAATTCAGCCAAACAATGAGAAAGGGCCCGGAGAGGAGCGGGTATGGTAGAAGAAATGACAAATAAGCAATTGCAATTTATCACTTGGCTTATCACCACAGCAACCGATAAATGTCAGACAATCGAAGAAGTACGGGAATTGAATCAGGAGATTCGCAAACATTCCGACGGTCTGATCGATGAGATCATTCCCGGTCAGGAAGAGGGAAACAAACAATAAGCGTTCCCGTGATTCTTTAAATGAAAAACGACACAAAAAACAGGCAGCCCGGAATATCGGACTGCCTGTCTTATTTTGCCTGTAGACAGATCAGATCTTCAGCATCATGCCGTCGGGATCCTGAGCGAAGTTGATGGCCTGCTCACGATCGATGGTGCCGTCGAAGTACAGCTGAAGGATTGCCTCGTCCATTGTGATCATGCCCATCTTACGGTTGGTCTGCATGACGCTCTGGAGCTGGTGAGACTTACCCTCACGGATCAGGTTACGCACAGCGTGATTTGCGTGCATGACCTCGAATGCAGCCACACGACCTCTGCCGTCCATGGTAGGGATCAGCTGCTGAGAAATGACAGCCTCCAGCACGTTTGCCAGCTGGACACGGATCTGCTGCTGCTGGTGAGGCGGGAATACGTCGATGACACGGTCCACGGTGCTGGCTGCACCGATGGTGTGCAGGGTGGACAGGACAAGGTGTCCGGTCTCTGCTGCGGTGATGGCGACGCTGATGGTCTCGAAGTCACGCATCTCACCCACGAGGATGACATCGGGGTCCTCACGGAGGGCCGCACGAAGTGCGTTTGCGTAGTTGTCGGAATCCAGTCCGATCTCACGCTGGTTGACCATGGACATTTTGTGCTGATGCAGGTACTCGATAGGATCCTCCAGGGTGATGACGTGTGCATCACGGGAGTTGTTGATTTTGTCGATGATGGCTGCCAGGGTGGTGGACTTACCGGAACCGGTAGGACCGGTGACCAGTACCAGACCACGCTTGCGGTTGTAGAGGTCTACAACGGAACTGGGCACACCCAGCTTCTCCGGAGGGGGAACCACCGTGCCCACCAAACGGAAGGCCATGGCAGCGGAACCTCTCTGCTTGAAGATGTTCACACGATAACGTCCCAGGTTGGGAATGGAGAAGGACATATCGTACTCTCCACGCTCCTCAAAACGGGCACGCTGTGTATCGGTGGTGATATGCATCACAACATCCAGCGTATCTGCAGGCATCATTCTCTGATACTCTTCCATGGTGATCAGATTGCCGTTGACACGCATTTT
The DNA here is from genome assembly GCA_016286555.1 of Lachnospiraceae bacterium. Taxonomy (GTDB): domain Bacteria; phylum Bacillota; class Clostridia; order Lachnospirales; family Lachnospiraceae; genus AC2028. Next base: position 4,649 of record JAEETA010000023.1, on the reverse strand, counting down.
GGGAGGGATTCCAACGGTGATATGCACATCGCTGGCGCCGGCATCTTTTGCTTTTCTAAGGACTTCTTCGATATCAAGCATTGTTCGTTTCTCCTTCTCCGGTTTTTTTGTTTGAATCTACATTCATGATGTACCGATTGTCCAGGGTCTTCATGATATCTTTCACCCACATGTCACTGTAGGCGTAAAGCGAAAGGTCCAGTACCTTGTCATCCCGGAAGCAGAGCACGGTGGGCTTTAAGATGTTCTCCGTGTTCTCCGAGAGGATCAGGGCTTTCTCCCCTGTATTCAGGATCACGCTGACCCCGGTAAAGAGGATTCGGATGGAATCGATAAGCGCCTGTACCACGTCCTTATCGTACAGGTCGGGATGATCCATGAAATGCTTGATGCAGGCAAGCTCGGACTCGCTCTCACCGCTGAGGCTCATTCCCGTCATCTCGTCATATTTATTTGCCACGATCAGAACCTTGGCTCCGAGGGTGGTCTTTCTCGATTTGATATCCACACCGTTGCTATAGTCGATGCGGTTCCGCAGGGCCTGGGTGCAGATGCGCTTCAGCGCGGGGCCCTCTCCGGAAAATGCCTGTTCGATGAGATCCAGCCCGTCGAACATGAGCTTGTAGTACGCTTCCTCATCTCCCGCCTCCGGCTTCCGTCCGTAAACGACGGGATTGTCGGAATTGATCTTGCCGATGTCGTGGAGCAGCGCCGCATTGACGGTGGTGAGCTGCTCATCCAGTGCCACGTTCATACGATGGGTGATCATGGCGCAGAGGATCGCGGTGTTAAACATATGCCTGCAGACGAAATCGTCCCGGCTCCGCAGATTCTGATAGATTGTGACCTTGTCCTCCAGATGGCCGTAAGCCCGCAGGATCTGGCTGGCGATGGTGGGCAGGTTCTTGTAGCGCTTCGTGGAGATGATACGCTCCATCTCATCCTGCAGCGTGGAGACCATCTTGATCTCGAAACGCTCGAACTCCATATCCTCCTCGGACATGGGCGGAAGCGGTTCTGCAGGCTCCAGAATGTAGATGCCAAGGAGACCGAAGTTCTTCACGCTGTCGATGGCACCCTTGGTGAGCTTGGAATTACGCTCAAACAAAAGCACGCCCGACTTGCTGTAGATCGGTCTGGCCAGCCTCATACCCTCTTTCAAATCTTCCCATTTGACAAATTGCATGGCGACCCCTCTTGCATTACAAAAAATTCCAAAATTTATTATAAAGGAATTGACAAAAAATCACAAACAAAATCTAAAAAAATCGGAAAAACTTGAGAGGGTTCAGACAAAATCCGAGAGGACGTAATTCTCCAGATCAAGGCCTTTCTCCGTAAAACGCAGGAAACTGCGGCCATTTTCGTCCTTTTCGGTGGTCAGCAATCCCTCCCGGGTATGCCGTTCGATGATCTCCCCGTAGGCCTCCTTCAGCGTCCTTCCGAACTCTTCCGCAAAATCTTCTGCGCAAATCCCCCGGATCAGCCGCAAGCCCAGGATCATCCGCTCGCTCATCCGGTCCGCCTCGGACAGGATCTGTTCTTCCAGACGGGTTCCGGCGGGATCCGCCAGATACGCTTCCATTTTGTCCGTGTGCTTATACCTGCAGCCACCAAAATACGATGACGCTCCCAGGCCCAGGCCCAGGTAAGGCACTCCCGTCCAGTAGCCCAGATTGTGCCTGCACTCATACCCGGGCACCGCATAATTGGACACTTCATACCGCTCCAGGCCCATGTTCCGAAGGGCTTTCCCCGTCTCCTCGTACATGGCCCGGTCCGCATCCTCTCCCGGCAGGGTCAGGGTGCCCTCCCGCACCATTTTTTCCAGAGGCGTGCCCTCCTCCAGGATCAGACTATAGGCTGATACGTGCTTCGGTGCCGGATCCAGGGAGACCAGAAAATCCAGGGTTTCCCGGTAATCCTCCATGGACTGTCCCGGCAGAGCGCTCATAATGTCCAGATTACAATTGGTAAAGCCCGCCGCAGCCGCCGCTTCCCAGGTCTCCAGAAACTGCCGTCTCGTGTGGATCCTGCCGATGCGCCGCAGCTCCTCGTCCCTAGCGGATTGCAGGCCAATGCTCAGGCGGTTTACCCCCATTTTCCGGTAAAAATCCAGTTTTTCCTTCGTGACGGTACCGGGATTGCATTCCACCGTGATCTCGCAATCCTCTGCCAGACGGTAGCTGCGCCGCAGCGCCCCGAAGACCGGCTCCAATTCCGCGGGCTCTAAGATCGATGGCGTACCTCCGCCGAAAAAAACGGAGGAGACCGTCATTTCCCGGCACTCCTCCGCATGCATTTCCGTCTCCTGCGCAAGAGCTTTGAGATAATCCTGCCGGAACCTCCCGTCCCCGAAGGACAGGAAGTCACAATACAGGCATTTCCGCACGCAAAAGGGAATATGAAAATACAGTTCTATAGATTTGTTTTTTTCCTGATCGTTCTTCACTGCGATCACTTGTCCTCGTCCAGCTTCAGCACGCTCATGAAGGCAGCCTGAGGGATCTCCACGTTGCCGATCTGACGCATGCGCTTCTTACCTTCCTTCTGCTTTTCCAGGAGCTTCTTCTTACGGGTGATATCACCGCCGTAGCACTTTGCCAGCACATCCTTACGCATGGCCTTTACAGTTTCACGGGCGATGATCTTGCCGCCCACCGCTGCCTGAATGGGGATCTCGAAGAGGTGTCTGGGGATCTCCTCCTTCAGGCGCTCGCACATTCTGCGGCCTCGCTCGTAAGCGGAATCCGCATGAACGATGAAGGAAAGGGCATCCACTTCCTCGTGGTTGATGAGGATGTCCAGCTTCACCAGGCTGGAACGCTCGTAGCCTTTCAGCTCATAGTCAAAGGAAGCGTAGCCCCGGGATCTGGATTTCAATGCGTCAAAGAAATCATAGATGATCTCGTTTAAGGGCAGCTCATACTTTAACAGCGCACGGCCTGCCTCGATGTACTCCATGCTCACGTATTTTCCGCGACGCTCCTGGCAGAGTTCCATGATGGATCCCACAAAATCCTTGGTCACCATGATCTCCGCGTTGACGATGGGTTCCTCCATGTAATCGATCATGGTGGGATCCGGGAGATTGGAAGGATTGGTGAGGCTCATGGTCTCGCCGTTGGTGCAATAGACATGGTACACAACGCCGGGAGCGGTGGTCACCAGATCCAGATTGTATTCCCGCTCCAGACGCTCCTGGATGATCTCCAGATGGAGCAGTCCCAGGAATCCGCAGCGGAAGCCGAAGCCCAGGGCCACGGAGGTCTCGGGCTCATAGTTCAGGGAAGCGTCGTTGAGCTTTAATTTTTCCAGCGCATCTCTCAGATCGGGGTATTTTGCACCGTCTGCGGGATACATGCCGCAATAGACCATGGACTGGACCTTTTTGTAGCCGGGCAGTGCCTCGGCACAGGGCCGCTCTTCCTCGGTAACGGTGTCACCTACGGCGGTCTCTCCCAGGTTCTTGATGGAAGCGGTGATGTAGCCCACCATGCCTGCGGAAAGTTCCTCGCAGGGGATCATCTGGCCGGGGCCGAAGTAGCCCACCTCCACCACGTCTTCCACAGCGCCGGTGGCCATCATGCGGATCTTCGTTCCGCGGCGCACGGTGCCTTCCATAATGCGGCAAAATACGATAACGCCGCGATAGGAATCATAGAGAGAGTCAAAGATCAGGGCCTTTAAAGGGGCATTGGGGTCCCCCTTGGGTGCGGGGATCTTGTGCACGATGGCCTCCAGCACCTCATCGATACCGATGCCGTTTTTTGCGGAGATCAGCGGAGCATCCTGGGCTTCGATGCCGATGACGTCCTCGATCTCGTCGATAACTCGCTGGGGCTCAGCGCTGGGCAGGTCGATCTTGTTGATGACGGGAAATACATCCAGGTCATGATCCAGTGCCAGATACACATTGGCAAGGGTCTGGGCCTCGATGCCCTGGGCTGCGTCCACCACCAGAATGGCGCCGTCACAGGCAGCCAGACTGCGGCTCACTTCATAGTTAAAATCCACATGACCGGGAGTGTCGATGAGGTTAAAAACATACTCCTCCCCGTCCTTTGCCTTATAAATGGTACGGACCGCCTGCGCCTTGATGGTGATGCCTCTCTCCCGCTCCAGGTCCATATTGTCCAGCACCTGCTCCTGCATCTCACGGCTGGTAAGGAGTCCCGTGCTCTCGATGATCCGATCCGCAAGGGTAGATTTACCGTGATCGATGTGAGCCACGATGCAAAAATTTCTGATTTTACTCTGATCCATAAAAAGTCTTTCCGTTTCTGTGCTATTGTGCTATCATTTCTAACTGCCGACCGAAGCGGCATTCACGATCCTTTATCAGGGCTCGACAAATATACATTTTAACATGAAACCGCCGAACCTGAAAGCAAAATCATGAAGTTTTGCGTTTTTCCGCAAAGAATCTCTTGACAACCCAAAGGAAAGTGTATAGATTAATAGAGTATGTGTGCACCGGCTCCGTGTCGGCGGGTGTACATGCGGCTAACCATTTTGTAAGGATGGAGGTGTAAACTTTGGCTAACATTAAATCCGCTAAGAAGAGAGTTCTCATCAGCAGAGCAAATGCAGAGAGAAATAAGCCGATCCGTTCCGGCGTTAAGACCGCTATGAAGAAGGTCTATTCC
>JAEETA010000022.1 GCA_016286555.1 Lachnospiraceae bacterium | reverse complement strand
CGTAAGATGTGAGGCTAATGTAGTAAGAGAGGTCTCAACCCTGGCGAAGGGTGGGAAAGAGCAGGACGTCGCGGATGGCAGGGCTGTTGGTGAGCAACATGACAAGCCTGTCAATTCCGTAGCCAATGCCACCGGTGGGAGGCATGCCGATCTCGAGGGCGTTGAGGAAGTCCTCGTCGGTGTGGTTCGCCTCTTCGTCACCTGCGTCCGCTGCAGCATCCTGTGCCTTGAAACGCTCACGCTGATCGATGGGATCGTTCAGCTCGGAGTAGGCGTTGCACATCTCCCAGGTGTTGATGAAGAGCTCGAAGCGCTCTACTTTGTTCGGATCGTCGGGCTTCTTCTTCGTCAGAGGGCTGATCTCGATGGGGTGGTCCATGATGAAGGTGGGCTGCACCAGGTTCTCCTCCACGAACTCTTCGAAGAAGAGGTTCAGGATGTTGCCCTTGGTGTGGTAGGGCTCGTAGTGGATGCCCTTCTCGTCAGCCAGCTTCTTTGCAGCCTCGGTGTCTGCCACCTGGTCGAAGTCGATGCCTGCGTAGCGCTTCACCGCCTCGGTCATGGTGAGACGATCGAAGGGCTTGCCCAGGTCGATCTCATTCTCACCGTAGGTGATCTTCGTGGTACCGCAGACGGTCTCTGCGAGGTGACGGAACATCTCCTCGGTGAGATCCATCATGCCGTTGTAATCGGTGTATGCCTGATAGAGCTCCATCAGGGTGAACTCGGGATTGTGACGGATGTCCAGTCCCTCGTTGCGGAACACGCGTCCGATCTCGTAGACACGCTCCAGGCCGCCTACGATCAGTCTCTTCAGGTACAGCTCCAAGGAAATGCGGAGCTTTACGTCCTCATCCAGAGAGTTGTAATGGGTCTCGAAGGGTCTGGCTGCTGCGCCGCCGGCGTTGTGGACCAGCATGGGGGTCTCCACCTCCATGAAGGACTTCGCATCCAGGAATCTGCGGATCTCGCTGATGATCCGGGAGCGCTTGACGAAAACGTCTCTGGACTCCTTGTTCATGATCAGATCCACATATCTCTGACGGTACCGCATATCGGTATCGGTGAGTCCGTGGAATTTTTCGGGAAGGATCTGCAGGCTCTTTGACAGAAGTGTCATTTCCGTCGCATGGATGGAAATCTCTCCGGTCATGGTGCGGAAGATGTATCCCTTCACACCGTAGATATCGCCGATGTCGGACTTCTTGAACTCTGCGTAGGCTTCCTCGCCCAGAGCATCCTTGGATGCATAAACCTGGACATCACCCTTCAGATCGCGGATGTTGGCGAAGGACGCCTTACCCATGACGCGCTTAAAGAGCATACGGCCTGCGATGACCACGGTGATGGCATCCGCATCCAGGATCTCACGGCGCTTGTTGTAAGCTTCCTTCTTCGCCTGACGGTACGCACTGATGGTGGCGTCGTCAGCTCCCTCTGCGGGCTCTGCGATCTCGGGCTCTGCGTAGTCCTTCAAGAGCTCAGCTTCGTGTGCTTCGTAGAGAGCACGTACCTCATCGGTGTGATGGGTCACGTCGAATTTCGTGATCCGGAAAGGATCCTTGCCCGCCTCCTGCAGAGCGGCGAGCTTCTCACGGCGCACCTTCAGGAGCTGATTCAGGTCCTGGGGCGCTTCCTGCTGATTTTTGTTCTGATTTGCTTCTGACACTGCTTTTATCCTTGTCTATGCCGATTACTCGGATGCTTGATCGTTGTTATTTCTTCTTGGTATCGGTCTTCTTGGAGGTTTTCTTCGCCTCTTCCTTCTTGGCAGGGGCTTTCTTCTCTTCCTTCTTCTCGGAGGCCTTCTTGGTATCTTCCTTAGCGGTCTCGGTCTTCTTGGAAGAGGTCTTCTTAGCCTTAGGAGCCTTCTCCTCTTCCTTGCCGGAAGTCTTCCAGATGTCCAGGATCTTGTAGGTGAAGACGCCGTCGGGAGCTTCCACCTCTACGGTGTCGCCCATCTTGTGACCGATGACAGCACTGCCCAGAGGGCTCTCGTTGGAGATCTTGTCCTCAAGGCTGTTAGCCTCGATGGAGCCTACGATGTCGTACTGGACCTCCTCGGAGTATTCCATATCCAAAAGGCGGACAGTACATCCAATGTTAGCTTTGCTGGCGTCGATGTCCTCATCAACCACGATCTCTGCATTCTTCAGGATCGCCTCCAGCTCTTCAATGCGGGCCTCGATATCGGCCTGCTCGTCTCTGGCTGCATCGTACTCGGCGTTCTCGGAAAGGTCGCCCTGTCCGCGAGCTTCGTTGATCTTCTGCGCAACCTCTTCACGTCTGACAACCTTCAGATTGTGCAGCTCATCCTCGTACTTCTTCAGTCCTTCGTAGGTAAGAAGAAACTTCTTTGCTTCCATAATATGCTCTGATCCTCCTTATTTTGCTCTAAAAATGCTGTGTTATTATACTTTTTATTGTTTTTACTGTCAAGATGGGGCTTTTCGGGCCGTGACCGGGAATTACAGCTCCACAGGTCTGGAATCCGGGATATGGCGGACGGAATAGACCAGCAACACGTCTCCGGGCAGGAGCTCTAAGTCTCCGCGGGGAATGAGCAGTTCGCCGCCGCGGTTCACGGAAATGATGTAGGACAGGCGGGAGATATCCAGGTCCTTGATCAGGGTATGGGCCCAGGCGCTGTGCTCTCCCAGGGTCACCTCACGGAGCAGGACGTTCAGTCCGTCGGGGCGACGCTCCGCGCCCAGGATCAGTTCATCCCCTTCCTTCAGCTGCAGATCGCCGGTGGGGACGAGGTTTTCCTCATCTCTGCGGATAATGGCAACGATGATGTCGTGGGTCAGTCCCAGCTTCGCGATCTTTTTTCCGATCCAAGGATCCCCGGAATCCAGCTTTACGCGGATGAAGCGGAGATTTTTCTCGGCAGTCTCCTCACCCAGCTGCTTCAACCGGCTATACTGTTCCACGAAGCCGGCGCTGATGATACCGGTGGGGATGGCTACCACGCCCACGCCCAGGAAGGCCAGCAGGACGCCCATGACCCGGCCTCCCGCAGTAATGGGATAGATGTCGCCATATCCCACGGTCAGCAATGTGTTGGCGGCCCACCAGATGCCGGAAAAAGCGTTGTCGAAGACATCGGGCTGGGCCTGGTGCTCCAGGCTGTACATGCAGAGGCTGGAGGCCAGCATCATGATCATAATGACAAAAATGGAAGAAAGAAGCTGCCTGCCTTTGCTGACGATGACCTCGGTGATGACGTTGAGGGAATCGTAGTAGGCATTCAGACGGAAGAGTCTGAAAATGCGCATGACGCGGAACATACGGAACGCCACGGCTCCTGCCGGGAAGAAGAAGGGCAGATAGTAGGGCAGGAAGGACAGGAGGTCCACGATGCCGTTAAAGGAAAGCATGTACCGCAGGATTGCTTTCCCTTTGGGGATGTTGGCGTAGAGGGCGTCGGCGGTCCATACCCGCAGGAAATAGTCCAGGGCAAAAAAGGCCACAGTGACCCGCTCCACCACCAGAAGGGCAGTGCCGTACTCAGCCACAATGTCATCAAAGGTCAGGAGGATCCCCACCAGGAGATTGATGGCGATGGCTACGAGATTCAGGATGTCGTAGCTTCTTCCGACGGTATCCTCGATGTATCCGACCTCAATGACGCTGCTGACACGCTTTTTGAGGTCACGATATCGGGTTTTCTGTTTCATAAAGATTATCCTATCTATATAACAAAGCGAGTAGGGGACGGATCCCCTACTCGATCATTCATTCCTGTCAGCCCAGAAGGTCCTTCAGTGCTGCCATTCCGGAGGAATCGGTAGCTTCCTGGTTTGCATTCTGGATCTGGAGATAAACTTCCTTGCGGTAGACGGGCACCTCTTTGGGAGCCGCGATACCGATCTTGACCTGGTCACCCTTGATCTCGAGGATGGTTACCTCGATATTGTTGTTGATCACCAGGGCTTCATTTTTCTTACGGGACAAAGCCAGCATCTTATTCACCATCCTTTCTCTTCTTCAGGATGTCGTAGATGGGATACTTCACTGCGTAGTTTTCGCCTTCGACAATGATCTGTGCGGCCTTGTGCTCCTGGGCGTTGATAACGATGGGGCCCTGGAGATTCACGCTCATCCTGGTCAGGTCGGAAGGGACGGTGACGGTAACGAGAACGATGATGTTCTCGGGAGTCAGCTCACCCAGTGCGGAAAGCAGCTCGTCATTGACCTGAGGATCATAATCGGGGCATACGATGAGGGGATCCATAACGGGCATAGCGAACATCGGCTCATCGATGGAGAGCAGATAACGAATGCCGGCATCGGGGCCCTTCTCCTCATCATGAACCAGGGCAAATCTGGTCAGATCAGGGAAACCGATGATACCGCCGGGGAATGTAAGAAGCTTCTCCTCAGAAATCTCAATTTCGCCGAAAATGCGTGTGTTGACTTTCATAGTGTCCTCCTTTACCCTTCTTCGGTTTAGATATAACTCAGCAATGTCTGCTGCATTACTTTACTGGTTGCCATGAGTGCCGCCTGGTAGGTAACATCCGCGCTGTTCAGGTTGATGGCTACCTCGGTGACGTCCGCATCCTCGTTGTTGCTGCGGAGGGTCTCGAAGGTGGTCTTCTGATTCTGCAAACGGCTGTTGATCAGCGCCAGCTTGCTGCTGCGGGTACCAACGTTGGTGATGGCCAGGTTGGTGTCATCCAGGAAGCCCTGCAGGGAGGTGATGCCCTTCTCGAAACGTCTCTGGCACACGTCCTTGGAGTAGGTCAGAGCCTTGTCCACAGCGGTGAGCTGATTGTTCAGGGTCTCCAGCTCGGCTGCGTCGGTGGTCTCGGAGATCTTCGTCTCAATGCGGGCCTTGGTATCCTCCAGGTCTACCACATTCTGGAGAGAAGTGATGAGATCGTCCACCTCGCGGTTGATGCCCAGAACGAAGCATTCGTCTGCGGTGGAGTTCACACGGATCACGGTGTTGAAGCCCACATCGTACTCGATGGACTGCTTCTCTAATGTAGTATTCAGGTAATCTATATTATATTCTATTTTCGAGCCCGCGACAACATCAAATGTACCGCCGGCGTTCTTGTTCACGTCCTCGGAAGTGCAGTAAAAATAGTGCTCGGGGCGAAGGTCGGTAGCTTCGAACTCGGTCTTCTGGTAGGTGACGAAGAATTTGCCCTCATCCTTGGTAGCGGTGGTGGCGTCGTCCTTCACTGCCATAAGGTCGTTGTAAGCATCCTTGCCCAGGAGGATCTCACCGGTCTCGGGAACATAGATCACATCGCCGTCTCCCAGAGCTGCGTAAGGATCATTGTTCACGGACAATGTGGTGGGCTCGATGGTATTCAGGGTACCTGTCGCATCGTAATACTGAATCACGGGAGAGGTCTGTCCGGTGTGGACAGTGCCATCACGATCGGTGTAGTCGAAGGACGTGGTCTCGTTGCAGTTGTCATAGGAAAGGCGGATCCGGTAGGTCTCGGTCTTCTGGATCTGATTTTCCTCGATCGCATTGTAGGGCGCGGTGGTAAAGTTGGCGCTGGTCCACTCTCCCAGGTCGCCTACGGCAACGGTGGTCACCATGTCGATGGAATCGATTCCCAGCTGCTCGGTGATGGTGTACTGCTTATCCGTCTTGGTCTGGAAGCTTAAGGATGTATCGGTGCGATAGCCGGTAAATACATATCGACCCGCATAGTCCGCGTCGCCCGTTGCATAAACCTCGGAATTCAGAGCCTTCAGCTGCTCCAGAATGATCTTGCGGTCACCGGAAGTGAGGTCTCCGTTGGAGCCCTTGGTGGTCTGACTGATCATGCTGGTGATAACGGTGGAGAGGTTCTTCAGTGCATCCTCGGTCACATCCAGCCAGCTGTTGGCGTCAGGAATATTTTTGCTGTAGTATTGGGTAACTTCGGTAACGTTGCTGCGCAGACGAAGTGCGCGGATGGCAACGACGGGGTCGTCGGAAGGACGGTTGATGACCTTGCCGGTGGAGAGCTGCGTGGTCAGCTTATCTTCCAATACCTTGTTGTTATTGATATTGGTAAGATTGTTGCGCTCCATGATCTTATTGGTAATTCTCATAAGTACCTCCGATTCTGGGTCCATAAGGAGATTGGTGCCTTTACAGTGTATTTATCGACAAAAATGCCGGAACCCTTAAGGAGTTCCGGCAATGTTTTGACTATATTTTTGCTACATTTTCGAGACGGGGTTAAATACCGGTCTCGTTGATGAGCTTGTTGTAGATCTCCTGGAAAACGGAGATCATCTTGGATGCCAGGTTGTAGGCATTCTGGTACTTGATCAGGTTCACGGCTTCCTCGTCCTGGTCGACGCCGGAGATGGAAAGTCTGGTGGTGTCGATGGTCTTCTGGATGGTGGTGTAGCTGCTCTTGAAGGTGTTGGAACTGGATGCGTTCAGGGCCACGTCAGAGAGCAGGGACTCCAGGAACTCGGATGCGGAATTTCCGCGGAAGCTTGCAGAGGACTTGTCGGTGACCATCTTGGAGAGGTCTTCCAGCAGGTCGTTCTGCTCCACACCGTCACCGGTGCGGTACTTGTTGGTCATGAGGCCGGGATCGTTGATCATGGCCCTAAGGACGGAGAAGTTCTCCGCCGTCATCTGATAGTAGCTGTCGTCGGTGGAGGTGACAGTAACACTCTTTCCGTAAACGGAAGTATCTCCTGCATCCGCCAGAGCGGAGAAGGTGTCGAAGCGGTAACCGTCGGTATCCTTGGGGAACTGGTACTGCTCGGAATCCGTTGCGTGGTTGCCGGTGAACATCATGGTACCGGTGCCGTCGTTTCCTGCCAGCAGGATGTCGTTGAACTTCTCGGAGAAGGTTCTGACCCACTCGTTGAGCTGGTTCATGTAGTAGGGGATTCCCTGATATTTCACGGAGCTGCCGATGGCTGCTTCCTTGCCCACGCGGTCATTTGTGACATGGGTGTCATTTTGCCCCAGATCGGTTCCCACGGGGAGATGGAAGGTGTAGCTGTAGCTTACTGCGCCGGAAGCATCCACGGAACAGGTCAGATCCCAGGAGCTGAAATTGTACTGGACATTTCCCAGGGTGATGATGCCGCCCTGATCGGAGAGGTTACACTGGTTCAGATCCAGCAGGTAGCTGTCGCTGACGGTAACGGTGACGGTATCTTCGGTGGTGCCCACGGTGGTTCCCGTAACGGTGCCGTGGAAATACTCGCCGTTGTTGCCGTCTCTCATGGCCACCAGGCCCTTGAGGGCGCCGCCCATGGCTGCATTGTTCAGGTTGAATCTCTGGCCGTCCTGCCAATAGACATCATAGAGGCCGTCGATATCGGTCTGGTTGACCTTCTCGAAATTCTGGCGGGCAACGCACTCCAGCTTTTTGTTCTGGTTTGCATCCACCAGGAGCTGACCGCCGGCGATCTTTACGATGAAGCGGGTAGCGCCGGTCTCTCGCTCGGGATCGTTCAGGTCCATGACCTTGTTCTCGATGGTGGTGACGTCCACGATCTCGGAAAGTTTGTCCAGGAGCACGCCTCTGCGATCCCGGAGCTCGTTGGCGTGATTGCCGCCCATCTCTACGGTGTTGATCTGCTCGTTCAGGGTAGCGATCTCCGCTGCGATGGAGTTGATCTCGTCCACTTTCAGCTTCAGCTCGGAATTCACATCCTTCTGCATATTCTGAAGGTTACCGGTGATGCTGTTGAAATAGTCGGTGAGGGATCCGGCATAACCCACAAACTGGGTCTTGGTGGTGGTGTCGCCGGGATTTTTCAAAAGCTCCTGCATACCGGTCTTCATCAGGGTATCGAAGATGGTGGAGAAGCCGCCGTTGGTACCACTGTCGTAGAAGTAGTCCTCCAGCTCTGCCATGTAGTAGGACTTCATGTTGTACTCGCCGACATAGGTATTGTTGTTCCAGTATTTCTGATCATAGAACTCGTCCCGGATCCGTTCGATGGCCAGGGTCTGAACACCGGCGCCGGCGCATCCGTAAGCCTGCCAGGTACGCAGAGCCTCTGCTGCCCGCTGGTCCACCTGCTGCCTGCTGAAGCCGTCCGTCTGCACATTGGAAATGTTGTTGGCAGTGGTGTTCATGCCGGCGTTGCTGGCGAGCAATCCGGAGTATGCGATATTCAATCCAAAAAAGGTAGATGCCATAAGACCTCCTGTCCGGCGCGCGGGTCCTTATCAGCCGAGACGCATGAGCAGATGCTCGAGCATGCTGTCCACCACGTTGATGAAACGGCTGGATGCGTTATACGCGCTCTGGAAACGGATCATGTTGGAAAGTTCCTCATCGGATGACACTGCTGTCACCTGGTCTCTGGCGGTCTGTGCCGCCTCCACGGTGATGGACTGGTTGTCATAGATGCTCTGGTAAACATATGCGGAGTTGGCGATCTGAGATACCAGGTCTCCATAGTAATCGGTGAGGTTCACCTGCTTGAGGACGTAAGGGTTTAAGGTGTACTTCTGATCGGTGAAGACGGCTTTGAGCTTGTCCATGGTCTCGGTGTCTTCGGAGCCGTCCTTCAAGCGGAAGCCCAGCAGGGTGGGGGTCTGCTTCAGGCTGGGGTTCACTGCCGCGTTCATGGTGCCGTAAAGGGATTCCTTTACATCCGCCTGTTCCTCGGCATAGACCCAGTAGCTCTCGGTAACGCCGCCTACTGTGAGATCCTGCTTCAGGTATCCTTCGGTGGTGCTCTTCTTGAAGAGCTGCAGGGGGGAACCATCGTTGTCGGTCATGTAATCGGCATCTGCCACTTTCACGACCCGGTAGGTCTTGCCCTCGTACCAGTTCTCTCCGTCCGCTGCCTTCAGCGCGTCGTAGAGGCCGGTGGTGTCGGTGCTGTCCACGGAGTATACGCCCGTTGCCTCAGCCAGAACATTGTTCACAGCGGATACCAGGTTGTGGACCAGCTGATCGAACTCTGCCTGGATGTTCATCAGAACGGACTGGGAAATGTCATCGTAGCCGTTCTCGATGTCGGTGTAGTCTGCACGGTGATCGCCTCTCGCCAGGATCATGGCCTTCAGGCCGCCTACGTCGGTGCCCAGTTCGGAGGAGATGGTGCGACCCAGGTCAAAGACCTTGGCGTTGGTGATGTCGTATACCTTCTCCCCGTCGGGGCCGATGGTGTACTCGGCGTTCTGGGGCCAGAAGGGTGTATAGAAACCGGTGGTGTTGTCCTGCTGGAGACCGATCTCATAGCAAAGGCTTCCTTTGACGAAGTCCTCACCCTCGATCTGCACGGACACATTACCGTAGGAGTCTTCTTTATAAGAGATGCTGCAGAGCTCGGCAAGCTGATCCAGATAGAGGTTCCGGGTATCGCGAAGGTCGTTTGCACTCTCGCCGGAAAGCTCGATGAGACGGATCTTGTCGTTCAGATCCAGGATCTCTTTACCGATTTCGTTGATCTTTTCTACCTGCTGCTTGACCTGGGCGTTAAGATTGTCCTGATAGCCGGACAGCCCTTCGTAGACCGCCTGTGCGTCGGTCAGAAACTTCTCCGCCTGAGATACCAAAGCGCCCTGGGTAACAGAGTTACAAGGGTCCTTGGTAAGCTCCTGAACAGCAGTCCACAGATCGCTGATGGACGTCTGGAAAGCGTCGCCGTTGAGCTCGCCCAGAAGGTCCTCCACCTCATGCAAAGTAGATGCGGACACATCGTAGAATTCGTTCCGACCCGCTTCGCGTCTGTAGGTTTTGTCCAGGAAATAGTCGCGGACCTGTTTAGAATTGGAATAATAAACTCCAAGGCCAGTCTGCTGATAGGAAATCGCGCTTTCTGTCTTGGAGATCGTTATGTATGGTCTGTCTGATTGTTGAACCTGCTGGCGGGTGAACCCCTCCGTGTCGACGTTGGTCAGGTTGTGGGACACGGTATTGAGAGCGTTGGAGCTGGTCTGAAGACCGCCCACGCCAACAGAAAAAGCACTCCACAGGGACATACCGTTCTCTCCTCTTATTGCTTTGCGTCAAAGTTCCCCCGGGACACGCCCATGGTTTCGCCGGTGCTGTAAGCGCCCCGGGAATAATTGGCCATCTCGGGTGCGGTTCTCATGGACTGAAGAAGATTCATCTCGATCTGAACCAGTTCGATGGATTCTTTCAGAAGTTCGCTGTTCTGCTCGTTGACCTGCCGAAGGGCATAAACCACCTTCTGCAGTCTGTCTCTGACCTCCACCAGGGCATCCCGCTCGCCGGGTCTGCCGGAAAGGATCTGAATAAGAACGGTCAGGGTCAATGTGTCTGCCTTTTTGTTCAGCACATTGGCGATGTCCTTCATGGCTTCCTCTCTGGAACGATCCAGATTTTGCAGCCTGGAGGCATACTCCTGCTCCTCTTCGGTGATCCTGGAGAGCTCTTCGAGATTGCCGGTGATGATCACCGGTGTCTTTTTGCGGGACAGCTCCAAAAGCCCGTCGTATGTGTCACAGGTACGTGTTAACACATCGATCAGGTTCTCCATCAAACTAGCCAAATGCGATTACCCCATTTCCTGATACTTTGCAAACAGCTTGTCTGCGAAGCTCTCGACGGTGACATTGTAGGTGCCGTTCTGGATCTGTGCTTTCAAGGGCTCCGTGATATCAGTGCGGATATCGGATGCATTTTTCACGGCTGCTTTTGCTGCTGCCATGTCTGCTCCGAAGCTGCTGATGGAAACCTTGTCAGATGCATATGCGGACGCTGCAGTCTTCTGGGTCTGCCGGGGCTTCTGAGTCTGGTATACACTTTGAATCTGGTTATAAGCTTCAATACGCATGGGATTTCCTCCCTCCTTGATAAACTCGCAATGCCGCTTTAGCATTACACTCTGTTTATCGGAGCAGGTTCCGGTTTTCTTTAGGGGGATAACGAAGATTTTTCAAAGTTATCCACAGTGAAGTAAAAAGTTTCCCTAGTTAACCACACGCCGGATGGTGACAATAGTTCTGTAGGACGCGTTGCTGACCTTGATGCCGGTACGCTCGGTGCTGGCATGAACGATGAGGCCGTTTCCGATATAGAGGCCTACATGGCCACTGTAGCAGACGATATCCCCGGGCTGCGCCTCGGAGAGGGAGACGCCGGTGCCCACGCTCTGCTGAGCGAAGGAGGTTCTGGGAATGGAGTAGCCGAAGTCCGCGTAAATACGATAGGTAAATCCGGAGCAGTCGGTTCCGTCGGTGAGGCTGGTGCCACCGAAGACGTAAGGGTTGCCGATGAATTTGCATCCGTACTTGGCCATGGCCTTGCCGGTGGAGGAGCCGCTGCAGCCGTCGATGAGGGAGTCGTAGCTGCTTCCGCCGCCACCGCCGCCTCCATCATTGCCACCGCCACCGCCGCCGTCATTACCGCCGCCGTCGCCGCCGTCCTTGCCGGTGTCATCATCGTCGTTCTTGCGTTTCTCATCATCCAGGGCTTTCTGGAGATCGTCCTGGAGTTTCTTGAGCTTGTCCTTTTCCTTCTTCAGCTCTTCCTTTGCCTTGGCTGCTTTTGCTTTTGCCGCGGCGATCTGTGCATCGTAGTTGTCGGATCTGGCCTGGAGGTCTGCCTTCAGCAGATCCAGCTGTGCCTTGGAGTTCTCCAGATAGGCCATCTGCGCTTCCAGGGCATCCTCTTCCTCCTGGAGTCCGGCCTTTTCCTCCTCCAGCTGATCCCAGAGGTTCTTGGTATTTTCCTTGGCTTCGGTGTAGTCCTCCAGCTTCTCCCGGTCGTAACGGTAGATGCGCTCCATGAAGTCCAGACGGTTCAGGACCTGGGAGAGGCTGCCGCCCTGGATCAGGAGATCGGTGATGGTGGGAGATCCGTTTTCGTACATGAGGCGGGCACGGGAAACCATGCCGTCGTATTGGTTCTGCTCCTCGATCACTGCCTGCTCATAAGCCGCCGTGGTCTCGGCAATCTCGCCTTCCTTTACGGAAATGGCCGCCTTTTTCTCGGTGATCTCGTCCTCGGTGAGTCCGATCTCCGCCATGGTGTTGATGAGCTCGGCGTTGAGATCGTCCATCTCCTCCTCGATGACGGAGGCTTCATCCTCCAGCTCGGACAGGCCTGCCAGGAGATCGTTCAGGTCACCCTGTTTATCGTTGATCTTGTCCTTCTGATCATCGATCTGATCCTTGATCTCGTCTGATCTGGCGGCGGATGCGGTCATGGGATCCGGCAGCAGCATCACCGCCGTCAGTAAGATTGCGATCAGTCTGATGTTTTTTTTCTGTAAAAGGAAAGATTTCATATCCTGCTCCCGTTAGATTCCATTCTAAGATCGGGTTACTGTTGCTCAGTCACATTGACAATGCTCACGAGATAGTCCAGCACGTCCTGCTCCATGAAGGAGACGCGGGCCTCCTCTTTCGAGGTATTTTTCAGGATGTCATCCACAGTGACACCGTTCTGCGCCGCGTAGTCGGCCAGGCGCTGGTCCAGTTCCTTGTCATCCACGAGGAAGCCTTCCTTCTCCGCGATGAGGGCGCAGGCCGCATCCAGCCGCAGCTGGTCATAGCTCATATCCTGTATGTATTCCGAAGCGCTCATACCGATGTAATCCGTTGCAAAGCTATCGGCATCGGTGCCGTAGCTCTGGGCATAGTATTCCAGGGTCTCTTTATAGCTGTTCTGGTAAGCCAGAACGATGGCACTCGGGAACTCCTTCTCCACGGTGACGATGTTCAGGAGCTGCTCCACGATCAGGGTCCGGATGTCCTCGTCCGTATTCTGGGAAGCCAGCAGGTAATTGCGGAAATACTCCCGGAGGCTCTCCTCATCGCCGATGGGGCTCTCCGCGTCGGTGATCAGGTACTCGCCCACAGCGGTGTAGATCTCATCCTCGGGGATGATGCCGTTGACGGTGCAGGTAAAGACCACTGCAGCGCCGGCCAGATCCGCATTGCCGTAATTCTCGGGGAAGGTCAGATCCAGGTCCACGGTCTCGCCGGGATTCACACCGATGAGTCCGTCCTCAAAGCCGTCGATAAAAGTGTGGGAGCCGATCCAGAGGGTCTGGTTCTCTGCGGTACCGCCGTCAAAGACCACGCCGTCCTTTTTGCCGGAGTAGTCCAGATTGATCATGTCGCCGTTCTGTACCGCTCTGTCGGTGATCCAGACCTCGTCGCCCACATAGGAAGCGCCGGTGGAAAAAGCGTTGCTCACCAGGTAGTCCACATACTCCTCATCCACGGTGGGTGCGGGTACGGTGACGGTGAGATTTTTGTAATCTCCCAGGGAAATGTAATTCCCAACTTTGAGCTCGGTGACGTTTTCCGCCTTCTCGTCGGATGCGCCGCAGCCGGAAAAAACGAGCGCGGCAGCGCACAGACAGGCGAAGACACGCCCGAAATTCGTCATTTTTTTCATAATACTTCTCTCCTCTGTCCCTGAGATATCATTTCCGAAAAATGATATACTCATAGTTAGTAGCATTATATCACAAATGTTATTCGTTTCCAAATAAAAATGATGCTACGGATTGCTTATATTAAGGAAATTTGCTAGAATATTTCATGCGAAAGGGACGAGGGGGAGGCTTCTCGAGAGGTATAGGTTATGACAAAAGGTGCTATTATCGCCATCATCGTTCTGGTGGTACTCATTGCCGCCATTGTAGTGCTGTATTTCCTCGGAAAAAGAGCACAGAAGAAGCAGGATGAGCAGAATGCCATGCTGCAGCAGAACAAGCAGACCGTCAGCATGCTGATCATCGACAAGAAGCGGCTGCGGATGAAGGATGCCGGGCTTCCGGCCATGGTGCTGGAGCAGACGCCGAAGATCCTTCGCAACAGCAAGGTTCCCGTGATCAAGGCTAAGGTGGGACCTCAGGTGATGAACCTGATCTGTGATGAGAAGATTTTTGCAGACGTACCCGTGAAGAAAGAGGTAAAGGCCTCCGTCAGCGGTATCTACGTGCTGGAGGTGAAGGGCCTGCGCAAGAGCGCTCAGCAGGCACCCGTAAAGAAAAAGGGATTCCGCGCCTGGGTGGACAAACTCCAGGAAAAGGCAGGCGCAAAACCCCTTAAGTAGGTATTCGTTCGATCTTCACTTTGAGCGTGGCGTCCTGAGGAGTTTCCTCCTCGTTGTACGCGATCTTATAAGACAGTTCCAGCAGGATCCCTTCGGGGGTCCTGTTTATTTGCAAAAAAGAGGTGTCGGTGACGATGTCGAAGGTGCCGAAGGGAGTGGTGTAAGGACTCACCCGGCGTTTTCCCAGCTCGTACACCAGTGTGCTGCTGACGGCGCCGGACCTCACAACCTCCAGGGTACTGCCCTCCCAGCGCAGGACGGTGGTGGTGGTGACGCCCTCCGCCGTTTCCCGGTAGCGAAGGGACGCTTCGCTGCCCCGCTCCGAATAGATGCCCTCCCCGAAGGACTCGGAAGTCTCCCAGTGGGTATCCCGGAAATGTCTCCCTTCCAGGGAAAATCTGACTTTTTCTTTCATGTTTCTAGTTCCCCTGAAGCTGACGGTTGATGGCGCTCTTCTGATTCTCCACATGGAGTCTGGCGGCTGCGGATGCCCGCTGAGAGTTGCGCTCCCGCAGGGCTTCCAGGATCTCACGATGCTCCTCCACCAGCCGGGCGTGGCCCTCCACGTCCTTGATGTACTCGTAGCGATAGAGGTAGATGGACTGGCTTAAGGAGTCCTCCACATTGATGAGGCGGTCGTTGCGGGTGGCGTTAATGATGATGTTGTGGAAGTCCACATCCGCCTGGGCGATGGCACGGTTGTCGTTGGTGCGGACCATTTCCTCGAAATGCAGGGCCGCCTGTTCCAGGGATTCCAGCTCGGATTCGGTGATGCGGAGACAGGCCAGCTCCACGCAAAGGGCATCCAGGGCCTCTCTAACCTCCAGCTCATCGTTCATGCGCTTCTCGGTGATCTGAGCCACATGGGCACCCCGTCTGGGGATCATGGTGACCAGGCCTTCCAGCTCCAGCATACGGATGGCCTCCCGGATGGGGGTGCGGCTGACGCCGAGGCGGTCAGCCAGATGGATCTCCATGAGGCGCTCTCCCGGGCGCAGCTCGCCGGTGAGGATCTCTCCCCGGAGGGTGTTGTAGACGGAATCCCGCAGCGGCAGGAATTCATCGGATTTGTTGCGATACTTCGTTCTGGGCATAGAGCCTCCTTTAATACTTGGGTCTGATGGTCCGGGTCAGGAACAGTTCTCTGGAGAGGCCTGCGTTTTTGACCTCCTTCAGTGCCATCTTCGCCTGGGCTTCGGTTTCAAATACTGCAAAAACGCTTGGGCCGCTGCCACTCATGAGGGTGGCCTCCGCACCTGCGGAGAGGAAGACTTCCTTGATGCGTCCCACCTCCGGGCAGCGGGGAATGGTTACTTCCTCCAGCACATTTCCGAAATGTTTCAGGATCATATCCCGGTCTTCCACCTCCAGGGCTTTGCACATAGCGGTGACATCCGGGTGATGTACGGAACCGAAAATGGCATCCATGGCCCGGTAGACTTCCGCGGTGGAGACTCCCTGAGGGGGCTTGGCAACAGCCAGGATCATTTTCGGCATATCCGACAGTCGCGTCAGGTCGCCTCCAATGCCTTCCGCCAGCATGGTTCCTCCGTGGATGCAGAAGGGAATATCCGCCCCGATGGTGACACCGATGTCGCAAAGTTCCTCAGTGCTGAGTCCCAGCTCATAGAGGCGGTTCAGCCCCCGGAGGGTGGCTGCCGCGTCGGAGCTTCCTCCCGCCATACCGGCGGCGATGGGGATCTGTTTTTTGAGGCGGATGATGACATCACGGTCCTCGACATTGCAACGGTCAAAGAGGGCGTTTGCCGCCCGGCAGATCAGGTTGTCGGGACCGGCGGACAGGGGCTCGGAAGATCCCTCCCCTCCCTCGATCAGGAGGCGGGTCCCGACGCCGGCCCGTTCGAAGGTCAGCTCGTCGCAGAGATCCACCGTCTGGAGGATCATGCGGATCTGGTGGTATCCGTTGGAATAACGGCCCAGGACATCCAGGACCGGATTGATTTTTGCGTAAGCTTTTTCCGTGAGCATGGTGGTTCCTCTTGATTTTGTATTGATTTTAGTACAATCTGATTTTATCACATTTAGAAGCGGTCTGCGAGGGGTCATATTTCCTATTTCTCACATTGTACCCCGAGGGGAAATGCATTATAATAGGTTCATGGGAAACGCTAGATTTCTATGGATCCGAAACGGACATCTGACAGACCCCGGAAACGGCGTGGAAGGTGCATATGATCTGCGCCTGGACACGGAAACGGGGCTGGTGGACCGGGTGGTTCCGGCAGGGCAGGATGCGGACGCGGAAGGCGATACGCTGGATGCCGCGGGACTGACCGTCGCACCGGGACTGGTGGATGTGCACGTGCATTTCAGGGATCCGGGATTTACACACAAGGAAGATATCATCACAGGGGCTGCTGCAGCTGCGAAGGGCGGATTTACCTCCGTCATCATGATGGCCAATACGAAGCCCCCCATCGACAATCCGGAGACCCTCTCCTACGTCCTGAAGAAGGGCGCGGAAACCGGGATCAGAACTTACGCCTGCGGCAATGTGACTCTGGGAATGGCAGGCAAAGAGCTGACGGATTTTGAAACCCTGATCCGGGGCGGCGCGGTGGGCCTGACGGACGACGGCCTGCCCATCATGGATGAACAGCTGGTGGTTGATGCAATGCAGCGGGCCAAGGCCCTGGAGGTACCCATCAGCTTCCATGAGGAGGATCCCGCTTACGTACAGAATCCGGGATACAATCACGGCGCAGCTTCCGAGCATTTCGGGTTCTACGGCGCGGACCGGATGGCAGAGATCTCCATGACGGAACGGGACATCCGGCTGGCAGGGGAGACGGGAGCGCGGATCGATATCCAGCACATCTCCGCCGCGGAAAGCGTGGAGCTGGTGCGAAAAGGAAAAGCGGCAGGCATCGACGTTCATGCGGAAGCCACGCCCCATCATTTTTCCCTGACGGAAGAAGCAGCCATCGAGCACGAAACCCTGGCGAAGATGAATCCGCCGCTGCGGACGGAAAGGGACCGAAGAGCCATCATCGAAGGCCTCCGGGACGGCACCATCGACATGATTGCAACAGATCATGCGCCCCACAGCACGGAAGAGAAAAATGCAGGTCTTACCAAGGCGCCCAGCGGTATCATCGGACTGGAGACCAGCCTGGCCCTGGGGATCACGGAACTGGTGGACAAGGGGTACCTGACCATGATGCAGCTCATGGAGCGTATGAGCACGGGCCCTGCAGAAGTGTATCACCTCCCGGCAGGAAGGCTTTCGGTGGGAGATCCCGCAGACCTGGTACTCTTCGACCCGTCGGAAACCTTTACGGTCCGGAGAGAGGATTTTGCATCAAAGGCTGAAAATTCGCCCTTCGTGGGCAGGGAACTCCGTGGAAGAGTGCACCTGACCATCTGCGGCGGGAAGATCGTATACAGCACGGAAAACGCGAGACAGCGATTGATTTCTCAATAAGGGGGTATCAAAGTGAAGCGAAAAGAAGAAGCAAGAGTACTGAGTCAGCGGCCGATCTCCGCCAACATCTACGACATGTGGATCGAAACGAAGTTGGCAGAGGAGGCAAAGGCAGGTCAGTTTATCGCGATCTATCCCAGAGATCGTGCCATTCTCCTGCCCAGACCCATCAGTATCTGTGAGGTGGCCGATGACAAGCGGAGCATCCGCGTCGTCTACAGGGTAAGCGGTGAGGGAACCATGGAGTTCTCCCATTACGAGCCCGGTGAGCCCATCCAGATCATGGGTATGCTGGGGAACGGCTTTAACCTGAAGGTGGCAAAGGGTAAGAAGGTGCTGCTCATCGGCGGCGGCATCGGCATTCCTCCCCTTGTGGAGCTCTCCAGAGAGCTGGCCATCATCAGCTCCAAATCCCTCATCGGAAACGATATCGAGATCAGCACCGTTCTGGGCTATCGTGACAGCGACACTTATCTGCGTTCCGACCTGGAAGCTTACAGCAGAGTCTATGTGGCTACCGCAGACGGCAGCGTGGGCGCACCCGGCACCGTACTGGATGCCATCGAAGCCTTTGATCTGAAGCCCGATATGATCTACGCAGTCGGCCCCCTTCCCATGCTCCACAATATCAAGAAGCTGGCTCTGGACATGGATATTCCCGCCTATGTCTCCCTGGAGGAGCATATGGCCTGCGGCGTAGGTGCCTGCCTGGGATGCGTGGTACGCACCAAGGAGCCCAACGCTCACACCCATGTGAACAATGCCCGGATCTGTCTGGAAGGCCCCGTCTTTGAGGTAAGGGAGGTGGAAATCTGATGAATTGTAAGGTTGATATTGCAGGCGTAACCCTGAAAAATCCCGTTATGACCGCATCCGGCACCTTCGGTTCCGGCCAGGAGTACAGCGATTTCGTGGCACTGAACAAGCTGGGCGCCGTGGTGACCAAGGGCGTTTCCAACGTTCCCTGGGAAGGAAATCCCACCCCCCGTGTAGCAGAAGTTTACGGCGGCATGCTCAATGCCATCGGTCTGCAGAACCCCGGCGTTGATGTATTCATCGAAAGAGATCTGCCCTTCCTGGTAAAGGCGGATGCCACCGTCATCGTCAATGTCTGCGGCCACACCATCGCCGATTACATCGATGTGGTGGAGCGTCTGGGCGATCACCCGGAGGTCGCTCTCCTGGAGATCAACGTGAGCTGCCCCAACGTGAAGGAAGGCGGCATCACCTTCGGACAGGATCCCGAAGCACTGACCTCCATCACCAAAGAGGTGAAGGCTCACGCAAAGCAGCCCATCATCATGAAGCTCTCTCCCAATGTGGCAGACATCCGGGAAATGGGGCTGGCCGCGGAAGCAGCAGGTGCTGATGCCCTGTCCCTGATCAATACTCTCATGGGAATGAAGATCGATATCCACACCAGACGCTTCGCCCTGGCAAACCGCACCGGAGGCTTAAGCGGCCCCGCCATCAAACCCATCGCCGTCCGCATGGTCTATGATGTGGCGCACGCGGTGAAGATCCCCGTCATCGGTATGGGCGGCATCACCACCTGGCAGGATGCCATTGAGTTCCTGCTGGCAGGCGCTCAGGCAGTGGCTGTGGGTACCGCAAACTTCGTAAATCCCACCGCTACCGAGGACATCATCACCGGTATCTGGGATTACATGAACGACCACGGCATCACCGATATCAAGGATCTTATTGGAAACGTGCAGTACTAGGAAACAAACGAGTCGATGACTCGTTTGTTTCCGGGATTATAGATGAGCGAAGCGAGTCTATAATACTGACTTTCAAGATACCAAAACGCCCCGGGCAGCTGCCCGGGGCGTTTTCGTTCTCATGGATGATCAATTCTTACTGTTCGGCCTCAGTGGTCAGGCCTGCGTCCCTGCGAAGCTGTTCAAACTTCTCCAGTACCGCATCGTAGGTCTGCTTCGAGATCTCCGGGAGCTCGCCGCCCCAGGTATCTTCCGCCTGCTCGTAGCCCTTCTTGAAGGCTGCGATCATTTCATCGATCTTGTCCGGATCTCCTCCGGTCAGAGCAGTGGCGAAGGAAACGATCCTGTCACTGGTCTGCTTGACACCCCAATATCCGTCCTCGGAGATGTCCTTCTGTGCCTGTGCTTTGGTCTCGGCATCTACCTCATAATCACCCTTTGCCAGGAAGCTCCAGATGTCGGTAGCGTTGCCGTAGGTGGTAGCCTGCTTGGAGATCAGCTTCTCCACCAGACTCTTCAGGTTGTTGGTTCTGGCTTCCGTTTCCGCTTTCAGGCGGTTCACCAGATCCGTGTTCTGGGTGTAGGTCTTTTTCTCCGGTGCAGCATCTGTCTTTTTGGAGGGCTCATATACCGCAGCGGCATCGGTGGCCTTCACAGCGGTATCCTTACCTTCTGTGGCAGTAGCACTTGTGGAAGCGCTTGCCTGGTAGGCATATGCAGCCTGAGAGGAAGTAACTCCGTTTACATTCATGCTCTCTCTCCTTTCTGAAAATGATCATCCATGATCACATTAAGTATCTCGGCGCACTCGCGCCCATTCTTTAGGGTATAAACAGTTTAGCACATGAGCTCCCCACCTGTCCTGAATTTTCCGAAAATTTAAGACTTTTCAGCCTCACGCCTTGCTTTTTCTGCCAGGAATTCCGCAGCGTCATCCTGCACGTCGTCCAGATCCTCCTTGCCGGTGTCCACGTTCAGAGGCGGACGCTTGAAGAGGATGTCATACATGACAGGGATGATGAAGAGGGTCATGAGGGTGGCGTATGCCAGACCGCCTGCAATAACCAGTGCCATACCGCGGCCCATCTGGCTGCCCAGGTCGTCGCCGAAGATCAGGCTGGCCTCTGCCAGAATGGTGGTGAGGGCGGTCATGAGGATGGGACGCATACGGGTCTTACCGGTGGCGATGAGGGCATCTCTGCGCTCCATGCCGCCCATCCGGAGCTGGTTGGTGTAGTCCACGTAGACGATACCGTTATTAACGACGGTTCCCAACAGCACCAGGAATCCCATGAGGGAGATGATACTCATGTTCTCTCCCGTGATCCACAGGGCGATGAGGCCGCCGGTGAAGGCCAGGGGCACGGTAAAGAGGACGATGAAGGGACTCAGCAGACTCTGGAACTGGGCCACCATCACCAGGTAGACGAAGGCGAGGCCCAGGGCGATGACCAGCAGCATCTGGCTCACCATCTGATTTACGGTGTCGGACTCGCCGGAAAGGTCGATGGAGTAGCCGTCAGGAAGTTCGTACCGCTCCAGAAGGGGCTCCAGCTTACGGCTCAGCAGAGTGGCGTTGTATCCCTCTCCTGCGTCTGCAGTGACGGTGATGTAACGGCTCTGGTTCTCACGGTTGATGGCGGTGAGGCCTTCCTCTTCCCGGAGGGTGGCGAACTCGCTGAGGGCGTGATCCTCGGTGATCTCATTGCCGTCCTCATCCGTGGTCTTGACGGGGAAGGTGTAATCCATGATGTTCTCTCTGGTGAGAGGCTCCAGCTCGTCCACCACACGAACAGTGACATCAATGTCATTTATGGTGATGGTAACGGCATCGGCGGAGGTTGCCATTTCCGTGGCGATGGTCTGGTAGATCTGGGCGGTGGTAAGGCCGTTCTTCATGGCCTCGTTCCGGTCGATGACCAGGTGCAGGGTAGGATCCGCTTCCTCCTGGCCGTTGGTGATGTTTTCATAGCCTTCGATACCGTCAATGATCTCCATGAGGTCTTCACTGATGGAGATGAGGGTCTCGGGATCATCTCCGTAAATGGGGATGCTGAGGCCGCTGCCGAAGATCTGGGACATCTCGTCCATGCCGCTGGAAATGGTGAGTTCACAGTCCAGATCCGCTACGGAGTCGTAGATCTCATCGATCATACGGTGCACTTCTTTTGCGCCCGCATTGGGATCCTCGGTGAGGATCATAAGGCTGTAGGAGGAAAAATCCGTATCTCCCACGCCGCCGATGAGAAGGTTGTCGCCGTTGCCCGCCAGGGCTGCCACGGAGTCGATGCCTGCCACCTGATCGATGCGATGGATGACCTCGTCGGTGACGGCAAAGGCGGTTTCCTTGTCCACGTCGTCTTCAAAGGTCAGGGTACCCTGCATCTGGGCGCTGACCATGTCGGGGATCAGAACGACGCCCATCCGCAGCACCTGCCAGATGGACAGCACCAGCAGACCCACTGCCAGCGTCAGGGGGATGATCTTTACCTTCAGGAAAAATGCCAGGATTTTTCCATAGAAATCCTGTACCTTGTCAAAGAAGCGATGCTCCTTCACTTTGGAGCGGCTGAGCAGGGTAGAACCTGCAGCGGGCACCACAGTCATGGCGATGAGCAGACTGCTCAGGAGGCAGTAGATGATGGTAAGTGCCATGGGCAGCATCAGTTCCCGGACCATACCGGTGGTATAGACCATGGGGAAGAAGACGCAGACGGTGGTGAGGGTGGATGCGATGACGGCACCCGCCACCTGTTTGGTGCCCTGAACGGCGGCTCTGGGGGCGGATAGCCCCTTTCCTCGCAATCGGTAGACATTTTCTATGACCACGATGGAGTTGTCCACCAGCATTCCGATGCCCAGCGCCATACCTGACAGGGACATCATATTTAAGGACACGCCGGTAAAATACATGCAGACGAGAGCCGTCAGTACGCTTAAGGGGATACTGATGGCCACAACGATGGTGGGCAGCACATCCCGCAGGAAGATGGCCAGGATCAGAATGGCCAGCGCGCCGCCGATGATCATGTTCTGAACCACGTTGCTGAGGATGAACTCAATGTAATCGCCCTGGTCCATCACCACGAGGATGGAGAGACCGGGGTATTCTTTTTCCAACTGTTTGATCTCAGCCTTAGAGATCTTACTGACTTCGTTGGTGCCGGCGGTACTACTCTTAAAGAGGGAAAGGATCACGGCACGGTTGCTGTCCAGACGGGTGTAAGTGTCAGCGGAATTGTCGATGAAGGTCAGGTCCGCCACATCGGAGAGGTACACGGGGCCCACATCGTCGATATCCGCAAGGAGCAGTCCTTCCAGCTCCTCGGCGGAGGTGAAGTTCTCTCCGATCTTCAGCATCCAGGAACCGTCGTTCTCGTCATCCAGGTACCCTGCCGGCATGGAGAAGTTCTGAGCATAGATGATGCCTGCCAGCGTCTGAAGGCTCACCAGCTGATCGGAATTGGCATTCCGCAGGGCTTCCAGTCGCTGGATCTCATAGGTGGTAAGGGAATCGTAATAGGTCTCCCAACCGTCGTCCAGCTGCTTTTTTCCGTCCTTCAGAGAATCCCAGCCGGAATCGATCTGGTCCTGGGCACTGTCCAGCTGCGTTTTTGCCGTATCCAGCTGGGTCTGGGCGGAGGTGATCTGTGCCTCCCCTGCTGCCAGCTGCGCTTCCGCGCTGCCGAAGGCGATGGCTGCTTCCAGCTTTGCTTTTTCAATGTCGGTATAGTCCACACCCAGGGCAGCGAGCTGATCCTCGTAGCCCTTGATGATCCCCTGGGTCACCTGAATCTCCACTTCCAGAGCAGCGAGTTCGGATTCATAGGAGGCTTTGGTGCTTTCCAGAGTAGCGATGGCCGCCGTCAGGGATTCCGCCGCCTGACTGAAGGTGGATCGGTAGCCGGTGAGGGCTGCGATGGCGGTGGCACGGTCCGTGATGGACTTTAACATTTCCGCATCATAGCCTGCAGCGGTGAGACCGTCAGCCAGCTGCGCCAGGATCCCCATCTCCATGGGAGAAAGACTTTCCTCCTGGGAAAGGGACAGCATTCCCAGAATCTGATCCAGGGAGCCGATGAGGGTATTTAATCCTTCCAGGCCTTCTCTTGCCTGGGCCAGGTTTTCATCGATGGTTGCTATGGCTTCGGTAAAGACCTTCTGCTGGGCCTGCTGACTCAGGAGCTGGGTCTGGAATGCGCTGAGCTGATCCAGGGCTTCACTGGCTGCGGCCAGCTGATCCAGGGTGGTTTTCTTGCTGTCTTCCAGCTCTTTGCGGCCGTTGTCCAGATCTTCTCTGGCTTTGTCCAGATCCGCCTGGCCTTCCGCCAGGTCGATGCGGCCGTCGTTGATCTCCTTCTGACCGTCCCGGAGTTCCTTTTCGCCGTCGGCGATCTTCTGCTCGTTTTCCTCCAGAGTCTCCTTGGCTTCCTCCAGCTGCTCCTCCGCTTCCGCGAAAGCATCGTTGGCCACCGCAAGGATCCGGTCGTTCAGGTCGTCCACTTTCTCCTGATTGAGGCGTATCTCCACCGTTTTATTGATCATACCGGATGGAGTGATGTTGGCCACGCCTTCCAGACGCTCCAGTCTGGGGATGACGGTATCGTCCACGAATTTGGACAGCTCCTCCATCTCCATGCCTTCATAGCCCACTGCCAGGTACTGGGTGGCGATCATGTCGGTGCTGATCTCAAAGATCTGAGGAGCACCGCATTCCTCGGGGAAATCCGTTTTTACCACGTCGATGCCGGTGTAGACATCCACCATGACGGAATCCAGGTCCACACCATCGGCGAACTCCAGCTCCACCAGACTGTAATTCTCATAGGAGAAGCTGTAGAGATTTTTCACGCCGGTGATGGTGCCGAGGCTGCTCTCCAGGGGCTCTGAGATCACGGTCTCCACGCGCTCTGGGCTGGCACCGGGATAGGTGGTGACCACGATCAGGTAGGGTAGGCTGATCTCGGGGAGCAGGTCCATCTGCATCTTGGTAAGGCTCACGATGCCCAGGACCAGCATGACGATCACCATCACGAGGACGGTGAAGGGCTTTTTTACACTAAACTTTGCCATAGTTCCTTTCTCCGCGGCGTATCACGCCTGCTTGCAGATCATATCGGCCATTCTGCCAAGGGCCTCCGGAAGTCTTTCGGGTTCCAGGGCGCCGTAACCCAGCAGAAAGGCATGAGCGTACGGTTTTGCATCATTGTAACAGTATAATGCAAGGGGATTGATTTTGATTCCCACATTGTCTAAATCTTTTATAAACTTTTTATCATTTAGCTTCCGCTTAATGAGAAGAAGGAAGTGCAGTCCCGCGCTGTCTCCCGAGAGTTCCGCATACTTTGAAAGGGGAGAAGCGGAGAAGGCTTCCAGCACCTGCTCCCGTCTGGTGCGGTAAAAGGTCCGCATGCGGGAAATGTGCCGCTGGTAGTACCCTTCCGAGAGAAAGGCAGCCAGGGTGTACTGCTCCGGAGAGGAAACAGCCCCGGAATAGAAGCTGAGGATGGTCCGGTACTGCTCCATCAGCGCTTCCGGAAGCACCATGTAGGCGATGCGAATGGAGGGAGCCAGGGTTCTGGTAAAGGTGTTCATGTAAATGACATTGGTGTCGTTACTTTCCGCCAGAGTAGGAATGGGTCTGCCGGAAAAACGAAACTCGCTGTCGTAGTCGTCCTCAACGATGTAGGCATTCTCCGAAACCGCCCATTTTAGCAGTTGCTTTCTGCGCTCCGCGCTCATGACGCAGCCCGTGGGGAAATGGTGGGAAGGAGAGGTGTGTACCAGCTTGACGCCGTTTTTCTTCAGAGGCTCCACGCAGATTCCCTCCCGGTCCACCTTTACATGGATGGTGGGGCGGCCGGTGCTCCCGTAGAGAAGGCCGATCTTGCTGTATCCGGGGTCCTCTACCGCCACGGGATCGGTGGTTCCCAGGAGCCGCAGCAGGATGCTGTGCAGGTATTCAGTGCCGGGGCCCACGATGATCCGGTCGGGAGAGACCGTCAGGTGTCTGGCATCCCGGAGATAATCGGCAATGGCCTTCCGCAGAGGATAGACCCCCTCTCTGGGAGGCGCCACCAGGAAATCTTCCTCCCGGTCCGTCAGGACTCTGCGCATGAGACGGGCCCAGGCGGAGTAGGGGAAAGCATCGCTGTGGATGCGACCGGAGGTAAAGTCCACGAAATATTCTTTTTTCTTTGCAGGTTCGGAAGGTGCGCCCGAAGACTGCTTCTCATCGGATCCCTGTGCGGCGGCCAAGCTCTGTCCGGAGGCCGCGGCATCGCCGAAGGTGCCGGCATTCGCGCGGTCGGGCGCAGCTGCCCCCTCCCGCTCCAGGCCTTCCGTTACGTAAAATCCGCTTCTGGGTCTGGTATAGAGGTAGCCTTCCGCCAGGAGCTGGGCGTAGGCATTTTCCACCGTGACTACGGCAACGCCGTGGTCCCTGGCCATTTCCCGCTTGGAGGGAAGTCGCTGGTTGCCGGGAAGGACGCCGCTCCGGATGTCGTTTTTCAAGCACTCGTAGAGATATTCATAGAGGGGCTTTTTCCCCCGTCTGTCAAGCTGGTAAGTAGGCAATTTTGGGCCCTCCTTCCATACCGCGCTTCCATCTGGCTCTATCAGATCCGCAAAAAACTGGTACTGGTAATAGGTTCAGTTTTGGATTATACTGAATAGCGCCGAAAAAGGCAATGGTGTGGAGGAATTATGGTAAAACGTGTTTTAACGATCCAGGATCTGTCCTGCATCGGAAAATGTTCCCTGACAGAGGTGATCCCCGTGCTGGCAGCGGCGGGGCTGGAAGTGGCGGCGGTGCCCACGGCGGTGCTCTCCACCCACACCCAGTTCTCCGGCGTCCACATCCGGGATCTGACGGACGATCTGGCTCCCATCAGACAGCATTTTGAGCGGGAAGGCTTTGCCTTTGCCGGGATCCTGACGGGATATCTGGGAAGCATCCGGCAGGTGGATCTGGTAAGGGATTTCATTCATTCTTTTGGCACGGGAGATACCAAAGTCATCGTGGATCCCGTCATGGCAGACCAGGGAAAGCTCTACCGGGGCTTTGACGAAGCCTTTGTGGACGAGATGAAGGAACTGATCGCCGCGGCGGATGTGATCCTGCCCAATGTATCGGAAGCAGCCCTTCTGACGGGGCTTCCCTATCCCGGGGAAAACGCTTCGGAAGCACAGTTAAAAGAGCTGTTGCAGGGATTGAAGGAACTGGGGGCCCCTTTATGTGTCATCACGGGAGCACACCTGGATGACGGCTCCATCGGCTTCCTGGGATACGATGCGGAAGAGGATCGGTATCTTCGGTTCGGAACGGCACCGGTGCCCTTCGTCTCCCACGGCACGGGAGATCTTTTTGCAGGCACTTTCACTGCGGCACTGCTTTCCGACCATCCCTGCGAGGAGGCGCTGCAGATCGCATCGGAGTACACTTCCGCCTGCATTCAGGCCACCTACGAGGACCCGGACCACGTGAATTACGGGGTGAACTTTGAGAGCCGGATTCCTTATCTGTTGAGACTGCTGGAGCATTCCACAGAATAAGATTTGAAAATATCGGAACATCAAAAAGAGCGGAGGGACAAACCCTTCGCTCTTTTGTTATCAGCTGTCGCGTATTTTTTCGCTGTTTTATCAATACCCGGTTGCCTGCTCCTGCTTGACGATCTTCACGATGCGGCTGGTGCCCAGTCTGGAAGCTCCCAGCTCCATGAAGCGCTCCGCATCCTCCAGGGAGGAGATGCCGCCGGCTGCCTTGATGCGGACATTGGGGCCCACATGCTTTGCAAAAAGCTCCACATCGGCAAAGGTAGCGCCCGCAGTGGAGAATCCGGTGGAAGTCTTGATGAAATCAGCACCGGAAGCGGTAACGATCTCGCACATCTTGATCTTCTCTTCTTCAGTGAGGAGGCAGGTCTCGATGATGACCTTCAGGATGTGGCCTTCGCAGGCCTTGCGGATGGCCTTGATCTCGTCCAGTACGTAATCGTACTCGCCGGCCTTCAGCATACCGATGTTGATGACCATGTCGATCTCATCGGCGCCCTTTTTCAGTGCATCCTCGGTCTCAAATACCTTGCTCTCGGTGGTCATGTTGCCGTTGGGGAAGCCGATAACGGTGCAGATCTTCATACGATCGCCCATATACGCTCTGGCGCGGCTGATATAGCAGGGGGGGATGCAGATGGATGCGGTCTGATACTTGATGGCATCATCGCAGATGACCTTGATCTCCTCCCAGGTAGCGCCCTGCAGCAGCAGGGTATGATCGCAGATCGATAAGATTTTTTTCTCGTCCATAATACTGTCCTTTCCATGCGTTCTCGCATTGCTTCCTCATTTTACCCGTTTTCCCGCTGTTTTTCAATTCCGCCGGTTTTTCCTGTTTTCTAAAAATTCGGTAAAATCACGGCTTTTTGCGCAAATCCATAGAAACTTTCCGCATATGTATGCTATAATAATCAGACCTATCCCTTATTTTCCGGAAACGAGTGGAGGCATTTCCTGTATGCAGACAAACAAGGCGAGAGATTTTATGCTGAAGAGCGTGGACTTCCCTGGGATCAGCGAAGAACTCCTCGATTCCTATAACGTGCGTCTCAAGGCTCTGGCCGATATCTCCGTGGCTATGAGCAAAGAGTATCATACCGCCTGGCTGGTGAAGCTGAAGGACCGCAGCATGGAGCTGTTCCGCAACATCGGCGAAAACAACGTCGCTGCCGTGGAGCAGGGGCTAAAGTGCAGGAACTACGACTGTTTCATCCAGTCCTACCTGGAAAACAATGTGGTGGGACACACGGCGAAGCAGGAGGCGGACCTGTCCTTCGAAAACATCACCGAAATCATCAAAGACGGCAATCTTCACTCCTTCGACTATGTGCGCAAGGGAGACGACGGCGTCTCCTCCTATTATCAGATCTGTTTCGCACTGGCGGGGAAACCGGAAGAGGCGGAATATTTTGTCATGGCATTCAAAGATGTGGATGTCCTGACAAAGTCTCTCATCGCCGAGAAGCATGCGCTGCAGGATCAGTTGAACATCATGGCGGCTCTGGCTCGGGACTACTACAATATCTTCCGGGTGGATCTCCTCACGGGAGAAGTGGTCATCCTGAAGCTGGACGGCTACGTCACCCAGGGTATGGAGGGCGCCGGAGAAAAGAAGTACCCCTACGACGTACTCTATAAGCAATATGTCAAGGATCGTGTCTATGTGGAGGATATCCCGGACATGATGAATGCTATGAGTCTGGAAACGGTGCGGCAGAAAATGCATGAAGACGACACCTATGAAGGCAGCTACCGTGTCCATGACAAGGGCGAGATCCATTATTATCTCTTCACCTATCTGCCCATCAAGCTGGGATCTCCGGACGAAGGGGTCCTGGCAGGCTTCAAAAACGCGGACGACATCGTGGCTTCCGCAAAGGAGCGCGAGGAGCTGGTGGCCAAGGCCGAGATGGACCTGATGACCGGCATCCTGAACCGTGGCAGCGGCGAGAGCAAGGTGATCAAGCTCCTGAACGCCACCCAGAACGGCATGATGTGCATCATCGACATCGATAAGTTCAAGCATTTCAACGACACTTACGGACATGACATCGGTGACAAGGTCATCATTGCCGTGGCAAATATCATCAGCTCCGAGTTCCGCGAGGACGACATCGTCTTCCGTCTGGGCGGCGATGAGTTTGCGGCCTATGCCAAGGGCATCCATAACGAAGCAGCCGGCAGGGCGGTGGTGGCGCGCATCTTTGATAAGCTCGCCAACCTGCGGATCCCCGGGCTGGAGGATGTGAGCGTCAGCATCAGCGTAGGCGCAGCGATCCGGGATCCGGAAAACGACCGCACCTTCGAGGACATCTACCGGAAGGCCGACGCCGGTGTCTTCCTCAGCAAAAAGACGGAAGGCTCCGCCCTTTCCTTCTACAAAGAATCCGCGGAAGAGGTGTCATAAGGATATCTGACAAAAGCAAAGGAACTGTCGCAGATCGCGACAGTTCCTTTTTTGCGTTCATTCATCCTCGATGGCAAAGGCCATAGCGCAACGGACTGCCCGCTTCCAGCCTTTCAATTTCGCAGCTCTGGTCTCTTCGCTCATCTTCGGAGCAAATTCTTTCCCCAGCTGCCAGTTCTCGCAGATTTCTTCCTTACTCTTCCAGTAACCCACCTGGAGGCCAGCCAGATATGCGGCACCCAGAGCGGTGGTCTCGATGCATTTCGGGCGCTGCACGATGGTACCGGTAATGTCGGACTGGAACTGCATCAGGAAGTCGTTGGCGCTGGCGCCGCCGTCCACCTTCAGTTCCTTTAAGGGTACCCCCGCATCCTTCTCCATGGCCCGGACCACATCCAGAGTCTGGTAAGCGATGGATTCCAGGGTAGCCCGGATAAAATGCTCCTTGCTGCAGCCTCTGGTGATGCCCACCACAGTGCCTCTTGCGTGCTGCTGCCAGTAAGGTGCTCCCATGCCGGCAAAGGCAGGGACGATGTAAACGTCCGCGGTATCCTCCACGCCTTCGGCGTATTCCTGAGACTGGGCAGCGCTGCGGATCATGCGCATCTCATCTCTCAGCCACTGAATGGCTGCGCCCGCCACGAAGACGGAACCCTCCAGAGCGTATTCCACTTCCTCCGTCTCGCTGGCTGCGATGGTGGTAAGGAGGCCGCTGCCGGAATCGATGGCACGGTGTCCCGTGTTCATCAGAAGGAAGCAGCCGGTGCCGTAGGTATTTTTCACCTGGCCTTCCTTAAAGCAGCACTGGCCGAAGAGTGCGGCCTGCTGATCGCCCGCCGCGCCTGCGATGGGGATCTCTCCACCCAGGACGGAGCTGTGGGTGTAGCCGAAGAGATGGCTGGAAGGATAAACCTTCGGCAGCATACATTTCGGAATATCAAAATACTCCAGGATCTCGTCGTCCCAGCACTTTTTGTGAATGTCAAAAAGCATGGTGCGGGAAGCGTTGGTATAGTCGGTGGCGTGGATCACGCCCTTGGTCAGGTTCCAGATGAGCCAGGTGTCCACGGTGCCGAAGAGGATCTCGCCCTTCTTTGCCCGCTCTCTGGCGCCCTCCACATGATCCAGGATCCATGCGATCTTCGTTGCGCTGAAGTAGGCGTCGGGGATGAGGCCGGTCTTGTCCCGGAACTTTTTCTCCAGGCCCTTTGCCACCAGCTCGTCGATGACCTCTGCGGTGCGCCTGCACTGCCATACGATGGCATTGTAGATGGGCTTGCCCGTCTTTTTCTCCCAGAGGATGGTGGTCTCACGCTGGTTGGTGATGCCGATGGCGGCGATGTCCTCGGGCTTCGCGCCGCTGATGGCCATGGCCTCCATGGCTACAGAGAGCTGGGAGGACCAGATTTCCATGGGATTGTGCTCCACCCAGCCGGGCTGGGGATAGATCTGGGAAAACTCTTTTTGCTCCATGGCGCAGATATTTCCCTGCTTGTCAAACAAAATGCATCTGGAACTGGTGGTTCCCTGGTCCAGAGCCATTACATATTCGGGCATACCCTGTCTTCTCCTTTATGCTTGCGTTCTTTCATACAACTCCCAAATCATTTTCGCGTAAACCGCGCCGCGTTACACCGCTTCCACGTTGGCGGTGGCCACCACATCGATGCCGGTGCCGCATACATCCGCAAGAACCACGTCCCCGATGCGGACGGGAGCTTTCACCACCGTCTCCTTTAGGGCACGGGCACAATCAAACATCTCCCCCTTGGGAATGTCGGAAGCCGTCTTTACACTGACCACGGGAAGGGCACCGCCCTCCACCCGGACCAGACTGGTGACGATGCGTCTGGGATCCGTCAGTTCCTTCGTGACATAGTCCGCGCCCCGGGGACAGGTGTTGC
The DNA here is from genome assembly GCA_016286555.1 of Lachnospiraceae bacterium. Lineage (GTDB taxonomy): Bacteria > Bacillota > Clostridia > Lachnospirales > Lachnospiraceae > AC2028. The sequence goes on along the minus strand of JAEETA010000022.1, from coordinate 10,611 downwards.
CGGTGATCTCCGTGATCTCTCCGTCCGTCAGAGTAGCGGTGACATTGCAGCCCAGAGGGCAGCGGATGCATACAAATTCTTTCGTTTCAACCTTAGCCATACTTCTCTCCTTGGAAATGCGTCCGTCAAAAACCGGGACTCGTGGAAAAGCTCCTATACCCATCTCTTAGGCGATCTCAAAAACGATCTCGCTGCCTGCGGGAAGGGTCTCAAGATCTGCTTTCTTCAGGATCAGCTGCTCCATCTCCCCGGGAGCCAGCACATTCTTTTTCCGCTCCATCAGAACCTTCTCTCCTGCGGTAACCCGGATGGTGGCATTGCGATAATTGCTGCCTACCCGGAAGCGGATCACCTGGGTGTCCTCCATGTGGGACAGGCGGATGGTGGCGGGAACGGTGTATCGGACGCCTTTTGTGCCGGTGAGGCGCAGAGGCTCTTCGGCATCGGTGCTCGCAGTTTCCGACACGCTCGTCACATATTCCGCAGCCTTTCTGCCGGCAGCGGCCGCCTCCTCGGATACATAGTCCACCAGGTCATGGACGTGAAGTACATTGCCGCAGGCGAAGACGCCGGGCACCTCGGTCTCGAAGCTCTCGTTGACCAGAGGGCCGCCGGTGACCCTGCTTAGGAGGACTCCCAGCTTACCGGAAAGCTCGTTCTCCGGCAGGAGTCCGCAGGAAAGGAGCAGCGTATCGCACTCGTACTCGGTTTCGGTGCCGGGAATGGGCTTTAAGTTCTCATCCACCTGCGCGATGGTAACGGATTCCACCCGCTCCTTGCCCTTGATGTCCACTACGGTGTGACTCAGGAGGAGAGGAATATCAAAATCATTCAGGCACTGGGCGATGTTGCGCTTCAGTCCGCCGGAATAGGGCTGGAGCTCGGCCACACACTGCACCTTTGCTCCCTCCAGGGTCATGCGGCGGGCCATGATGAGGCCGATGTCGCCGGAGCCCAGGATCACCACGCTGCGACCGGGCATTCTGCCCTCGATATTTACATAGCGCTGCGCCGTGCCCGCAGTATAAATGCCGGCGGGACGCATGCCGGGAATGTTCAGGGCTCCTCTGGGACGCTCTCTGCAGCCCATGGCCAGGATCACGGATTTTGCCTTGATCTGAAAAATACCCCGTTCCCTGCTCATGGCAGTGACAACCTTGTCATTTCCGTCCCTGCCCAGATCCACCACCATGGTGCTGAGCTCGTAGGGGATCTCCAGTTCTGACGCTTCCCGGATGAACCGATCCGCATACTCGGGGCCGGTGAGTTCCTCCTTGAAGGTATGGAGTCCGAATCCGTTGTGAATGCACTGGTTCAAAATACCTCCCAGGCGGTTGTCCCGCTCCAGGATCAGCAGATCGTCTATCCCGGCCTTCTTCGCTGCCACTGCAGCCGCCAGTCCCGCAGGACCGCCGCCGATGATCACCAAATCTTTCGTCATGGCTTTATCCTTTCTGTGCAAGCACTTTCCTTAAATGTCCTCTTTGATATAGCCCGTCAGGAATTCCGATCCGGGATTGTTCTTTCTGATCTGCGCGGGATCCACATTCAGCTCCCTGGCCAGGATCTCCACCACCTTGGGGGAACAGAAGCCGGACTGGCATCTGCCCATACCCGCTCTGGTGCGACGCTTGACGCCGTCCAGGGTAGTGGCACCCACAGGTCTGTGGATGGCTTCCACGATCTCACCCTCGGTCACCAGTTCGCAGCGGCAGATCACATTGGCGTAGCGGGGATCTTTTTCAATAAGAGCGGAGCGCTCCTCGGGAGTCGCCAGGGCCATGTTGGGAATGCCCTTGCGGGTGGCGATAAAGTCGCTCTTTTTCTCCGCTTTCAGATAGTCTGCCACCTGCTCCGCCACATATTCGCCGATGGCAGGAGCGCAGGTCAGGCCGGGAGATTCGATACCGGCCGCATCGAAGTAGCCGGGGAATCCATCGGGAGAACCGATGACAAAATCATCCTTCTCCTCATGGGCACGGATGCCGGAGAAGGAAGTGATGACGGATCTGGAAGGAAGGGAACGAACGCTTAAGGCAGCCTTGGCCGTCAGCTCCGCGATGCCCTCCGCCGTGGTTGCGGTATCCTCTCCGTCGGGAATGTCCGTTGCTGTGGGGCCCGTCAGGAGATTGCCGTGGACGGTGGGCGTCACCAGAACGCCCTTGCCCAGAGCGGTGGGAAGCTGGAAGAGGGTGTGACTCACCAGGTCTCCCACGGTCTTATCCATGAGGCAGTACTCGCCTCGACGGGCGATGATGTGAAGTTCCTCCTTCCCCACGACGCGATTGTGGAAGAAATCGGAATGGACGCCGGCTGCGTTGATGACGACTTTCGCCTGCATGGGGCCTTTGTCAGTATCCACTTCATAGCCGCCGGGAATGACACGAATGTCGGTTACTTCCGTATTCAGCAGGAATTCCGCACCGTTCACCGCTGCGTTTTCCGCCATAGCGATGGTCAGCAGGAAGGGACAGACGATACCGCCGGTAGGCGCGTGAAGTGCTGCCACCACGCTGTCGCTCACTGCGGGCTCCAGCTTTCTGACCGCTTCTCCTTCCAGGATCTCCAGTCCCTTCACGCCGTTGGCGATTCCCTGATCGTAGAGGCGCTGCAGGGTGGATCTGCCGGATTCTTCAAAGCAGAGCACCAGGCTGCCGTTGCGCTTGAAGGGAATATCCAGCTCTTCGGAGAGCTTTCCCATCATCTCGTTGCCCTTTACGTTTAACTTTGCCTTTAAGGATCCGGGTTTTGCGTCGTAACCTGCATGGACGATGCCGCTGTTGGCCTTGGAGGTTCCTTCACAGACATCGGAATTTTTCTCCAGTACCAGGACATCCAGTTTGTAGGCCGACAGCTCTCTTGCGATGCTGCAGCCGGTGACGCCTCCCCCCAGAATGATCACATCTCTCATGGCTTTTCCCCTTTTTGTTCGGTAATGCCCGTTCCCGCGGGACGGAAACGGAATCGTCTCGTTATGCTTTCATTGTAGTCTCGGGAAAAACGGAAATCAATGTGCATAGAAACTAATAATTGATATTCAGTTTCCGACAAATTGAACAAAAAAAGACCCGCTCGTAAAAGCGGGTCTCATGGTTAAAATCCTTATTTTACCTTGTCTTTCAGGTATTTGACGGCTTCCGCCTTCTGATTGTCGTAGGAATCGTCGGCGTAGTAGGAATCGGAGTCGAACTCCACTTCGATATCGGGCTCGATGCCCTGGCCATCGATGGCTCTGCCGTTGGGGGTAAAGTACTGGTCCGTGGTGAGCTTCAGTCCGGAGCCGTCCTCCAGCTCCACAAAGCTCTGCACCACGCCCTTTCCGTAGGTCTTCGTTCCCATGGACACTGCCATGCCGTGATCCTGAAGAGCGCCGGTGAGGATCTCGGAGGCGCTGGCGGTGAGGCCGTTGGTCAGCACCACGATGGGAACCTCCAGCTTGTCATTTCCGTAGCTTCTGAAGTCTTCCCGCTTGCCCTTGGCATCCTCGGTGTAGACCACCAGGCCCTCGGGAAGCATTTCGTCGGCGATGGAGACCACGGCACTGAGAAGTCCGCCGGTATTGCTTCGCAGGTCGATGACCAATCCCTTCATGTCCTGGGACTTCAGGTCACTTAAGGCATCCGCAAACTGCTCCACAGTCACATCCTCAAAGGTGGTGATCTGGATGTAGCCGATGCCGCCGTCCATCATTTCATGCTCCACGGTGATCTCCTTGATCAGGCCGCGGGTGCATTTGATGTCCAGGTAATCATTGATGCCCTTGCGGTAGACGGTGAGCTTCACCTCCGTGCCCTCGGGGCCGCGGATCTTGCTGACGATTTCGTCCAGGGTCTGTCCCAGCACGTCCTCATCGTCCACCTTGGTGATGATGTCCTCGCTCATGAGGCCGCCCCGCTCCGCAGGACTGTCGGGATAGATGCCGCTGATGGTGGCGTAGCCGTCATCGTTCAGGAAGAGGATGGCACCGATGCCGTAGAAGGAACCGTTCAGGGACTCGAAGGTATCGTTCAGCTCCTCCTCGCTGTAGTAGAGGGCGTATTTGTCGCCGGTGCCTGCCAGCATGCCGTCGATCATACCGCGTCTGAGATCCTCCTGATCGATATCATAGATGGAGTGCGTCTCAAAGATGTTGTAGATGTAGTTGAGCTTGTCCTGTGTGGTGTCATCCAGAAGGCCGGTGTCCGAGGAACCCTTGCCGCCGGTAAGGCCAATCTCCTGTCCCGCGGTGACGGCGTCGGATACGGTTTCGGTAATGGTGCGGGCCTTGAAGATCCCGGAAGCCAGCATCACAACCACTACCACGCCGGAAAGCATCAGGGTAAAGACCAGGCCGATGACCAGACCGATCCAGAATTCTTTTTGGTGAAACCGCTCCTTCTCCTCCTGCGCAGGCACATGCTGCTGCTGGGGCGTCCGGTTCATCAGGTTTCTGTCGTCCATTGTACTGTCCTCATTTTTTCAGATAATTCCAGGGAGAAACATACTCCCCATTGAGCCTCACTCCAAAGTGGAGGTGAGGGCCCGTGGAGCGTCCCGTGGATCCCACGGCCGCAATGGTATCGCCCTTGCTGACTGCGGTGCCTGTGGAGGTGCTCAGTTTGGAAGCGTGCATGTAGATGGTGTACAGGCCGCTGCCGTGATCGATCATAACATAATTGCCCATGGATGCGGAATACCCCGCGGCTACCACGGTGCCGTCATAGGCTGCATAGATGGGAGTGCCGGTGGCTGCTGCAAAATCCACACCGTTGTGGAACATCTCCTTATGAAACGTGGGATGCATTCTCCAGCCGAAATCGTCGGAAATACGGGTGTAGCTCTTCAGCGGCAGACAAAATGTACCGCCGTCATAGGTATCACCGCCGTCCTCCCGGCGCTTTTTCTCATCCTCGATCTCCTTGATGAGGGCGTCGATCTCCGCGTCTCTCTCACGGATATTTTTCTCATATTCCTCGATGGAATTCTCGGAGGCGATGATCTGGCGGTTGTACTCCTCCAGCTCTGCCTTCTTCTCCTCCATGAGGGCTTCCATCTCCGCCTTCTGGTCGGTGACGGCTGCCTTCGTCTCATCCAGCAGGGTCTTCTCCGCTTCCAGCTGCTGCTCGCAGAGCTCCACATACTTGCGGGTGTCCTGATAATCGGACCAGAGGGCTCTGTCATAGGCCACCACCTTCTCGATGTAGTCACTGCGGTTCAGGAAATCCCGGATACTGGTGGACTCCAGCAGGATGGTGATCATCTGCTTGGTGCCCTGCTCGTACATGATGCGCATGCGTGCCATCATGTCGGTGTACTGCTGCTCCTCCCGGGCCTTGGCTTCCTCCAGCTCCGCCTGGGTCACTTCAATCTCGGCTTCCTTGTCCGTGATCTGGGTCTCCAGGCTCTCGATCTCTTCCTCCATGGCTGCCAGGGTGGCATCCAGTTCGGTGATGAAGGCGTTCAGGTCGTTCTTCAGATCCTTCAGCTTTTCCTTGCGCTTCTTCAGGTCCTTCAGTTCATCTTCCAGCTTTTTGCGCTCGTCCTCGGCCTTGTCCAGTTCCTTTTCCTTGTCCTCCAAGGTGTCGGCTCTGGCCACGATGGTAAAGGGAGAAAGGGAGGACATTACAGGCACAAAAACCAGGGCCATCAGCAGCAGAATGCCGATTGCCCCGAAGATCGCTCTATTTGCTTTTGACCTGTGATGCGTGTTCCTCATACTCTCAAATGCTTGTGTGCCGTTACGAAGCTTCCGATAAATCCGATGCCCACGCCCACGATCATGCAGACGGGAAGCAGTACGGAAAATACCTGATCAAGTGACAGGAATGTCAGAATACTGCTGAGAACGGAAAACCTGCCGTTGATGTATTCCAGTACGTAGTCGTAGAGATTGTAGGTGAGAGCCAGGGGAATGGCTGCGCCCAGAGCACCGATGATCATACCCTCCAGCACGAAGGGGGCTCTGGCGAAGAAGTCCGTGGCACCCACATATTTCATGATGTTGATCTCCTCCGCACGGACAGCAATGCCCACGCGGACAGTGTTGTTGATGAGGAAGATACTGACGCCCAGCAGGATCACGATGATGCCGATGGAGATGTAGGCGATGATCATATTAACGCCGCTTAAGGTGGAGGCGGTGACCTCGGAATAGTTCACCTTCCGCACCTCGTTCATGGAACTGAGCCAGGTGACCAGAGTGCTCTGCATGGAGACGTCACTGAGAAAGATCTCCAGATTGTGCTCACCGGCCAGAGGGTTCTCGGGGAATACTTCCAGGTAATCCTCGCCTGCGTACTCGGGTCCGAAGGAAGCCCAAATCTCCTCGTCCGTGTGGTAGATGACACGGGATACTTCCACCCGGTTCTCCACTTCCTTACGGATCTCCAGGATCCGCTCCTCCGACACGTCCTCGTTGAAGAAGCACTGGACGGAGATGCCCTGCTCCACGTTGTTCAGTACATAGCGCAGGTTGGCCACCACGGAATAGAAAATACAAAACAGGAACAGGCAGGCACTGATGGTGGCGATGGAAGCCAGGGAGTACCAGCCGTTTTTGAACAGATTGCGAATGCCCTGAGAGAGGGTGTAGAAAAATGTCCTAATCTTCATTTACGTAGGTTCCCTCCTCCTCATCGCTGACGATGATGCCTTTTCGCATGGCGATGACGCGCTTTTTCATGGCATTGACGATCTCCGGGTTGTGGGTGACCACGATAACGGTGGTACCCTGCTCGTTGATCTCCTCAAGGAGGTCCATGATCTCCCAGGCATTGTTGGGATCCAGATTACCGGTGGGCTCGTCCGCCAGCAGGATCTCGGGCTTGTTCACCAACGCTCTGGCCAGAGCCACGCGCTGCTGCTCACCGCCGGACAGGTCCGTGACATTGTAGCGGTATCTGCCGGCCAGTCCCACCATGGACAGGATGCCGGGGACGTTTTTCTTCATCTCACGGGTGGGCACCTCGATGATCCGCTGTGCAAATGCTACGTTCTCGTAGACATTGCGGTCCTTCAGGAGGCGGAAGTCCTGGAACACCACGCCGATGTTGCGGCGGAATTCCGGGATCTGGCGATGGCGGAGCTTCTTGGTATTGTAGCCCATGACGCACACATCGCCGGAGGTGGGCACCAGTTCCCGGAGCAGAAGCTTGATGAGGGTGGTCTTACCGGAGCCGCTGTCTCCCACCACAAATACAAACTCACCGGGATCAATGCGAAGGGAGATGTCATCCAGCGCGGGCGCGCCGTCTCCCTGATAACTCATGCTTACCTTGTTGAGCGCGATGATGCCGCGCTCGGCGATCGTCTCCTGTCTCCGCAGGGCTTTCGTCTGTTTGCTGGCCATTGGAAATACTCCTAATCGTATAATCTCATTTGTGACATTTCCGTCAGAAGGAGTTGTTGGACTCCATATAGTTCATGTACTTCACCACCATCAATGCGATCTTGAAGGTGATGGCATCCTCGAAGACCCGCAGATCCAGGCCGGTGCTCTTCTGGAGCTTGTCCAGGCGGTAGACCAGAGTGTTTCGATGGATGAAGAGCTGCCTGGAGGTCTCGGACACATTCAGGCTGTTCTCAAAAAACTTGTTGATGGTGGGCAGGGTCTCTTCGTCGAAGTCCTCGGGATTCTTGGTGCCGAAGATTTCCTTGATGAACATCTTGCAAAGAGGCAGGGGCAGCTGATAGATCAGACGGCCGATGCCCAGCTCGCTGTAGGCGATGATGGTCTTCTCGTCAAAGAAGATCTTGCCCACGTCGGCGGCCATTTTTGCCTCCTTGTAGGAGCGGCTCACATCCTTGATGTCGGTGATCACGGTACCGTACGCCACGCGCACGTCCGTCACCTTCTCCTTGATGAGGAATTCGCTGAGGCTCTTGGCAGTGCGCTGGGTCTCCCGGACGGGATCCGTCCCGCTCAGATCCTTCACCACCACCACACTGAGCTCATCCACGGCAGTGACAAAGTCCTTGCCGGAGGTGCCGAAATAGGTTCTCGTCAGTTCCAGGATGTTGGTATCCTTGGCATTGGAATCCTCCACCACGAAAACAATCCTGGGGGATTCGTTCTGGATGTGGAGCTTCTTGGAACGGCTGTAGATATCCACCAGCAGCAGATTGTCCAAAAGGAGGTTCTTGACAAAGTTATCCTTGTCGAAGCGTTCCTTGTAGGCAACGAGCAGGCTCTGGATCTGGAATGCAGCCATTTTGCCCACGGTATAGGTATCTTCCCCGTCCCCGGCGATCACCAGGACATACTCCAGCTGCTGATCGTCAAAGATCTTGAAATACTGATAGCCCCCGGCCTCCTGAGAGTCCGCGGGTGAACTGCCAAAGCCGGCAATGGCACCGTATGCGGCGGACAGGTCACCGGTGGAAGCCACCTCTCTCCCGTCCTGGTCCGTTACGGCAAAATCCGCTCTGGCAATGTTTTTCAGCCCGTCTATGGTGTTCTGCAATACCTGATTAGAGATCATAGAATACCCCCGTATCTGATGAGTAGCCTTCCCCCATTTCACTTTACATAAAATGTCACAAAAAATCAATCGTATTTTTGTATATTTTTGGGGATTTTGGGGGATTTTTGCCTGGGCTTTGTGAATTTTGTACAAAACAAGGGGAAAGATGTGCGGAACTCGTGCAAGCGTAGGGCGTTTGACGGGTTGATGCCAATCGAGTAGGGGGGATTTCATCCCCCTACTCGATTTTCGCACCTGCGAACATTCCGCACTACCGTGCTCCATGTTCTTGCACCCGGCAAATGCCTGCTCATGCAAGCATGGCAGTCGCTTGCCGGGTTGGTGCTACAAAATAAGAGGCCGCGGATCGCTCCGCGGCCCCGAAGTAACAGGGATGTTATACGGTCATATCAAAATTGCTGCCTACGGCAGGGTTCACGCTCCGCTCCATAGCGGCTGCGTCGATCATCTGAACGATGCCCTGGCCGATGGCTTCATTGGTATCCATCGCCTTGTCGAGCATCTTGATGCTGAAAGCGTTCAAGGTTTCCTGTGTGTTAAAAGATACGGAAAGATCTGCAAATCCTAAATTCATGTGCACCTCCGATCTACCGGCGACATCCCTGTCTGTGGTACATATATTATACACCAACCCCCTTCAGATGCAAGCAAATGCGGGGTTTTCAAATCTAAATTTTCTATAATCCGCAGGCTTTGCGACGCTTTGGCAGCGTCAGTGCGAGGTCGCACCGGTCTATTTTCTGCGGATGGTCTTCTCCCCGATCTCAATGCGGCCTTCCTTCAGGAGCTTGCCTACGGCGCGCTTGAACTGGGCCTTGCTCATGCCCGTCTCCCGTAAGATGGTTTCGGGAGATGCCTTGTCGTTAAAGGGAAGGGCACCTTCGTAGGAATCCAGCAGATCCATGATGGCTTCCGCATCCTCCGATCTCTGAGCCTCTCCGGTATCCCGAAGGGAAAGCTCCAGCCGGCCGTCCTCCAGGACTCTGCGGACTCTGGCAGTGACCCTGTCACCTACCCGCACCTTCCGGGCATCCCCGTACATTTCCTTCTTGGGAATGAGTGCGGAGATCCGGTCATCCACCGCCACAAAGGCACCGAAACGGTCACTGATGAGATAGACCTCGCCGGATACGGTAGCACCGGCTTCCAGCCCCTCCGCGCTCTGCAGGTCTTCGTAGACATTCATGGTGGCGCAGAGGCGCTCACTCTTGTCGATATAAAGGCTTACCAGCACGCTGTCTCCGGGATTTACCTTCCGGGTCTGCTGTTTAAAGGGCAGGAAGAGGTCTTTCTCCAGACCCCAGTCCAGGAAAGCACCCACTTTCGTGACCTGGGCCACGGATAGGCGAGCCACTCTTCCCATCACCAGCAGCGGGGTGCGGACGGTAGCAATGAGACGGTCTTCGGAATCACGGTAAAGGAACACTTCCAGCTCCGTGCCGATACCTGCGCCTTCCGGTACCTGGGCGCCGGGCAGGAGCACCCGCTCCTCATCGCCGCCTTCGGACAGATAGACGCCGAAATCCGTCTTCTTCACAATCTTTAGTTTCTGTTTTTCTCCAAGTCTTAACATAGGATCTCCATAACCTGCGGTCTGCAGGAGGTGCGATGCGGCCTTACCCTTTTTCTCCGCGGAACTCCACGACACAGTAGGCTTTTCCGTCGTCCGCTTTCCAGGTAAGGATATATCCTTCCGGGATCTCGGACAGCACAGGGGTCATGCGGTCGTTCAAAAAGGCCTGCTGCCGGTATTCGGTACGCAGGGCCGTGGGATGAAATCCCTCCGGCAGGTAACCGAGGGCCAGAGTGATGTACTGGCCGTTGTTGACGTGATGATTGTGATCCAGGTGACACTGCTGCACCGTCATGGCAGGGAAGGCCTCTCCGCCTTCCGGCACCCGGATCTTGCGAGGGAGGTACTCCATCTCCACTTTGGGCTCCAAGGTGTATGCGTCCAGCACCTCCTGCGGGATCCCCACAGGATGAAAGGTTTCGGTGCCTATGAGGCTCCAGATGGAGGATGCCTTCACCAGATACTCTCCCTGCTCGTCCAGGAGCACGAAATTACGCATGCCCAGGAAGCCTTTCAGTTCGTAGGGAGCGGTGCCCGCGGTGATGCGCTCTCCCAGAGCGGGATAGCGGAGCACCT
>JAEETA010000059.1 GCA_016286555.1 Lachnospiraceae bacterium | reverse complement strand
GGATTCCTCCTATGCCAGCTACGACGTCAACAACATCTTCGGGCAGTTGGAAGTCAGCAGTTCCGGCGCGGAGTTCTTCGGGGATTCCCATAGCATCATTCCCCAGATCATTCACAAGCAGGATCAGGAGAAAGTGACGGAGTTCCTGAACAGGGACTTCCTGCTGTCAGCGTTGGAAGGCAAAAAAGGAACCGGTATCGATTATCGGATCACCATGTCCGGAATGACGCATTATCTGCGCATGACCGTCCACAGGACCAGCGACGGAAGCCACTTTATCGTCGGTGTGGAGAACATCGATGAAGAGATCAGGCGGGAAAAGCAGCATATGAGAGCCCTTCAGTCGGAGAAGGAACTGGCCAGAAGGGATGAGCTCACCGGCATCAAGAACAAGAATGCTTACATGGAACTGGCAGAGTCGATCCAGAACAATATAAACAATGGCATGGACTACCTGCCCTTTGGACTGGTGGTCTGTGATGCCAACAATCTGAAGATGATCAACGACACCCAGGGCCACGCGGCGGGAGATGAATACATCAAGGCCTCTGCCCGCTTGCTCTGCGATATCTTTGTCCACAGCCCTGTCTTCCGCGTGGGAGGGGATGAGTTTGTCGTCTTCCTCCAGGGCAGCGATTTTGCGGAGAAAGAGAACCTGATGAAGAAGCTCCGGGATCAGGTTCTGGAGAACAAAGAGACCGGATCCGGCCCCATCCTGGCTTCCGGAATGGCGGAGTATGCCCCCCAGATCGACAACTTTGTGACAGAGATCTTCGAGCGGGCAGATAAGGAGATGTACGAGAACAAGCAGGATCTGAAAAGAGACTGACGATACATGGTATGAGAGAATCACAGGACAGGTAAAAAGGGGAGGTCCCCCGCCATACGGGCGGGGGATCTCTTTTTTTTGTTTCTTTGACCATTCGAACGCTCGAAACAACCGCTTGGCCGATCCTGCTTGCGCCTCGATCCTCTTTTTCGATATCCTACTTTTGTATAATTATACCCAAAAGAGAAAAGGGAGATAACTCTGATGACGGACAATCTGATCATCATCGTAGACGATGACGCGGACAGTCTTGCAAATGCCAAAAGCCTGCTGGAGGGCCAGTACACAAAGGTCAGGGCCATTCGCAGTGGTGCGGATCTTCTGAAACTGACGGCAAAGCATGCACCGGACATGATCCTTCTGGATATCCTGATGCCGGAGATGGATGGATTTGAGGCCTACCGGCTTTTACGGGAGCAGGAAAAAAAGCTGGGACGCAATCCTGCGCCGGTGATCTTTCTCACCGGGGAAAACGATACCATTTCGGAGCAGCACGGACTCACGATCGGGGCGTCCGATTTTATCCGCAAGCCCTTTAACCGGGAGATCCTGCTCCGGCGCATCCAGAACGCGATCCAGAGTGCAAAGACCATTGAAAACCTCACCGAGGAGGCCACGGTAGACAAAATGACGGGACTCCTCAACAAGGCGGGGGCCACCGGGAAGCTTCCGACGCTTTGCGCGGAGGAAGAGGGGACCCTGACGATGCTGGATCTGGACAATTTCAAGCTCGTCAACGATCTCTACGGACACGAGATGGGAGACAACGTTCTGAAGGCCTTCGCCCGGATCCTGCGGGAGGCTTCCAGTGAGGGAGACTGCCTGTGCCGGACCGGCGGGGATGAGTTTCTGGCGTTCTTTCGCCGCATCCTTCGGAAAAAAGAGGCAGATGCCCTGGCAAAGGAACTGAACATGCGGATGGTGCAGGCCTGCAGGGATCTGATGGGAGCGGAGTTTGACATTCCCATAGGGGTCTCTCTGGGGATGGCGCGTGTGCCGGAATGCGGACGCTCCTATGACGAGCTTACCCGGTTTGCGGACGCGGCACTCTATCAGGTCAAGCAGGGGAGCAAGCACAGTGCGGCCATCTACTCTCCCGATCCCCAGGCGGTAAAGGAAGATGATCTGGAGAGTGAAATGTCACGCCTGACCCAGATCCTGAAAGAACGGAACCGTCCCGGGACAGCCATGTGGCCCGGACAGGAGGGGATCACCTGGATCTACCGGTTTTTGTGCCGGTATGCCAACCGGGCCATGAAGCTCCTCTTTTCCGTGACGGTGGCGGAAGCAGATTCCAAAGAGAGCTTCGCGGAAGCGGTGAAGGGCTTTTCGGAGGTCCTGGCAGATACGCTCCGGGAGAGTGATGCGATCCTGCAGAGCCGGCCGGGCAGATTCTTTGTCCTGCTCCCGGATCTGGGAGAGGAGGATGCACAGCAGATCGTGCGCCGTATCCTGGATGGCTGGGCGGAGAGCGGGACACATGCAGGCGTGAAGGTGGAGTATATCCTGCAGCCGCAGGAGATTTCCTCGCCGCAAGCCGGAGATGTCTCCCAGATCGCGGTGTATGACGGAGGAAGGATCGCCCTCCTGCATCCGAAGGATTTCATCCGGATCTATACCGAGAACCGGAGGCTGTGTGTCATGGCGACCTCCGGAAGATACGAATCCCGTATCACGCTTCGGGAATTCGAGGATCTTCTGGATCCGGGCATCTTTGTACGGATCAGCCGGTTTGAGATCGTGAATCTCCGAAAGATCAGCAGTTTTGACCTGAGCATGGCGGGCACCATTCGGATCATTTTTTCCAACGGGGAGGAAACCTGGGTAGCCCGCAGATATGTCCGCGAAATCCATACCAAACTGGATCAGCTGAGCAAAGGAGGTGAGGCGCATGAATAAACTGGCAAAAAAAGGACTCCTCCTGGGCGGGATCGGGTTTGTGGTCGGGATCCTGATCGGTCTGGGTGTATGGCTGGCCAGCTCCGGAGGACATCCGGTCCTGTCCGAGATTTCCCCCTTTGAACTGATCGTCGGCGGGATCTATGGCATGCTGGCCATGGGGGGATCCGTCTCCTATGATGTGGAGCACTGGAGCATTCTGCGCTGTACCCTCACGCATCTGGTTCCCACATTTCTGGGCTTCTATGTGATGGGATTTGTCCAGGGATGGCTGATTCCCGGAAGTACCCTGTTCTGGATCATGACTGTCTGCTGGCTGGTGGCGTATCTGTTCATCTGGCTGTCTCAGTATCTGATCTGGCACAAAAAGATCAAGGCCCTCAATGAGGAGCTGAAGAAAATGAAAAAAAGGTAACGCAGTGGAAAGAAAGAGGAGACCGATATGACGGTAGAGGAAAATCTGGCGGTACTCTCGGAACTTGGCCTGGATACCCAGTCGGGGATCACCTATACCGGAGGGCCGGAAAAATATATCGCAGCGATCCAGCGGTTTTTCAAAAGTTTTGAAAAGAACAGGGGGAAGGTGCTCTCGTTTTTTGAAGCGAAGGACTATGAGAGCCTGATGATCACGGTGCACGCTTTGAAGAGCAACGCCAGGATGATCGGAGCGGATCCCTTAAGCAAGGCGTTTGAAGCGCTGGAGATGGCGGCTAAGGGGAACGACATCGCCTATATCGAGGCAAATACGGAACAGACGCTGGAGGATTACGCACGTCTGGTGGGAGCACTGGAGCCGGTGGGAGCCGGTGAGACCGTAAAGCCGGCGGATGAACTGACCGCATCCCAGGCCCGGGAAGTGGCAGATGCCCTGCTGGCGGCGCTGGATGATTTTGATGATGAGCAGGCCGGAAAACTTGCGGAGAAGCTTTCCGGATACCCGTTCCGGATGACGCAGGCCGGGATGCTCCGGCAGGTCCGGGACCGGATCGCGGATTTTCTCTATGATGAGGCAGCGGAACTGGTACGGCAGATCGCGGAAACCATTGAGTAAGGAAAGCTGGTGCGAAATTGAAAAAGATCAGACTCGCATTGACCGTGATACTGATCCTGGTATTCGGATATATCTTCATCGGGGAACTGGTTTTCCCGGCAGATACGCCTGTCAACGGGCGGATCTGTGATACGCTTCCCGGAGACCGGTGGGTGCAGGTCCTTGACGACGGCAGCCGGGTCCCCTTTGCAGTGCCCGGTCGGACGGAGGGGGACATTGTTCTGGAAACCACGATCCCGGAGGAGTTTGACCGGGACTACAGCGTGCTCTGTCTGCGGGGCATGGATCTGTGCGTTTATGTGGGAGACGAGCTCCGGGCACAGTATAAGACCACGGACTACGCCCTGCTTGGGGACCGGTCCGCGGAGTGCTATGTCTTTGCCTCCGTCTATCCGGAGGATGCGGGGAAGACCCTCCGGGTCTGTTATGAATACAATTCCGGCATGGTCTATGAGGTATTCATCGGAACCCGGATCGGGATCCTGGCAGAGCTGTTCCACCAATACGGGCTGGAGCTGTTTGCGGGACTGTCCATCCTGCTCCTGGGCGTCATCTGCCTCATCGCCTCCGTCACCTACAAATACATCCACAAAACCTATCTGGAGCTGGAGCACCTGTCCATCGGTGTCATCATCGGGGCCTGCTGGGTGCTGTCCAATTCCATCTTCCGGCAGCTCTATACCAGAAATATCTCCGTCATGTCGGATATCCCGTTCCTCATGGTGATGATCATGCCGCTGCCCTTTTTTGTCTTTATCGACTCCCTGCAGGAGGGCAGATACCGGAAGGCCAATCTGGCGGTCAGTATTCTGGAGATCACCGATTTTCTGGTCTGCATTGCCCTGTTCGTGTCGGGAAAGGTCTCTCTGGTCCGGAGCTTTCCGATTTATGCCCTGTGTGCGCTCATCGCCATCGTCGTGATGTTTGCCACCATCATCCTGGACGCCCGGAAAGGCCTGCTTGGAAGCTACCGCGTGGTGGCCGTGGGTTTTTCCCTTTTGGCCGTCGCAGCCGTCATCCAGATCCTGGTGTATCAATTCGCACACAACGGCGTTTTCTCCGGACTGTTCATGGCCTTCGGACTGTTCGGATTCATGATCTGCGCCATCATTCATACCATCAAGCATCTCATTGCCATCCGCCTGCATGCCAATGAGCTGATGCACAAAAGTCAGGCGAAGGACGACTTTCTGGCGAACATGTCCCATGAGATCCGAACGCCTTTAAACGGGATCCTGGGGATGGATGAGATGATCCTCCGGGACACCCGGGAAAACAGGGTGAGGCAGTATGCCCTGGAGATCCGCAGCGCGGGGAACACCTTGCTTTCCATCATCAATGACATTCTGGATCTGTCCAAGATCGAGTCCGGGAGCTTTGAGATCATCCCGGTGGAATACGACCTGGCGTCGGTCCTGAATGATGTGCTGAACATGACCCGACACCGCGCACAGAAAAAGGATCTGACCTATGATCTGAAGGTGTCGGAGAAGATCCCCTCCAGGCTCTTCGGTGATGAGATCCGGATCCGGCAGATCCTCTTAAACCTCATCAACAATGCCATCAAATATACGGAAAAAGGCGGTGTCACCATCGAGATCACCTCGGAGCCGGCCATGATGGGAAACTATGCGAATCTCATCTTTCGGGTGTCGGACACGGGCATCGGGATCCGGGACGAGGACCGGGAAAAGCTGTTTAAGAGCTTTTCCAGACTGGAGGAGCGGAGAAACCGCAGCATTGAGGGAACCGGGCTGGGTCTGCATATCACCATGCTCCTTCTCCAGATGATGGAGGGGCAGATCGAAGTCGAGAGCGAGTATGGGAAGGGCAGCACCTTTACGGTCACTGTCCCCCAGCGGGTGGTGAGCGCGCAGCCTCTGGGAGATTTTTCCAGAGCGGTGCGCAGTTATCTGGACCACATCGAAATGGAGGAAGTGTATCTCTATGCGCCGGAAGCACATGTGCTGGTGGTGGATGACAACGAGATGAATCTGGAGGTCATGGAAGGACTCCTGCGGGATACCGCGGTCAAAACGGATCTGGTGACCTCCGGAGCGGACTGTATCGAGAAGGCTTCGCAGACAAAATACGACTGCATCCTGCTGGACCAGATGATGCCGGAGCTGAGCGGAGAGGAGACGCTGAAGGAACTGAAAGCAAGAGGCCTCCTTGGTGGAACACCCGTCATCGCACTGACGGCGGACGCCATCATCGGCGCCAGGGAAAACTATCTGGCAAAGGGCTTTACGGATTATCTGAGCAAGCCGGTCAAATATGACAAGCTCGAGCAGATCCTGCGGGAGTATATTCCGAAAGAAAAACAGCAGATCCGGCAGCCGGAGGAGCAACTCCCGGTCCTGGTGATCTGGGGAACGGATCCGGAGCTGCTGCGGGCTGAAAAAGAGCGGCTGGACGGTATTTATAAATGCGTCTGTATCACGGGAAGCGCCGCTGCCGAAAAGTATCTGGAAAAGCACAGCCCGGTGGCTGTAATGCATGTAACGGCGGGAAGTGAGGAAACGCCGGGATCGGAGAGCTGACGGATGGAGGAACTGGAAACAGGAAAAACAGAAGAGGCCAAAAAGGGATCCGACCGCAGGAAAAACAGCATGCTTTTGCCCCTATTGCTGGTTTTTCTCTTTGTGGCCGTGATGGTCATCTACGCCTCGCGGATGATGTACCGGGCAGCCGTCTCCAACGCGGCAGCGGTGATGGAGGACCGGATGCTGGGAGCCTCCTCCATGATCGAAAACCACATCGGAACGGCGGAGAATGTGCTCCATGTGACGGCAGACTCCGTGTATCACATGCTCATCAGCGGTTCCACCCCTGCGCGGATCCATGAATTTCTGGTGGAGGAGACCGACAACGTTTTTCATCATTTTAATCCCAACTTCAACGGCCTCTACGGATATATCATGACCAAGTATCTGGACGGGCTGAACTGGGAACCGCCGGAAGATTATGACCCTCGGACCCGGGACTGGTACATCAGCGCAAAAGAGGCCGACGGAGAGGTGGTGATCGTCCCGCCTTATGTGGATGCCCAGACCGGGGAAATCATCATATCCGTGTGCCGGATGCTGCCGGACCGGCAGAATGTCCTGTCCCTGGATGTGTTCCTGAACGATATCCAGGAGATGGTCCGGGAACTGAACATCGGCGGCAAGGGATACGGCTTCGTGGTGGATGATAACGGACTGTTCATCGCACACCGGGAGGAAAGTCTGCGGGGGACCAACATGGAAGATACTCCGGAAGGAGCAGCTTTTCTGCAGACCATCCGGGAGAAGGGACCTTCCACCTATACCTGCACCTGCTATGGGGAGAAGAGCACGGTGTATGTGACACGTGTGCTGGATCTGTGGTATGTGGTGATGGTAGTCAGCAACCGGGAGCTCTATGCGGATGTCCGGAGACAGGTGAGTCTGAACATCTTTATCAGTACCCTCATCTTCCTGGTGATCGCGGTCTTCTCCTACAACATTTACCGGAACGAAAGACGCTATACCAGAAAAATGCAGGAGATGCGCCTGGAGGAGCAGAAAACCTCCTACGAACGGCGGATGCTGGAACTGGAAAAAGATGCGGCCAACGCCTCCAACAAGGCCAAGAGCGATTTCCTCGCCCGCATGTCCCATGAGATCCGGACCCCCATGAATGCCATCATCGGCATGGACGAGATGATCCTGCGGGAGCCGGTCAGCCAGCGGGTGCGAAAATATGCCATGGACATTCGAAGCGCCGGCAAGACCCTCCTGTCCATCATCAATGATATCCTGGATCTGTCCAAGATCGAGTCCGGGAAGATGGAACTGGTTCCCGTGGAGTACGGCTTTGCCTCCGTCTTAAACGATGTGGTGAACATGACCCGGGAAAGAGCGCGGGATAAGGGACTGGATTATTATCTGCAGGTATCCCCGGAGATCCCGTCGCTTCTGTGCGGAGATGAGATCCGGGTCCGGCAGGTGATGCTGAACCTCATCGGAAATGCCATCAAGTATACCCAGAAAGGGAGCGTCACCGTGGATGTTTCCTTTGAATCCGGATCAAGCATGCTGCAGATCATCGTAGCCGACACGGGCATCGGGATCCGGGAGGAGGACCGGGCAAAGCTCTTCGGTGCTTTCCAGAGGCTGGAGGAGGACCGGAACAGAAAAGTAGAGGGAACCGGTCTGGGGCTGAACATCACCCTGCAGCTGCTCAAGATGATGGAGGGCAGCATCGATGTGGCCAGCGTCTATGGGGAGGGAACGACCTTCACTGCCCGGATGAAGCAGCGAGTGATCGATCCGGCTCCCATCGGAGATTTTGCTGTCCGACTGGCGGATCTGCAGGATCAGCAGGAGAACTGCAGTGCAACCTTTACCGCACCGAAGGCCCGGTTGCTGGTGGTGGATGACAACGAGATGAACCTGGAGGTCATTTCCTCGCTTCTGGAGGAGACGAAGATTCAGGTGACCACAGCAGAGTCCGGCCGGGAATGCCTCGCTCTTATGCAGGAGGAGCGCTTTGATCTGGTCCTGCTGGATCAGATGATGCCCGGCATGCCGGGAGTGGAGACCCTGGAAATCCTGCGTAAGCAGCATCTGGCGGACGATACACCCGTGGTGGCCCTGACGGCGGATGCCATCGTGGGAGCCCGGGAGAACTACCTGCGGGAGGGTTTTGCGGATTATCTGAGTAAACCCGTCATGTACCGGGCACTGGAAGAAGTCCTGCGCAGGCTCTTAAATCCCGCCCTTGTGGAGGAGGCTTCAAGCAGCAAGGAGACTTCCCGCGATGCAAAGGCCCCGGGCAGTACAGGGGAAGGAGAGACACCGGTGGTCATCGGCATCAGTCCCTCCTCCGAAAAGCTGCGGGAGCTCAAAGCCCTTCTGGGAAGCGGATATAAAGGCGTTTTCGTGAAGGATATGGAGAGCGCCGCCAGATATGTGGAAAAGAACAGAAGATAACGGGATAGAAGGAGAGAGCATATGAAAAAGAAGATTTTAAGCCTTCTGCTGGCAGCCGCGATGACTCTGGCTCTTGTTGCCTGCGGATCCCAGCCGGCCGGACAGACGCCGGATCCCGGTAATACTCCTGCAGCCACAGAGGAACAGACCGGTCCGGGGATGGATGCGGCGGAGGATTCCGCCGGGGCAGAGAGCGGTGTGGTGACAGAGCCGGACGGTACGGACTACCGCATCGGGATCGTGACCGGGTCCATGGCCCAGTCCGAGGATGACAGACGGGGAGCGGAAGCCTTTCGGGAAAAATATGGCGAGGAACAGGTCACCCTGGCCATCTATCCGGACAATTTCGAAGAGGAATATGACACTACGGTGCAGACCATCGTAAACCTGGCAGAGGATCCGAAGATGAAGGCCATCATCGTAAACCAGGCGGTGCCCGGAACCGCGGAGGCCTTCCGGCAGATCCGGCAGATCCGCCCGGATATCATCTGCATCGCCGGGGAGGCGCACGAGGACATTCCGGAGATCAGCGAAGTGGCGGATCTGGTAGTGCTCAATGACTTTGTGGCCAGAGGGTATCTCATTGTACGCTCCGCGCATGAACTGGGGTGCGATACCTTTGTCCACATCTCCTTTGAGCGCCATCTGTCCTACGATACCATCGCCAGAGAAGTGGCCATCATGAAGGAAGCCTGTCAGGAATTCGGCATGACCTTTGCCATGGAGGAAGCGCCGGATCCCATCACGGAGGTGGGCGTTCCGGGAGCCCAGGCCTACATCACGGAGCATGTGCCCGGGTGGCTGGAGACCTACGGGACGCAGACGGCGTTCTTCTGCACCAACGATGCCCATACGGAGCCGCTGATCCGGGAGCTGTTAAGTCGGGGGGGCTATTTTATCGAAGCGGACCTTCCCTCTCCCATGATGGGATACCCCGGGGCACTGGATCTGGATCTGACGGAGGAATCGGGGGATTTCGAAAAGATCCTGCGGACCGTGGAGCATGCGGTCTGTGAAAAGGGCGGAGCCGGCCGGTTCGGAACCTGGGCCTATTCCTACAGCTATACCGTCTCGGCCGGACTGGCAGAGCATGCGCGGAATGTGATCCTGGGAGAGGCGAATCTTACGGACAACGGCGACATCGCCAAGGCCTTTCAGGTATTCTCCCCCGGAGCAGACTGGAACGGCAGCAAATACATCGATACGGAGACCGGCAAAACGGTGGGCAATACGATCCTCATCTATCAGGACACCTATATCATGGGAAATCCCGGATATTATATGGGAAGCACCAAGGTGGCGGTGCCGGAGAAGTACTTTATCCTTGGCGGGCCCTGATGCATGGGATAGCGAAAACAAAAAAGGAGTCAGAGAACCGGCACCATCGGTTTCCCTGGCTCCTTTTATCAATGACGCAGACATTTATGGAAAGGAGGGTTGACATTCGGTTCCCAAAGTGTATATATTG